>JAJZIH010000001.1 GCA_021810635.1 Pseudomonadota bacterium | reverse complement strand
CGCCCGCGCGCTCCGTCGCGGGCTTCAACGCATCCGCCGTCACCGCCACCTCGGCTACGCCTTCCTGCAGCATGCCGGCCTGTTTTTTTGACCGGAATGTCACTATATTATACGAGGCTCAGTAGACGGAACAGTAGATTTGAGGTGCCGCCCAACAATTCGGTCAACCGGACGCGAACCCGCTACGCGGGTCCGCGCCGCTGATTTCGGGCGTTCCACCCTTCGGCGAAGCGGACGGTCGCCACTGGCCGGTTAGCGCACTCTTGCGAATACCTGATTCGCCCTGATCCTCAGTCATGAAAATTGCTCGCCATGCGCAGAACCGGCTCGGGATGGGGCTTGGAGAGCATCATCGCCCGCGCCAGTCGTGGCAGCATCACACGCAGGTCAAATCGGCGGTTGAAACGTCAGCGCGCGGCGGAATCACCTGTAATTTGGATGAAGCCGGGAGTACCGTCACCGGAACAGATTGGGATGACAAGTGATCGGATCAGGAAGGAACTTCGGGGTGCAAGGGAAGCAGCTCATTCAGTCTGGAGTGGGGCCAGGGGGGAAGTTTTTCGAGTATCTCTTTGAGCCAGGTGTATGGATCGATGCCGTTGAGCTTGGCTGTCCCGATCAGGGTTTGGATGGCAGCGCACGAACTCCGGCCCGTTCCGATCCCGAGAAGAGCCAGTTTTTCTTGCCGATGGCGATGGGACGGATCGTGTTTTCGATTCGATTATTGTCGATGGGCCAGTCGCCGCGGGTGGCATAACGAGCCAAGGCTTCCCAACGAGTCAGGGTGTAATCGAGGACTTGGGCCAGGCCGCTGCCGTTGACCGTGTTGCGGCGCTGCTCCCACAGCCAGGCATGAAACTTCTCGAGCAGGGGTTGTATGGTCCTGGCGCAGTTGGGCGCGATGCTCCACGCTCAAGTCCGTCCCGTCCCGCTCCCACTCGTAGAGCTTCCCAAATTACTGATGCCTGTATAAATAATGTCCTATACTGATTTCCGGAGGTGGCCTATGCGACCGATCGGAAGTGGCGAGGAACTGGAGCGGCGCAGGATACGCGCACTGGAGTTGCTGAAGAACGGGCTGTGGCCGGTGGAGGTGGCAGGACGCGTGGGGGTGGATCGGCGCAGTGTGCGTCGGTGGAAAGCCGCAGCACGTGCCGGGGGTAAGCGGGCGGTACGGGCCCGCCCCACGCCGGGACGACCGCCCAAGCTGGCGGAGAAAGACCGCCGCCGCTTGGTGGCAGCGCTCATCAAAGGAGCACGGGCGGCGGGGTACCCCACGGATCTGTGGACCTGTCCGCGGGTGGCGCAGATGATTGCCCGGCGTTTTCAGGTGCACTATCACGTGGCCCATGTGGGACGGCTCTTGTACGCCTTGGGCTTTAGTCCACAGAAACCGGCGCGCCGGGCGATCGAACGCAATGAGGAGGCGATCTACCGCTGGGTACAGGTGGAATGGCCGCGGGTAAAAAAAACGCTGCCCGTCGGGGCGCGACGCTCATCTTCAGCGACGAAGCAGGCTTTCTGATGGCCCCGCTGGTGCGGCGCACCTGGGCGCAGCGCGGCGTTACCCCGGTGCTGCCCCAACGGGGCCGTTCGCGGCGCAAGGTGTCGGTGATTGCCGCCCTCAGCCTCTCGCCCCGCCGTCGCCGGGTGCGCACCTATTTCGGGGTGTTGGTCGATGCCAACTACACCGGCGCGGCAATTCTGCATTTCCTCAAACAGCTCCGGCGCCACCAGCGCGGGCCGATCGAACTCATCTGGGACCGACTGCCCGCCCATCGCAGCGGACCGGTCGCGCGCTGGCTGGCACGTAACCATCGCCGCGTGCACGCGCATCTGTTGCCCGGCTATGCCCCCGAGCTCAATCCCGTCGAATTGATTTGGGCCCACGCCAAGATGAATTCCCTGGCCAACTTCGCACCCACGGAAGTCAAGGCGCTTCTGCATCAGACCCCCGCGGCTCTCCTGACCATCGCCGCCAACCCGCCGTTGCTGCGCGCGTTCCTCAACTACTGTCCACTCGCTTTGTATCTATAATAGGACATTACTTATACATGTATCAGTAGCTGAGCGGCAACGGCGTCATCGCGAGATGGGGCCGGGAGGAAGCTGTGGGCAAAGCGCTGGCCTGACGAACAGGAAGCGGAACGCGGGTGCGTCCCACATGAACCACGCCATTCCTGCGGCTTACTTGACCCACCTGAGACTGGTCTCACGGTACGCGAGCAGCAGCGACTCCAGTGCGTTCGTTGAACCGCTGTATGCAGATCCGCACGTACGGTGGTGTGGGAAGGTGGTGAGCGCAAGCTCACCACCTTCCCCGATGGGATCCCCTCTGATGCGGATCCCTCCCGGACAGGGAGGGCCGGAGAGGGCGGTGTACAATACGATCAATCCCGTTCCCACCCTGGGAGCCATGAACAGGGAAAAAACCTCCGGGCGGAATGAGGCGCTTCTTCCCGTGATTCTCTCGGGTGGTGCCGGTCGCCGGCTGTGGCCGCTGTCACGGGCGGAACACCCAAAGCCCTTCCTCCGGCTCGGTCCGGAGGGGAGCCTCCTGGAGCAGACCTTCGGGCGCGCCGCCGCGCTTTCCGGCGTCACGATGGTTCTGACCGTGACCCACCAGGAACTTGTCTTCAAGACGTGCGATGCCTACGAGGCCGTGAACTCCACCCGCCTCGCCACCCCTTTTCTCTTGGAGCCCCTCGCCCGCAACACGGGGCCTTCCCTGGCCGCCGCCGCCCTCTGGGCCGAACGGCGCCTCGGCGCGGGAACCGTCCTTCTGGCCCTGCCGGCCGACCACTTCATCCGCGACGAGGCCGCTTTCGCCCGGGCGGTCGATGCAGCCATCACGCTCGCGGAAAGCGGCCGGCTCGTCGCCTTTGGCATCCGGCCGGTGGGCCCGGAGACCCGCTATGGCTATCTCGAAGTCGAGGGTAGCCGGGTCGTCCGCTTCGTGGAGAAGCCCACGGAGGCCCTCGCCCGCGAGTTCGTCCAGAGCGGGCGCTTTCTCTGGAACGCCGGGATCTTCTGCATGCGGGCCGATGTGTTCCTGGCCGAACTCGCCGCCCATGCTCCCGACCTCCTGGCTGCGGTCCGCGCGGCCGTGGTGCATGCACCGGGTTTTGGAGCAGGGGCGGATTCCGTCACGCTCGATGCCGGAGCCTTCGCCGCCGCTCCCGATCTCTCGATCGACTACGCCCTGATGGAACGTTCGCAGCGGGTCGCGGTCGTGCCGGGGAATTTCGGCTGGGCCGATGTGGGTTCGTGGAGCGCACTCGCGGAACTCACCAACCCAGATGCCCACGGCAACCGCATCTCGGGCGAGGTCCATGCACTCGATTCCGAGAACTGCTACGTCTGGTGTCCCCGGCGTCTGGCCGCTCTCGTGGGCGTCCGCGATCTCATCGTCGTCGATACGGAGGACGCGCTTTTGGTCGCCCACCGGGACCGTGTCGACGAGGTCAAGGGGATCGTCTCCGACCTCACGGCGGCGGGTCACGAGTCCGCGCTGCGCCACCGCGAAGTCCACCGGCCGTGGGGGAGCTATACCGTCCTCGAGGAAGGCCCGCGCTTCAAGATCAAGCGCCTGGTCGTCAAGCCCCGGCACGCGCTCTCGCTCCAGATGCACCACCACCGGAGCGAACATTGGGTCGTGGTTGCGGGGACGGCGGAAGTGCAGAACGGCGAGGGGAAGACGCTCCTTTCAACCGACGAGTCGACCTACATCCCGGCCGGCACCCGCCACCGCCTGGCCAATCCCGGGCTCGTGAACCTGGTCGTCATCGAGGTCCAGAGCGGGGAATATCTTGGCGAGGACGACATCGTCCGTTTCGACGATGCCTGGGGGCGTGCGTAGTTTGGGTGGACGGAAGCCCCCCCGTCAGAACGTGAAGCCCAATCCCAGACTCACCACCGGAAACCAGCGGTAGCGTCCGATTGAGGCCTCGAGGTGGGCCTGTTCAGCGGCGATTCCGGCGGCCAGGGAGGGATTGCCGGAGGCCTGGGGATCCCCGAGCGTGACTGCTCCGCCCCGCTGGTAAAAGGCCCCGAAGTCGACGCTGAAGAAGACCGGCAGGATCCCCGAGAAGGGATCGCCGAACCCGAATCCCAGGTAGGGGGCGAGATGGGGATAGGTGAGCGTCCCCGTGAGCGGGGCCACTTGGCTTGCGGGATAGGTCGTCCCGTCGACCGTATAAGTGCCGTTTTCGGGGGTGGCCAGGAGGGTCGCCTGATTGTCGTTGTAGACGACGCCTCCGGTCAGGCGGAAACCCATGCCCACGGGGTACCAGTCGAGGAGGAGGGGGACATTGCGGAGTACCGCATGGCCATCGTAGCGGATGCCACCACTCGTGTAGGCGTGGTTGAAGGAGAGGGTATTGAAGCCGATCCGGAAATCGAGGAAGCTCCCGGCCAGGGGAAACCAGAGCGCGGCCCCGACCCCGGGGGTGCCGGCATCGGCCGAAAGGCCAAAGCCCACCGCCCGGACGGCGGGGGCGACAAAGATGAGGGAGGTGGCCAGAAGGCCAGCGGCGAGACGGCGGGCACTGGGTGATGGCATGGAAGTCCCTCTTCAAATGGGTCTATCGTATGGCAAAACCGGATCGCGGGGAATCCCTTGGTGTGCCCCCGCCCGAGACGGCATACCGGCAGACGGTTGCGAATCCGGCTGCCTTGAGCCGGGCGATTGGGGATCGGGGCCGGATGGGGTGAGCCACGACCGAGAAGTTCCGTTCGTCCGCGACGCGCCCGAAGACGAGTGCGGGACCCGGTGGCGCAGAACGTGATCACCTCTCTCGACTGGGAAAACCGTCCCGGCAGCCGGGCTGCGAAGGGGGGCGTGGAGAAGCTCAGCGTTCAGCGGGGTTCCTCCGAAGGCCGACTTCCGGACAACCATTCCAGCCGCCAGCGCGCTAGGAGGTTCAAAGCCTCGATCGGGGTCAGGGTCTCCGGATCGACCGCACGGAGGGCGTCCCGGAGGGCTGCTTCCGGAGCCTCCTGCGAGGCTTCCCTCGGGACGGGAAAAAGAGGGGCTTGGCTGCCTGGGCTGGTGGCGGCTGGCCGCAGAGGCGTTTCGAGCTCAGCGAGTTTCGCCCGCGCCTCGGCGATCACGGCCGGGGGGACGCCGGCGAGCGCTGCTACTTCGAGTCCGTAACTCTGGCCGGCCGGACCCTCCTCGATGCGGTGCAGAAAGAGAAGCCGGCCTCCGTGTTCCCGGGCGGCCACGTGGATGTTGGCCGCTTCCGGCAGCGTTTCGGGCAGGAGGGTGAGCTCGAAGTAGTGGGTCGCAAACAGGCAGAAGGCTCCGACCGTCCGGCACAGGTAACGCGCCGCGGCCCAGGCGAGCGCGATGCCGTCGTGGGTGCCGGTGCCGCGTCCGACCTCGTCCAGAAGGACTAGGCTTCGGTTCGTGGCCTGGCGCAGGATCGAGGCCGTCTCGACCATCTCGACCATGAAGGTGGAACGGCCGCGGGCGAGGTCGTCGCTCGCCCCGATGCGGGTGAAGATGCGGTCGACCGGTCCCACGCGCAGGGATTCGGCCGGGACGAAGGAACCGCCGTAGGCCAGGATCACGGCGAGCGCCGCCTGCCGCATGTAGGTGCTCTTGCCACCCATGTTGGGCCCGGTCAGGATGAGGAGCTTCCGGCCCGGGTGAAACTCGAGGTCGTTCGGAACGAAGGGTTCGGGACGAAGGGCTTCCTCGACCACCGGGTGGCGCCCGCCCCGGATCGAGAGGCCGGGCTCGCGGCTGAACTCGGGAGGGGTGAGCCCGAGGCTTCGGGCACGCTCGGCCAAGGTCCTCAGGACGTCGATGATCCCCACCGCCTGCGCCGTCCTGAAAAGGGCAGAGAGGTCGCGGGCGAGGGTCGCGACCAGGGTTTCGTAGAGCTCGCGTTCGCGGGCGAGCGCGCGGGTCTCTGCGGAGAGAACCCGGTCCTCGAAGGCCTGGAGCTCCGGAGTCGAGAAGCGTTCGGTGCCCTTGAGCGTCTGGCGGCGCGTGTAGTGGGCCGGCGCTCGCCCGGCTTGGCCGCGCGTGAGTTCGAGGTAGTAGCCGTGGACGCGGTGGAAGCCGACCCGGAGCCCCGGAATCCCCGTTCGTTCCCGCTCCTCCGCCTCGAAACGGGCGATGGCCGCCGCCGTGTTTCCGCCCGTCCGGCGCAGTTCATCGAGCGTGGCATCGTACCCTTCCCGGATCACCCCGCCCTCGCGGACCTGGACCGGTGGGTCGGGGGCGAGGGCGGACTCGATCAGGCGGACCGCCTCGTCGTGCGGATGGAGGGAGTCGACGAGGCCGGTCCACAGGGACCCTTGGAGGGAGGCGATGGCGGCGGCCAGTTCCGGCAGCGCCCGGAGGCTTCGCGCGAGCGTCCACAGTTCGCGCGGCCGGATCGATCCCAGGGCGAGCCGTGTCCCGAGCCGTTCGAGATCCTGCACGCCGGCAAGCTCCCGGCGCAGTTCGGGTTCACTTCCGGCGGCGAGCAGTGCCGCCACGGCCTCGTGCCGTTCGCGGGCCAAAGACGCCAGGCGCAGCGGATGGAGCAGCCACTCGCGCAGGAGCCGTGCGCCCATGGGGGTTTCGGTGGTGTCGAAGAGGTCGATGAGCCCGAGGCGCTTCCCGGCGGCCGGATCGGCCTCGAGGTCGAGGTGGCGAACGGTTTCGGGATCGAGGGCGAGGCTCTCGTCCTCGTGCCTCATTGTGAGCGACTGGATCTGGGGCAGACGGGCGCCCAGGGTCGACTGGACGTAACCGAGCAGCGCGCCGGCCGCACCCGTGGCCAGCGGGTGCTCCTCGCAGCCGAAGGCCGCAAGGTCCCGTGTACCGAAATGTTCGAGGAGTCTCCGGCGGGCGGGGGCCGGTTCGAAATGCCAGGGGGGGAGCACGGTCCGGGCGGCGGGCAGCACCTCTCCGAAGGATGGGGCGGGATCCGGTCCCTCGGCCAGAAGCACCTCGGCCGGGCGGAGGCGCCCGATCTCGGCGGCCAGGGGCGCGGGGAGGGGGGATTCCATGACGTGGAAGGCGCCGGTCGAGGGGTCGAGGGCCGCCAGGGCGTGGGCGTTTTCCGCGGCCAGAAGGGCCACGATCCAGTTGCCGCGCTTCGCGTTGAGGAGCTCGGGCTCGACGAGCGTGCCCGGCGTCACGATGCGGGTCACCCGCCGTTCGATGAGGCTGCCTCCGTTCGGTTCGGTCATCTGTTCGCAGATGACCGCCGAGCGGCCGAGTGCCACGAGCTTGGCCAGGTGGCTTTCGAGCGCGTGGAACGGCACTCCAGCCATCGGAATGGGCGCACCGGCCGAACTCCCCCGCTCGGTCAGCACGATGTTGAGGAGTTTCGCGCCCAGCCGGGCGTCGTCGTAGAAGAGTTCGTAGAAATCCCCCATCCGGAAAAAGACGAGCCGGTCCGGATGCCCGGATTTGACCGCGAGGTACTGCCGCATGAGCGGGGTGTGGTTTTCGGCATCCATGGTCGTTACGGAAGGAAGGCCTGGGGCGGCGGTCTGTCCGCATCATAAACCATGATCCGGAGGGCTCCCATGGGGGATTCGGCACCGGGGCCCGGACTGGGCGAAGATGGAGTCTCCTACCGGGAGCGAGCAGATGGAACCCGAACCCGCACTCCACGAGATCCTCGTGGCGATCGCCAGCCGCCTCGGTGCGCGCGGCGAGCCACTCGTCCTGGCCGAATCGCTCACGGGCGGCGGGCTGGGCCAGGCCCTGACCGCGCTCCCGGGTGCCTCGGCGTGGTTTCTGGGATCGGTTGTGGCCTACGCCGATGCCACGAAACGGGACTGGCTGGGGGTGCCGGAGGAGGTCCTCGGGCGGTTTGGCGCGGTGTCGGAAGACGTTGTCCGTGCGCTTCTCGCCGGACTCCGCGCGCGGAGCACGGCTTCATGGATGATGGCGACGAGCGGCTACGCCGGGCCGGAGGGTGACCCGCCGGGTCGGGTCTACATCGGCTGGGACCGGAGGATGCCGGGGAGCGGGCTGCCCCGGGTCCGTCGCTTTGACTTCGGGGGTGACCGCGAGTCGGTTCGGAGGCAGACGGTCGAGGCCGCGCTCCGGGGACTCCTCTATCATCTCGATGAGCCCTGAACCCCATTACTTCTTCGCGCTCTGGCCGTCGGCCGACCAGGCCCAGGCCCTCGCCGGGCGGGCCCTGCTCCAGAACGGGAGGATGGGGATACGGGTCTCGGCCCCGGAGGACTGCCACCTCACCCTGGCCTTTCTGGGTGCGCTCGATGCGGCGCAGCGGGAACGGGTGCTATCTTTGGCCGGACGGATCCGGGCCCAGGGGTTCACCCTCCGGCTGGATCGGCTGGGCGGCTTCCCCCGCTCCCGGATCCTCTGCCTGGCGCCGAGCCGGGTACCGGAAAGACTTCTGACGCTGGTGGACCGTCTTGGGGATGCCCTTCGGGATGAGGGATGCGCGGCCCGGCCCCTCCCAGTCTTCCGGCCTCATCTCACGCTGGCCCGCGGGGTCTCTCCACCCCCCGGCCCGCTTCCGGTCGGACCCATCGAGTGGCACGTCCGGGATTTTTGTCTGGCCTGTTCGCGGCCGGGTCCTCCCTACGAGATCGTGGCCCGCTGGAAACTGTCCCCCACCGCACCGGATCTCCCGGGAGGGGAGGAGGGGGATTGAGGTTTTACGGCGCGCGGTGGATTGATGGTCGACGCTGGGGAGAGAGGTGGTAGTTTTAGCCGGTGAGGCTTCGCCCAGGGCGATCGCATCAGCCAGCCGCTCCCGGCCGACCGGCTTCGTGAATTCGCCCAGTTGGGGGGGAAGGTGCCGGTTCCGGGTTCCTGGTAAAGTGCCCGAACGGCTTTGGAGGTTTCCCATGCGCCCGAACCATCCCCGTTGGCCCCTTGCGTTCGTGATCCTTGTGGTTGCCGGAGCCGGTATTCCGGTGGCTCGTGCGGCACCTCCGCCCCCGCCCCCCCGAGTCGCCCCGCCGATCCACGCCCGCAGCGTCTCGACCCGGCATGTGGTGACGGTCGACGGCCGGACGATCCGCTATACGGCGACCGCGGGCTTCCTCGTCCTGCGCAACAAGGCCGGGGGGCCCACCGCCCGCATGTTCTACATCGCCTACCGGAAGGACGGCGTCCGCCACGAATCCCGCCGACCGGTCACCTTCGCCTACAACGGAGGTCCCGGCGGAGCCTCGGTCCTGGTCGATTTCGGGGGATTCGGCCCGCGCCGCATCGTCTGGCCGCATCCGGGGTCCGTCCATGGCACCCGCCCGCCCTACCGGATCGTGCCCAACCCCGACACGATCCTCGGTGCCACGGACCTCGTGTTCGTGGATGCGGTGGGAACCGGCCTGAGCCGCATCCTGCCTGCGGGCTCTCCCAAGATGTTCTACGGCATCAACGCCGATGCCCGGGCCTTCCGCGAGTTCATCGCCGAATACCTGACCCGGGCCCGGCGCTGGAACTCGCCCAAGTTCCTTCTGGGTGAGAGCTACGGCACGACGCGCTCGGCGGTTTTGGCAGCCGATCTGGCCCGTCACGGGATCGACCTCAACGGCGTTGTCATGTGTTCGACGGTGCTCGACTTCCCGACTTTGGCCTTCGCGCCGGGCAATGACTTGCCCTACATCTTCTACCTGCCGTCCTATGCTGCGGTGGCCTGGTATCACCACCGGCTTCATCCCGAACCGAAAAACCTGGCCGTCTGGGTACGCCAGGTGGAGCAGTTCGCCCAAGGTCCCTACGCGGAAGCCCTCTTTGCGGGCTCGAGCCTGCCCGCCGCCCGGCTCGACCGGATGGCCACCCTGCTGGCCCGCGATACGGGGCTGTCGGCCCGCCTGTGGCGCAAGGCCGATCTCCGCATCTCCCTGCCCGTTTTCCAGAAGCGCCTTTTGGGCGGGGCCGAACGGACGGTCGGACGGTTCGACGGCCGCTTCAGCATGCCCGAGCTCGAGCCGCTCCTCCCGGTTCCGGGCACGAGCAGTGCCGGGGCCGCCTCGAGCGCCATCATGGGCGCGCTCACGGCGAGTTTTGACAACTACTTGGAAACCCGGCTGCGCTACGTGAGCCGACTCCACTACCGGCAGCTTGATTTCAAGGTCAATGCCGCATGGCGCTGGACCTATGTGCCGCCCGTCGAGTCGCTGACGGGAGGCGGGCAGTTCTATCTCAACGTGGCACCGGCCCTTGCCCGGGCCCTGCTGAACGATCCTGGGCTCCGGGTGCTTTTCAACAACGGTTACTTCGACATGGCGACGCCGTTCTTCGCGACGCTCTACACGGTCCGTCACATGGGACTCCCCGCCAGTGTGATGCGGCGTATCGAGTTCCGCTATTACCCCTCGGGCCACATGCTCTACCTCAATCCGAAGGCCCTGCCCCTGCTTGAGACGCACATCGATCACTTCATCGGGCGGGCTTCGCGCTAAGGACCGGGGTCTCGGGCCGCGCGGGAGACCGGGAAGGACCGGATCCGGGCTCGCGATTGTCCTGGGGCTTTTCGTGGACGACGGGCTCAAAACCGGCGCCCGGGTCCATGCGCTTCGACCGATGGGTCGCCCGGCCCGGCCCCCGGTGGTTGAAAACGGGATCCGCCGGAAGTTAAAGGGGGACCTTCCGGAGGCGGAGGGCGTTCGTCACCACCGACACCGACGACAGGCTCATGGCAAGCGCCGCGATCATGGGAGAAAGCAGAAGGCCCAGGACCGGGTAGAGGACGCCCCCGGCCACGGGCACGCCGATGCCGTTGTAGACGAAGGCATAGGCGAGATTGCCGCGGATGTTGCGCAGGGTGGCGCGCGAGAGCCGGATGGCGCGCAGGATCGCCCCGAGATCCCCGCTCATGAGCGTGACCGGGGCGCTCTCGATGGCAATGTCGGTGCCGGTCCCCATGGCGATGCCGACGTCAGCGGCGGCCAGGGCCGGCGCGTCGTTGATGCCGTCGCCCGCCATGGCCACGCGCCGGCCTTGGGCCCTCAGGCGTTGGACGAGATCGGCCTTGTCCCCGGGCGAGGTCCCGGCATGCACCTCGTCGATGCCGAGGGCCTGCGCCACGGAACGGGCCGTGGCTTCGGCATCGCCGGTCGCCATCACGACCCGGAGTCCGGCCCGGCGGAGGGCGGAGACCGCTTGGGCGGAGCCGGGCTTGATGGAGTCCTGGACGGCGAGAAGTGCGGCTGGCTTCCCATCCACGGCGAGGAACATGACGGTGGCGCCTTCGGCACGCAGGCGGCCCATCGCTTCCCCGGGTTCGCAAAAGTCCACACCCTGATTCCGCATGAGGGTTTCGTTGCCGAGCGCAACCTGTCGTTGGTCGAGGATCCCGACCACGCCCTGGCCGGCCACGGCCCGGAAACCGCTGGTGCGGGGTGGGGGCACTCCGGGCGGCAGGGCCGTTACCACGGCGCGTGCCAGGGGATGCTCGCTGCCGGCCTCGACTCCGGCGGCCAGACGCCGCGCCGTCACCTCGTCGAAGCCGGCCACGGTCTCGACATGGGTCAGTCGGGGATGGCCCTCGGTGAGTGTGCCGGTCTTGTCTATCACGATCGTATCGATCTTCCCGAGAGCTTCAATGGCCGCTGCGTCGCGGAACAGAACACCCGCTTGGGCGCCCCGTCCCGAGGCCACGCGGATGGAAATGGGCGTAGCCAGTCCCAGGGCACAGGGGCAGGCGATGATCAGCACCGAGACTGCGGCGATCAGGCCGTGGATGGCGGCCGGAGCCGGGCCCCACAGCGTCCAGGCGACGAAGGCGGCTAGCGCACAGGCCACCACGGCCGGAACGAAAACAGCGGCGACCCGGTCGGCGATGCGCTGGGCCGGGGCTCTCGAGCGTTGGGCCTCAGCCACGCGCGCGACGATCCGGCTGAGGGTGGTGTCGGCACCGACCCTCTCGGCCTGGATCACGAGTGAGCCCTCCAGGTTCACGGTGCCTGCGGTGACCGGATCGCCCTCGCCCCGGGAAACCGGCCCGGGTTCGCCTGTGAGCATCGACTCGTCGAGGTGGCTTCGCCCCTCGCGGATGCGGCCGTCGGCCGGAACCCTCTCACCGGGCCTGATCCGCAGCCGGTCACCGGGTCGAAGTGCCTCGAGCGGCACGTCTTCTCCCGGACCGATTTCGCCCAGCCGCCGGGCGGTGGGGGGGGTGAGGCCGATCAGGGCGCGGATGGCCGATCCGGTGCGTCGGCGGGCCCGCAATTCGAGCAGATCGCCCATCATGACGAGGGTGATGATGACTGCGGCGGACTCGAAGTAGGTGGGGACCTGGCCGTGGGGACCCCGGAAACCCGCCATAAAAAGTCCGGGGAATCCCAAGGCCAGGACACTATAGGCCCAAGCCACACCGGACCCGATCGAGATCAGCGTGTACATGTTGGGACTGCCGCGGACGAGTCCCTCGAAACCGCGGCGGAAAAAACTCGCCCCCCCCCAGAGCACGACGACACTGGCCAGGAGAGCTTCGAGCAGGTCGAGCGGAAGTCTGGCGTTGACCGGCCAGAGGAGGCCGACATCGGGGGCCATGGCGATCACGAGGACGGGGAGCGTGAGGGCGGCCGAAATCCAGAAGCGCCGGGCCAGCGATTGCCCCTCGGCATCCCTTTCCGGGGGGGTGACCGAAATCACGGGTTCGAGCGCCATCCCGCACTTTGGACAACTCCCGGGGCGGGGGGAGCGGATTTCGGGGTGCATGGGGCAGGTGTAGGAGGTGCTGGGCGGGGACAGGGTCCCCGGTGGGACGGTCCCGGGCGCAGGGGAGGGTTTAAGAAAGGACCCGGGATCGGTCCCGAATTTCGTACGGCATCCCTCGCAGCAGAAGAAGTAGAGTCGGCCCTGGTAGGTCCATTCGGGCGGATTCGTGCGCGGGTCGACGTGCATGCCGCAGACGGGATCCGTCTCCCCGTCCAACCCCCGGTCCGGGATGGCCCCGCTCATGAATCCAAACCTCCCTCGTCATTGAGCGCCGCGAGGATCGGGCAGCTGTCCGCGGCACCCGTCCCGGGACAGTGTTCGACGAGCGAGGCCAGCGCCAGGCGGATGCGCGTCAGTTCCGCGAGCCGGCGATCCAGATCGGCCAGCTTGCGGCGGGCGGCAGCCTGGACGGCCGGCACGTTCCGGCCGGCATCCAGGGCGAGAAGCTCCTTGATTTCGGGTAGCGTGAATCCCAGCGCCTTGGCGCTGTGGATGAAACGCAGGCGGCGGATCGCGCCGGTTCCGTAACTGCGGTAGCCGGAGGGGCGGCGAGCCGGTTCGGGAAGAAGCCCCACCCGCTCGTAGTAGCGGATGGTGTCGATCGGCAGGCCGGTCGAGCGGGCCACTTCCCCGATTTTGAGGGCATCCATGGGGACGGTCCAGGGTGAACGGCCCTTAGTTTAAACCCTCGAGTTAACTCCAGAGTCAAGCAAGGGCCCGGCCTGTGACCGGTATCCCGACGTTTCCTGGGTCCCCCGCTTTCAGGAAACGGGTGGATGAGCAAAAGACACGTGGGCGTTACGTGATGTGGCGATCCGTTCCTGCTGGACCCTTGAGTTTCCTGATCCAGATCGCGGGATGTCCGGTCTTTGATTTGATCGACTGGTGCTTCGGCGGCGCGGTTCAGCGCGAGGAGCTGAAGGGGAGGGTGGCCTTGGTTGGGCCGGTCTCGGGCATCCGGAGAAGCCCACGCATCACTCCGTTTTTTCTTTTTGGTTCTCGGCTCCGTTCCGCCGCTTCTCGATAGAGGTTGCCCGGGGTGCGAGCCATCCATCGGCCGATGGGCTCCAGAACGTCGGTCCTGTCTCAATTTCACGTCGAGGGTTCCATGGCCCGGTTTGACCCATGGGGTCCGGGCCCCCGATAATAGGTGTGACGCGCCCGTAGCTCAGTTGGATAGAGTACCTGGCTACGAACCAGGGGGTCGGGAGTTCGAATCTCTCCGGGCGCGCCATTTAATTAATAACTTATAGAAAATCCTAGCCATCATCGCTCCCCATTTGGGACAATCGAATCTCAAGAGGGCAACATGGCGACCTTCGTCTCGCGCAAGGGGCCTAACGGCAGGCGCGTCTGGCAGGCCAAAATCCGCAGGCGCGGGTACCCTCCGCAATCCGGCACCTTTGACAGCAAGGCAAAGGCTGAGACCTGGGCGCGGCTGATCGAGTCTGAGATGGACCGGGGCGCGTTTATCCCGCGCACCGACGCCAAAGGGACCACGCTCTCTGAAATGCTGGATCGGTACGAGCACGAGGTCACGTCGCATAAGCGGGGCAAGGGCGAGACAAGCATCATCAAGTGGTGGCGCGAGTCGGATCTGGCCTGCCGCCCCATGGCCCGGATCCGGGGCAAGGACGTGGCCGACACGATCAAGAACAAAGAAGGCGAGGGTGTCGGACCCAAGACAATCGTCGCGCATCTCGCGCTGCTCCGACACCTCTTCAACATTGCGCGTCGTGAGTGGGGCATGGAATTCCTCGGCAACCCGGTCGAGATGGTCCGCAAACCGAAGCTCCCGCAGGGCCGAACGCGCCGCCTCGCGGACGGCGAGGAATCCCGTCTGCTCGAAGCCGCCCGCACCTACGGCGGCGAAATCCAGTACCTCATCCCTTGGGCCATCGAGACCGCCATGCGCCGCGGCGAGATCGCTGCGATGCGCTGGGAACACCTGGACAAGAAAGCCCGCGTGCTGCTGATTCCGGAAACCAAGACCGGCACGCCGAGGCGCGTGCCGCTTTCATCGAGAGCCTTGCAGGTCCTCGATGCGCTGCTCCGACAGATTGATGGGAGCGTCTGGCACTGCGCCCGGAATCCATTTCACAGGCCTTCGAGCGGGTCTGCAAAGCCGCCGGCATCGAGGGGCTGACCTTCCACGACCTGCGCCACGAGGCGACTTCCCGGCTCTTCGAGAAGGACTTGACCCCCATGCAGGTCACGGCCATCACCGGACACAAGACGCTTCAGATGCTCAAGCGCTACACTCGCCAGCGGGCGGAGGATCTGGTGGAGAGGTTGTGGTAAACTGCCCGGCCGGAAAACGGCCCACAAGGGACAAAGATGGTTACTATCATCTGGGAAACCTGGCTGAACCCTGGCGCTGAAGCCGAAGGCCTCCGGCTCACACGCCAAATCTGGTCGGACATGAAGGGATTCGAAGGCTACTGGTCCCATCGGATCCTCGTTGACCAGGATGCGCCGTCCCACCTGTTTGTGGTGAGCGAGTGGCGGAGCCGCGAGGAGGCGGACCGCGTCAAGGAGCAATACGCCGGTTCTGAAACCGTGCGAATGCTCACGCCGCTGCTTGCCCGCCCGCGGGGACGGTGGGTGCTTTCCGAGGATCAGGCAACGCAGGCCTGACGCGCAGCCAGTTCACAAGGCTGCAAAACTGTCACTGGTTATGCGAGGTGAACAGCAATTCGTCAGGGACAGGCAGTCAGAGAACGATGACCTTCACGAGTCGTTTTAGGGCGGCAAAGTCGGAAGGGTTACGGGTGTAGAGCGGCAGGCCGCTGGCCGCGGCGGTGGAGGCAATAAGCAGATCCGCCAAGCGTGCGCGACTGGATTGTCCGGCCGCCTTGGTGGCTGCGAATATCCGGCCGTACAGGCGGGCAGCCTCGGCATCAAAGGGCAGCGCATCCCATGTTGCCGCGGCCCATTGCAGTCGGTCCTGGCGTCGCGCTCGCTCCTGTTCGCTGCGTGTGGCATGCGGCCCGGCGGCCAGTTCGGCGAGAGTCACGGCAGAGATGGCGGACTCGTCGGGAAGTAGAGCCGTATCAAAAATGTCGTGGTCGATCACGACCGACGTGTCCAGCAGACCCCGGCTCGGCTCAGCCATTGATGGATTGGTCGATCACGGCATCCATATCGGCGCGGAAGCGGGCGGCGTCGATGCGGGGTGCGCGCGCGGCGGCTTCGGCAATGGCTACTCGTGACACGAACCGGCGCGGCTGAATCGGCCGGAGCTCGGCAACCGGTACCCCGTTGCGGGTCACGATAAGGGTTTGCCCTGCCTGCACTTCGCGGAGCACCGCTGCGGACTCATTGCGAAGCTCCCGTTGGGTAATAATTCTGCTCATGGATGAACTGTAGCAGGTGTAGCGTTTTGTAGCAACTGGCGTGTTGCCTGGGGATTCTTACTTCCGCTGCCGATGTGTAAAGCAACGTCCGACCGTGCAACATCCAAGCATACCGATATCGAGACGTATGGAGCGGCAGGAGCCTTTCGTCGCTCACATACAAAGTGCGCACTTTGGCGGTGCGAGTGGACCCAGAACGCTGCGACTGATGCGACCGAAGGTGCCTAAGTTGGTATTTTGCAAACCATTGCAAACACAAGGCCATGTTGCCATATAACGTCCTTATTCAAATAGGTGTAGGTGCCATCGAAGCCGTAAGTCGTTGACCGGCAAACAAGAAGTGGCGGCACAGTACTTTAAAGGCTACGAACCAGAGGGTCGGGAGTTCGAATCTCTCCGGGCGCGCAATACAAGCAATCACTGATTTCGGTTCGGAACGATGATTCCGCGACAAAAGACCCTGCTCCGACCGGAAAAAATGGCCCGGCTGCGATCGGGAGTCGGCTCGGACAGCCGTGGGGGCATCTCAGGACCAGATGAGGGTAATCAACCCGGGGTGCCCGTTGCCGCCCGTCCCGCCGCCTGCGGAACCGGATCCGGGTGCCGCCGGTCCATTCTGGCCGGGAGAGTTAACCCTCCCGTGCCCTTGGCCGCCGACTCCGCCGCCACAGCGGCCGCGCTCGCCGGATACCGCGCCTCCGGCCGTCTCGAATGCCGGTTTGAAGGAAGAGGAAGGCCCCTTGAACAGGGCATTGCCTCCATGCCCGCCATAACCCAGGCAGTTGGTTCCGTCTTCCGCGCCGGCGCCTCCCCCTCCGCCAAATCCGCCGGTCCCGCCGACACCACCGGTAAGGTTCCAGCGGCAGGAAGCCCCACCTCCTCCTCCTCCTCCGTAGGTCCCGCCGCTTTGTCCGCCAAAAGCGCAGCGATTGCCACCGGATCCCCCTCGTCCATCGAAGCCCATCCCTCCGGTTCCACCCTGGGCACCCAGGGCGCCTTCGCCGCCGGCACCCACCGTCAGTGTAAGCGTCTCGCCCGCATACACGCAGGGTCCGTGGCAGGACCGCTCATCTGCGGCAGAGGCCACGATCGGCAGGAAGGTCGACCGGTTCTGGCCGAAGCCACCAAAACCGCCGCGGGCACTCTCGCCATGGTTGTTGCCCCCGCCGCCCCCGCCGCCACCATCGGCGATGAGGAGGGCGCCGGTTGTCCCCACGATTGCGGAAGCCCCGCCGCCGCCGCCGCCGGCACCCGCGCAGTCGTGTTGCCAGTGGCAGGTGTAGGCGGCGCCTTCAAAGGGCGTATGCACCCAACCGACGTTACCGCCTCCTCCTCCTCCCCCCGCGATCTCAACCTCGATCATGCCGCCCGCATCAGCCGTCGGGACCGTCCAGTGATAGATCCCGGGCTTCATCCAGGAGCGCATGCCCGAGACCGTCCGGGTCCGGGCCGGTGGCTGCCGGCCGGGAGTCGGCTGGGTCCGCCCCCTGCCGCAGGCGGCCAGCGCCAAGCAGGACAGGGGCAGGACCAGGAATGCGGTCCGGTATTGCGGGGTCGGTCGTTTCACGAGGTGCTCCCAAATCCGGGGCCTAAAGGCTTCCGCTCCGGTCCCCATCGCGTGATGCCCAGTATACCGTCCGCCCCCGGTTCCGTGGATGCGGCTTCCGGAGCCCGGGGCTGGGTTGCCCGCTGGCGGATCGACAAGGACGCCGGGCTTTGGGTAGGATAGCCGCAGCGGTCCTTCGCGTCACAAGCTCTCGGCCGGGGAAAACCCCAAGACTCATAGAGGGAGTGCAATATGAAAAGACCCCAGGGTGGTTTCACGCTGGTCCTGACGGGACAGCCGGGCGGGGTGGCCTCAGCCTGCACGATCACGCAGCGTTCGACCAACGTCGTCACGTCGGCCCAGATCATCGCCGTCGACGTGCCCTGAGAACCAAGGACGGAGGCATGCCGAACGATCCGCTCCGGATCGCGGTTTTCGGGGCCTCCGGCCGGATGGGTGCCCAAGTTCTTGCCGCATCCGCCGGGCGGGTGGAGGTGGGACTCGCGCTGGTCCGGCCGGATAGTCCGGACCTCGGTCGGGCATGCCCGGGAGGTTCGCCGGCTCGAGGCGGTGTCATCCGGTTTGAGGGGGCCTCGACTGCCGCCTGGGACGGCATCGGGGCGGTCGTCGATTTCTCGTCCCCCGACGGGTTGCGGGAGGCCATCACGTACTGTGGGCGTTACCGGATCGCCCTGGTCTCGGGAACGACGCCCTGTGCCCCCGAGCTCGACCGGTCCCTGGATGATCTGGCCCTGCGGGTTCCGGTTCTTCATGCACCCAACTTCAGCCGGGGCCTTTGGGCCCTTGCGAAGATGATCCCCGGGTTTCGCAGCTGGCTGGGTGCTTCTTTCGAAGCGGGTCTCTTGGATATCCACCACGCCGCAAAGAAAGACGCACCTTCCGGAACGGCCCGTGCACTGGCAGCCGCATGGGGCAGCGGCCAATCCGAACGGACCGCCAGCGCCTCCCTGCGCCTCGGCCAGGCCGTCGGGGACCATGCCCTCTGGATCGAAGGGACGGGCGAACGGATCGAGATCTGGCACCGTGTCCGGGACCGCCGGGTTTTCGCCGAGGGCGCGTTGGACGCCGCCTTGGCTCTGGCCGCCCGACCTCCGGGTCGTTATACCCTCGATTCGCTTTGGGAGCCCAGCGGGGGAAGCTGCCTCTGAGTCGGGTGCTGCACAACCCGGTCGGTCCCGCGGCCCGGCACGAAGCGAAGGGAACGGGGAGAGATCCCGATTCGCGGGTTTCCCGGTCGCAGGGTCCGGCGGGTTGGAGGGGCGGGCTCGGCAGGCCGAGTGATTCGGGAGAAGAACCCTTAACGGTATTCAGAAAACAACAACAGAGTCACTCAATGGAAGCCGTCGAGGAGACTTGGCGCATGGAGTCGAGACATCGCCTCCCAGATTTTTCAAAGTAATAATAATAGGATCATGAAACGTGATCTTCGGATTTTTGGTGGGGTGCCGCTGGGGGCGCTGATCGATGGTTGTGGAGCATCCGGTTGAATCCAGCGCCTCAGTCAGCGGCTCCGCGCGTACGTCACCTTCGGGAGGAACCCAAGTGACAACTATATCACTCGGTAATATATTTCTGAGATGATACGGGTCCTCGGTACGCGTCCTTTCGTGCGCTGAATGCGCAAGGTCGGACTCTCACCGAAAGCGCTTCGCGTCGCAGTTTGGGAAATGCAGCGCGGGCTTATTGATGTCGACCTGGGCGGTCAGATCGTCAAGAAGCGCGTAGCCTTGCCCGGCCGGGGGAAGCGTGGGGGCGCCGGACGATCGTGGCGACGATCCGCGGGGAACGCAGGTTTTTCCGGTACGATTTTGGCAAGAACGAACGGGCGACGATCGACGACCGCGAACCTAAGGCGTTTCAGGAACTGGCGTCCGACTATTTGGCGCTCGTGGACGCGCAGATCGATCATGCCCTGACCCAGGGCCTCTTTTCGGAGATCGGAGATGGCCAAAATGAAACCCCCGCGCAGCCGCCTGCTTGAGGCCGTACACGAGAGTGCGCGCGATCTGCACCGCGTGGGCTGGATCGATGCGCGGCGCCTGCGGACCTTCGACGCGCTGTGTGCCCTTGAGGTGCCGTCCCTGTCGGCGGCCCAGATCAAGCGGCTGCGTGGCAAGCTGCACGTGAGCCAGGCGGTACTGGCCGCGGTCTTGAACACGAGTGTGTCCACCGTACAGAAGTGGGAGATCGGCGAGAAGCGGCCGGGCGGCACCGCCATGAAGCTTCTCCACCTCATCGAACGCAAAGGGCTCGACGCGGTGCTCTGAGCGCGCGTGATCTACCCTCCGCTGTCTTCACCGAGCCTGCCAGGTTCTATACATACCGATCCTGAAAATGATCCGGGAAAAACCTCTGTTCTAGTCATGACCCAAAAAGAATTGCACGGGTGTCCGACTTTTGCGCCAAGCAAGTTCCGTCGATCCCAGGATCATCGGGGAAAGCGGTGCGCGGGTCGTGGTCGGCGCGGGTTCCCAATGGGGTGCGGAGCTGCCCCCCGCCTCCCCGCCGGCGTGGTCAAGCCGCACTTCACGACGATCATCACGGCGACCCCTCCCTAGCGGCAAACTCCGCGCCGCCCGGAGTCCGGGAGTGATGCGTCCCGGGGGGCAGGGATCCGGAATCCTGCTGCCCTCCGGGAAAAGGCGGATTGACCTGGACGGGGCGGCTGTGCTGTGATACGGAAACGGCTTCCGCCGATTCCTGCGATCCGGCTCAGGAGGTTTGATGAAACGATGGTTCGTCTCGGCTTTGTTCTTGACGTGCGTGTTTCCTGTAGCCAGCGGGCATCCGGCTCCGCTCATGGGTCCGGTTACCCCCGACTATCAGTCGATCGCGACCCTCCACCGGGAGCTCCGTTCGGGGGCCATCACCGATGTCGTGCTCGTCCGGGACTTCATTGAGCGGATCCGGCTCTTGAACCACGAGGGACCGCGGCTCAACGCGGTCATCATGCTCAATCCGAAAGCCCTCAAGATCGCCCGTGAGCGGGACGCCGCGCTCCGGGCCGGGCGGGGGCACGGTCTCCTCTTCGGGATCCCCGTTCTGCTCAAGGACAACATCGATACCCGTTCGATGCCGACCACGGCCGGATCCCTGGCGCTCGAAGGTCCCCCACCTGCTCGCAATGCCACGATCGTCAACCGGCTCGTGCGGGCCGGTGCGGTCATACTCGGCAAGACCAACCTCAGCGAGTGGGCCGATTTCCGTTCCACCCACGCGACCAGCGGCTGGAGCGCGGTCGGTGGGCTGACCCGCAACCCGTACGTCCTCACGCGCAACGCCTGCGGATCGAGTTCGGGATCAGCCGTGGCCGTTGCCGCTGGCCTGGTCCCGATCGCCATCGGCACCGAGACCGACGGTTCGCTCACCTGTCCGGCCTCAGTCAACGGCATCGTCGATATCAAGCCCACGCTCGGGTTGGTGAGCCGCGCCGGCATCGTGCCGATCGCGCACAGCCAGGATGATCCCGGACCCATGACGCGCAGCGTGGCCGATGCGGCGGCCGTCCTCACGGCGATCGCCGGTTCCGACCCGCGCGATCCCTGGACACGGAACGCCGATCGCCATGCGACCGACTACAGCCGCTTTCTGACCCGGGGCCATCTCAAGGGCACCCGCATCGGCGTGGTATGCGGTCTCGTGGGCTCGAGCCCCCAAGTGCGCCGGATTCTCGACTACAGCGTGGCCGCGCTCCGGAGCCGGGGGGCCACGGTCGTGGCGGTCCGGCTCCCGAACCTCCACCGCTATGGAAAGTACGAGTCGACGACCCTGCTCTACGAGTTCAAGCACGACCTCAACGACTATCTGGCCCGCCGTCACGGACTTTCCGTCCACAATCTTGCCCAACTGATCGCCTTCGACCGGATCCATGCCCGCCGGGAAATGCCCTGGTTCGGGCAGGACCTGTTCCTCCGGGCCGAGCGCATGGGCCCGCTCACGAGCCCGGCCTACCGGCATGCCCTGGCGGAGGCCAAGGCCCTGACCGGACCCTTGGGCATTGGGGCGGCACTCCGGGTCCATCGCCTCTCGGCGCTCATGGCCCCGGCCGGAGGGCCGGCCTGGACCACGGATCTCGTCGACGGCGATCACGGAACGGCGGGCGGGGACAGCCCGGCTGCCGTCGCGGGAGATCCGTCCATCACGGTGCCCGCCGGCAATGTCCATGGATTGCCGGTCGGCATGACGTTTTTTGCGGGGAGGTGGTCCGAGCCCACGCTGATCGGGATCGCCTACGACTTCGAACAGGCGACCCGCCAGCGGATCCGTCCCCAGTTCTTGGCACGGACGCCGATCGTCCCGGTCGTGCCGACTCAAGCCACGCTGGAAGGGACCCCGCCGCCTCCGCTCACCGTCCGGCCCCAGCCGATCTGCGTTTCGAAACAGTAGGTACGGGGAGCCGTTCCCTGGATTGGGCGGCCTGCCTGGGGAAAACGGTTTTCAGTCCCGGGTCAGGAACGAACTCAGGGAATCCCCATGGGTTTCGGTCTCCCCGCGCACGTTCTGCGTCAGGTTGGTTTGGGGATTGTAACGACCGACCATCCGCCCATGGACGTCCTTGGCAGACGAGCGGCCCCGCTCATCTGTGTCGCGGAAGCCCACGATTTCCCCGCGGATATTCTTGAGCATCGTGCGTTTCATGTCGAGCCTCCATCAGGCATTCCTGCCAGATCCAAGGTTTCTACCAAGGTCAGGTTTCTACCAAGTTCCCATCGATGGTAAACCACCCGGGGGGCAAAGGGGGCTGACGGGAGTGATGTGGGGCGGAAGCCAGGATCTGGACGACTGCCCCCCGGCTGGTATGGGACCGGCCTTCCCGGACCGCAAGCGTGGTCTCCCGTCCGAGTGGCCGGCTGACCCGCCGCATCGTGTTCGATGGCAAGGAGCAAATAACGGATGCTTGATTCCTGTTCCGGTATGTCCGTAATTGATCGTTATGAGCCAGGCCTACCGCATGGGTGGGTTTGCCAAGCGTATTGGGCGGTCGGTTCAGACGGTGCGTCGATGGGAACGCGAAGGCAAACTGGTGGCCAAACGGCTTCCCTCCGGGCATCGCTATTTTGATGAATCAGACGTGCGACGTCTGATGGGTGGCGCACCGGAAAACCGGCTGACCGTTGTTTATTGCCGCGTGAGCCGTGGCGGGCAAAAAGACGATCTGGCCTCACAGGTTGCGGCCATGGAAACCTGGTGCCGTAACGCCGGTGTCGCCGTGGACGAATGGGTTCAGGAGATGGGCGGCGGCCTGAACTTCAAGCGCAAGCGATTTCTTAATATCCTGGACCGCATGCAACGTGGGGAAATCGAAAAGCTGCTGGTCGCGCGTCAGGATCGGCTGGTGCGTTTCGGCTATGATCTCATTGCGCATCTGGCCTCTGAAAACGGCTGCGAGATCGTGGTCGTCAATCAAAACTCCCTGTCTTTGCAGCAAGAAATGGTTGAAGATCTGTTTTCCATTGTCCAGACCTTCAGTTGTCGGTTGTCTGGCCTGCGGAAGTACCAGAAACAATTGCGCGAGGATTATCCGGAGTTTCCAATGAAAGAACTCAAGGAGATTTTGCAATGACGACGGTGACCCGCACCCTACAGGCTGATGTTCCCGAATCCTTGCACTTCATCTGCCAGGCGATGGGATTCGTGCGGGCCGACCTTTGGCGGCGTTTTGGGGCTTTGGGGACCGTGGGCAAGTCCGCCAACGAGGTTCGCAAGGAAATCTCGGCGGCACGTTGGTACATGGATCTTCCGGTGGACGGCACCCTTCGCAACGAAACCACCAAGGACATCGTGAACGACCTACTGCTCTACAA
The DNA here is from genome assembly GCA_021810635.1 of Pseudomonadota bacterium. Taxonomy (GTDB): domain Bacteria; phylum Pseudomonadota; class Gammaproteobacteria; order JAKAQQ01; family JAKAQQ01; genus JAJZIH01. The sequence goes on along the minus strand of JAJZIH010000001.1, from coordinate 200,033 downwards.
GGCTGCCGCCAAGCAGAAGGTTCGTAAAGCCATTGCGGCACGGACCTCGGATGAGGCGGAGCGCAAGCGCCTCGATGCCTTGTTGCGCAAGGACCAATGGCTCGCCGACAACTTTCTGCATCGAGAGATGCGCAAGCATTTCCGTCACGGGAAATCCCAGGTGGCCAATCAGTTTGTGGTGCGTTCCGACAAATACCGCACCGAAATCGTGGATGGACGTCTGGTCATCGTCATCCAGATGGCCAAAAGATACGGAGAGGCCCTTCGGCTCGCCACCACCTCCAGCGGCAAGAACGTCAGTCTGTCCGGCCGCAATCTGCGGATTATCGTGAAGAACGGTTTTTCGGAGATTCACTACGCCACGGCAAAAGAACGTGGGCGACCTTGCGGCCATCAGGTGCTGGGGATCGACAAAGGGTACACGGAAGCCTTCACCGATTCGGACGGTGTGGCCCATGGAACGGCGTTCGGTCCGGTGCTGAAAGCGTACAGTGACAAAACCTCTGTGACCGGCAAGGCGCGCAACAAACTCCATGCGCTGGAAAAGAAGCATCGGGAGGCGGGGCGGACCGCCAAAGCAGACCATATCCGGTTCTGTAATCTTGGGCGCATCAAGATCGACGTCCGCAAGGAACGGACCCGCAAGCAACTGCGCACGATCGCTTACCAGTCCGCACAGTCGATCGTGGATAAAGCGGCGGTCGTGATTTCGGAAGATTTAACGGCTCCCATTGCCAAAAAGCAGGCATGGAAGCGGTACAATAGACGGATGGGTGCCTGGGCCAAAGCCGTATTGGCCGAAGCCCTGGACTCTGTCTGTATGCAGCGACAGGCGGAGCATTGCCTGGTGAATGCAGCCTATCCATCGCAAATGGACTCCACCACCGGTTTGCTGGAAGGCAAGCGCGTTGGGGATCGATTTTACCGTGCCAACGGGGATGTGCTTCAGGCTGACCACAACGCGGCATTGAACGTGCTGGCAAGATACGTGGATACCGGGATTACCCGGTTCACTCCCTATCAGGAAGTCCGACGTCTTCTTCTGGCCCGTTCTCCGGCGCAACTGAGCGTCAAGGGGCACGAGTTGCAGGCGAAAGCCTATCAACCGTGTGCGGATCAATCCCCTGTACAAGTTTGTACAGGTTTATAGGAACAGTCTGCCCACCTGACCTCCTGGATGTGCCGCTCCCTGCTGGAAGCGGATTTCAGGCTGCAGGCAGGCAGGGCCGCCGAGCCCGGTGCCGGGGATGAGGACCCGGGACAGGGATGGATCTTCTGGAATGGGGAGTCAGTGGGTGGGCATACCGGCTTTCTTGAGCACGGCCTCGAGCGGGCAGAAGCGGGTAAACCCGCTCTGGAGCAGGTTGAGCCCGATGAAGGCGGTGAGCCAGAGAAAATCGCTGCTCACGAAAAGCGGACTGGCCCGCACGCCCAGGGCGAGGGTGACGAGCACGAGCGAGCCGGCAAAGATGCGGATGAAGCGTTCGATGGTCATGACGGAACTCCTGACCGCGGGACGGTCGCAAGGGGTGGAGGGAGGGTACGGATGGGTCTCCGGTCGGACTGCCAGAGGTAATAGATGAGCGGGATGACGAAAAGGGTGAGCACGGTGGAGGCCAGCGCACCGAAGATGAGGGAGATCGCGAGCCCGCCGAATACGGGATCCTCAAGCATGACCGAAGAACCCAAGATGATGGCGAGAGCAGTGAGCAGGATGGGGCGGAGCCGGACGGCACCGGCTTCGAGCACGGCCGCCTTGAGTGGAAGTCCCTGGGCGCGGTGTTCGAGAATGAAGTCGATGAGAAGAAGGGAATTGCGGATCACGATACCGGCCAGGGCGATGACACCAATCATCGAGGTCGCGGTGAAGGGTTCGCCCAAAAGCCAGTGGCCAGGGAAGACCCCGATCAGGGTGAGTGGGATCGCGCCCATGACGATCACCGGCAGGAGGAACGATCGATAGTAGCCGACGAGCAGGAGGTAAATCAAAAGGATGGCCACGAGAAAGGCGGCGCCGAGGTCGCGGAAGACGTCGAGGGTGAGCCGCATCTCGCCCAGCCAGAAGAGCTCGTAATGCCCGAGCCGGGGTGACGAGTTGGTGAGACCGAGGTTGCCGACGTGCAGGCGCTGGCCGTCCGGAAGTTTCAGGCCGTGAAGCCACCGGGTCAGCGCCAGGACCCCATAGACGGGACTCGAGTGGAGCATGTGCCCCGTGAGGTAGACCACCGGGTGCTGGTCCCGGGTGTAAAAGGGGCGCGGTGCGGGGACGTGCTCGATCCGGGCCAGACTCGAAAGGGCGATCCGCCGGTGCTCCCGGTTGGTGAGGAAGAGGCCCGTGAGCGGCGCCGATCCGGTCCGGTCCGGGCGGGGCAGGCGGAGGATGATGGGGATCGGACGCCGGGCGCGGGGTTCGTCGAGGGTCCCGGCATCGACCCCGTGGAAGTAGGCCCCCACTTGGGCCGCGACCCCCGCCGCCGTGAGCCCGTCCTGGGTGGCAGCCAGCCGGTTGATCCGGAGGCGGTACTCGGTCCGCTCATGGCCCACCGAGTCGTCTTCGTTGATCATGCCCCAGATGCGGGGATAGTCCCGATGGAGGATTACCCCCGCCAGACGCCGGAGTTCCGCGTAGGAAGGACCGTACAGGGCGGCCGTCATCTGGGAGTGCACCGGTGGTCCGGGCGGGGTCTCGAGAATCTTGACCCGAGCGTCCGGGTAGCGCCGGCGGATGGGTTCGAGTGCACGCTCGATTTCGCGCGCAATGCCGTTGGAGCCGATGGTCCGGTCGCTCTTGGGCAGAAGATTGACCCGGATCTGGGCGAAATTCCGCGCCCGGCGGAAGGCGTCCCCTCGGACCACGGAGGCGAAATCCTCCGGAGCACCTTCGCCGATGAAGCTCTGGTCATTGGTGACGTAACGGTTGTGTCCGAGTAGGCGGGCAACCGCCTCCGTCACCCGTCCCGTCGCGTCCAGCGGGGCGCCCGCTGGGAGCTTCACCTCCATGAGAAGAGTGTTCACGTTGTCGTTGGGCAGCATCTTGAGCGCTACACCGAACGGGGAAAGAGGACCGTTCAGGCCCTGGGGACGGATGAACTGCCAGAGCGGGGAGAGTAGCGCGAGGCCCAGGAGGATGGCCACTCCGGCCAAAAACCACCAGCGCCGGCGCGGGGATTCGAGCAGGGGGCGGAACGCCTTGACGTAGGCCCGGTGCAGGCGGTCGCGGGTGACCTCACCGCGTTCTTCGAGCGTGGGGGCTTTCGCCTCCGCCAGGATTGTCGGCAGCCGGGTTTTGAGCCAGCGATAGGCCACGAAAGGCACAACGGTGTAGGCCATGACGAGGGAGGTCAGCATGACGATGGGTGCGTTGAAGGGAATGGGAGCCATAAATGGCCCCATCATGCCGGTTACGAAGGCCATGGGGAGGAGGGCCACGATGACCGTGAAGGTCGCCATGATGGTCGGACGGCCGATCTCGTTGGCCGCCGTCACGACGAGTCGCCCAAAGTTCCCGGTTCGCGGGCCGTGCAGATGGCGGTGGATGTTCTCGATGACCACGATACTGTCGTCGACGAGAAGACCCAGGGAGAGGATGAACGCGAAAAGTGTGATGCGGTTGATGCTCTGGCCGGTGATCCAGCCCACGCCCAGCACCACGAACAGGATAAGGGGGATCGTGAGGGCCACGATAGACGCCTCGCGCCAGCCCAGGAAAACAAGCAGGATCGCGACCACCGCCAGGATCGAAAGGCCGAGATGCCCGATTAAGGTGTCGACGGCACCATTCGCGGTCTGGCCATCATTGCGGGTTACGGTGACGTGGACGCCAGCCGGGAGCGCCCAGCGTTCGACCCGGTGGAGCCTGGTCAGGACGGCCTGCGCAACCCGGACGCCGTCGGTGCCCCTCTGGCGGGCAATGGCGAGGGTGACCGCGGGTTCGACCGGCCGGCCGTAGTGGGTGGAAGCCGGCCCGAATCCGATCGTCGAACGGACCGCTCCGCGTGCCGGCCCGGTCGTGATACGGGCCACGTCCCGCAGGAAGACCGGCCGACCGTGCCGGACAGCGAGGATGACCCCGCCTACGGCGTGGGCGTCCCCGAGTCCGGCGCTGACGCGCAGCGGCCGCCGCTGGCCGCCGACGAGCAGGGTTCCAGCGGGGGCCGTGACGTTGGCGGCAGAAATCGCCCGGGCAACGGCTTGGGGGTTGAGACGGTCGGCGGCGAGACGGGCGGGGTTGAGCCAGACCCGGACGGCGGGAGCTGCGGCGCCCTGGATCCAGGTCTTGCCGACGCCGGCCACGCTGCGCAGGGTGGCGAGCACGTGTTCGGCCACGACACGGAGCTGCACGGCGGTCAGGTGCGATGTGCTCAGCGTGAGCGTCAGGATTGGTACGTCATAGAAGCTCACGGACTGGATCCAGGGCGGACGCGTGCCCGGCGGGATCCGAATGGGGTTGCTCTGAATCTGGTTGTAGACCTTGACCAGGCTCTTCTCCTCGCTGGCACCGACCCGGAAACGGACGGTCACCGTGGCGAGTCCGGCCCGTGCCATGCCATAGGTATGGGCCACGCCCGGAATCGATGCCATCAGTGCCTCGAGCGGGCGGACCACTTGGTCCAGCATCGCCCGTGCGGAGTCGGCCGGGCGCGTGACCGTGAGGTTGACCACCGGTACCACGATGTCGGGGTTGTAGGTCCGGGGGGTCTCCAGAATGGCGAGCACCCCGAACAGGGTGGTGGCCAGGATGAGAAGAGGGGTTAGCTTGGAATGGAGGAAGGCCCGGGCGAGCCGGCCCGCAGGGTTGAGCGGGCGGGTTTCACGCATGGGCCGGATTCGGCACGATCCGTGAACCGTTTCCAAGACCGGCGGGCGGGTTGACGACGACCCGGTCTCCGGCCACGAGTCCGGCGGCGGCGACGACCCGGCGACCGCGCGGGGACGGGATCGCCCGGACCGGCTGGAAAAAGGCCAGGTCGCCCCGGGTCACGACGAATACGCCGGCCTGTCCCGCCCGCCGCACGAGCGCCGCCTTCGGTATGACGAGGGCTGGCGCCGGTCTGACTGGGAAGGCGACCGCGGCGAAGGCACCATCGGCGGGTCGTGGCCCGGCGGCCGGGAAGGCGAGCCGGATTTCGTGTGTTCCGGTAGAAGGATTTGCCGCATCCACCATCCGGGTGATGCGGGCCTGATACGTGCGCCCGCTCACTGAAACGGTGACGGTCTCCCCGATCCGAATCACCCGGTAGATCCGGTTCGCCACGGCGGTGCGGATCTCGGCGGCACCTCCCACGAGCCGCACGAGGGGAGCGCCGGGTGCGGCGAATCCTCCGCGGTGCAGGAACCGTTCGGCCACGAGCCCGGCGAAGGGGGCACGGATCCGTGCATAGGCCAGGTTGGCCCGAGCCGCCGCCCAGCCAGCTGCCGCCGCCTCCTCTCCAGCCCGGGCGATGAGATAGCGACGGTGGACCGTTTCGTATTCGTGTGTGGAGACAATCCCTTCCCGGTAGAGCACGTGGTACCGCCGGTCTTGAACCCTCGCCTCGGTGAGGTCTGCCTGCGCCGCGATCCGGCGGTCACGGGCTTGGGATAGGACCGCTTCGGCGGACGCCTGGCCGACCACGACGAGGAGGGCTCCCTTTTGGACGTGCCGGCCCGCTTTCGCCGGTGAGGCCGTGATGAAGCCTCCTCGGCGGGAGGCCAGGAGGGCGTTGTGGCGCCGCGTCACCCGGCCGGGAACGGTGACGTCCGGGGTGAGGAGGCGGGACCGGACGGGTGCCACCTGGACTTGGAAGACCGGTCCGGAAGCGGAAACGCTTGGGTGTCTCGCACAGGCTGTAGTGAGGAGCAGCAAGACGGAGAGACCGAGCAGGCGGCGGTAGGAGCGCATGTTCATTCCTCCGTGTGGCTAGGATGGCGGGGAAAGGGGACGGCCATGGCGGGATCGAGGCGGTTCAGGGTGAGCCGGAGCGCGGCCCGAACGAGAACCGAACGGAACCGGCTGAGCACGAGTTCGGCCCGCGCTCGGTCGAGCCGGGCTTGTGCTGCGAGGAGCTGGGTGAGTGTCCCCAGTCCATGGCGATAGCGCAGGGCCACGAGGTGGGCAGCGAGGTGGGCCTCGTGCGTCGCTGCGCGGCTGGCCCGGACCTCGCGTTCGGTCACGTGAATTTCTCTCTCGCGCCGGATCAGGATCCGTTCGAGCCGCCGTTTGGACCGGACGAGTTCGGCTTGGGCGATGCGCCGGCGCGCTCGTGCCCTGGATTCGGCACCCGATTCGACTCCGGCGGTATAGAGGTTCCAGCGGAGTTCCAGGAGGAAGGTGTTCGATGGGGCGTGGAAGCTCGGGGTTTGTCCGTTCCAATCGTGTCTCAGGATGAGGTTGAGCCGGGGGCCACGCGCATCCTGGGTGGCGTCCAGGAAGGCGTCCTGGGCCCGGATCCGGGCGTGCAGGGCGCGCAGCCTGGGATTGTCGAGAAAAAGAAGGTGTTCGAGTTGCGCAAGCGGTGCGCGGGGAGCCAAAACACGGACAGCCGGTCCCGGGACGACCCGACTCGATGTCGGCAGCCCGAGCGCGATGCGGAAACTGTCCAGGGCATCTTGCCAGCGGGCCCTCGCGGCGGCCTCCTGGGCGCGGACCTCCGCGAGATGCGCGCGGGCGGCCTCGACGTCGCTCCGGATGACGAGTCCCCGCCGGAATAGGGATTGGGCGGTTCTGAGGTCGCTTTGGGCGGCTTGGATCGCCTGCTGTGCTGCCCGGAAAAGTCCGCGGGCGGCATGAACCCCGTCGTAGCGGCCGAGCACCTCGAAGGTGACGAGCGCCGGGGTCGCGCCGGCATAGGCTTCGCGGGCGCTGAGCAGCGCCCGCGCACCGCGCGACCGGGCCGTGTGGACACCGCTTGCGAACAGGGGGACATTGAGCACGATCCCGGTATCGAAGTCATCGGCATAACCGGGATCGTCGAGGGCAGCCGGTGGGGTGTCGAGAGCGGAGGGAGCCGTGTAGCCGGCGAGGCCAAAGTCGCCGAAGGTCGCCCGCCCCTCGCTCAAGCGATAACCGAGAACGGTGAGGGGATTGTCACTGCGCCCCGCCGTCCATCCGAGACCGAGGTGAGGGAGGAGTTGGCCCCTGGTTTCGGCCAGCCGACCACGGGCGGAGGCGACCCGGGCGCTTTGGATCGCGGATTCCGGGCTGGTCCGGAGTGCCAGTGAGACTGCCGACAGGAACCCGATGGGATGGGCGATGTCCGGTTGGAACAGCGTCGCTGAAAAGGACAGAATACCCGTGAAAAAACAATAGACAAGGCGTCTTTTTCGGTTCAATCGACGGATCATGGCATGGGCTCGCTTGTGTAGCGACATCATATGTTCTATCATTAAATATAACAGTTGAAGATTGGTATGTCAATGTCCCTAACTTCCCGCTCCGATCAACACGCCCTTTTCAGCCAGTTCGCCTTGGTTGCCGATGCCCTGGCTCACTGCCACCGGCTGTCCCTGCTTGAACTTTTGGCCCAGGGCGAACGCCGGGTCGAGGTGCTGGCGGGATTCCTTGGCATCAGCATCGCGAGTACCTCCCAGCATCTCCAGAAACTCAAGCGGGCGGGTCTGGTCGTCGACCGGCCGGTCGGCCGGCAGCGCCTCTACCGGTTGTCCGGGAACCAAGTCGCGTCTCTGGTGCTCGCCCTGGAAAAGGTGGCCGAAACCTCGCTGGCCAGCGTTGAAAAACTGGTCGGCGAGCAGATCCGGAGCCGCGATGTAGAACCGCCCATTCGGGCGGCCGAACTCCGGGCACTCATCGAGCGGGAGCCCGTGGTCTTGCTCGATGTGCGGCCCGCTGAAGAGTACCTGGCCGGGCACCTGCCCGGGGCACTCCACCTTCCCTGGGAGCGGTTACGACATGAACCCCCCACATGGCCGGCCGATTCGATGATTGTGGTCTATTGCCGCGGGCCCTACTGTTTCCTCGCCCTTGAGGCATTGCAGGCCCTGCATCGCCAAGGTTACCGGGTCAGGCGTCTGGAGGACGGAGTGCCGGAGTGGCGCCGCCTCGGATTCCCCGTCGAGGAAGATGCCCGTGGAGTCGCGTAGATCGGGGTAGGCGACCCGGTGCTTTTCCGGGTCGTTCGAGAATCGCACCCGCTCGGTCTGCCGGGGTTGTGGAAACCTGGGCGTCCCGGCTACGATGCAGTTTTGACCGGCCGATGCGGGCGGGGTCGAGTCCATGGGTTCGAAGGACATTCCACCTCCACCGGGAAAAGCCATGTCACCGGTGCGGCGTTTCTGGGTGCGCGGCCGGGTGCAGGGCGTCGGGTTTCGCCGCTTCGTCGAAAACGAGGCCCGCGTGCTTGGGCTCACCGGCTGGGTGCGCAACGCGCCGGACGGACGGGTGGAGATCTTGGCGTGCGGACCCGAAATGGCGCTCGGGCGACTCGCGGAACGGCTCCGGACGGGTCCGAAGGTCGCGCGCGTCCACGAGGTCACCTGTGAGGCCGGCGACGCCGTGCTCCTCTCCGGCACCTTCCGGATCCGTTACGACGATGACGCCTGAGGACCCCCTAAACACCAAGAAGACAGGAAAACGAGCAGGTCCGGTGATCTCACCGCCCAAGCGTGGTACCCTCTGGATCGACGGGAAGGGGTGGTTTTCGGGATCGGGTCAGCCAGGAGAGTGTTGTGGCAGGTGTATATCGGTCGGGCGCCGGACTGGTAGCGGCGGGTCTGGTTCTCCTGCAGGTCGCGGGGTGCGGAAACGATACCGGCCTGCAGGGCTGGATCGAATCGATGCCGTCCATCCGTGATTTTCCCATCCGCACGGCCCGGGTCCTTTCCGCCCGCCCGCCCTACCGCGTGCGCTGGAAAATCCACCTTTACGGCCGCCACTACCGCGGCACGACGCCGCTGGCCCGCCTTGAGTCCCGTCTCGTGAGTCAAGGGCGCTACCGGGATTGGCACTGGCGCGTCGAGGCGCCACCGCGGGTCGTCCGTTCCTGGATGCTCTGGCGCCGGAACGCGGTGCGGCAGGGGTTTGTGGGGAGGATTGGCGGACGCCGGACGGCGTACGGCTGGCGGGTCGGCTTCCGCCGTCTGTATGCCCTGGTCGGGCGCCTCGGGGAAGGGATCCCGCCCCCCGCCCGCATCACCATTCTTCTCGTGCCGTGGCAGGAGTTCTCCAAGATCCATTTCTCCGTCACGGATCGCAACGCCGTTCCCGTCGTCACCGCCGCCTGGTACCCGACCACGCTGCGGCAGTCCCGGGCCTTCCAGAGGGTGCGCTTCCATGCCCTTCGCGCCGCACTGGCGGATGCGGGAGCCGACCTCGAGACCTTCGCCGTCTCGGCACGACTCCCTCCCGGAAAGCGCCCGGGCCGACGGGCGACGGACCGCCACCTCGAGGATGCCGACTGCTGGCAGACGGCCATCCGGGTCGGCCTAGCCGCCCGTACTCCCGGCCGCTTCGCCACGCCCGGCATCGCTCTGGCCGAGACGTTGGACCAGCCGTCCACCCGGTCCTTCCTCGGGCAACTGGCCCAGGCCGAGCACCGGCATCCGGTGGACCCCCACGTGGCCGCCCTCCGGGCCGATCTCCAGGTTCTCCAGGCGCTTTCCGCCTCCCTCATCCATGAGCATCTGCGTTGGCCGGTTCGCGGCCGGGACCGGCCTGCCATCCGGAGTCTCGTCCGTGACTGCGCGGACTGGACCCGGCCGGGGGGATGGAGGAGGGGTCCGAAAGCCCGCGGGTTCAGGTAAAATAGGCGGACGGTGTTTGATTCCGATTGATCCATCGGGTATCGTGCTCCGGGGGGTGCCGTCCGCGCGAAAGTGGCGGAACTGGTAGACGCGCTGGTTTTAGGTACCAGTGGGGAAATCCCGTGAGAGTTCGAATCTCTCCTTTCGCACCATCGGTGCCGGCGTTCCGGCGGGAACGGCTTGGACGGGGGTCAGCAGATGTCGGTGGCAGTTCAATCAGGTGACGGGTTGGTCCGGCGGCTCACCTTCGTCTTGGAGGCCCAGGAACTGGACTCGCGTGTCGATGAAAGGCTCCGGAAGCTTTCGGCCAAAAGCCGCATCCGGGGGTTCCGCCCGGGCAAGGCCCCATTGGGCGTGGTCCGACAGCATTACGGCTCCGAGATCCGGCAGGAAGTCCTGCGTGATCTCATCGAGCGCCGGTACTGGGACTCGGTGGCCTCCCAGTCCCTGCGCCCGGCATCCGCCCCGGCCTTCGAGGTGCCGCCCGCCGCTCCCGGCCAGCCCGTGACCGTCACCGCGGTCTTCGAGGTCATGCCCGAGTTCCGGGTGAAAGGATATGAGGGCATCCCGCTCGAGCGGCCGCGGGTGGAGATCACCGAACAGGACACTCAAGCGGTGGTTGCCCGATTGAGGCGGCAACGGGCCCATTGGCATCCGGTCGAACGGGAGGCCCGGACCGGCGACCGGGTCCGGATTGACTACGACGCCGAACTGAGCGACGGAACGGCGTTTCCGGGTCAGGCTGGCCGCGAGGTCTATGTCGAACTCGGAGCCGGGCGCGAGATCCCGGGGTTCGAGGAGGCACTTGCGGGGATCCGCAAGGACGAGGAACGGCGGTTCAGCCTCACGTTCTCCCGCGATTATGGCCAGGAGAAACTGGCCGGGCGGGAGGTCCGCTTCACGGTCCGGGCACGGGAAGTGGATGAACTCCACCTGCCGGAGGTCGACCAGGCTTTCTGTCAGAGTTTCGGAACCAACAGCGTCGAGGAATGGCAGCGGGAAGTCCGTGACAGCATGGGGCGTGAGCTCGAGGACGCCATCCGCCACAGACTGCGAGGGGCGATCAACGACCACCTCGCGGCCGACAACCCGATCGAGTTGCCGCGTGCGCTTGTCGAGCAGGAGATTCGCGAAATGCACCGGAGCACGCTCCGCCAGCTCGGTCTCGAGATGACCGAGGAGATCCCGGACTCGCTCAGGCTCCGGTATGAAGCCGCGGCGCGTCAACGCGTGACCCTGTCACTGGTTTACCGCGAGCTCATTCGCGAACTCCAACTGGCGCCGGAGCCCGCCCGTGTGGAGGCCCTGTTTGAAACACTCGCCCAGGAAAACGGGGCCGGCAAGCTGCCTGATGATTTCCGTACCCGCCCGGAAATCCGGGCTGACATCGAGCGCCTCGCACTCGAAGAACAGCTCGTCGACTGGCTGATCGACCGGGCGAAGGTCGAAGAGGTTCCGGATACTTTTGCCCGGGTGATCGGCCTCGAATCTACCGCCACTCCCGAACCTCCGGAGTCTCCCGCATGAAGCGTTCCCTTACTCCCCATGTCGCAACCAGGGCCGCCCCCGCCCTTGACCTCAACCTGATCCCGATGGTGATCGAACAGACGGCCCGCGGCGAACGGGCCTACGACATCTATTCGCGGCTGCTCAAGGAACGGGTCGTGTTCATCGTGGGGCCCGTGGAGGATCAGGTGGCCAACCTCGTGGTGGCCCAACTGCTCTTTCTCGAGTCCGAGAACGCCGACAAGGACATCAGCCTGTACATCAACTCGCCGGGTGGCGAAGTAACGGCCGGACTGGCCATTTACGATACCATGCAGTTCATCAAGCCGGATGTGAGCACCATCTGCATCGGACAGGCAGCCAGCATGGGGGCCGTACTCCTGAGCGGCGGCGCCAGCGGCAAGCGCTTCTGCCTGCCGCACTCCCGCGTCATGATCCACCAGCCCTGGGGCGGTTTCCAGGGCCAGGTGTCGGATATCGACATCCATGCCCGTGAGTTCATGTTTTTGCGACAGAAATTGAACGAGATTCTGGCCCGCCACACTGGCAAGTCGGTTGAACAAGTGGCCCGGGACACGGAGCGTGATAACTTTATGGGTGGGCAGGAGGCCATCGACTATGGTTTACTGGATGCGATTCTGGAGCACCGGAACTCCAGGCCCGCCTGACGGGTCCCACCAGCGGGCCCCTGTGATTCAAGAGGAGGAACCGATTCCATGACCGATTCCGACGGCCGGAAAGAAAGCGACGGGCATCCGCTCTACTGCTCATTTTGCGGCAAGAGCCAGCATGAGGTCGTGAAGCTCATCGCGGGCCCCGGTGTCTACATCTGTGACGAATGCGTCGAGCTGTGCAAGGACATCATCCGTGAGGAGATCCAGGAACAGTCCGAGCGGGTCAGCGAGAAACTGCCCAAGCCGCAGGAGATCAAGGCCGTTCTCGACCAGTATGTGATCGGGCAGGAGTACGCCAAGAAGATTTTATCGGTGGCGGTCTACAACCACTACAAGCGTTTGGAGCATGGATCACAGCGGGAGGAAGTGGAACTCGCCAAGAGTAACATCCTCCTCGTCGGACCCACCGGATCAGGTAAGACCCTCCTCGCAGAGACCCTGGCCCGGCTGCTTCACGTTCCTTTTACCATTGCCGATGCGACCACCTTGACGGAGGCCGGATACGTCGGAGAGGACGTCGAGAACATCATCCAGAAGCTGCTTCAGAAGTGCGACTACGACATCGAACGGGCCCAGACCGGGATTGTCTACATTGACGAGATCGACAAGATTTCGAGAAAATCGGAAAATCCCTCCATCACCCGTGACGTGTCCGGGGAGGGGGTTCAGCAGGCGCTCCTCAAGCTGATTGAGGGAACCGTGGCTTCGGTCCCCCCCCAAGGGGGACGCAAGCACCCGCAGCAGGAGTTCCTGCAGGTGGATACCCGCAACATCTTGTTCATCTGCGGCGGCGCCTTTTCCGGCCTCGAAAAGATCGTCGAGAAAAGGATCCAGCGGGGCGGCATCGGCTTCACCGCGGAACTGCCCCAACCCCCGTCCGCGGACACCGGGCTCAGTCAGCTCCTGTCCAATACCGAACCCGAGGATCTCATCCGCTACGGACTGATTCCGGAGTTCGTGGGGCGCCTGCCCGTGGTGGCCATTCTCGACGAACTGGACGAACAGGCCCTGGTCCGCATCACCACCGAGCCCAAAAACGCCATCGTCAAGCAGTTCCAGAAACTGTTCGAGATGGAGGGCGCCGAACTCGAGTTCCGCGATTCCGGACTGCGGGCGGTCGTGCACAAGGCCATCCAGCGCAAGACCGGGGCCCGCGGGCTCAGGACGATCCTCGAGCAACTCCTCCTGGACGTGATGTACGACCTGCCCAGCCTCAAGGGGGTGAACAAGGTGGTGGTCGATGAATCCGTGGTGGCGGGGCAGTCGCATCCCTACGTCATCTATGGTCGCGAACGCAAAACGGCCTCCGACGAGGGCTAGCGGCGCACTTGAGATCGAGGGGCCGTGCCCCCATCTTCAAAGCGGTAGCCTTGCGCCATACGATGTCTCCCCGTTCGGGAGGCCCCAGGGGAACACATGAACGAACCGATTCTGCCGCCAGCATCCACCGAGGATTTTCCGGTCCTGCCGCTGCGCGACGTGGTGGTGTTCCCGCACATGGTCACCTCGCTCTTCGTGGGACGCGAAAAATCGATCCGGGCCTTGGACCACGCACTCCAGGGGGACAAGCGGATCCTGCTCGTGGCCCAGCGCTCGGCCGAGGAGGAGACCCCGGACCCGGAAGCGCTTTACAGCGTGGGAACCGTGGCGGTCCTCCTCCAGTTGCTCAAGCTGCCGGACAACACCGTCAAGGTTCTGGTCGAGGGTCGGCAGCGGGCCCGGGTCCGTTCCTGGACCACCGAACCTTTCTTGCGGGCACGGGCTGAACTGATCGAGGAGGGTGGGGATACCAGCTGGAAATCGGTGGAGGCGTTCCAGGAACGCGAGTTCGGGGTCTACAAGCGGACCCTGATCGGACTGTTCGAGGATTACGTCAAGATCAGCCGCCGGATTCCCCCGGAAGTCGTGGCCTCCCTGTCGGCCATCGAGGACCCCGGCCCTCTCGCTGATGCGGTGATGGCCCATGTGTCGCTTCCCCCGACGCAGAAGCAACAGATTCTCGAGTGTCTCGATTTCAAGGAGCGTCTTGAAAAGGTGCTCGAGTGCATGCAGGGTGAAATTGAGGCGCTTCAGATCGACCGGCGCATCCGCGGACGCGTCAAGCAGCAGATGGAGCGTGGGCAGCGCGAGTACTATCTCAACGAGCAGATGAAGGCCATCCAGCGCGAACTTGGCGAGATCGACGAGGGTGGAGGCGGCGATCTCGACGAATTGGAACGGCGGATCGGAAAAGCCGGCCTGTCGAAGGAGGCTCTGGCGAAGGCGCAGGCCGAGCTCAAGAAGCTCCGCCAGATGGCCCCGATGTCGGCCGAGGCTACCGTGGTCCGCAACTACATCGATACGCTTCTCGGGCTGCCATGGAAGCGGACGACGCGGATTTCACGCGACCTCACGGCGGCCGAACGAACCCTCGAGGAGGACCACTATGGACTGGACAAGGTCAAGGAGCGGATCCTCGAGTACTTGGCGGTTCAGCAGCGGGTTTCGCATGGCCGCCTGCGCGGTCCGATCATCTGCCTAGTCGGCCCCCCGGGAGTGGGTAAGACCTCGCTGGGGCGCAGCATTGCCCGTGCCACGGGTCGGCGCTTCGTGCGCATGTCGCTCGGAGGGGTCCGGGACGAGGCCGAGATCCGGGGTCATCGCCGCACCTACATTGGCTCCATGCCCGGCAAGATCGTGCAGAATTTGAGCAAGGTGGGTGTACGCAACCCGCTGTTTTTGCTCGACGAAATCGACAAGATGTCGGTCGATTTCCGTGGCGATCCGTCGTCCGCCCTGCTCGAAGTCCTCGATCCCGAGCAGAACCATACCTTCAACGATCACTATCTCGAGGTCGACTTCGATCTCTCCCACGTGCTGTTTGTGGCCACGGCCAACACCCTGAACATTCCTCCGGCCCTCCTTGACCGTCTGGAGGTGATCCGCCTGTCGGGTTATACCGAGGATGAGAAACTCAACATTGCCCGCCGCTACCTCGTGCCCAAGGAGTTCGCTAATGCCGGGCTTTCCACGGACGATTGCCGGATCGACGAGGAGATCCTGATGACGATGATCCGCCGCTATACCCAGGAGGCCGGTGTCCGCAACCTGGAACGGGAGATTGCCAAGGTCACCCGCAAGGTCGCAAAACGGCTTCAGGTCGACCCCGCGACCCCGCACCCCGTCGTGCCGACACCAGAGACGCTGGCCGACTACCTGGGTGTGCCGCGTTTCCGCTACGGCCGGGCGGAGACGCGGGATCAGGTGGGACAGGTGACGGGGCTCGCGTGGACCGAAATGGGCGGGGATCTCCTCACGGTGGAGGCGGCTATCGTGCCCGGCCGGGGCAAGCTCATCCAGACCGGACATCTCGGTGAGGTCATGCAGGAATCGATCCAGGCGGCGCTCACGGTTGTCCGCAGCCGGGCGGATCGCCTCGGCATCGAACCCACTTTTTATCAAAAGCAGGATTTCCACATCCATGTTCCAGAGGGGGCGACGCCGAAGGATGGGCCCAGTGCAGGGGTCGCCATGTGCACCGCGCTGGTTTCGGCCCTGAGTCGGATTCCCGTCCGGTCCGGTGTGGCGATGACCGGGGAGATCACCCTACGTGGGGAGGTATTGCCCATCGGGGGGCTCAAGGAAAAACTCCTGGCCGCCCACCGGGGGGGCATCACGACCGTGCTCATCCCAAAGGAAAATATCAAGGATCTTGTGGAGATACCGGAGACAATCAAGGAAGGGCTTGAGATTCGTCCGGTCAACTGGATCGACGAGGTCTGGACCCTGGCCCTGACCGATCTGCCTGTCCCGGTCCGCCCGCCAGAAGAGGCTCCCCCTGGGTTGCTGCCGGAGCCCGCGCCGTCTGCACCCGAGGCGGTGGAATCCCCGCGAGCCCATTGAACCGGGCGATTTGACAGCATCCGGCGGGCCAAGTATAAAACTAGGCACAAGACTCGGGAACCGAACCGGGTCGCGAATGGACGCACTTGGTGGTCGGACCGATCCCAGTCGTCCCCCTACGACGAGAGGTTGTCATCTCCATGAATAAATCAGAACTCATCGATGCGGTAGCCGGTCGTACCGAACTGTCAAAGACTGAATGTGCCCGCGTGCTCGATGCGGTCATCGAAAGTCTGACCGACGCCCTGTGTCGGGGCGATGCGGTCACCCTGGTCGGCTTCGGCTCTTTCCACGTGAAGAACCGCAAGGCCCGGACGGGGCGCAATCCCAAGACCGGAGCCATAATCAGCATTCCGGCCAGCCGCTCGCTCGGCTTCAAGCCCAGCAAACCCATGAAGGATGCCTTAAACTGATAGGCTGATCTGCAGGGTGCTTAGCTCAGATTGGTAGAGCGTCGCCTTTACACGGCGAAAGTCGGGGGTTCGATTCCCTCAGCACCCACCAGTCGGGGCGGAGTGGTAGTTCAGCTGGTTAGAATACCGGCTTGTCACGCCGGGGGTCGCGGGTTCGAGTCCCGTCCACTCCGCCATTCGTCAGGTTTGTGGGCAACCGGCGGCCGCCGGTTGCCGTGCCGTCAACTCCATCCGGGATGAGAGTCATGCTGGATTCATTGCGTGAACGAGCGAGCAAGTGGGTTCTCTGGGTCATCCTCGTGGTCGTGGGCATCCCGTTCGTTTTCTGGGGCGTACAGGACTACCCGAGCGCCATCGGCGGGAGTTACGTAGCCAAGGCCGATGGCATTACGATCGGCTCCAACCAGCTTGAGCAGGCCTTTGAGTCCCAGTATGCCCGGCTGGCGGCGATCATGGGCCCCCACTTCACGCCGAGCACCGGCGAGCTGAACGTGATCCGACAGCAGGCGCTTGAAACCCTGGTCCAGAAGACCTTGCTTCTGGCCCAGGCCCGGCATGACGGAATCCGGGTGAACGGCCGCGATATTGCCCGGGCGATCCGGGGCATCCCATCGTTCCGCGAGAACCATCATTTTTCGATGGGACTTTACGAGGATTACCTGCACGAGGAGAACCTCACCCCGGCCGCCTTTGAAAACCAGATCCGTGAATCACTGCTCCTGACCCGTCTCGGGGCGGGCATTGCCGGCACCGCCTTCCTGCCGCCCCTCTCGATCCGCAACCGCTACCGCTACGCCCACGAATCCCGCCCGGTGCGTTGGGTCGAGATTCCTACGAAGCGGTTTTTGGCGCAGGCCCGGGCCGCCGTCACGCCGACCGCGCTCCATGCGGCCTACCTCCGGGAAAAGTCCCGCTTCGAAAACCCCGAGCAGGTGACCGTCGCCTATGTGCTCCTGACGGCTAGTGCCCTGGCTGATCGCATCCATCCAACCCTGAATGACCTCCTGACCCTGTATGCCGAACGGGAATCCCGGTACACGACGCCCCCCCAGTGGAACGTGTCGATGATCCTGATCCGGTCTGGCACGACCGCGGCGACCCGCCGGGCCGCCCGGGAGCGGGCCCTGAAGCTCTTGGCCGCGCTCAGCCATGGCGCCCGCTTCGCAGCACTGGCCCGCCGCGACTCCGAGGATCCGGAGACGGCTCCGCATGGTGGTGCACTCGGTTGGATCACTCCCAAGGAAGTTCCCTCCGCCATGGCGCGTGCGCTCGGGCACATGAAGGTGGGTGCCGTGCGTGGGCCCATCTCCACCCCGTTCGGATATGAGATCGTCAAGCTGCGGGGACTCCGGGCCGGACAGCGAATGTCCTTCCAGGCAGCCCGGCCCCAGCTCATCCGGCTTTACCGCGCGCAGGCGGAAGTCCGCCTGTACCGCCGTCTGGTGCGTCAGATGGGCAACCTCGCCTTCGAGGATGACACCACGCTGACTCCTGTGAGTCGTACCCTCGGCCTGCCGGTCCGGGAGATCGCCGGGATCACGCCAGCGGGCGGAGCGGGACTGGCCGGGCAACCCGCCGTCATCCATGCCATTTTCAAACCGAGCGTTCTGCAGGGAGGGTTGAACAGCGCGCCCATCCGCCTGTCCGGGCACCGGGCTGTCGTCCTGCGGGTCGTCAGTCGGATACCGGCCCGGCCGAAACCCTTCGGCCAGGTCCGCCTGATCATTGCCCGGCAGCTGGTGGCTCAGGCCGCCCGCCAGGCCACCCGCCGCGCCGCCCGCCGGGCGGCACGGCTTCTCGAGCACGAGACGGCCGTGACCCATGTGGAGGGAGAACCGGTCCGGGGTCCCTTTACCCTGATGCGGAGCGAACCTCCGCCTGCTGGTTTCCCGGCTGCTCTGGTCCCGACCGTGTTCCGGTTACCCAACACACCGACCCCGTCAGGGCCGTGGACCATCCATGTCGTTCCCATGGCGGGTCATGGCGAGGCCGTCGTCGAAGCCGGTCCCGTGCAGATCCCTCCCTTCCGGGCGCTGGCCGGAGAGGCTCTGGAGTCCTGGACGAAAAGTGCGGAAAGCGCGGAATCCGGGCTCGAGATGCAGCTCTTTCTCAACGAACTCGAACGGGTCGGGCATGTCCGCATCAATCCGAAGGCGCTCAAGAAGAGCGCGCTCTGATGCCGAAAGATCCCACGGACGACCGGGTGGGTGACAGCTAGGACGGTTCTTCGACCAGAGGCGACATGCCGACGGTATGGTAGCCGCAGTCCACATACAGGACCGTGCCGGTGATGCCACTGGCCAGATCCGAGCACAAGAAGGCGCCGGCGTTACCCACCTCCTCAAGACTGACGTTCCGTCTGAGTGGTGCCCGGCTCTGTACCTCGGCCAGCATCCTCCGGAATCCCGTGACCCCACTGGCCGCGAGTGTCTTGACCGGGCCGGGTGACAGGGCGTTGACGCGGTGACCTTCCCGTCCGAGATCGAGGGCCATGAAGCGTACATTGGCTTCGAGGCTCGCCTTGGCGGGTCCCATGACGTTGTAGTTCGGAATGGCCTGGACTGCGCCCAGATAGCTCAGTGTGAGAAGTGCACCGGAGCGTCCTTTGAGCAGGGGACGCGCCCGTTTGCCCAAAGCAACGAAACTGTAGGCGCTGATATCGTGGGCGATCCGGAAGCTGTCGCGGTCGACGCTGTCCAGGTAGCCGCCTTCGAGGGCCTGACGCGGGGCGTAGGCGACGGCGTGGACCAGGATGTCGAGGCTTGGCCAGACCGGTTCGAGGTTGCGGAACAGGGCATCGATGGCTCCGTCATCGGCAACGTCGCATGGATACACCCGGCTCGTGCCAACCCGACTCGCCAGTTCCCGGACACGCTCACCAAGCCGTTCCCCCTGGTAGGAGAAGGCCAGTTCGGCCCCCTCGCGGTGCATGGCCCGGGCGATCCCCCAAGCCAAGGAGCGCTCGCTTGCAACTCCGACGATGAGTGCCCGTTTGCCGTCGAGGAATCCCATGGCCATCCGATCCGGTGACGGGCTAGCCGCCTCTCCCAGCCCGCGGACTTTGCACGTAGACCGCGAGCAGTTCGCCCGGATAGATGAACTGGCCCGGGGAGACGTGATTCCAGGCACTGAGTTGCGCGGTCGTGACGTTGAAGCGCGCGGAGATCTGGGATAGGGAGTCGCCGGGTCTTACGACATAGGTGATACGCCGCACCAGAGCATCTTCCTGCGTCGCCGGGGTTGGCGAAGCATCCGACTCGAGGACTAGGCGCTGTCCGGGATGCAGGAAGCTCCCCGATGTGAGATGGTTCCATTGGGCCAGCGAAGCAACCGGAACGTGATAGCGCTGGGCGATCGTCCACAGCGAATCGCCCGGCTGGACGGTGTAGGTAACGGCACGGTCCACGATGCCAGTGGCCGTGGCCGGAATCGCTGCCGGGGCCGTCTGGGCGAGCCGAAGGTGTTCCCCGGGTTGCAGGACGGACAGTGAAGAGAGGCGGTTCCAGCGCAAAATGGACGCCATCGGGACACCGAACCGGTTGGCGATCGTCCACAGCGAATCGCCCGGCTGGACGGTGTAGTATCCGCCGGCGGGTAGGGCGGCGGGGCCGGATGCCGTGCCATCCCCGAGCACCAGCCGCTCACCCGGCTGGATCCATCCCGCGGGATTGAGGTGGTTCCAGCGCACCAGATCCGAGACCGTGACGTGATAGCGCTGGGCGATCGTCCACAGCGAATCGCCGGGCTCCACCGTGTATCCGTTCCCGTGCCATGAAGTCAGGGCCACGGAATCGGCGGGAGCCGTCGGCGCTCCGAATGGAACGTACTGGGAGAGGTGGTTCATCGAGGACGGCACGAGGATGCGCCGTCCGGCGACGATCACGTCGGAGCCGAGCCGGTTTCTTTCGCGCAGCTGGTTGATGGTCGTTCCGAACCGGGCCGCAAGGCCGGACAGGGTGTTGCCGGGTTCCACCCGGTACGGGACCCACGCCACCAGCTGTCGCGTGCCAAGTCGGTGCAGGCCCGCCAGGAAACGGGCCAAGCGGTCCTGCGGCACAAGCAGCCGGTTGGGCCCGAGGGGGTCCGTGGCCCAGCGGTTGAAGCCCGGGTTGAGCAGGTAGAGCTTGTGTAGGCTCATGCCGAGCAGATGGGCGGCGAGGCCGAGATCGATCTGCCCCTTGAGCTTGACCACACTGAGGTAGGGGACGTCTGAAACACTGGGTAGCCGCACGCCGTAGCGGCGGGGGTGCGCGATGATGTCACGTACCGCGAGCAGCCGCGGGACATAGGCTTCGGTGGCCCGGGGCAGGTTGAGGTTCCAGAAGTCGGTGGGCCGTCCGAGCCTTTGGTTCTCCCGAATGGCGTTCTCAACCGTGACAGCCCCCGAGTTGTAGGCCGCGAGCGCCAACAGCCAACTGCCGAACTGGGTGTGCAGCTGGGACAGGAAATCCAAAGCCGAGCGGGTGGACTCGATGAGGTCGCGGCGGCCATCGAACCACCAGTTGATGCGGATGCCGAAGTGCAGGGCCGTGCTGGGGATGAACTGCCAGAGTCCCGCGGCATGCGCCCAGGAATCCGCGTAGGGGTCGAAAGCACTTTCGACGATCGGCAGCAGGGTGATCTCGGTCGGCAGATGCCGTTTCTGGACCGCCTTGAGGATGTAGTAGAGATAGGGTTTGGCGCGGTTCGCGGTCCGTTCCATGTAGCCCGGATGGTGGGCGTACCAGTTGAGTTCGACCCGTACGCGCTCATTCATGATGTCGGGCAGCCGGAATCCGCTACGGATCACCTGCCACACGTTCCGGATGCCCGGGCGGGGCTTGAAGACCAGTTCCTTCCAGTGGACGAGGGGAGGCTGGGTGTTCCCATAGTCGGGGGGCGGTGGCTCTCCCGGCGGCAGCCCCGCCAGAGTCGGGGAGACCGGGGCCGCGAGCCGCCGGACCGCCAGCGGGTGGCCCCGCGAAGGGGAGAGGCCGGGAACCAGTGCACAGCCGTCGAGGGCCATGCCCAAGGCAACCAGCATCAAAAGGGATCGGAACTTCATGGGGGTCCCCGGTGCAGGGTGAGGGTGCAGGTGGAGGTGTCCTTCCATTGTCTCAGGACCGAGAAGATCTCGAGGGGGTCGCCAAGGGTCCGCCCGGCGTGCCGTTCGGCCGCAGTCCGCACCGTCGGCTCGCGCGTCCTCAGGAACGGGTTGACGTCGTGCTCGAGTTGGATGGAGGTCGGCAAGGTCGGTTGCTGGCGCATTTGTGCGTTTGTGGCCCGGTCAGCGTATTGTGCAATCAAGGCATTGTCCGGTTCAAGCCCTGCCGCAAAAGCGAGGTTGGCGAGGGTGTACTCGTGGGCCGGGTAGGTCCGGGTGGAGGCGGGCAGGCACCCCAGGCGTTCAACCGCGGCGAAGAGCTGCTCCATCGTGCCCTCGAAGAGCCGCCCGCAACCGGCGCTGAACAGGGTGTCGCCCGGAAAGAGGAGGCCGGAACCCCGGTAGGCGAGATGGTCGAGCGTATGGCCGGGGACGGCGAGAACCGTGAGTTCGAGGGCGGGCCAGAGCCGGATGCGGTCGGCCTCCCCGACCGTCCGGACGGGGAGGTCCGGGAGGACGCCGGGAGGCCCGTAGACGACCGGGGGCGGGCCGGCGTGGGACGCTAGCAGTTCTGCGACGCCGCCGGTATGATCGGTATGGTGGTGGGTGAGTAGAATAGCGTCGAGATGATAATGCCCGTGCATGAGATGGCGACGGACCGGTTCGGCTTCCCCTGGGTCAACCACAACGGCCTGCGGACCGTGGGCGAGGAGCCAGATATAGTTGTCCCGGAGTGCCGGGATGGCCGTGACTTCGATCATGACGACGATCCTACCAGAACGGGTTCCCAAGAGGCCGGCCGGCGGAGGAGGGGGTTTGGATTTTGAACAGCGACTCGCGGTTCACGAGCGTCGGCTCGTCGAACACTTCGGTTGCCGTCTGCGCGGCCGCACGGCCGTCGTGGTCGACGCTTGGGCCGCACGGCCGTTCCCGTCCCTGCCGTTGCCGGAGGTCATGGTTTTGCCGCCGGAGTGCTGGCCGGACGGAGGCGGGGGCAGCGGTCGGGCCTGGCCCTATGCCAGTGGCGGCATCGATGTTGTCCTCTGGCGGCATGCCCACGAATGTTGGCCGCTGCCGGCAAGCCTCGTCGGTGAGACCGACCGGATTCTCGGCCCCGACGGACAGCTCCTCATTCTGGGGTTCCGCCCGCTTGGACACTGGCTCTGCCGTCTGCTCGGCTTCGATCTTCCGCCACTGCGCGTGCCACCGCGTGCCCTGGGCGCCGAACTCTGCCGACTGGGTTTTGAAGCGCAACGGGTGCCGGTCCGGCAGACCGGGGTGGACGGTTGGGGTTTGCCCCTGCTGTCCTGCGAACTCCGGAGCCGGACCCCGCCGGGCGTAATCCTGCGGCCGACCGGAGTCCACTGGCACCGTCTCCCGCCGAATGCCCTGTCCTGGCCCACGCGCCGGGTGGCCTGATGGTGCCCAACGAACCGGTGGAGATCTGGACGGATGGAGCCTGCAGCGGCAACCCGGGACCAGGAGGGTGGGCGGCCCTGCTCAAGTGGCGAAACCACGAACGGATCCTCACGGGACACGAGGCACTGACCACGAACAACCGCATGGAGCTGTCGGCCGCCATCGCCGGGCTGGAGGCACTCCGGGGAACGGCTCCGGTTGTGATTTACACCGATTCCCGCTATGTCCGCGACGGCGTGATCCACTGGTTGGCCGACTGGAAGCGCCGGGGCTGGCGGACGGCAGCGGGCCGGGCGGTGCGCAACCGAGATCTCTGGGAGCGGCTCGAAGTGCTGCTCGTGACCCGGGAAATCGACTGGCGGTGGGTCCGGGGACACGAAGGCATCGGCTATAATGAACGCGTGGACCGGCTGGCCCGGTGCGCCATCCAGGGTTCCGGGGGTTCATCGGCTCGGAGTTGACGCGATGCGGCAGATCGTCCTCGATACGGAAACGACCGGACTCCTCCCGGGCGCGGATCACCGCATCATCGAGATCGCGGCCATCGAACTGGTCAACCGTCAGCCCACGGGCCATGACTTCTGGCACTACCTCGATCCGGGTCGCCCGATCGACCCCGGGGCCACCGCCGTGCACGGCTTGCGCAACGAGGATCTCGTGGGCAAGCCGGGTTTTGCCGAAATTGCCGATGCCCTTCTCGATTTCGTGGACGGGAGCCAGCTCATCATCCACAACGCCCCGTTCGATCTGGCTTTTCTCAACCATGAACTGGAGCGAGTGCGGGCCCGCGTGACGGTCATCGAAAGCCTCTGTTCGGTGCTCGATACGCTGCCGCTTGCCCGCCGCCGGTACCCGGGGCAGAACAACAGCCTCGAGGCCCTCTGCCAGCGCTTTGGGGTGGATGCTTCGAGTCGCCGCTATCATGGGGCCCGCCTCGATGCCTCTCTTCTGGCCGAGGTCTACCGGGCCATGACGAAAGGGCAGGCGGCGCTCGGCTTTGGAACTGACGTTGCGGGTCTTCCGGAGGACGGACGTCAGACCGCATCGATGGCCGGCACGCCCCGCCCCTCCGCGCGGGTCGGAGTGGATCCGGCCGACTGGACCCAACATCGTGCCTTCCTGAAACGCATCGACGAGCAGAGCGGGGGCCGACTGGTCTGGCGTGCGGACCTCGAGACGGGGTCGGCATGATCACGCGCTGCCGCCCGCTTTTGGCGGACGGCTGCCCCGGATTCGGGCCATGACGGGTTCGATCGGCCTCCTGGCCGCGACGGCGGCTGTCCTCTGTGTCGCCATTGGTGCCCTGGCTGCCTCCGAGTGGCTCCATCTGCCGGAAGTCGTGATGTGCCTCTTGGGAGGCGTCCTGATCGGTCCCCGTATGCTCGGTTTCGTGAATCCGGCTGCCCACCTGCCCTGGGTGCGGGATTTTTTCATCCTGGGGGTCTGCCTGGTCCTCTATGAAGGCGGCCGTACCCTGCGGGTGCCGGTCTTGAAACGGGTCGGCGTGAGCGTTGCGATGCTGGCCACCGTGGGCGTGGTTGTGACTTCCGTGCTCATCGCGGCCTGGAGCCAGGCCTGGTGGCACATCGGCTGGCCCCTGAGCCTCATCTTGGGCGGCGCCCTGGCCTCGACGGATCCGGCGGTCCTGATCCCCCTGGCGGACCGTCTTCGCCTACCCGACCTCCTCAGGGAAACCCTCGTGGCCGAGGCCGCGCTGAATGACGTGTTTTCGGCCCTTCTGGTTTTCGAGGGGATGCATCTTTTGGCCTCCTCGAGCCCCTCCTGGGGAGGCGGTCTCGACTTTCTCGCCATCCAGTTCGGCGTCGGGCTCGGAGCCGGCGTCGCGGCCGGGCTCCTGTTCCGTTTCTTCGTGATCCACGAGCGTTTCGGGTTCCTGTCCCGTTATGCCGTGCTTCTCGGCTTCGTGGTCGCACTCGCGGCCTTCGAGAGTGCACACGAATTTTCCGGCAGCGGTTTCCTCGCCGTGTTCGTGGCGGGCCTGATTTCTGGGGGCAGCGGGAATGCCCGGACCGGCTTGCGCCAGCAGGAGATGGAACATTTCGGGGCCACCACGCTCACGGTCGTGCGCTTGGCTCTGTTCATCCTGCTGGGTGCTCTGGCCAGCACGCTGCTTCCCGAGCTCTGGGCCCACGCCGGATCCCTCCTCCTGCTAGGCTTCCTGCTCATGTTTCTGATCCGCCCGATGGTCGTCTGGCTCACCGCGGCTTGGGACCCGCGTGCCCGCTGGCGCGCACGCGAACTGTGGTTTCTGAGCTGGGTCCGCGAGACCGGGGTCGTGCCGGCCTCACTGGCCGGCCTGTGGCTGGCCTCGGGACTGCCTCACGCGCCCCGGATGGCCGCCACTGTCTTCGCCGTCATCATCCTGACCATCGTGGTCCAGGTACCGACTTCCGCCCTCTGGGCCCGCTCTCTCGGTCTCTCGAGCCTCCACCCGCAGTCCCCCAACCCCGCGCCATGTCCGGAGAACCATCTATGAATCACGCCCGACGGGCCCTCCTTCTGTTTGTCTGCTGTCTGGTGGGCTGCTGTTTCCCGAAGGCCTGGGCCGCTTCCGCGGCCCAGGCTGCGGCTGCCCCCAACCTGGGTCAGACCTACCTCAGCCTGAGTGAGTACGTGGGCGGCTATTCGCGCTATTTCGGCCACGAGCTCCGGGGTCCCGGCGTCAAGCTGGATTGGGCCTTCACCCGGAACGGGTTCCTGATGGCCTCCTATCGCCGGCTGGAGGTTCTGGGTACGGGGACCCTGGAGCACCGGGCGGCGCTCGGGGTCGGTTACGCGACCGACCCGACGGGCGCGGCCTCCGCGTACCTCTCGATGGAATTTGTCCGCTCGACCCTGCATCCCCCGGGCTCCGCCCGCGTCGACGATTACTGGAAAATGAGTTATGGTATCCGGCAGAACATCGAACGCTACCTCGAACTCGACTTCGGGCTTTATGGCGAGGTCAACCAGCACTTCGGGCCACGCCGGCTTGGGGCCTTTCTGGGATTCGGCGTCAATGCCGGCCCATTCCAGCTGGATGCGGACTATGATCACAACTCGGACGTGAATGCGCTCGAGTTCCGGCTGCGCTGTTTCTTCTGACCTGGGGCGTCCGGGTCGCCTTCTGGGAGGAGTCCCAACCGATGCGGATTACGATTTTCGGAACCGGCTATGTCGGACTCGTGACCGGTGCGTGTTTCGCCGAAAACGGACACGAGGTGCTCTGCATCGACCTTGATCCTGACAAGGTCAAGAGACTCCAGAAGGGCGAGATTCCGATTTATGAGCCGGGACTGGAGACGCTGGTCCGCAACAATCTCGGACGGGGCCAACTCCGGTTCGACACGGAGGGGGAGGCCGGTGTGGCCCACGGCCTTCTGCTCTTCATTGCGGTCGGGACTCCGCCGGGTCGGGATGGGGCCGCGGATGTGCGTCATGTGCTTGAGGTGGCGGAAACCATAGGGACGCACCTCGCGGACTACCGCGTGATCATCACCAAGTCCACCGTTCCCGTCGGGACCACCGCCCAGGTGCAGGCTGTGATCCGTTCCGCCCTCGAACGGCGGCGCAGCCCGGTCGGGTTTGATGTGGTGTCCAACCCCGAATTCCTGAAGGAAGGCGCGGCCGTCGCCGACTTCATGCGGCCGGACCGGATCCTGATCGGCACCGAGGGCTTGCGCGCTCGGGAGCTACTCAGGGAGGCCTACGGCCCGTTCAACCGCAATCACGATCGTCTCCTGTTCATGGACATCGTCTCGTCGGAACTCACCAAGTACGCCGCGAATGCCTTCCTTGCCACCAAGATCAGCTTCATGAACGAGATGGCCGGCCTGGCCGACTCCGTCGGGGCTGATATCGAGCTCGTCCGCCAGGGCATGGGACTCGATCCCCGCATCGGCCACCATTTCCTCTACGCCGGAGCCGGCTATGGTGGCTCCTGTTTTCCGAAGGATGTCCGGGCGCTCGGCCATCTCATGCGGAAACGGGGCCTCGACTCCTGGATCGTCGATGCCGTGGAACGGCGCAACGAGGACCAGAAGGAGGTGTTGTTCCGCAAGATCCGCGGGCATTTTGCCTCGGGTGGACTGGCCGGACGGACGCTGGCCTTGTGGGGTCTGTCCTACAAGCCCCAGACGGATGATCTCCGGGAGGCGCCGAGCCTCGTCCTCATCGAACGCCTGCTCGGTGCCGGGGCGAAGTTGCGCGTGCACGATCCGGCGGCACTCGGACGGGCCCGGCAACAGTTGGGCGGCAACCCAGGCATCGTATGGTGCAACGCGCCGTTGGAAGCCACCGCCGGGGCCGATGCGCTCGTTCTCGTGACCGAATGGCCGGTCTACCGCAGTCCCGATCTCGATCAACTGCGCCAGAGTTTGGCGGCTCCGGTCGTTTTCGATGGACGCAACCTCTACGACCCCGCGCGCCTGGTACACGCGGGTTTCCGCTACTACGGGATCGGCCGCTCGCCGCCGGGCTGAGCGCGGCTCGTCAGGAGCCCAGCCGGTCGATCTTGGCGGCGCAGATGAAGTCGTTTTCCGACAGTCCGCCGATGGCGTGGGTCGAATAACGGACCCGGCACCGGCTGTAACCGACTTCGAGGTCCGGATGATGGTTCTCCTGGTGCGCGATCCAGGCGACGGCGTTGACGAACGCCATCGTGTCGTGGAAACCGGGAAAGGTGTAGGTGCGCTCGATTTCGGTCGCGGCGGGATTGACCTTCCAGTTGTGGTGGAGTTTCTTGAGGTCGCGTTCGATCTCGGGGCGCGTCAGTGGGGCGATCCCGCCCTCACAGGGCAGACAACGTTTCTCGCTGAGTTCGTTCATGTCGGGTCTCCTGGCGGATGGAAGGATTCGGCCGGCTGGATGGTGGCAAGGCGGGGCGCCGGCAGGTCGCCGAGCGCCTGGGCATTCCTCACGAGCCCCACAATGTCGCTTTGTGCCACACGGAATAGTTCATCAAAACTTTCCAGAACAAAGTAAAGGGGCTGGAAAACGTCGATCCGGTACGGGGTCCGAAGGACCTCGAGTGCGTCGAAGGGACGGCGGATCGGGATGGGACTTTCCGTGGCATAGACGGTCTCCCCGATCGACGAGATGACTCCGGCACCGTACGTGCGGATGCCAGCCGGGGTCCGGATCAGTCCGAACTCGACCGTGAACCAGTACAGGCGGGCCAGGATTTCCTGTTCAGCGGGGGTCTGACAGGACAGGCCGGCCCGGCCGTAGGCGCGGGTGAAATCGGCGAAGCGCCGTTCGGAGAGCAGGGGGACGTGTCCGAAGACCTCGTGAAACACGTCCGGTTCCTCGAGATACTCGAGTTCGTCCCGGGTGCGGATGAAGGTTGCGCAGGGAAACGATCCCTGGGCCAGCAGTTCGAAGAAGCGTTCATTGGAGATGAGGGCCGGGACGGGAACGATGATGACGCCGGTCGAGGCGCGCAGGCGTTCCGTGAGGTCCCGGCACTGTGGAATGTGGTCGGACGGGAGGCCGACGCCGATGAGTGCGTCCAGGTACTCCTGGCAGGCCCGCCCCGGGAGAATCCCCATTTGGCGGTCGAACAGGAGTTTCCAGGTGGCCTCCTCCTCGGGGGTGTAACGGATCCGGCCGTCCGGCTCCGGGATCTTGGCCACGTAGGTATGCCCGTGCCCCATCTCGATACCTCCGCTGGAGATTTTAACATGCCCGCCCCCCGCCCCCGCCGTTTCCGCGGCCCCGGCCTTTATCGGTTATGATGACCGCCTTCCCCGGTACCCCGCCCCAGAGTGTCCGTTGACCGTGGCCGAGACTACCCCGCTTTACGATCTCCACCAAAAGGCCGGCGCCCGTTTCGTCGATTTTGCAGGATATCTCATGCCGGTTCACTACGGTTCCCAGATCGAGGAGCATCTCGCGGTGCGCCAGAGGGCCGGACTGTTCGACGTCTCGCACATGGGTCTTCTTGATGTGGAAGGCCCCGAGGCCATGGCGTTTCTGCGCCGGGCACTCGCCAACGACGTGGGACGGATTGGCCCTGGCCGTGCCCTCTACAGCTGTCTCCTCAATGAGCGGGGCGGCGTGGTCGATGATCTCGTGGTTTACGCGCTGGGAGCGGAGCGTTATCGGGTGGTGCTCAATGCCGCGCGCAAGGGGGTCGATCAGGTCCGGCTGGCCGGACTCGCCGCCCCCTACCAGGTCACCCTGACGCCCCGTCCGGATCTGGGGCTCCTGGCACTGCAGGGACCAGAGGCGGTGCGGGCCCTGGCTGCGTTTTTCGGTGACGGGCTCGCCGGGCGGCTGGGCGCCCTCCGACCGTTCGCCGCGCTCGAGACGGAGAAGGGCTTTGTCGGGCGGACCGGGTACACGGGAGAGGACGGCTTCGAGATTGCGCTGCCGGCCGACCTTCTCAGGCAGGCGTTCAGCGTGTGGGTCGGATCCGGGGTGCGTCCGGCCGGGCTCGGCGCTCGCGATACCCTGCGGCTCGAGGCGGGCCTCAACCTCTACGGTCAGGACATGGATGAAACCACCTCCCCGCTCGAGTCCAACCTGAGCTGGACCGTGGCCTGGGATCCGGCTGACCGCGATTTCGTTGGCCGCTCCGCTCTCGAGGAGGAGCGGCGGCGGGGTATACGACGGACGCTGGTGGGCGTCTATCTACCGGGACCCGGCGTGCTCCGGGCCCATCAGGATCTGGTGGATGCGGACGGACGGACGGTCGGTTCCGTGACGAGCGGGAGCTACGCGCCCAGCCTCGGTTTTTCCATCGGCCTGGCCCGCCTGGCCGGAGAGCGGCCGGCCGAGGCCTGGGCCGTGATCCGCGATCGCCGCCATCCCATCCGCTGGCATCACCCGCCGTTCGTCAAGCGGGGGCACATCCTCGTCCCGGCGGCGGCCGGGCGCTGATTTTTTTCTCCGGGAGGATTTAGATCCCATGAGTCACAACAATCCGCACGATCTCCGCTACACCCCGAGCCACGAGTGGGTCCGCCAGGAACCCAACGGCGAAATCACACTGGGCGTGACCGACCATGCCCAGGAGGCTTTGGGTGACCTCGTCTATGCTGAGACCTACCCCGTCGGCAAGCGGCTCGAGGTCGGTGACCCCTGCGCGGTGGTCGAGTCGGTCAAGGCGGCCTCGGATGTCTACGCGCCGGTCCCGGGCACTCTCGTGGCCGGCAACCCCGTTCTGGCCAAGACGCCTGAAGTCATCAACCGGGATCCATACGGGGCGGGCTGGCTGGTCCGGATCCGTATGGAATCCGGCAGCGACCTGGCCGGTCTTCTGGACGCGGCCGCCTACGAACGCCTGCTCAAGGAAGGAAGCTGAGTCCCTGCCATGCCGTTCATTCCGCATACGCCCCCTGAAACCGAGGCCATGCTCGGAACACTCGGGCTATCCAGTCTCGAGGCGTTGTTCGACGAGATCCCCGCGGCTCTCCAGATCGAATCCCTGCCGGAGTCCGTTCCTGAGGGCGTGGGGGAACTCGCGCTCGGCCGGATCATGCGGGAACGGGCTCGCCGCGACGATCCACCGCTCTGTTTTCTCGGTGCCGGGGCCTATGAACATTTCATTCCGGCAGCCGTCTGGGACATCGTGACCCGTGGCGAGTTTTACAGCGCCTACACCCCCTACCAGGCCGAGGCCAGCCAGGGCACCCTCCAGCTCATCTACGAATTCCAGTCGATGATGGTGGAGTTGACCGGGCTTGAGGTTTCGAACGCCTCCCTCTATGACGGGGCCAGCGCTCTGGCCGAGGCCTGCCTCATGGCCTGTCGGCTCGCGGGATGGGACACGGACAGCCCGGTGGTCCTCCTGCCCGAGGCGGTGCATCCGGCCTACCGCGCTGTGGTGCGGACGGTTTTGGCTCCCCAGTCGATCCCGATCGAGACCGTCCCCTTCGACCGCCGGACCGGACTCCTCGACGCCCGCTGGCTGGAGCCCCGCCTCGCGGCTCTCAAGGCCGGTGTCCTGGTTCTTCCCCAACCCAATTTTTTCGGACTGATCGAGTCGGTCACGGAGTGGACGGAGGCGGCGCAGGCCCGGGGACTCCGGGTGGTGGGACTGGTCAACCCGACCGCGCTCGCGCTCCTTGAGCCTCCCGGGCGGTGGGGGAGCCGGGGTGCCGACATTGCCTGCGGCGAAGGCCAGCCTTTGGGGGCCCCCCTGTCTTCAGGCGGCCCCTATCTCGGTTTCATGACGACCCGGTTTGACTGCGTGCGCCAGATGCCGGGTCGGATCGTCGGCCGCACCGTCGATGCGGACGGACGGCCCGGCTACACTCTCACCCTGCAGGCGCGCGAGCAGCATATCCGCCGGGCCCGTGCCACTTCCAACATCTGCACCAACCAGGGGCTTCTGGTCACGGCCGCAACGCTGTACCTGTCCTTGCTCGGCCCCACGGGACTGCGCCACGTCGCCGCCGCCTCCCATGCGCGTACGCGCGAACTGGTCGAAGCCCTGACCGGGCTGCCCGGCGTGCGTCGCCTGTTCGACGGGACCCCCTTCTTCCACGAATGTGCGCTCACCGCCGACCAACCGGCCCCGTACCTGCTCGAGGCCCTTGCGGACCAGGGCATCCTCGGCGGTTATGACCTCGGCGGATTCGACCTGCCGCAAGGCTCGGGCTGGCTGGTCTGCGCCACCGAGATGCGCACCGCCCCGGAGATCGCCCGTTATCGCGAGACCCTGGAGCGCGTGCTCAAGGCGGGGCGGGGGCATTCCCACCGTTCGGCTCCCGTAATTTCCTAAGGAGGATTGCCATGGCCACCATCACCCTGAAAGGCTCGACCATCCATACCAACGGCGAACTGCCGTCGCTTCAGGATCATGCTCCCGACTTCCGGCTGGTCGCGACCGACCTCGGCCTCCGGACGCTTGGCGACTATGCCGGACGCATGGTCCTGCTCAACATCTTCCCCAGCGTCGACACGCCGGTCTGCGCGTTGTCCACCCGGAAGTTCAACGACCACGCCCAAACGCATCCCCAGCAGGCCTTTCTCATGATCTCCGCCGACTTGCCCTTTGCCCACCAGCGCTTCTGCGCCCAGGCCGGGCTGGACAACGTCATTCCCTTGTCCATGATGCGGGACCGGGATTTTGCCCGCGACTACGGCGTACTCATCGTCGATGGCCCCCTGGCCGGGCTGGCGGCGCGTGCGGTGGTCGTGCTCGGTCCTGACGGGCGGGTTCGCTACCGCGAACTCGTGCCCGAGATCGGACAAGAGCCGGATTACGGACGGGCGATCGGGGCACTCGGCGGATGAGCGAACTCATTTTCAACCGCTCCCGTCCGGGGCGGCGGGCCGGCGGTCTTGCGCCCGATTCCGAGGAATCGGCGGCCGACCTGCCCGCTTCCTGCCTTCGGAAAAGCCCGCCGCTGCTGCCCGAGGTCTCCGAGCTTGACGTCGTGCGCCACTACACGCGGCTGTCGCAGAAAAATTTTTCGATCGATACCCATTTCTATCCGCTCGGCTCCTGCACCATGAAATACAACCCCCGGGCCGCGAACCGCCTGGCGATGCTCGAGGGATTCCTGTCCGGGCATCCGCTCGCTCCCGTTCGTTTCAAGCAGGGTTTTCTCGAGTGCGTCTTCGAACTGCAGGAGATTCTTCAGTCGGTGACCGGCATGAGCACCGTGGTCCTGAGCCCCATGGCTGGCGCCCAGGGAGAGTTTGCCGGCATTGCCATGATGCGCCGCTACCACCGGTCGCGCGGGGATGCTGGCCGCACGGAAATCCTCGTTCCGGATGCGGCCCACGGAACCAACCCGGCCAGTGCCATCATGGGCGGGTTCAAGGTGCGCGAGATTCCGACCGACCGCGAAGGGGACGTCGACCTGGGCGCCCTGAAGGCAGCCGTCGGGCCGGCCACGGCCGGCATCATGCTGACGAATCCCTCCACCCTCGGGGTCTTCGAGCGGCGAATCACCGACATTGCGACCCTCGTCCACGGGGCGGGTGGACTGCTCTATTACGACGGCGCCAATCTCAATGCCATCCTCGGCCGGGTCCGCCCCGGCGACATGCGCTTCGACATCCTGCATCTCAACCTGCACAAGACCTTCTCCACCCCCCACGGCGGGGGCGGTCCTGGGGCTGCGGCCCTCGGGGTGAGCGCGCGTCTTGAGCCGTTTCTGCCGATCCCGTTCGTGGGCCGCGACCCGACGGGAGGCCTGCGCTGGATCGGAGAGGCCGAGCGGCCGGACAGCATCGGCCGGCTGTCGGCATTCATGGGCAACGCCGGCGTGCTCCTCCGGGCCTATGCCTACACGCGTCTGCTCGGGCGCGAGGGGTTGCGGCGGGTCAGCGCCTTCGCCGCGCTCAACGCCAACTACCTGGCGCGTCGGCTCGAAGCCGCTGGCTTCGAACTCGCCTTTCCGCGCCGCCGGGCCAGCCATGAATGCATCGTGACCCTGCGCCGGGAGGCCCGGGAGTACGGCGTGACCGCCATGGACTTCGCGAAACGGCTTCTGGACCACGGCATGCACGCGCCCACGACCTATTTTCCGATGCTCATCCCCGAGTGCCTGCTCATCGAGCCCACCGAGACGGAATCGCGGGACACCCTCGATGCCTTCGTCGAAGCCATGGTCCAGATCCGGAACGAGGCGGTCACCGACCCGGGACGGGTCCGCGCTGCCCCGTGGACGACGCCGGTCCGTCGGCTCGACGACGTGCGGGCCGCGCGCGAACCCGACCTCGCCTGGCGTCCGCCGGGACGGGAACTCGCCCCCGGCGCATGATCCTCGTTTCGGGTTCACTCGCCTTTGATACCGTCATGCGATTTGACGGCCGCTTCGCCGACCATCTCCTGGCCGACCGCCTGGCCGCGCTCAGCGTGGCATTCGAGGTGGGAGAGCTGCGCCGCGATTTCGGCGGATGCGCCGGGAACATCTGCTACTCCTTGGCGCTCCTGGGCGAACGGGCCTGCCCGTGGGGGGCGGTCGGACGGGATTTCGAACCGTACCGCGCCTGGTTCGAACGCCAGGCCATCCCGCCCGACGGACTCCACTTGGTGGAAGCGCTCACGGCACAGGCCTACATCATGACGGACCGGGATGACAACCAGATTACCGCGTTCCATCCCGGGGCCATGGCCCATTCGGGCGAGGCCCCGTTTCCGGCCGGGCTCGAAGGCCGGGTCCGGCTTGGCGTCGTGGCACCCGACAGCCGGGACGGCATGCGGGCCCACGCTCGGGCACTGCACGAACGGCAGATCCCCTATCTGTTCGACCCCGGTCAAGCTCTGGGCATCCTGGATGCCGGGGATTTCGAGGAGATGCTCGAGGGGGCCGCCGCCATCGCCCTCAATGCCTATGAAGCCGCCCTGGTCCGCGAGCGTTTCGGGGATGACGCCGCCCGGCTGGCCGCCCGGGTCGCGGCGGTGATTGTGACCCATGGCCGGGACGGCTCCGAGATCAGGGTCGGCACCCGCCAGATCGTGATCCCCCCCGTCCCGCCTGCGGCGGAGGTCGATCCGACCGGGTGCGGGGATGCCTACCGCGCCGGGCTGGCCTGGGGCTGGGTTCACGGCTACGACTGGGCGGTCTCCGGCCGTATCGCGAGCCTCCTCGGCAGTTTCAAGATCGCCCATCCAGGAACTCAGAACCACCGCTTTACCCGCCCGGAGTTCTGGGAACGCTATGCCGAGGTTTTCGGCTCCCTTCCTCCCGCTCCCGGACCGGACGGCTCGTCCCCGTCGACGATCCGATGAGCCGGCCGGTCGTCTACCTTCTGCCCCATGAGGACCGGCGGCTCGGGGCCGGCCATCTCTGGGTGTTCAGCAATGAAATCGACACCCACCGCAGTCCTCTCGGGAGTTTCGCGCCAGGCGATCCCGTCGTTTTGGCGGACGCGCGCGGCCGCCGCCTCGGCATGGGTTACATCAACCCGCATTCGCTGATTACGGTGCGTCTGCTCTCGCGCGATCCCGGCTCTGAGATCGATGCCCGCTTCTTCCACGACCGGTTTGAACGCGCCTTCGCGGTCCGGCGGCCGTTCGGCATTGAGCGGTTCGGGCGGCTGGTCTTCGGCGAGTCCGACCGCCTACCGGGTCTGGTCGTTGACCGGTACGGCGATTACCTGGTTGTCCAGATCACGACGGCCGGCATGGAACGGTGGCGGGAGGTGATCCGGGATGCCCTGGTCGGCAGCTGTGCGCCGCGGGGTATCCTCTACCGCAATGATTCCGACGCCCGGAAGCTCGAGGGGCTTCCGGCCGGCGTGGAGGAGGCCTGGGGCACGGTACCCCAGTCCGTCACGGTCGAGGAAGGTGGCCGCGTCTTTGCGGTTTCCCCCTGGCGGGGCCAGAAGACCGGATGGTACTACGACCAGCGCGAGCACCGTCTCCGGATCGCCCGTGAGGCACCGCGGGGCCGTGTCCTCGATGTCTTTTCCTACGTCGGCGGTTTCGGGATCAGCGCCCTGGCTGGCGGGAGCCAGGAGGCGGTGCTCATCGACCAGTCGGAGGAGGCACTGGAGCGGGCACGGTCGAATGCGGCCGCGAACGGCCTTCCCGCACCGCGCACGCTCGCCGGAGACGCCTTCGAGATCCTGCGGGCGCTCGGCGAGGACGAGGAGCGTTTCGAACTCGTGATCGTGGATCCGCCGGCGTTCATCAAGCGCCGCAAGGACCAGCGCGAGGGGCTTCTGGCCTACGAGCGACTGGTGACCCGCGCGGCACGCCTCGTCGCCAGCGGCGGCTGGCTGGTCTTCGCCAGTTGTTCCAGCCATCTCGAAGCCCGGGATTTCCGGGGGGTTTTCGCCCGGGGCGTGCGGCGGGCGGGCAGAGAGGCCAGAATAGTGTCCGTGGGTGGCCAGGGCCCGGATCATCCGATCCATCCTTGGATTCCCGAGACTAGCTATCTCCAGGTTCTCTACGGCGTGATCGAGGAGGGATAATGCTGCGTTATCCGACTTTCAATCCGGTGGCGCTCCAGCTCGGCCCCCTGGCCATCCACTGGTATGGCCTCATGTATCTTCTGGGCATTGTGACCGGCTGGTGGCTGCTGCACCGGCGGATCCACCGCCGGATCACGGGCTGGAATGATGACCAGCTCATCGATCTCATCTTTTACGCCGCTCTCGGGGTGATCGTGGGCGGACGCATCGGCTACGTCTTGCTCTACAACCTGCCTTATTACTGGGCCGCTCCGCTGCGAGTGTTCCAGGTCTGGGACGGAGGCATGTCCTTCCATGGCGGGTTGCTCGGCGTCATTGCAGCGATGGCGCTCTATGCGCGGAAAACCGGCCGTAACCTCTTCGACCTGACCGATTTCATTGCGCCGGTCGTGCCGCTTGGACTCATGGCCGGACGGGCCGGCAACTTCATCAACGGCGAACTGTGGGGACGCGTGAGCCGGGCTCCCTGGGCGATGCGGCTGCCGTGCGCGAACCCGCGCTTCTATGCCTATTGCGGCTATGTGGGTCCCGGCTGGAGCCCGCCCCACTTGCCCTCCCAACTCCTGGAGCTCCTGCTCGAGGGACTCGTGCTGTTTGTCGTGCTCTTCGTCTTCTCCGCACGCTCCCGCCCGCGCATGGCGGTTTCCGGCCTGTTTGCCCTTCTCTATGGCGTGTTCCGTACCCTTGCGGAGTTCGTCCGGCTGCCCGATCCCCAGCTCGGCTACCTCGCGTTCGGCTGGATGACCATGGGCCAGGTCCTGTCGATTCCCATGATCGTCGTGGGCGCCCTCATGCTTTACCTGGCCTACCGGGGTCCCGCCGCAGCCCCACCGGTGGTCTGAGAGCTCGGTGCGTGCCTATCTCGACCTGCTCCGCGAGATCCTGGAGCAGGGTACGGCCAAGACCGACCGGACCGGGGTCGGAACCCTCTCGGTGTTCGGCCGCCAGCTTCGTTTCGATCTCCGCCAGGGCTTCCCCGCAGTCACGACCAAGCGGCTGCATTTCCGATCCGTGGCCGAAGAGCTGCTCTGGTTCCTGCGCGGGGAGACCAATGTGCGGTCACTTCACGAGCGCGGGGTGACGATCTGGGACGAATGGGCGGACGAGAGCGGGGAACTCGGACCCATCTACGGCGCGCAGTGGCGACGCTGGCCGGCCCCCGGAGGCGACATCGACCAGATCGAGAACGTGCTGGAAGGACTCCGCCGCGATCCCGACTCTCGGCGCCACGTGGTTTCCGCCTGGAATGTCGCGGAGTTGCCGAAAATGGCTCTGGCACCCTGCCATCTCCTCTTCCAGTTCTACGTGGCGGACGGCCGCCTGTCCTGCCAGGTCTACCAGCGCAGTGCCGACCTGTTCCTTGGCGTGCCCTTCAACCTCGCCTCCTACGCGCTTCTCACCCACCTCATGGCGATGGCGGTCGGCCTCGGGGTCGGAGAGTTGGTCTGGACGGGGGGGGACTGCCATCTCTACCGGAATCACCTCGAGGTGGTCCGGATCCAGATCGGGCGGGACCCTTACCCCCTCCCTCGTCTCGTGATCGAAAGGCGGCGGGATCATCTGGCCGACTATGTCTACGGGGATTTCCGGCTCGAGGGCTACCGTCACCATCCGGCACTTCCCGCTCCGGTGGCGGTCTAGGGGACGGGGCGTGGAGTCGGCGGACCGGCCTGCAGAGGATCTCGAGGAACCCTGGGCGACGCTCGCCGGGTCGTTCATCCGTCCGCAGGATGACACTGGCCGTCCGCTCGCCTACTTGGCCGGCCACTCCCTGGGGTTGCTCCACCGCGGGGTCGGAGCGTGTGTCGGACGGGAACTGGACGCCTGGGGACGGCTCGGCATTCTGGGCTACCAGGAGTCTACCCCCTCCTGGCTGCGCTATGCCCATGACCTCCGCCCCCTCCTGGCCCCTCTGCTCGGCGTCCGACCGGACGAAGTGGCGATCCTGAACTCGCTCACCGCGAACCTCCATTTCCTGCTCGCCCGTTTTTACCACCCCGTCGGAGCGCGCCGGAAGATCCTGATCGACCGCCCGGTCTTCCCTTCCGACCGCCATGCCTTGGTCTCGCAGATCCGCTGGCATGGCGGTGATCCCGCGAGTGACCTGATCGAGATCGGCCCCGAGCCCGGACGCCACCGGCTCGATCCCGAAGCACTCACGCAGGCGATTGCGGCGGCGGGTGAATGTCTCGCCCTGGTCTGGGTGGGCGGGGTGAACTATCTCACGGGGCAAAACCTCCCTCTGGCTCCCCTGGCCCGTGCCGCACATGCCGTGGGGGCCCCGTTCGGGGTCGACCTCGCCCATGCCATCGGCAACGTTCCCCTCGCGCTCGACCGGGATGGGGTCGATTTTGCGGTCTGGTGTTCCTACAAGTACCTGAACGGAGGGCCGGGCGCCGTGGGCGGGCTCCATGTCCGCGCCGCCACGCCGGACGGGGCTCCGGAACCCATGCTCACGGGCTGGTGGGGGCACGAAGAGACGACGCGCTTTCTCATGGGTCCGGACTTCCGCCGTGAGGCCGGGGCCCTCGGTTTCGCCGTGAGCAACGTGCCCGTACTCGCGACCGCCCCGCTCTGGGCCACGTTGCCCCTGTTCTCCGAGTATCCCATGCAACGGCTGGCCGCACGTCGCGAGGCCGTGATCACCTTTCTCGAAGGGCGGCTCGCCGCCCGCCCGGTGGCCGGGCTTTCGTGCATCACGCCGGAGGCCGCAGCCGAACGCGGCGCCCAGTTGTCCTTCCGGGTGGGCCCTCCGCTGCCTGAGGGAGCGGATCTCATCCGGGCGCTCGGGGCGTTCGGAATCGTCGGGGACTGGCGGGAGCCCAACATCCACCGGATCGCCTTCGCCCCCCTTTACAATGGTTTCGAAGACGCGGTGCGCTGGCACACGGCGATGATCCGCCTGTCCGGCGGGAGCGGGCGGTGACAGCATCCACGGCCCCCGCCGGCCCCGTCGTCTGCCGGAGACTCGGACTCGTCGATTACCAGACGGCCTGGCAGGACATGAGGGATTTCACCGACCGGCGGAGCCCCCAAACGGCGGACGAGATCTGGTTTCTCGAGCATCCACCAGTCTATACCCTAGGCCTGAATGGCCGGCCCGAGCATCTCCTCGCGCCCGGTTCGATTCCGGTGGTCCGGACGGATCGGGGCGGGCAGGTCACCTATCACGGACCTGGCCAGCTCGTGGTCTACCCCTTGATCGACCTGGCACGCCGGGGATTCGGCCCGCGCCGACTGGTCCGCCTCCTCGAGCAATCCACGGTCGACTGCCTCGCCGATTTCGGCATTGCCGCCCACTCGCGGGCCGAAGCACCCGGAGTCTACGTGGAGTCTTGCAAGATCGCCTCGATCGGCCTGCGCATTCGGCGCGGGGCGAGCTATCACGGGCTCGCGCTCAACGTCGACAACGATCTCGCCCCATTCCGCGGCATCGATCCCTGCGGGTTTCGGGGGCTCGAGATGACCCGGATCGTCGATTGCGGGGGCCCGGGGGCGGTGGCGGAGGTAACCCGCCGTCTCGAAGCGCACCTGCTGGCCCGGTTGCGGGCGGCACCTGCCGTGACTGACCCGGTTCAGGGTGCGGTGGGGGCGTCGAGGAAGGCCTTGAGCCGTTCCTGAAACGCCTGGCGCACGCGTCCGTAGCCGGGACCCGGCCGGCCGCTGCCGACGGGGTGTCCATCAACCCGGGTCACGGGAGCCAGGATCCGCCGGGTGCTCGTCAGCCAGATTTCATCGGCGGCGCGGAGGTCATCGGGGGACAGCCTCTCGCGGACGGCGCGGAAGCCGGCCTGGCCCGCCAGTTCGAGGACGAGATCCCGGGTGACCCCGGCCAGGAGAAGCGGCCCGTCCGGCGGACTCGAGACGGTGTTTCCACGAACGGCCAAGACATTGCTCGAAGTGCCCTCGAGGACGGCTCCGTCGCGCACGAGCAACGCCTCGTCCGCACCGGCCTCGCGTGCCGATTCCCGCAACAGAACGTTGGCGAGGAGGGCTGTCGACTTGATGTCGCAATGCTGCCAGCGGAAGTCCGGACGCAGGACCACGGCCAGGCCCGCGCGCTCCATGGCGGGATCGGTCGGTAGGGCCGGCTGGGTCATGGCGAAAACGGTTGGCTGGAGCCCCACCGGAATCCGGTGGTCGCGCACGGGCTCGACGCCCCGGCTGACCTGCAGGTAGACTGACCGGTCGCCGCCGCCGTTGGCCTCAATCAGCCGGCCGAGGAGGGTGCGCCACTCCCGCTCCGGGTAGGGATCGGCCAGGCCGAGTGCGGCCAGACTGCGCTTCAGGCGGGCATAGTGGGGCGACCAGAGGAAAAGCCTCGAAGCGTATGCCGGGATCACTTCGTAGACGGCGTCGGCAAACAGGAAGCCGCGATCGAACGGCGAAATGCGCGCTTCCGCCGATGGCAGGAAAGCCCCATTCAAAAACACGGTCTCCACGGTTAGAAGAGCTGTCCGATCGCGTCCATCAGTTGTTCGAACCAGTTGCCGCGCTTGACAGGGGCGAGAGGGTAAAGCGGGCGGGTGAGCAGCAGGCGATGTCTGAGCATGACGCGCAGTGTGCCCACCGGATGGGTGGTTCCGACCGGAGCCTTGAGGTGTTTGGGCACGACCAGGACGGCTTTGAGCGACCGGTAGTCCAGCCGGGGGACGGTGACCCAGAGCGAGTGGGCCAAACCCAACGGAACCGATCCCCGGGTGCCCATCGCGACCCGGACCTTCCCGAGCGGGACTCCTTTCCGGTAGAGTTCGTGATCGTGGAAGAAATTGAACCCCCAGTCGAGGAGCGCCTGGGCATCGTTGACCCGTGCGTCCCAGGACGGGGCGCCCATGACCACGGCGATGAGACGCATGCCGTTCTGGACGCCGGAGGCGTCCATGCAGTATCCCGCCTGGTCGGTATAGCCGGTCTTGATCCCGTCGACCCAGGAGTCCATCCAGAGGAGGCTCACGCGGTTCTCCTGGGTGATGTGGTCCCACGTGAAAGATTTGATGGCGAAGTAGCGGTGATACTCGGCGGGAAAGGTCCGGATGATGTCGCGGGACAGGCGAGCGATGTCGAGTGCGCTGCTGTAATGGTCCGGTACCGGCAATCCATCGACGTCTTCGTAGTGGGTATTGTTGAGTCCGAGCTTGTGAACGTAGCGGTTCATGAGGGTGACCATTGCCGCCCGGGTTCCGGCGACCGCCTGACTCAGGGCGACGGCAGCGTCATTGCCGGAGTCGACGATGAGCCCCTTGAGGAGATCGTTCACGGTGACGTGGCTGCCCGGCAGGAGGAACATGCGCGAGCCGCCCGTGCGCCAGGCGGTGGTCGAGATGGTAAAACGCTCGTCGGGGTGAATGGCGCCGGCCTTGAGGGCGGCAAAGGTGATGTAGGCCACCATGAGCTTGGTGAGACTGGCGGGCGCCAGGTGTTGGGTGGCGTCATGCTGGGCTAGCATCTGGCCGGTACGGCCATCCAGGAGTACCCAGCTCTTGGCGTTGAAGGTCGGGGCGGGCGGGATCGGGAAGCTGGCGTAGGTGGAAGGGGCCAAGGTACACAGGACCGAGCCTATGATCATGAATCCGAGGAGGCGGGTCTGGAGTTTCAAGGAAGGCTCCGTCTGGCAGGCGGTGAGGCGGCTATTCTAACCCGGCCGCGGTCCGGGTCCTGGGCCGATCAACGGATGATCACTTCCGTGTTCGGGTAGCCCAGAACTGTGAGACGCCTGGCCAGGCGGTCGAGTTCCCTGACCTGCCCGAGGGGGCCGACCTGGAGGACGTAGAGGATCTGCCGGTGGTGCCGGATCGGGAACAGGCGGAGCGGGTGGATGCCCTTCTTCATGAACCCGAGTTCGAGCCTGAGGGCCTGGCTCCGCTGGGTATAGGCACCCACCTGGAGGTACATGCGGGGGGAGTGGCCGAGCGGATTGCGGGGCAGGGGCGGCGGGGCAAGGGTGAAGCGCTGGGCCGCGGGCAAGATCGGTCCCGCGATGGCCCGGACGTCGACGAGGGCCGTACCGCGGGCGATCATGCCGATCTTGCGGGCTGCGGCGTAGGACAGGTCGATGATGCGGTGCCGGACGAAGGGGCCGCGATCGTCGATGCGGACGTTCACCCGGCGGCCGTTCACGAGATTGGTGACCCGGACCCAGGTGCCCAAGGGCAAAACTTTGCTCGCCGCCGTGAGCGAGCGGGGGTTATAGGGGATGCCGCTGGCCGTGGGCCTGCCGATCGAATGCAGCCCGTACCAGGAGGCGATCCCGCGCTGGTTGTAGTCCTGGGCATCCTTGAGCACATAGTACCGGCGGCCATCGACCACATAAGCGCCTCCGGGGGCACGCAGGTTGCGCGGCGGCACCCCTCGCCGGGGGAACGGGGCGCAGGCGGCGAGGAGCAGGACGCCCAGCCCGGCGAGAATCCGGAGCCCCCGCCGTCCCTCAGGACGGTTCCGACAGGCGCAGCGCAAGTTCGAAGACCGCCATCGTGTAGTTGACGCTCGGGTTGTAGGCCATGAGGCTTTGGAAGTTGTGGAGGGTCAGCCAGTAGTGGGTGCTGGCGAGGCCCGGCCGTGTCACGAGCT
The DNA here is from genome assembly GCA_021810635.1 of Pseudomonadota bacterium. Taxonomy (GTDB): domain Bacteria; phylum Pseudomonadota; class Gammaproteobacteria; order JAKAQQ01; family JAKAQQ01; genus JAJZIH01. The sequence continues at coordinate 157,872 of JAJZIH010000001.1, read as the reverse complement.
CCACGGTCAGCTGGTTGGACAGGCGATGGGGGATGAGGAATCCGGCCCGGCGCAGGGCCCGGACATGGGTCGGGGTTTCGATGAGGCCCGGGGGGGGTGGGGGGCGGTCGGGTGCGAGGGCGACTTCGATGGCGACGGGCTGGCCGGGCTGCCAGCCTTTGGCCAGCAGGTACCGGGCCACGCTGTTGATGGCATCGTCCATGCTGGCGAAAAGGTTGGCGCGCCGCCCCGGGGATCGACCGATGGCGTAGCGCAGATAGGCGGTCGGCATGAACTGGGGGATGCCGAGCGCGCCGGCATAGGATCCGCGGATCGCCGTCGGATTGAAATGCTCTCGTCGGCAGAGCCGGAGGTAGCCGCTCAGTTCGTGACGGAAGAACGCGCCCCGGCCGGGATCCTCGAAGGCCAGCGTGCTCAGGCTGTCCAGGGCCGGGATCTGTCCGGTGACCCGGCCGTAATCGGTCTCGACGCCGAGGATGGCGGCGATGATGGCGCCGGGGACCCCGAAGCGCCGTTCCTCCTGGCGGATGGCATGGGCATGGGCGAGGAGCCAAGCCTGTCCGTTCCGGATCTTCTCCGGGTTGACAAACAGCCGACGGTAGCTTCGCCAAGGCAGGGCCTCGTAGGGATGGTGGATCATGGACAGCACGCCCGCAAGGGGTCTGGCCTGGTGAAACAGGGCGACGAGCTGCGCCGCAGGGAAATGGTGGGCCCGGACCATGTGATGGATGAAACCCTGGACGGCCCGGGCGGAGAAGGACATCGGCGGGCTCTGGGCGGCCGCCGCTGGGCATCCGAGGCAGCAGAGGCAGACCAGGATCAGGATCCGCGGGCGCATGTCAGCGGGAGTGCGTCAGCCGGGGCTCGCGGGACAGGTTCATGATGCTGCCGAACCCGGCCATGAGCGTGACGATGGAGGATCCTCCGAAACTGATGAACGGGAGCGGTTCGCCCACCACCGGCAGCAGTCCGGACACCATGCCGACATTGACGACGAGATAGAGGAAGATGATGAAGGCCAGGGTGACCGTCCACAGTCGCCCGAAGCGGGCGTCCATCCGCGTGGCCAGCCAGAGGGTTCTCTGGACGAGCAACAGGAACAGGAAAATGAGGGCGAAAGCGCCCAGCAGTCCGAACTGCTCGCCGATGACGGCGAAGATGAAGTCGGTGGTGCTTTCCGGCAGGAAGTCGAGTTGGGTCTGGCTGCCGTGAAGCAGTCCGCGGCCGAACAGTCCGCCCGAGCCCAGCGCGATCTGGGACTGGATGATGTGGTAGCCAGCCCCCAAGGGATCGCGCTCCGGATTGAGGAAGATGAGGATCCGCTCCCGCTGGTACTGGTGCATGAAATGCCACGCGACGGGGGTCGAGGCGGCGACCAGGAGCAGTCCGATAACGAGATAGCGCCAGCGGATTCCGGACAGGAACAGGCAGAACACGCCGATCAGCCCGATGAGGAGAGCGGAACCCAGATCGGGCTGCTTCAGGATGAGCGCCAGGGGGAGACCGATCAGGATCAGGCTGGCCCCGATGCGTTTCCAGTCCGGGGGAGGGGGGGCGGCGGAGAGATGGCGGGTCAGCATGAGGGGCAGGGCCAAGAGCATGAGCTCGGTGGGTTCGAGCCGCACGAAACCGAGATCGAGCCAGCGCTGTGCACCGAGCCGGGTGTGCCCATAGACCAGCACGGCGGTCAGAAGCAGGAGCGAGGCGGCGTAGAACCAAGGGGCCGCCAGGCGGTAGTAGACGGGCGGGACCTGGGCCACCGCCACCAGGACGGCGAAGCCCAAGAGCACCCGGATGAGCTGTTTTTCGACCAGTGTGAAATGGCCGTGTCCGGCACCGTACAGGGAGACCAGGCCGAAGAGAGAAAGCAGGGCCAGTTCGCTCAGGAGGATGCCGTCGAGGTGCAGGTACCCGGTCCATCCGGGTCCGAAGCTCCCGGAGTCCCGGTCGCGGGCGCTCGCATCAGAGATCGGAAGAGCGATACGGCTGGCCACGTCGGATGCACGCTGGAGACCCTCCCAGTGTGCCACATCCGGACTGGGAGCGGAAGATCAGCGGCGGGTGGCGGGCGGCGCGGGATCCGCGAGCGAGGCGTAGGGCTGGCGCTCGGGTGGCAGGCCCAGGGAGGAAAGGTCGGCGTCGATGAGGCGGCGAGCGATCGGCGCACCGGTCAGCGCGCCGGCGACGCCATGTTCGACGAAAACCGCCACCGCAATCCGCGGATGGGGGATCGGGCCGAAGGCGATGAAGATCGCGTTGTCCCGTTCATCCTTGGGAAGCAGGTGGTAGTTCCCGAAATCGTTGCGGTCCAAGTTGCTGACCTGGGCCGTCCCGGTCTTGGCGGCGAGCGGGTAGCGAAGGCCGTAGTCGATGCCGTGCGCGGTTCCCGTCGGGTTCTTGATCACGCTTTCCATATCCCGAATGACGATGCTCCAGAGTCCCGGGGCGTCGAGGCGGATCGGCGTCTCGGCTTCCGGCGCCATGCGATCGATGCGGTGGTTCATGGGATCGAGGATGGCGTGGAGGACCCGGGGGCGGAACCGGTGGCCATGGGTGGCCAGCGTCGCCAGCGCCGTAGCCATCTGCAACGGGGTGACGAGCCAGAATCCCTCGCCGATTCCGGAGATGACGGTATCCCCCTCGTACCACGGTTTGCCGGTATGGGCGAGCTTCCACGCCGGGGAGGGCAGGACTCCGGCGCGGGCGCCGATGAGATCGATCGGAGGGCTTCGGCCGAAGCCGAACTGGCGGACGAAGGTGTCGAGCCGCCGGATCCCCAGGTCGACCGCCATGTGATAGAAAAACACGTCGACCGACTGGGTGATGGCCTTGCGCAGATCGGTGACCCCGTGTCCCCAGGGTTGCCAGTCATGATAGACATGGGTCGTGCCCGGTAGGACGAAGGTGCCCGGACAGTAAATGGTGGTTTCCGGGGTGATCACCCGGTCGTTCAGGACGGCCAGGCTGATGAACGGCTTGATGGTGGAGGCGGGTGCGTACTCTCCTTGGAGGGCGCGGTTGAACAGGGGGCGGAGCGGATTGTCGGCGAGACGGGCATAGTCCGCGTTGCTGATCCCGTTCACGAAGCGATTCGGGTTGTAGCTCGGCGTACTGGCCATGGCGAGGATGCCGCCGGTTTTGGGATCGATGGCCACGACCGCCCCGGCGTTCTGGCCGAGCGCTGCGTGGGCGATGGCTTCGAGGCGGGCATCAATTGTGAGGATGAGGGAGTCCCCGGGCACGGGCGGACGCGTCCTGAGGACCCGGACCAGGCCTCCCCCCACGTTGATCTCGACGGTCCTTCGCCCGGGGATGCCATAGAGCAGGTTTTCGTAGCTGAGTTCGAGCCCTTCCTGGCCGATGTCCGAGCCGGCGTTATAGAGCCGGCCCGGGTTCTGCCGCAGTTCGCGTGAGTGAATGGGCCCCACGTAGCCCAAAAGGTGCGCCGCGATGGGTCCGAGCGGGTAGAACCGCTTGAGATGGGCTTCGATGCTGACCCCCGGCAGGCTGGGCAGGTTGACGGCGAGCCGGGCGGCCGCCCGGGAACTCAAGTCGCGGCGGATCGGGACCGGTTCATAGGGTGGTTCCACCCGGACCAGCTGCCAGAACAGGCGGAGGTCCTCAGGCCTGAGGGGCACAATGGCGCGGATCCGCCGGATGGTCCGGTGCAGGTTTTGGACCTCGTCCCGGTTGATCACGAGTTCGTAACTCGGGATGTTTTCCGCGAGGATGATGCCGTGGCGGTCGGTGATGAGACCGCGTGGAGGATCAATGGGCAGCGTCCGGATGCGATTGCCGCGGGCCAGGGCATCGAAATGCCGGTGGTCGAGGAGCTGGAGCGCGATGAGCCGGATCACCACCGCCCCGACCATCAGGCCCCCCACGAGAAGGGCCACGAGCAGGCGCCGGCGGAACAGCCGGTATTCCCGCGGGGGGTCGGGGATGGGGACGGCGGGATCCATGGGCTCAGTGTATCCGGTATCGCCGGCGCAGCCGGCGCAAGAGAAAAAAGACCGCGGGCCAGAGGGCCGTACTGACCAGAATCGGCAGCCCGTAAAACAGGATCGGGCCCGTTTTGGACGTCAGGCCATTGATCCAGAAGATCAAAAATTCGTAGAGCAGGAGATTGGCGGCCACGAACAGCATCTGGAGCCCGATTGGCAAGTTGCGGATCCGCAGGTGATAGCGGGACATCATATAGGCAAAGACCGACAGGGCGAGCGCATGTTCCCCGAACGGGCTCGCCACCGCCGCGTCGAACAGGAGCCCGGCTCCCCAAGCGGTGAAAATGCCCATCCGGCGGGGGGCGGCCAGGCACCAGTAACCGGCGACGAGCGGCAACCAGAGTGGCCGGGCGAGGAGGTCGGCGTGGGGGAGAGGCAGGACCGACAGGAGGATGGCCGCGAGCAGCGTGGCCGCGATGATGGCGTAGGAGCGCAGTCCCGTCACCGGGCGGGGGTGCGGGAAGGCGGTCGCCCGGCGCTGCCGGTCAGGACCAGGAGTTCACGGTCCTCGGACAGGGCGGCGAGCGGACGTGCCGTGACATAAGCGAAGGAACGGTCCGGCCGGGATTCGACGCGGGTGACCACGGCGACCGGGAATCCGTGCGGGTAATGTCCCCCCAGGCCGGACGAGATGAGCAGTTGTCCGGGACGGATTCCGGTCGGCTGGTTGGCGATGAAGGGCAGCCGGAGACGTGAGGGCGAGCCCGTGCCGACGCTGAAGGTCAAAAGACCGGTCTCCGCCACCTCGACCGGGACCATCTGGCCGGGGTCGGTAATGAGCAGGACCCGGGCCGTATGGGCCGTTGTGGTCACGATCTGCCCCACGAGTCCGCGGGCGTCGACCACGGCATCGCCTGGTCGCAGGGCCGCGGTCTGCCCGGCTCCGAGGAGAAGTTCCTGGCGGTAGGGGTCGAGGTCGACGCGGAGCACGTGCACGATCCGGTAGGCCTGTTTCAGAGTACGGGCCCGGCCCAGCAAGGCTTTCAGCCGCTCATTCTCGAATACCAGGGAATGGTCCCGGGCCAGGCGGGCCCGCAGCCGAAGGAGGCGGTGTTCGAGGATGCCGATCCGCCGTTCCAGGATCTCGTGACGGGTGAACGTCGGTCCGATCGAGGCGATGGTCGAGACCGAAAAGGCGATCGGCCGTTCGATGACCGACCCGAGGCGGGACGCGAAGGCGGAGAGCGGTGTCCCGGCGGGTTCCCCGCGGGAGAGCACGAGGAGGGCGACCGAGCCGGTGACGGCGCAGGCAAGGCGCAGGGCCAGAAAAGACTGGCGGTGGAAGAGGCTGCTTTGGGACGGATTGCGCGACGGTCCGAACCGCATGGCTCAGCGGACGTGGGACAGCGGAATCGGAATCCGGCCGGACGTCTCCAGCATCTCGAGGACGCGACCGCCACCGCGGGCTACGCAGGTCATGGGATCCTCGGCCACAATCACGGGAATTCCGGTTTCCTCGGTGATCAGCTTGTCCATGTCGCGCAGGAGCGCGCCACCCCCGCTCAGGACGATCCCGCGTTCCGAGATGTCGGCGGCAAGCTCGGGTGGTGTCTGTTCCAGTGTCTGGCGGATGGCGTCGATGATGCCACTCAGGGGTTCCTGGAGCGCTTCCAGGATCTCGTTGCTGTTGATGGTGAGGCTGCGCGGAACCCCCTCGGAGAGACTGCGGCCGCGGACCTCGAAATCGCGCACCTGCTGGGTCGGGAAGGCGCAGCCGATCTCGATCTTGATCCGTTCGGCGGTGGATTCGCCGATCAAGAGGTTATAGTTGCGGCGGATGTACTGCTGGATGGCCTCGTCGAAACGGTCGCCACCGAGGCGCACCGACTGGGCGTACACGATCCCGTTGAGCGAGATGACGGCCGCCTCGGAGGTCCCGCCGCCGATGTCGAGCACCATGGCCCCCTTGGCTTCGTGGATGGCCAGCCCCGCACCCAGTGCTGCCGCCACCGGTTCCTCGAGGAGGTACACCTGACGGGCGCCGGCACCATGGGCGGAATCCAGGATCGCCCGGCGTTCCACCGGGTTCGATCCGAATGGCACGCAGACCACGACCCGCGGGCTCAGCGGCAACCACTGCTGGCTTTGTGCCTTGCGAATGAAGTGTTTCAGCATCTGTTCCGTCAGCGTGAAGTCGGAGATGACGCCGTTCTTGAGAGGGCGGATGGCCGAGATGTGCCCGGGGGTACGTCCGAGCATCATCTTGGCCTCGACCCCATAGGCCTCGATCTTGCGGTTACCGTGATCGGACTCCTCGCGGACGGCCACCACGGACGGCTCGTTGAGGATGATACCCTGCCCGCGCACGTAGATCAGGGTATTGGCCGTTCCGAGGTCAATGGAGAGGTCAGTCGAAAAATAGCGCGTCAGGCGGGAAAACATGGGGTTTTGTTCATCAGAGAGTATGCGATACTCTAGCAACCGCTACGCAGGGACGCAAGAGTTGGTAAAATGCCATCCGGGTTCCCCCCGGGGTTTCCATGCTCTCCGCCGCGGAAGTCAAACGACTGTCGATGCTGGCGCGCCTTGAGGTGCGCCCCGAGGACGGGGACCGTCTGGCCCGGGAACTCGACCGGATCCTCGGGTTCGTCCGCCAGCTCGAGGCGGCGCCGGCCGGGGAGATTGAGCCCTTGGTGCATCCCCTGGACCTGGCCCAGCCCCTCCGCGACGACGAGGTCCGCGAGCAGGTGGATTGCGAGACGATTGAACGGGGAGCGCCCGACGTGGCGGAAGGGTACTACCGCGTGCCGCGCGTGATCGAGTGAGCGCCGACCCGTCATGAAATCCCGCCTCCGGGTTCCGGAACTCGTTGCGGCGGATCCCCGCCACGCCCGTTCCGCGGCCGACCGTTACCGCGAACGGATCCGTGTCCACAATCCCCGCCTCAATGCCTTCATCACCCAGGTGGATCCGGAGGTGCCACCCGCCGCCGGTCCTCTTGCGGGCGTTCCCATCGCCCACAAGGATATTTTCGTGACCCGGGGCATCCGTACCACGTGCGGGTCGCGCATGCTCGCCGATTTTATTCCACCCTATGATGCCACCGTCGTGGAGCGGCTGGCCCGGGCGGGCTGCATCCTCGTCGGAAAAACCAACATGGACGAGTTTGCCATGGGCTCCTCGAATGAAACGAGCGCCTTCGGTCCGGTGCGGAATCCGTGGGATCCGGAGCGGGTGCCGGGCGGCTCATCGGGGGGTTCCGCCGCCGCGGTGGCGGCCGGGCTGGTGCCGGTGGCGACCGGCACCGATACCGGAGGGTCCATCCGCCAGCCGGCCGCCCTGTGCGGGGTGACCGGGTTCAAGCCGAGCTATGGTCGGGTCTCCCGCTTCGGCATGATCGCTTTTGCATCGAGCATGGATCAGGCCGGTGTCCTGGCCCGCTCGGCCGAGGACGTGGCCTGGGTGCTTCGGGGGATGGCTGGGCATGATCCCCGGGATTCGACCAGCGTCGACCGGCCGGTACCGGATTATGTGGCGGCGCTCACCCGCGGGATCCGCGGACTCCGGATCGGCATCGTCCGGAACTTTTTCGACGATGGGCTCTGGCCTACCGTGGCCGACCGGATCCAGGCCGCCCTGGCCGTCCTCGAGGCGGCCGGAGCCCGCCTCACGGACGTGACTTTGCCCAACCTGTCTCTTTCCGTGCCGGTCTACTACGTGCTGGCCCCGGCGGAATGCTCCTCGAACCTGGCTCGCTACGACGGGGTCCGTTTCGGCCACCGAGCGGACCGGCCGGAGGATCTCTTCGACCTCTACTGCCGTTCGCGCAGCGAAGGGTTCGGCGAGGAAGTGCAAAGACGGATCCTGATCGGGACCTACGTGCTGTCGCATGGCTACTATGATGCCTATTACCTCAAGGCCCAACGGGTTCGCCGCCTCATCCGGAACGATTTCCTACGGGCCTTCGAGTCGGTGGACCTTCTGGCCGGGCCGACGACGCCGACCCCGGCGTTCCGGCTCGGCGAGAAGACCGCGGATCCGCTCACGATGTATCTCAATGACATCTACACGATCGGTGTGAATCTCGCCGGGCTGCCGGCGCTCTCCGTGCCGGCGGGACTGGTGGACGGCTTGCCGGTCGGTTTACAGTTGATCGGTCGCGATTTCGACGAGGAGACCCTGTTCGCTGCGGCGGCGGACTTTCAGCGACGGACCGAGTGGCATCGCGCCGAGCCTCCCGGCTTTGAGGATGTGTCCGGATGAAGTGGGAGACCGTGATCGGCCTCGAAGTGCATGTCCAGCTCCTGACCGAGAGCAAGATTTTTTCCGCAACGCCCACCCGTTATGGGGCCCCTCCGAATACGCAGGCCGGTCTCATCGATCTGGGCTATCCCGGCGTCCTGCCGGTGCTTAACCGGCGCGCGGTCGAGCTGGCCGTCCGCCTGGGCCTGGCCATCGGGGCCACGGTGTCCCGGCGGTCGGTTTTTGCCCGCAAGAACTATTTTTATCCGGATCTGCCCAAGGGATACCAGATCAGCCAGTATGACCGGCCGATCGTCCAGGGTGGAGCTCTCGAAATTCCGCTTCCGGAGGGAATCGTGAAGCGCATCGGCATCACCCGGGCCCATCTCGAGGAAGATGCCGGGAAATCGGTTCACGACCGATTCCCGGATGCGACGGGGATCGACCTGAACCGCGCAGGAACGCCCCTCCTTGAGATCGTCTCCGAACCGGACCTCCGTTCGCCGGCGGAAGCCGTTGCTTATCTCAAGAGCCTGCATACCCTCGTCCGCTACCTGGGCATCTCCGACGGCAATCTGCAGGAAGGTTCCTTCCGCTGCGACGCCAACCTCTCGGTCCGGCCGGAGGGTGAGACCCGACTCGGGACCCGCACCGAAATCAAGAATTTGAACTCCTTCCGCTTCGTCGAACAGGCCCTCCGCCATGAGGCGGACCGACAGGCTGGAGTGCTGGAGGCGGGAGGCCTCGTGGTCCAGGAAACCCGCCTGTACGATCCTGACCGGCGGGAGACCCGCCCGCTGCGCAGCAAGGAGGAGGCGCACGATTACCGCTATTTCCCCGATCCGGACCTCCTGCCGCTCGTGCTCGAGGAGTCATTCATCGAACGGATCCGTTCGGCGCTGCCGGAACTACCGACAGCCAAACGCGAGCGGTTCCGTTCCGCCTACGGTCTCGGTCCCTATGACGCCGCCGTCCTCACGCAGTCCCGCGAGCTCGCCGACTATTACGAATCGGCCCGCCAGGCCGGCGCTCCCGATCCCAAGCTGCTCGCCAACTGGATCCTGAGCGAGGTTCTGGCCAAGCTCAACCGAGACCATCTCGAGATCGACGCCGCCCCGGTTCCGCCGTCCGCGCTGGCCCAGTTGCTCATCCGCATCGCGGACGGAACCCTGTCGGGTCCGCTGGCCAAGACGGTTTTCGAGGCCCTCTGGGCCGGAGAGGGGACGGTGGATGCGATCGTCGACGCGCGTGGGCTGCGCCAAGTGAGCGATACCGCGGCTCTCGAGCAGGTGATCGAGGAGACCATTGCCTCCCACGGACCGCAATGGCGCGAATATTGTGCGGGCCGCGACAAGCTGCTCGGCTTCTTCGTGGGTCAGGTCATGCAGGCCACCCGTGGCCGGGCCAATCCCCAGACCCTGAATGCTCTGATCCGCAAGCGGCGGGACGGCTCGAGCTAGGCCCGCGATCCTTCCACCCGCGCGCGGGAGCCCACCGTCCGGCAGACGGGGCAGGCCGGATCCCGGCTCAGACGACCGGCCCGGAGCCCGCCGGTGCGGGCGTCCCACCGCCAGAGAAAACCCGGCCACGGGCTGTCGCGGTCGATCAGGAGGTCGAGCACGGCCTGCGCGGCCAGACTGCCCAGGACCCCCGTCACAGGACCCGAAACGCCGTTTGTGCCGCATCGCATCGGGTCCTCGGCCATCTCTTCGGGGTAGAGGCAGGCGTAACACGGGGCCGAGACCTGCCGGAAATCGAACGCGAGCAGCTGCCCGCCATAGCCGATGCAGGAGCCACCGACGAGCCGCCGTCGGTGCCGCACGCACAGCCGGTTGATGTCATAGCGGGTGGGGTAGTGGTCCGTCGTGTCGAGGACGAGATCCGCCCGGCGGACCTCGTCCTCGAGTTCGGGCGCCGTGAGACGCTGTGGGAGCGCCTCGACCCGGATGCCGGAGTTCAGGGCGAGGAGCCGGGTGCGGGCAACCTCCGTCTTGGACTGTCCCACGTCCCTTTCGCCATAGAGGAGCTGGCGATGGAGATTGGTCTCGTCGACCGTGTCGAAATCGTTGATCACGAGCGTGCCGATGCCCGCTGCGGCCAGGTAAAGCGAGGCGATTGAGCCCAGTCCGCCGAGGCCGACCAGAAGGACGCGGGAGCGGGTGAGGCGCGCCTGACCCCCGGCTCCCCAGCCGGGCAGCACGCTCTGGCGCAGGTAACGCATCGGAGGCGTGTCCATGCCTGTTATTATGTCAGGTCGGCGCAGGCGGATGGGTGATCATGCTGGAGATCTATCTCAAGTCCTTTACGGCATTGATCGCCCTGCTCAATCCCATCGGCGCCATCCCGATCTTCATCAATCTCACCCAGAGCCAGATTGAAAACCAGAGGCGCCGGACCGCTCGCAACGCCGCGTTCACGGTACTGACCGTCCTCTGGGTGAGCTTTTTCACCGGCAGCGCACTGCTGTCTTTTTTCGGCATCAGCATTGCTTCGTTCCAGATCGCGGGAGGGCTTCTCATCCTCCTGATCGCGCTGGCCATGCTCCAGGCCAAGCCCAGCGCGGTCAAGCAGACCGACGAGGAAATCGAGGATTCGTCACTGCGCGAGAACGTGGCGGTCGTTCCCCTGGGAATTCCCCTCCTGGCCGGACCCGGCGCCATCAGCACCGTCATCCTGTATGCGCAGAAGCATTCGTCGTTTGTCTACGATCTGGTCGAGGCCGCCGTGATCGCGCTCAGCGTTCTCATAACCTGGTTGTGCCTGCGCGGGGCGCCCTATCTCGCCCGCTGGCTCGGCAAGACCGGGATCAACGTGTTTACCCGGATCATGGGGCTCATCATGGCGGCGATTGGCGTCGAGTTCATCGCGAAGGGGATCCAGACCCTCTTTCCACTGCTCATGAGCCACGGCTGACTGTCCCCGGCCTGAAACCGACGCTGCCCTGAATCTGTCCGCCGATGTCGGTATAGGACCGCACGCGCACCCATCCACCGGCCTGAAAGGCCGCGTGAACCGCCGCCCGTTGCGCCGGGGCGTGCTCGAGTGCCAGGAAGCCGTCGGCAGAAAGACGGGAGGGGGCCTCTCGGATGATGTCGAACAGGGCCTCGAGGCCCGTGGGTCCTGCGACCAGGCTCCGGCGCGGCTCAAACCGGAGGCCGTCACCAGCCAGGTGAGGATCGGTTGCAGCGAGATAGGGCGGGTTGCTCACGACCGCATCGAAGGTCAGTGACCGGGGCAAGGCTTCGAACCAGGCGCCGGCACGGAACCGGATCGGGCACCGGCCGAGGCGCCGGGCATTGGCACGGGCGATCCGGAGCACCTCCAGATCGAGGTCGGTCGCCCAGATCTCGAGACACGGCCGCTCGTGGGCCAAGGCCACGGCAATGGCGCCGCTGCCGGTGCCGAGATCGAGCAGGCGGCCGGACGATCCGGCCGGAATGAGCGTGCAGACGGCGGCAACCAGAGCTTCGGTCTCGGGACGGGGGACCAGGGTGGCCCGGGTCACGTGGAAGTCAAGGGACCAGAACTCACGGCGTCCACTGAGGTAGGCGAGCGGCCAGCCGGCCGCCCGCCGCGACACGAGGGCGTCGAAACGCTGACTGGCGTCTGGGGTGAGCGGGCGGTCCGGCTCGGCCAGGATCCGTTCCCGGGTGGTTTTGAGGGCGAGAGCCATGAGGTACTCGCTCTCCGGCCGGGCACCCGGTCCGGGGGGAAGCCGGGTGGCGCCGTCCCGGCAGGCGCTGGCCACCGTGGCGGGCGGGAGGCGGGAGCCAATTTTGCTAGAATATGACACTTTCGTGCCCGTCAAACCGGGTTTGGGGAACCGTGGCAGTCTATCAAAGCCTTTTGGACATGATCGGCAGGACGCCGATCATGGAAGTGCATGGATTCGACCTCGGGCCGTGCCGCCTTTTCCTCAAGCTTGAACTCATGAACCCGGGCGGCTCGATCAAGGATCGGGTGGCGGTCGGGCTCATCGAGTCCGCGGAGACCCGCGGGGACATCAGCCCGCCGCGGCTGCTCGTCGAAGCCACGGCGGGAAACACCGGCATCGGACTGGCCTTGGTGGCCCTCCGGAAAGGCTATCCCCTGTTGCTCGTTGTGCCAGACAAGATGAGCAGTGAGAAAATCGCCCAGTTGCGGGCCATGGGGGTTGAAATTCGGATCACGCGCTCGGACGTGAGCCGCGGGCACCCGGAGTATTATCAGGATCTCGCGGAACGGATGGCCCGCGAGCAGGGCGGCTACTATATCAACCAGTTCGGCAGCCCCGACAATCCCCGGGTTCACGAGCAGACCACCGGTCCTGAAATCTGGGAGCAGATGGCCGGTGATCTCGATGCGGTCGTCCTCGGGGCCGGGACGACGGGCACGGTGACCGGGGTCGGCCGCTATCTCAAGCGACAGAATCCGGCCATCGAAATCATCCTGGCCGATCCTGTCGGCTCGGTGGTCGCCGGCTATCTCGAGACCGGTCGGGTGGCGAAGAAGGGGAGCTGGCTCGTGGAAGGCATCGGGGAGGATTACATTCCGCCGATCGGAGACCTCAGCCTTGTCGACCGGGCGTTCACGATTCCGGATGCCGAGTCTTTTGCGATGGTCCGCGAACTGTTGCGGACCACCGGCGTCCTGGCCGGAACCTCGACGGGCACCCTGATGTCGGCGGCCCTGCGTTATGCCCACGAGCAGACGGCTCCCAAGCGGATCCTGACCTTGGCCTGCGATACCGGGACCCGCTACCTGTCGAAAGTCTTCAACGCCGGCTGGCTCTATGAACAGGGGCTGGTTCCCCAGCGGCGCCTGGGCGACCTGCGGGATTTCGTTTCGCGCCGACAGGCGGACGGTGAGGTCGTCACGGTCGCCCCGGAGGACAGTCTCGAGGTGGCCTACCGCCGCATGCGGCAGGGCGAGTTTTCGCAGCTCCCGGTCATGTCCGGGGGACGACTGGTCGGCCTGCTGACCGAAACCGACGTCATGAGCGCCCTGGCCAAGGACTGCCGGCTGTTTTCCAGCACGGTGAAAAGTGTGTCCAAGCACGATCTCGTGACCCTGGATTCCCGTAGCCCGCTCAACGATCTGGTCATGAAACTCGAGACCGAGCCCACGGTCGCCATCCTGCAGGGCGGCCAGTTCTACGGCCTGGTCACGCACAGTGACGTCATCATCCAATTCCGCCGGATGGCCAAGGCCGTGGAGAGCAGTCCGTGAACGGGGAACGCCAGCCGGGATTTGCCACGCGGGCGCTTCACGCCGGGCAGAAGGCTGATCCGCTCACCGGGGCTGTCAATGTCCCGATCTACGCCACCTCCACCTACCGGCAGCAGAGCCCCGGCATCCATCAGGGCTACGAGTATTCGCGGACGGGCAATCCCACCCGTGAGGTCCTCGAACGGGTACTCGCCGATCTTGAGGGGGGGCGGCGGGCGTTTGCCTTCGCTTCCGGCCTTGCGGCTTCGGCTGCCGTCCTCGATCTCCTGGCCGCCGGGGGCCGGGTGCTCGCGATGGATGACCTCTATGGGGGAACAAGGCGGCTCCTGAGCCAGGTGCGCACGCCGGGCGCCGGCCTGCGTGTCCGTTACTGCGATCTGCGCCAGCCGGACCGGCGGGCGGCCGCCTTGGCCGAGAAACCGGATCTCGTCTGGATCGAGAGCCCCACGAACCCGCTGCTGCGCATCGTGGATCTGGAGGCCGTCGCGCGCGAGGCCCGGGCCCGGGGCGTGCTCACCGTGGCGGACAACACCTTCGCCACGCCTTGGAACCAGCGTCCCCTTGAGCGGGGCTTCGATCTGGTCGTGCATTCCACGACCAAGTACCTGAATGGCCATTCGGATGTGATCGGCGGGTGCGTCGTGGTTCATCCCGACCGGGCGGACCTCGAGGAACGACTGGCCTACCTGCAGAACAGTACCGGTGCCGTCCCGAGTCCGTTCGACTGTTTTCTCGTCGTGCGCGGGATCCATTCGCTGGCACTGCGCATGGAGCGCCACTGCGCCCAGGCCCTCGAACTGGCCCGCTGGCTGGCCTCTCATCCCGTGGTCGAGCGGGTGATCTATCCCGGACTGCCGAGCCATCCGGACTTCGTCCTTGCGCGCCGTCAGATGAGAACCGGAGGCGGGATGCTTTCAATCGTGATCCGGGGAGGGCTCCCGGCCGCCCGCCGGATCCTCGAGCGGGTCCGGTGCTTCACGCTGGCCGAAAGCCTGGGCGGGGTCGAGAGCCTGATCGAGCATCCGGCCCTCATGACCCACGCGAGCGTGCCGCCGGAGGAGCGGGCGGCTTTGGGCATCGATGATGGTCTGATCCGCCTGTCGGTCGGCATCGAGGATCTCGAAGACCTCGTGGCGGATCTCGAGCAGGCCTTTGAAGCCTCCCTGGAGAAACATCCATGAGCCCGGTCGACTTCGATTCCGAACAGGAAATGCGCTACCTGCTCGAAGGCCTCAAAAACGGCATCGTCTCGCCGGTCACCTGTTACGAAGCCTTGTGCCGCGCCACCCTCTATACGCTCAACCGGGCCCGCGAGCCCGGAGCGCAGGCCCCGTCCGAGGCCCGCCGCCTCGAAGCCTTCGTCTTGGACCTGCCGGACAGTGGCCGGCACCTCGCGTTTTTCCTGAACGAAGAGGAGGCGATGCGGCATGCCGAAAAACTGGAAGGTCGCCACACCGCCCAGAAAGTCCTGGCTGGACTGGTGATGGCCGGATTGCCCTCCGGGGTTGGCGTCATTGTCAATCCCGGCAATGCCACCGGCGGTTTCCGGCTCACCGGAGCGGGTCTCGAGAAGCTGCGCCGCGATTTCGGCATTGCCCTGCCGCCGCCGCAGAATGAGCCGGCGACGGGACCGGAGCCCGGCGGCTACCCCCCGCCCGGGACACGGCTCCAGTAGGCTCGGAAAACAGTTCTTGGAGGGGCCCAGGCGGCCCCTTGATCGTCGCGTTGACCCAACAAAAAGAAAGGCGGACCTAGGTCCGCCTTTCCCGTGATCTCAAGAAGCTTGAGATCGGACCGATCGCCAGCTCGCCTTACGAACCCGAGTGGGTTGCGGACGAGGGGACTTTCGTTGCCTTGGCCTTGGTGGCCATGCCCGGAGTCTTCGTGGTCGTGGCCATCGTGGGAGCTGCGGCGGGCGCCATCATGCTGGTGCTAGACGCGGCAGAAGAGGTCTTCGGGGTAGGAGCAGGTGTCTTGCTGCAAGCAGCCAAGGCAAGAATCACTACCCCTGCGCTGAGCAGTAAGGCTTTTTTCATCGAATCATTCCTCCAGTGGGGTCTGATATATTGAACGGGATCACAAACGACTGAGTATCGTCCATACGGGTTCAGCAATGCTGCCAAAACGCGTATCGAGAATGACTATACATTATTCCTCTTCAACGAAAACTGCAAGTGTGCCGCTCCGCCGCCTGCTCGCTCAGGCCGGGCAGCTCTGGCTCCGGGTGGCCCCGGTCCTGTGCCTCACGGCGGTGGCCTACCGCCTGCTCGAGGATCACTGGCCGGGCGGATTGATCTGGTGGCTGGCCGCCCTCTGGCTTTCCTGTGCCTACCATGCGGGCGTCCTGGTCTACCTCAGCCGGCTGGAGCCGGGGGGGGCATCGCTCGGCTGGATGACGGGGTTCCGGCGGAGCGGCCGTTATTTCATGGCCGCCCTCCTGCTCGACGGTCTCCTCCTGGTCTCCTCCTTCGTGGCCCTCCTGGTTGCCTTCGTCGTGGGGGCGCTCCTGGGGCTGGTTCCCGGTTGGCCCGGGGCCCTTTCCGTGGTGCTCGGCATCGGTCTCCTTCTCACTCCCCTTGTCATCATCAGCGTGGGCGGGGTCTTGTTCGGGCTGGCGGCGGTCTTGGACGGGCAGGGTGCCGTGGCGTCGATTGTCGAGAGCTTCAACCTGGCCCGCGTCGACTGGAAACTGACCGGAGCACTCGTCACCGTGCCCTATACCCTCCTGTTTTTGATCGACTGGGTGCCGACCACCATTGCCCTCTGGGAGGCCGTACGCCGGCGCTGGAACCGGATGCCGGCGCTCGGTTCGGTCGGTGCCTCGTTGAGTGGGGTCAGCCGCTGGGGACGGGCATTCTCGCACTGGATGCTGGGGGTCCAGCACGCGGCCCGTTTACCGGACTGGTACCGGTGGGGGATCGGGCCCCTGCTCGAGGGGCTCGCGGTCCTCTATGTGATCGCAAACCTGTGGGTGCTCTATCGCGATCTCAAGGCGCGGCGCGACTTGTTCTCCCGTTCAGCCGGAGGACCTCCCGCCAGTGGATGAGGCGCCCTGGACTTGGGCCGCCTGTAGCGCGGTGATCAGCGGTGTGAGATCGCCCTCAAGGAAGGCATCGAGCGAGTAGAGGCTGAGACCGATGCGGTGGTCGGTGACCCGGTTCTGGGGAAAGTTGTAGGTGCGGATCCTTTCGGCGCGCTCTCCGCTGCCGATCATGTCCCGTCTCCGGGCATGGACCTGCCGGTCCTCCTCCGCCTGACGGAGCGCCGCGAGGCGGGCCGTGAGGAGGGACAGTGCGCGGGCGCGGTTCTTGTGCTGGGAACGCTCGTCCTGGCATTCCACCGCGAGACCGGTCGGCAGGTGGGTCAGGCGGACGGCGGATTCGGTCTTGTTGACGTGCTGCCCGCCGGCTCCCGATGCACGGAAGGTATCGACGCGCAGGTCCTGGCTCGGGATCTCAATCCGCCCCGGGCCCTCGGGTGCTTCGGGCAGAACGGCCACCGTGGCGGTCGAGGTGTGGATCCGGCCCTGGGATTCGGTCTTGGGAACCCGCTGGACCCGGTGCGTCCCGCCCTCGTAACGGAGCGCAGCATAGGTGCCGGAGCCGGTCATGCGGGCGATGATTTCCTTGTAACCCCCTTGTTCCCCGGGATGCTGGCTCAGTGCGTCGACCGTCCAGCCACGGTGTTCCGCGTAGCGGCTGTACATCCGGAACAGGCTGCCGGCAAAGAGCGCCGCCTCGAGTCCGCCCGTCCCCGCCCGGATTTCGAGGAAGCAGCTCAGGCTCTCGACGGGGTCGCGTGGTGCCGTGAGTTCGGCCAGATGCAAGCGACAGGCATCGATCAGCGCGTCAAGCCGGGACTGCTCTTCACGCGCCAGGGTCCCGAGATCACGGTCGGGTGCCGACCGGATCAGGAGCTCGGTCTCCTCGCGTTCGTGGAGAAGACGCGCGAGCTCGGCTCCTTCCCGCACCACCGGGTCGAGCCGTGCCCATTCCTGGCTCAAGGTCTGGAACTGCTCGCGGTCGGCGATGATCTCGCTTTGGGTCAGGTGACGGGCGAGTTCGGCGTGGCGTTCGGCGAGCGGACGCAGGCGTTCCAGCAGGGGGTCGGTCGGATCCATGTCAGGACTTCGCAGGTTTTTCCGGAGGAGGGGGCTCGCCTAGGCCGAAGAGGTCGCGGGCAGCCAGGATCAGGGTGTCACGGCCTTCCTCGGCCGCTTCCCGCAGCTGGACGGTTGGGGTGTGCAGGAAGCGGTTGGTCAGACTGTGGGCGAGGTGCTCGAGGACCGCGTGGGGAGACTCACCCCGTTCGAGGAGTTGTCGGGCCTGGGCCAAGGCCTCAAGACGGCTTCGCTGGACCTGTTCGCGGAGTGCGCAGATGGTGGGGATCGCCTGGCGACCCCTGAGGCTTGTGGCATATTCGCAAATCGCCCCGTCGATGACGCCCTCTGCGGTTTCGGCTGCCCGCCTGCGCTCATGGCGATTTTGCCGGGCCAGCGATTCGAGGTGCTCGAGGGTATAGAGGAAGACGCCGGGCAGCTGGCCGACCTTTGGATCTACATTGCGGGGCAGGCCGAGATCCATGATGAACACAGGGGACCGACGCCGCTTGACGAGTGCCGCCTGGATGTCCCGGGGGGCGAGAAGCGGCTCCGGTGACTGCACGGCGGTGAAGATGAGATCCGCTTCCGCCAGGTGGTCCGGGATTTCGTCGAGCGTGATGGCATACCCCCCCCGGGGCTGGGCCAGCCGGCGGGCCCGCTCCAGTGAACGGTTGGCGACGATGAAGCGCGAAATCGGCAGGCGGGAGAGGTGCTGCAGGGACAGCTCGATGGTCTCCCCGGCGCCGATGAGGAGGGCCGTCCGGGAGGGGAAATCGTCGAAAATCTCTTCGGCCAGGCGGACGCCGAGGGAGGCCACGGAAACCGGTTTCAGGCCGATCCCGGAATCCTGGCGGACCTGTTTGGCCGTGAGGAAGACAAACTGGAACAGCCGGTTGAGTTCGGATCCGACAAAGCCGTTTTCATGGGCCCTTTCATAGGCCTCCTTGACCTGGCCCAGGATCTGCGGCTCGCCCACCACCTGGGAGTCGAGGCCGGAGGCGACCCGGAGCAGGTGGCGGACCACGTTCAGGGCCTCGTGTCCGTAGAAGTGGGGGACGAGCTCGCTGGCGGCATCCGGATTGAGCCCGGCGAGCCAGCGGCGCCCGGATTCAAGCGCCGGGGCGGCGTCCTGTTCCGAGCGGTAGTAGAGCTCCGTCCGGTTGCAGGTGGACAGGATGACGGCTTCGCGCAGTTCGGGATCCGTCCGTGCCCGCTGCAGTTCGGTGACCAGCCGTTCCGGAGGAATGACCAAAGGCTCACGGAGCCGCAGCGGAGCGCTCGCATGACTGATGCCGATGAGCGCAAGGGTCATGGAAGGGTGGTGGGGGATGCGGCCGGCGGATCGTGCATGACCCGGGAATTTTACCAGAACCTCCGTCTTCGCCCCGGTCGGAGACGGGGGGCAGATGGGTCCCGGGATGGATCGCAACCGGGCAGGGGGGTAAAATGCCGTCATGCACATTGTCGTGAATGGTGAGCCCCGCGAGGTGAACACCGCCCTCACGGTGGCGGATCTTCTGGCCGGTCTGGCTCTCGGGCCGGGCAAGCGGGCGGTCGAATGCAACGGGCGGATGATCCCGGGCAGTCAGTACCCTGAATACCGGCTGGGCGAAGGCGATGTCATCGAGATCATCCAGGCTGTGGGCGGAGGCTAGGGCGGTGGAGGCGGCGGAACCCTTGGACGGAGAGGAGGATGGCTGGGCGCTGGCCGGCCGGCGGTATCGTTCGCGCCTCCTCGTCGGGACCGGCAAGTACCGGGATTTCGCCGAGATGCGGGAGGCGGTGGAGGCGAGCGGCGCGGAGATCGTGACGGTGGCCATCCGGCGCACCAATATCGGGCAGGACCGGAACCAGCCTAACCTGCTCGATTTCCTGCCGCCCGACCGTTACACGATCCTGCCGAATACGGCCGGGTGCCGGACGGCGGAAGAAGCGGTCCGGTTCGCCCGCCAGGCCCGCGAGCTGCTTGATGGCGAGCCACTCGTCAAGCTGGAAGTGATCGGGGATGAGCGGTCGCTCTATCCGGACGGGCTTGAAACCCTGCGGGCAACCGAACGGCTGGCCGCAGAGGGGTTTCAGGTGCTTGTCTATACCACGGACGACCCGGTTCTAGCCCACCGACTGGCCGAAGCCGGCGCCCATGCGGTCATGCCGCTTGCCGCCCCGATCGGCTCCGGGCTCGGTATCCTGAATCCCCACAACATCCGGCTCATCGTCGAACAGTCCCAGATCCCTGTGCTCGTCGATGCCGGGGTCGGCACGGCCTCGGATGCCGCCATCGCGATGGAACTCGGATGTGAGGCCGTTCTCATGAACACGGCGATCGCCTCCGCGCGTGACCCGGTGCTCATGGCGCGGGCCATGCGGGATGCGGTCATCGCCGGCCGACGGGCCTATCGTGCCGGTCGGATGGCGCGGGGGGACCATGCCTCGGCCTCCTCTCCCCGACGCGACACGGCGGCCTGAGACCGGATCCGGCGTGCGGCCGGTCCGGAGCTACGTCCGGCGGGAGGGGCGCTTCACGCCCGCCCAGCGCCATGCCCTGGCCACGTTCTGGTCCCGCTATGGGCTCGATGCGCACGAACCGTTCGACGCCTGCTCCGTTTTCGGCCGCCGGGCTCCCCTGACACTCGAAATTGGTTGCGGGGATGGCGTCAATCTCGAGACCCTGGCCGGCCGTTTCCCCGATGAGGATTTTATCGGGGTGGATGTCTACCGGCCGGGCCTGGGAGCCCTGCTTGGGCGTTTGACGGAAACCCCGCTCACCAATCTCCGCCTTTATGCCGCCGATGTCCTCGATGTCCTGGATACGGCCCTGCCGGAAGCCTCCCTCGACCGGGTGCTGATCTTCTTCGCGGATCCCTGGCCCAAGCGGCGCCACCACAAGAGGCGGCTTGTGGCCCCCGCCTTGCTGGAACGCCTGGCCCGTGTACTGCGGGAGGAGGGGCAGATCTATCTCGCCACCGACGATGGCGGCTACGCGGCGGCCATGGCGGACTGCTTTGCCTCCGATCCCCGGTTTGGCCTGGTATCGGTGCGCCGGAACGATCCGGCCCCTTTCCGTCTGCCCACCCGCTTCGAGCGGCGGGCCCGGCGGCGGGGAGCGGATGTCCACGATCTCGAGGTGGTGCGCATCCGGTGACCGGCTCCGGCCGGTGTGCGCTCAAGCGTGGACGATGGGCAGATGATGCCAGTCGGTGGTATAGGCCGGCGAGCGGAAGTCCCGTTTGTGGCTGAAGGCGGGGGGATGGGCGAGGCCGGCGGCGCCGTAGCCCAGACCGTGTGGGCCAAAGCGTCGGTGGACTTCGTCGATGAGCCGGGATAGGCGGTCCTCGCGTCCGGTGGCGCCTGGAGGTTCGAACAGGTTGCCGCTGCCGGCACCGTCCGGTACGAGATCGCCGAGATAGACGCCGGATTTGGTGTAGCGGAGAGCGGGTTCGTGGAGGGACGCAAGCAGTGCGAGCGCCGTGGTGATCAGGGACCGGGAGTCGGAGGTCGGACGGGGGAGTCCCTGGACGCGCCATCGCCGCTCGGCGCAGGAAGCGCCCCGATGCCGGGTTTCCAACCAGACGCCAACCGTGAGAGCGGATGCCCCCGCGCGACGCAGCCGGTCCGCGGCCCGGCCCATGTAGATGCACAGGCTGTCAGCCAGGGCGGCGAAATCCGTCACCGGGGTTCCGAAGGAGCGGCTCGAGAGCATGCTCTGGCGCGCCGGTGGGGAGGGGCGGGAACCACCGAAGATGGGAGTGCCGCGCAGTTCGTGGACGGTTTGTGCGAGAGGCCGGTCGAAACGATCGGCGATCCAGCCGGGGTTGCAGCGGACGAGATCCGCCGCGCTCAGGATCCCGTCCAGGCCGAGGCGGCGGGCCCGGTTCGGGCCGATTCCCCAGAGCGCGGCGGCGGGTGTCCGGCGCAGGATCCCGGCCTGCTCGTCCGGCGGCAATTCAGCCCAGGCCACCACGGCCCCGGGACGGGTTTTGGCCCAATGGGCAGCCAGTTTGGCCAGTGTCCGGGTTCCGGCCAGGCCGATTTTGACCGGTAGCCCGGTCCACCGTTCGAGGCAGGCGCGGATTTCCCGGCCGGTGACGCCTGCTGTACGGTCGGATGGGAGCGGGTGCCAGCCGAGGAAGCATTCGTCGATCGAGTAGATGTCCTGGTCGTCGGCAAAGTCTGCGGCCAGGCGCATGATGCGTCGGCTCATGTCGCCGTAGAGTTCGTAGTTGCTGCTCAGCACGACGGTTCTCGAACGGCGGGCAAGCGCACGCCAGCGGAACCACGGGGCCCCCATGGGGAAGCCCAGTGCCTTGGCTTCATCCGAACGCGCCACGATGCACCCGTCGTTGTTGGACAGGACCACCACCGGCCGCCGGGCCAGCGCCGGATCGAAGAGGCGCTCGCAGGAAACGTAAAAATTGTTGACATCGATCAAGGCGAGCAGCGAGGGGCTAGAGGCGGTGGAGGACACGGATCGCCACGCCCCAGAAGTGCCAGTCTTCGCCCTCGCGCCAGACGACCGGTGGATAGTCCGGGTTTTCGGAGACCAGGGTGACCTGGCCCCCTGAAAGCCGGAGGCGCTTGATGGACAGTTCACCGTTGCGGGCGACGACCACCACCGTTCCGTCGCGTGGTTCGATTGCCCGGTCGACCAGAACCTCATCTCCGTCATGGATGCCCGCGCCGACCATCGACCAGCCGGTGACCCGGACGACAAACGTCTGGGCCTCGTGTCCGGCTACGATGAGGTGTTCGTTGAGATCGATGCCGGCCTCGAAGAAATCATCGGCCGGGGAAGGGAAACCTGCCGGTACCCGGCTCGCCGGATGGAAGAGGGTGCGTCGCACGCCGACGGGTTTCAGGGGGGTTAGGGCGCCGGGCAGCCCGCGTGCCCGGTCGGCGTGGGTCGCGAGCCAGGCCGCCAGGGCCGGTTCGAGACTCTGCGGAATCCGCCACGGGCGGGTGGGCTCGCCGTAGCGCCCGCTACCGGGTTTGCGTCCGGCACCTGCTCGTTGGCCACCACGGGAAGCCATGTCCGGTATCCTCATCTTTGATTCATGAACTGGAATCAAATATATCATGTCCCAACGCCATCAGCCGCGCCGATCGATCAGCCTCGAGATCACCTCTGTCGGCCGCCCTGTCTCGGGCTCTATCTCAGTGCCGATTCCAATGTTCTGATCGTTGACCTCTTAAACTCGGATCACTATCAATAGATGGGTGATGTTGCAGGAGGCGAAGCATGTACGGATTTCTCGGAAACCACCTAAGCTCGAGGCCATAAAAACCACCGGTGGGCATTCCGGGTGGCTGGGCAAGCGGAGTGGAACGGTTGAGAGGACCGCTTGAATCCGCCCTCACGGGAGGGCGGGAGGCAACGGGCGGTTCAGCTCTTTCTCCATTGCGGCTTCGGTTTTGAGGTTGAGCTGGTCGCGGGAGATCGTGGCCTGGGCCACGATCTGACCGTCCCGTTTGTAGGTCACGGCACAGTCGCGACGGGCGGGATCACCGTCCAATTCCAGGCAATCCCATTTTTCGGCATGGCCGACGTAGTTCACGGCCACATCATAGTGCTGGCTCCAGAAGTAAGGCACGGCCGTATACGGTTCCCGGTAGCCCAGCATGTTGCGTGCGGCAGCCTGTCCCTGACGTTGGGCCACGGCCCAGTGTTCGACGCGAATGGCCGTACCGCTTCGGCGATCGGGCCAGCGGGCCAGGTCTCCCGCGGCGAAGACGCCGGGAGCGCTGGTCTCGAGGTACTCATTCACGCGGACCCCCCGATCCAGGGCAAGGCCCGCCTGTTGCGCAAGCGTGGTGGCGGGCTGCACGCCGGCGCCGATGACGACCAAGTGGGCGGTGAGCGTGTGTCCTCCGCTCAGAATGACCCGCGTTGCCTCGATCCGGGTCACGGTCTGGCCCAGGTGGAAGATGATGCCCTGGGATTCGTGCAGGGAGCGGATGAAATCCCCCAGTTGCGGGCCGAGAACCCGTTCGAGGGGGCGGGCTTCGGGCCCGATCAGGTGGACCTCGCTGCCGCCCCGAGTGCGCAGCGCCGCGGCGACTTCGAGGCCGATGAAGCTGGCACCGATGACGACGGTGCAAGCCGCACCCGCGTCGACGGCGCGGATGATGGCTTCGCTGTCGGACCGGGTCCGCAGGTAATGCACGTGTGGAA
The DNA here is from genome assembly GCA_021810635.1 of Pseudomonadota bacterium. Lineage (GTDB taxonomy): Bacteria > Pseudomonadota > Gammaproteobacteria > JAKAQQ01 > JAKAQQ01 > JAJZIH01. Next base: position 134,207 of record JAJZIH010000001.1, on the reverse strand, counting down.
GATCGGCACCGGGAATGGGGAGTCTCACGGGTTCAGCGCCGGTGGCGAGCAGAAGCGCACCGTAGGCGAACTCCCGGCCGTCGGCCGTGCGGATTTTTTGGGAAGCAGTATCGAGAGCTGCGACGGGCGTGTCCAGCAGAAGTTCGATGCCGTGCTGCCGATAATAGGATGCGCTGCGGATGGGGACCCATTCGGCGGGTGCGGTACCTGCGAGGTAGTCCTTGGAGAGATTGGGGCGATCGGGCGGCAAATCGTGCTCGGCGCTCAGGATGCGGACCGGACCCTCGTACCCGTGGAAGCGGAGCGTGGTGGCGGCCGCTTCGCCTGCCGCTCCGCCGCCGACGATGAGCACGGACCGGGGAGATCTGGCGCCGGTGGGAGGCTGCTGGCGGGAGTGGGTGAGAGGCGGGAGTTTCTCGCGCACGAAAAGCCTCCTGTCCTGGAGTTCCACGTTCCAGCAGGGGAGCGGGTCCAATCCCGGGGCCGCGAGAACCTCGCCGTCCCTCAGGCTGAAGCAGGCGTGGTGCCAGGGGCAACGGATGGTCTCACCCACCACGAGCCCCTGGTCCAGGGGGCCGTGATAATGGGTGCAAACTGCACTCACAGCGGAAAAGCCGTTTTTGAGCTTGACGAGTAATACCGCGTCCCGGCCCACGTGGCCCCGCAGCGGCGCCCCTGCCCGGACTTCGTTCACGGCAACGCCGGTAGTGAAATCCGGTCCGTCGGTTATGGCCATGAGTACCTTTGATGACGGTCTGAGCTTCAGTCTAGCCCCGAATCCATCCTCCCGGATTTTCCAGATGCGCCCGGATCGTGTCGGGCAGAAGGCCCGCCCCCCGCCGACTGGATGAACAGCGGGGCGGCTCTGGCGGTTGCGGCCTTCGACCTCGGGTTGACTTGCGGGCGCGCTGTCGCTGGGTCAGGCCTGAGGTTCCGCCCGGCGCTGGGCGCGCCGGCGCTCCCCCTCCTCAAGCAGGCGCTTGCGCAGGCGGATGTTGGCGGGCGTCACTTCCACGAGCTCATCGTCCTTGATGAGTTCCAGCGCCCGTTCCAGGGTGATGCGCAGGGGTGGGGTGAGGAGCACGTTCTCGTCGCGGCTCGCGGCCCGGACGTTGGTCAGGGCCTTGGCCTTGAGGGGGTTCACGGTGAGATCGTTTTCGCGGGTGTGCAGCCCCACGATTTCGCCAGCGTAGATCCGGTCGCCGGGACCCACGAAGAGACGGCCCCGTTCCTGCAGGTTGAACAGGGCGAAGGGAACCGCCTCGCCGGTGCCGTTCGAGATCAGGGCGCCGTTGGCACGCTGCAGGACCCGGAGCGGCTTGTCGGGGCCGTAACCCTCGAATACCCGGTGGAGAATGCCGGTGCCGCCCGTCGCCATGCGGAACTCGGTCTGGAAGCCGATCAGGCCCCGTGAGGGGATCCGGTAGCTCAGGCGCAGGCGCCCGTGCCCGTCCGGCAGGAGATCCTCGAGTTCACCGCCGCGGAGGCCCATTGATTCGAGGACGATCCCCTGGTGGTTTTCCGGAATGTCGACGATCAGGGTTTCGTAGGGTTCCTCGCGCCCATGAGGCCCCTCGCGGAAGAGCGGACGGGGCCGGGATACCGCGAGTTCGTAGCCTTCCCGCCGCATGGTCTCGATCAGGATGCCGAGATGGAGCTCGCCCCGGCCCGAGACCTCAAAGCGGTCGGGATCCGGGGTTTCCTGGACGCGGAGCGCCACGTTGTGGCGGATTTCGCGCATGAGCCGTGCCCGGAGTTCCCGGCTCGTGACGAACCGTCCTTCGTGCCCGGCGAACGGCGAGGTGTTGACCTCGAAGGACATGCTGATCGTGGGTTCGTCGATGCTGAGGGAGGGCAGGGCCTCGGGCCGCTCGGGGGCCGTGATCGTGTCGGAGATCCGGGGTTCCTCGAGCCCGGCGAAGGCGATGATGTCGCCCGCCTCGGCGCTTTCGACCTCGACCCGCTCAAGCCCGAGAAAGCCCAGGATCTGGATGATCCGGCCGGGCCTGCGGTTGCCGTCACGGTCGATCTGGACGACGTTCATGCCCCGGCGGGCGATACCGCGGTTGATCCGGCCGATCCCGATCGCCCCCACGTAACTCGAATAGTCGAGGGCCGCAATCTGGAGCTGGAACGGTCCCTCCAGGCTCACCGCCGGGGGAGGACAACTCGCCACCAGGGTTTCAAACAACGGCGTGAGATCGGTACCGGGCCGCTCCGCCGTGTACGCGGCCCAGCCGACCAGGGCCGAGGTGTAGAGCACCTTGAAGTCCAGTTGGCTTTCGCTGGCGCCCAACCGGTCGAACAGATCGAAGACCTGGTTCACGACCCACTCCGCGCGGGCCCCGGGGCGATCCATCTTGTTCACCACGACGATCGGGCGCAGGCCGCGGGCCAGGGCCTTCTGGGTGACGAAGCGGGTCTGGGGCATCGGCCCGTCCAGGGCGTCCACGAGGAGGAGGACCGAATCCACCATGGCGAGCGCCCGCTCGACCTCGCCGCCGAAATCGGCGTGGCCCGGGGTGTCCACGATGTTGATGCGGTGGTTGTGCCAACGAATGGCCGTGTTCTTGGCGAGGATCGTGATTCCCCGCTCCCGCTCGAGCTCGTTGGAATCCATCGCCCGGTCGGGTAGGATCTCGCGCGCGGCCAGGGTTTCGGACTGCCGGAGGAGCTGGTCGACGAGCGTCGTCTTGCCATGGTCGACATGGGCGACGATGGCCACGTTGCGCAGGGAGAGGGACACGGCGGCTACCGGAGGGACGCGCGGGGCGCTAGTATACACGGTTGAAACCCGGCGGGTTCCGCTCGGGTCGGGGGGTCGCCGGGTCATGGCATGGGCACTTGCGTTGGGTCCGATCGGCCTCGCTCTCGGGCTGGCGATCGGATGGCTTGGGGCCCGGCTCCGCGCCCGGGCGGGCGAGCTCGACCTCAACCGTGAAGTGGCCACGCTCGAGGAACGGATCCGGCAGCTGCAGTGCCTCTCGGCCGAGAAGGAGGTCCTTCTCCGCGAGGCCGAAGGACGCCTGTCCGAAGTCTTCCGGATGCATTCCGCCGAAGCTCTGGCGCAGAACAACCAGCGGTTTATCGAGCTGGCCCGCGGGCTCTTTGACCGCTACCGCGAGGAAAACGAAAGCGGTTTCAGCCAGCGGGCGGAAGCCATCCAGTCTTGGATCAAGCCTCTCGCCGAGTCCTTGGGCCGTTTCGAGAGCAAGGTCGAGCGTTTCGAGCAGGAGCGGGTCCAGGGCCAGGCCACGCTTCTCGAACAGTTGCGGTCGCTGTCTGAAGTCCAGCTGCCCCAGCTTTCGAACGAAACCCATGAACTGTCGCGCGTGCTCCATCAGCCGATGGCCCGTGGCCGCTGGGGCGAGATGCAGCTGCGAAACCTCATTGAGATGGCCGGCATGGTCGACTACTGCGACTTCGTGGAACAGCCGAGCACGCCCACGGAGGAGGGGCGCCGCAGGCCGGATCTCATTGTCCGCCTGCCCGGCGGCCAGCAGGTGGTGGTCGATGCCAAGGCCCCGATCGAGGCCTACTTCCAGTTCCTGGACAGCACGGGGGAGGCCGCCGAGCGGGCTCTGCACGACCATGCCCGTCAGATCCGTACCCACATCGATGCGCTGGCCGCCAAATCCTACTGGCAGCATTTCCAGCCCTCGCCTGAGTTTGTGGTCCTGTTTCTGCCGGGGGAGATGCTGTTCAGCGCTGCCTTGCGTGCGGATCCGGGCCTCATCGAGTATGGCTTCGAGCGCAAGGTGATTGTCGCCAATCCCACGACCCTGCTTTCGCTGCTCAAGGTCATGGCTTATGGCTGGCGCCAGGAGGCCATGACCCGGCATGCCGAAGAGGTGGCAGCTCTCGCCCGTACGCTCCACGATCGCGCTTCGGTGCTCGTCCAGCACTGGCGCGGGGTCGGAGAGGGGCTCGGCCGGGTAGTGCGGGCCTATAACGAGTCGGTGGCCTCCCTCGACGGGCGTTTCCTCGTGACGCTTCGGCGCTTCGAAGATCTCGGTGCCGCGCCGCCGGGCTCGAATCTCGATGCGCCCGCACCGGTCGATGCCAGCCCCCGGATTCCGTCCGCTCTCACGGATCCGCCGGAAGAGGGACCGCCCCGCTGATCCGCTGGAGGGGGCAGACATTGATCCCCTGGATACGGCCCGCGCCGCCTGTCCTGAATCGGGCCTGCAGCCAGCTTGACAGTCCCGGCGAAGTGTGACAGGTTGAAAGAAACTGGAAACCCGTGTTTTACCTTTCACCCGAGGGGAGTGTGCCATGGGACGTTCCACCGAGCTGCCATCCGTTCGCCTCCATGATTCCGCCCGCCAGCAGGCCCGGGCCGTCGAACCCGATCTCATCCGCTGGCGGCGCCATCTCCACCAGAACCCCGAGCTTTCCTTCGAGGAACACGAAACCTCCCGTTTCGTGACCGAACGGCTTGCCGAGATTCCCGGCATGGAAATCAGCCACCCCGCCGCCACGAGCGTGGTGGGTGTCCTCAAGGGCGGACGCGCCGGACGCATCCTCGCGATCCGGGCCGACATGGACGCACTCCCAATCACCGAGGAAAACGAGGAACCCTTCCGTTCGTTGCGTCCCGGTGCGATGCACGCCTGCGGTCACGACGGACATACCGCGATGCTGCTCGCCACCGCCCGGATTTTTGGCGCCCTCCGCAAGGAATGGCCGGGCGAAATTCGCTTCCTGTTCCAGCATGCCGAGGAGCTGTTCCCGGGCGGGGGCGAGGACATGGTGCAGGCCGGCGTGATGGACGGGGTCGATGCCGTGATCGGAACCCATCTCTGGGCGCACGTGCCGGCTGGCCGGATCGCCGTGACCTACGGCCCCATGATGGCGGCGCCCGATGTTTTCCACATCCGGATCACCGGCCGGGGCGGGCATGCCGCCCGTCCCCAGTCCTCGGTCGATGTGATCGTGCTGGCGAGCCAGGTGGTCCAGAACTTCCAGATGCTGGTCTCGCGGGAAACGGACCCTCTGGACAGCCTCGTGGTTTCCGTGACGCAGTTCCATGCCGGGACGGCGCACAACGTCCTGCCCGGCACCGTTGAACTGAACGGCACGGTCCGGACCTGCAATGCCGAGCTGCGCCGGCGCATCCCCGAGCGGATGGAAACCATCCTGGCTGGACTTGTGGCGGCCCATCGGGCGAGCTACGAGTTCCGCTACGAGCGGGGATATCGGCCCGTCGTCAACCATGAGGGCGTGAACCGGGTGGTCGAGGCCTCGGCCACGGCGCTCCTCGGGTCGAAGGCGGTCGATTATGACCAACGGAACATGGGTGGGGAGGATTTCTCCGCCTTCCAGGAGAAGGCACCGGGCGCCTTCTTTTACGTGGGCGCCGGCCGCCCGGGGGCGGAAACCGTCTATCCCCACCATCACGCCCGTTTCACGATCGATGAAGGGGCGCTCGTGAACGGGGTCGGGATGTTCCTGACGGCGGGAAGGCACCTGCTCGAGGAGGGCTTCTGAGAACCCGCCACCGGTTCCGCTGGCGGCGCATCGCCGCCATTGCACTCTCGCTTCCCGCCCCGGTCGCCATCATCGGCGGACCGTTCTTCCTGAATCAGGTCCGCCCCTGGATCTGGGGCCTGCCCTTTCTGCTGTTCTGGGTCCTCGTCTGGACTGTCCTGGCGGCAGGATTCACCGGGCTCGTCTACTGGTTGGAACGGAGCGGGCGCGTCTCTCGGTGAACATCGCCAGCGTCATTCTGATGGCGGCTTGGCTCGGGGTCATGGGCCTCGGCCTTGCGGCTCGCCGCGGCCGCATCATGAATCTCGAGCAGTGGACGGTCGGCCGTCGCGGTTTCGGCGGATTCCTGATCTTTTTCCTCCTGGCGGGAGAGATCTACACCACCTTTACCTTTCTCGGGGCGAGTGGCTGGGCCTACGGGTACGGCGGGCCCTCCTATTACATCATTGCCTATGGGGCTCTGGCCTACGGTCTCGGCTACTGGCTCCTTCCCCCCATCTGGCGTTTCGCGCGAACTCGGAAACTTTATTCCCAAACCGATTTCTTCGTGGCCAAATACGACAGCCGTGCGCTCGGATTCGGTGTGGCGATCGTGGGGATTCTCGCCATGTTCCCCTACCTGGCCCTCCAGCTCGAAGGGCTCGGGCTCATCGTGGAAGTGACGACCGCCGGGCAAATTGGATCGTTTGCGGCGGTCCTGCTCGGTACCTTTGCCCTCACGGTCTACGTCATGGCTTCCGGCATCCGGGCCGCGGCCTGGACCGCAGCCATCAAGGATCTCGTCCTGCTTGCAGCCGTGGCCTTTCTGGGGCTCTACCTTCCCTGGCATGCCAGCGGGGGCATCGCTCCCCTGTTCCATACGATTGCCCACGATCACCCGGGCTTTCTCAAGCTCCCGGGTACCGGACTCGATCCGGTCTGGTTTGGGTCAACGGTCCTGCTCTCGGTGCTGGGCTTCTATCTCTGGCCCCATACCTTCGGCTCGATCTATGCGGCCCGGGACGACAACCTGTTCCGCAGGAACGCAATCTTCCTGCCGCTCTACCAGCTCGTGCTGCTGTTTGCCCTCCTGGCTGGATTCGCGGCGCTCGTGATCCTGCCCGGGCTGTCCAACCATGATCTCGCGCTGCTGGCCGCCGCGGCGCGCACGCTGCCCGGCTGGATGCTTGGCCTGATCGGCGGAGCCGGCCTGCTTTCGGCCCTGGTGCCGGGCTCCATGCTGCTCCTCGCAATCGCCACCCAGCTCGCGCGCAACGTGGCCGGCCCCTGTCTACCGCAGTGGAACGAGGAACGGCTCAACCTCTTGGCTCGTGCGCTCGTGCCGCTGATCGCGGGGGCGGCCATCCTGTTCGAGAGGCTGAGCGGGCAGGGCATCGTGCTGCTCCTTCTCTTGGGTTACGGCTATGTGACCCAGCTTGCGCCGGCGCTCTGGGCGAGCCTCCTGACCCGGAATCCCGTCCCCAAGTGTGCGGTCTGGGCGGGTGGAGCGGTGGGCGTGACCGCTCTCACCCTGCTTTCCTTCGGTGGTGCCCCGCTGCGCTGGGAGCAGGAAATCCTGCCGCAGCCCCTCGCCGACGTCAACACCGGCCTTTTGGCCCTCGCCCTGAATGTGGGGGTCCTGCTCCTTGTGACCGGAGCGGTCCGGACGCGCTGGCCGTTTGCGGGCCGTCCGGTCGGCGGATCGGTGGCGGACTGTTGAGGGACGCCATGCGGTCCAGCGTTTACGCCAGCCGGGGGATCGTGGCGACGTCCCAACCGCTGGCTGCGGAAGCCGGGCTCTTCATCCTCCGGGAGGGAGGCAATGCCGTCGATGCGGCGCTGGCCACCGCCATCACCCTCACGGTGGTCGAACCGACCAGCAATGGCCTGGGTTCCGACGCCTTTGCCCTGGTCTCCGACGGGGAACGACTTTGGGGGTTGAACGGATCGGGGGCATTGCCTGCGGCCTCATCCCTGCCCAGGGCGCAACAGCCGTGGCCGGAAACCGGCTGGCTGCCGGTCATGGTGCCGGGTGCGCCGCGGGCCTGGGCCGATCTCCATGAACGGTTCGGACGGCTGCCCTTTCCAAAACTGTTTGCGCCGGCGGTGGGCTATGCGCGTGACGGTTTTCCGCTGTCTCCCGTGGTGGCCCGTTTTTGGCGGAGGGCAGCCGACCGCTTTGCCGGCCCGGCCTTTTCCGCCTGGCAGGACACCTTTCTCCCGGCCGGGTTTGTGCCCCGGGCGGGGGCGATCTGGCGTTCCCCGGCGCTGGCCCGCACGCTCGAGCGGATCGCTGAAACCCGGGCGGAAGATTTCTACGAGGGGTCGATCGCACAGGCGATTGATCAGGCGGCGGAAGCAGACAGCGGGCCGCTCCGGGCATCTGACCTAGCCGGCCACCGGAGCCTTTGGGTGGACCCTCTGTCCATTTCCTACCACGGTTGCGAGGTCTGCGAACTGCCGCCGAACAGCCAAGGTATCGTGGCGCTCGAAGCGCTGGGAATCTTGTCGGGGAGAACGCCCGCGGATCCCGTCGAGGCGCTGCACGAGAGCATCGAGGCGGTCAAGTTCGCCTTTGCCGATGCCCTAGAGCGGGTCGGCGACCCGCGCGACTGTCCGGCCATTGCCGCGCTTCTCGACCCGGGCTATCTCCGGGAGCGCGCAGCCGGAATCCGACCCACGGCACGCCCTTTTCGGCCGGAAGAGCCGTTCCTCGGCGGCACGGTCTTTCTCGCGGCGGCTGACCGGTCGGGACTCATGGTGAGTTTCATCCAGTCGAATTACATGGGCTTCGGATCCGGGATCGTGGTTCCGGGAACCGGGATCGCCCTTTCCAACCGGGCGCTCTGTTTCAGCCGGAACGATGGACATCCCAACCGGGCCGGTGGTGGCCGGCGCAGCTATCACACGCTCATGCCCGGATTCCTCATGCGCGGGGGACGGCCATGGGGTCCCTTTGGGGTCATGGGCGGATTCATGCAGCCGCAGGGGCATCTCCAGCTGGTCCAGGCTCTCATCGACCAGGGTTCGCACCCCCAGGAGGCGGTCGACCGGCCGCGTTGGCGGTGGGATGGCGGAGTGCGCGTTTTGGTCGAGCCCGACTTTTCGGAAGAAATCCGGCGTGCTCTCGCTCAACGGGGGCACGAGATCGTCCGGGCGGGATCAGCGGATGGCTTCGGGCGGGCCCAACTCATCCTGCGAACGGCGGACGGAGGCTTTGTAGCCGGATCCGATTCACGTGCCGATGGGCGTGCCGCCGGCTGGTAGCCGGCCCGCCGTTGGGCACTGTCGTATACTGGCCACCTCCCCGATCCGGTGATCTGGATGCCGACTGACCCGAGCCGTCCTGTTGCCCTTCCGGCCGGCCGGTGCCGGACCTTGGTGGTCCTGCTTGTGGGGCTCGCGCTTGCCGGTTCCGCGGCATGGGCTGCTTCGCCGGCGCGGACGCTCAGGCTGTTCAATCGGATGGGAGTCCGGGTCATCCGCCGTTTCCCGACCGGGCTTGGGATCGAGGGTTACGTGATCGGGTCTGGGATGCATCGGGCCATCGTCTACTCGGTAGGTGGCGGCCGGGGGATCCTCACGGGCAACCTGATCAATGCCCATGGCGTTAATCTCACGAGCCGGTTCCTCGACCGCTATCTCGTCCAGGGTGGGGTCTGGAACCGGCTGGCCCATCTGCCGTGGGTGGCCGAAGGCGCCGCCCATCCGCGCACCATCGTCTATGCCATGGTCGATCCGAATTGCGTCTATTGCCATCACTTGTGGCAGTGGGTGCAACCCCTCTTCAAGGATGGACTGCAGATGCGCTACGTGTTTGTTGCCGTTCTGGCCCGAAGCAGCCTCGGCAAGGCGGCGAGAATTCTGCAGAGCCGCCGACCGGAGGCCACCTACAATGCCCTCGAGGCGCACTACGCCCAAGGTGGCCTGCCGCCCCTGCCGCCGGACCAGATCCGGCCCCGGACGCTGGCCGCCATCCGCGATTCCACCCTCCTGTTTGGCTGGCTCGGGTTCCAGGGCACTCCCGGGATCATAGTCCGCTCCGCGCAAGGCGGTCTGCACCTCACGGGCGGGGTGCCGCCCGAGGGCGATCTGCCTCATCTCCTCGGCCTGGCCGGAACGCCCTGATGGTTCTCGAGATGCTCGACCGGGAGCCCCCGGCACCCGGGTTGGCGCTTGAGATCGTGCCCGGCGTCAGCTGGGTCAGGATGCCGCTTCCTTTGGCCCTCGACCACGTGAACGTCTGGATCCTCCATGAAGGGGAAACGGGACGCTCTGTCCTCCTCGATACCGGGATGGACACCGAACCGACCCGGGAGGCCTGGTCGCGCCTCCTCGACGGACCGCTTGCGGATTCCCGGGCCGTGGGCGTGATCGTGAGCCACCTCCACCCGGATCATGTCGGCCTTGCCCATTGGCTGTGCGGGCGGCTCGGGGTTCCGCTCCGGATGACCTTGGCCGAGTATCTGGGGGCATGCCTCATCCAGAGCCGGGCCCCCCCGGCTGACCGAGCCTCGCTCGAGCGTTTCTACGCCCGGCATGGTGCGGGCGACCGGGAACAGGCTTCGTTCGAGGGGCGGGCCCGCTTTTATGTGCGGTCGGTGCCCCGCCTCCCGATGACCCTGAGACGGATCGAAGCCGGGCAGGTGATTCCGGTCGGGGCGGGCTGGCACGTCGGCACGGGAGGTGGACACAGTCCGGAGCACGCGTTTTTCCACTGTCCAGCCTCGTCGGTCCTGATCTCCGGAGACCTCCTCCTGCCGACCATCTCAAGCAACGTCTCGGTCATGACGCTGGAACCGGAAGGCGATCCGTTGGGCGACTTTCTCAAGGTCCTGGCCGGCTTCCGGGCGTTCGGCGATGAAACCCTGATCCTTCCCTCCCATGGGCAGCCCTTCCGCGGGGCGCGTGCGCGGGTCCGGGAACTGCTCATCCACCATGAGGAGCGCCTCCGCCGCCTGCTCGCAGCCCTGTCCGGGACCTTTGCCACGGCAGCCGAGCTGGTCCCCGTGCTTTTCGACCGGGCCCTCAGTGATCATGAGCTGGCCTTTGCCTTCGGCGAGACGCTTGCCCATCTCCACCGTCTCTGGTTCGAGGGATTCCTCGAACGGCGGGACGGCACCGAACAGATTGATTTCGGGTGCCGACATCTGGGCCCGGACGAGATCCGGCACCGCGCCCGTCTGGCGGTCGAGGCCGCGGCCGGAGCCGGGATGGATCAGGCGTAGCGGGCGACCCAGCGTCCGAAGAGGTCGTGGATCCGCCGGACACCGTCGGTCAGCGCGGCGGGTCCGGGCTGCAGGATCTCGCTCGAGGGGATTTCGTGGACCCACCCGGAGGCGACAGCCCGGATCGCGGCGAACCCGGGTCGGGCCATGAGCCGTTCGGAATGGAATTTCTTGCCGCACCAGGATGCCAGGATGATTTCCGGGTCCGCCGCGATGATCCGGCCCGGATCACTGATGATGCGGTTTTTGGCCAGGGATTGCCGGGCCTGCTCGCGGAAACAGTCGATGCCACCCGCGATTCCGATCAGTTCCGAGACCCACCCGATGCCCGAGATCAGGGGATCGTCCCATTCCTCGAAGTAGACGGTTGGATGCCTGGGCCAGCCCGCGGCCACGTGCCCAAGCGCGTCCAGACCGGATGCGAACTGTTCGGCGAGTCGTTGCGCGCGCTCCGGACAGCCGACCAGGGCACCCAAGGTGGCGATCATGGCCAGGATGTCTGCCACGCTGCGCTGGTTGAAGACGTGGACGGCAAGGCCCCGCCGGATGAGAGCCTCGGCAATGCCGGCCTGGAGATCGGAGAAGCCGAGGACGAGATCAGGTTCAAGCGCGAGGATCCGGTCGATCTTCGCATGAGTGAAGGCCGACACCCGCGGCTTCTCGCGCCGCGCCCGCGCCGGGCGGACGGTGTAGCCGGAGATGCCGACGATTCTCCGTTCCTCGCCCAGGAGGTAGAGGGTCTCGGTCGTCTCCTCGGTCAGGCAGACGATGCGCTCGGGAGGGTAGCTCATGGGCATGGGCTGCTTCCGGCCGGTGCAGCCTCCCTCATCCGGGCGAGCCGGCCGGAACGCAGGATTGGAGCGGGGGGTGGCCGAAGGATGGGGAAAGTCCGGACGGTGGCCGGTTCATTATAGTCTGCAGGCTCGACGATCCGGACGCTTGCGCACCCGGACCCGGTGGTGTACAAAGAAACGCGTATCCAGAATAAACGGCATGCCGCATCGAAGACCGGAAACCGAAACCAGACCGCGAACGATGAGCAGATGATGGTCCCGGTCACCCGCCGGGCTGCGGCTGGCCCTTTCCAAAACCCCTTCAACGGAGAACCAATGTGATGACTTCCAACGGATTTCAGCCCTGGGCGTTCCTGACCGGCATGGGTGTGCTCTTTGCCATGATCGTGGGGCTCGCGTTACTCGTCGTCGGCATCCTCTATCTCGTGACCCTCATGAAAACCCTGAACGCGGTCTCCCCGGCCAACCGGAAAATGTCGCCGGGGCTGGTGTTCCTGCTGCTGATCCCCTTTTTCAACCTGGTCTGGAACTTCTTCGTCGTGATCTACATCCGCGATTCACTCAAGGCCGAGTTCGAAACCCGCCAGATGAGGGGGACGGGTTTTGGCGGCGGGGTCGGGCTTGCCATGTGCATCCTGGCCGTGGTCTCACTGGTTCCGATCCTGCCCCTCCTGACGTCGCTGGCGGGATTCATCTGCTGGATCATCTACTGGGTTCAGATCGCGGGCTACCGCCGCGTGCTGGCGGCGCCGGCCTGAGACGGTCCACCGGTCAGCGACGCGGGCCGGACTGGCCGTGAAACGGGCGCTCCGGGTCGGGGTGCTGATGTGGATGGGTTCGGCGAACGGGTGACCGGAAGCCAGTGCCGGAGGACGATTTTGTGGTAGGCTCATGGCCAGAGAAGAAAAACCCCCCGGTGATTCAGACAGATTATTGGCATTTCCGGATGGAGGCTTCCTCACAATGAAAATCAGATGCCCGTGGGCTCGGACGGTGTTGGTGGCACCGGGGCCGTTGGTTTTCGTGATCGAATCCGGTGGCCGGGCAAGTTCCCGGAGGGCCGTGGGGGGCAGCCGTTTGCGGCGACGGGGGGTCGAACCATGACCCGCATGAACGGGATCGTGTGGTCGCATGGCCACTGGATGGCCGTCTTTCCAGGCGTGATGCATTCCCTGCTGGCTGGCGTGACGGCCGGTGCCGTGGTCGGCGACCTCATGGTCCTGGCCATCGCCTTCCTCTTCGCCCTCGTGGCCGTCTGGTTCGTCCCGCTGGTCTTTTTCCTGATCAGCATGCAGGGCGCGCTGCGGGCGGTTTCCCCGAAGAACCGTGGCCTCAGCCCGGGACTTGTCTGGCTGGACCTCATTCCCTTCTTCAATCTCGCGTGGAACTTCGTCGTCGTCATCCAGGTATCGCAGGCGCTCAAGCGGGAACTCGAGGAGCGAGGGATCAAGGACTGCGGAGACTGCGGTTATGCCATCGGGTTGGCCATGTCCATCCTCTGGATCTGCGCGATCGTCCCGCTCTTGGGCGGCCTCATGTGGGTGGCCGCCGTCGTCCTCTGGATCCTCTACTGGGTGAAAGTGGTCGAGCTCAAGGACCGCCTGATCCGGCTGCCCGTGACCTGAATCCCGGCGATCCTCCGCGCGCGGGCCCGACCGGACCTTTTCAGGCGCTTCCGATCAGGATACCGGCCAGGAAGACCAAAAACCCGCCCACCACCACCTGGAAGAACGCGGACAGGAATGGGGTATCCATGTACCTTTTCCGAATCCAGGCGATGGCGGTCAGTTCGACGGCGACCACGATGACCGCGACCGTGAGCGCCAGATGGAAGCTCGGGATCAGGAAGGGCAGGCTGTGGAACAGGCCGCCTAATGTTGTCATCCCGCCCGTGACGCTGCCGCGCCACCAGGGATTGCCGCGTCCGGTGATGAGCCCCGTGTCGGACAGAGCTTCGGCGAAGGCCATGCTGATGCCGGCTCCGATCGCCGCAGCCAGCCCCACCAGAAACGTGCTCGCCGTGTCGTGGGTGGCAAAGGCCGCAGCGAAGATCGGCGCCAGGGTCGAGACCGAGCCGTCCATGAGTCCGGCCAGCCCGGGCTGGATCACCTGGAGCAGCATCTGCCGCCGGTGGGTTTCCCGCTCGATGGTCTGGACCGAATCGGTGATCAGTTCGTTCCCAAGGGACTCCGCCTTGCTTTCGTGGACGTTTTCCTCGACGCCGAGGTCGCCCAGCAGCTTGCGGATCGTGGCGTCATGGCTGCGGTGGGCGGCCTCGGCGTAGAAACTCGCGGACTCGTTCTCCATCATTTCCGCCTGATGCCGGATTTTCTCGATGTCGAGAGGCTGGATGAGCCAGACCGGCTTGCGCTCGATGAAGCCGCGCACATCCTGGCGGCGGATCAGCGGGATGCGGTCCCCGAACTTGCCCTGGTAGACCCCGATCAGGCGGTTGCGGTGCTGGTGTTCCTCCTGCGCCATGACCGTGAACATCTGGGCGCTGTCTGGGTAGTGCTCGCGCAGCGCATCGGCATACTGTTCGTAGATCCGCGCGTCCTCCTCTTCCAGCGAGATCGCAAGCGCGAGAATCTGTTGTTCCGAGAGGTTGGAAAAATCGAGTTCCGCATGGCCCCGTCGATACCAGAGAGCAGGTGAGAAAACATCGCGCTTCATGCGGTGTCCGGTCTGGCCTGTCAGGATGTTGACGGGTCGATAGTTAGCATGCCGGTTGCGGGTTGTCAAATGAACCGGGCGAAGCCGGGGCCGGATGCTAACATGGAACCCGGAAACCGGAGGACTCGGGGATGACCGGACCCCTGGAGACTGGGCCGACGGGCGGCGCTCCGCCCGCGGCCGCACCGTTTGATGCCGAACTGATTGCGGTGGTGGCGGCCGTCACGGCACGCATGCCCCGCGTCCTCACGTTGGAGACAGGAAGGAGTCTGCCCTCGGGACCTTTCGAGTCGGCGCACCGCTCGCTCCAGTCGGGTGTGCGGTCGTGGGTCGAACGCCAGACGCACCATCCGCTTGGACATATCGAGCAGCTTTATACCTTCGCGGACCGGGACCGTCTCGAGAATTCGGGGCCGCGGCGCGTGATTTCGGTCAGTTACCTCGCGCTGACACTGGAATCCCGAATGGATCCCGACCCCGGGGTGGGCTGGTGGAGCTGGTACCGGTATTTTCCCTGGGAAGACCACCGACAGGGTCCGCCGCCTGTCCTCGGTCCGATCCTCGACGCTCTTGAGCGCTGGGCGTCGCACGGCGCGACGGCCGCTGAGCGCCGGATGCGGCGTGGACGCTGCCGCCATGCCTTCAGGGTCGAAGGCCATGGGTGGAATGAGGAATGGGTCCTGCAGCGCTACGAACTCCTCTACGAAGCCAGCCTGATTGCCGAGGCCCGGCGACGAAACCGGGATGCCGCAAATGGAGGGGATCCACTTCGCACCGGCGAGGCCATGGTCCAGGATCATCGGCGCATCCTCGCAACGGCGATTGCCCGCCTGCGGGCAAAAATCAAGTACCGGCCGGTGGTTTTCGAACTCCTGCCCCCTTCCTTTACTTATCTTGAGCTGCAGCAGGCAGTCGAGGCGATCGCCGGCCTCAAGCTGCACAAGCAGAATTTCCGCCGCCTCATGATCCAGCAGAAGCTGGTCGAGCCCACCGGGACCATCGAATCCCGAACCGGCGGCCGACCCGCGCGCCGTTACCGTTTCCGGCGCGACGTTCTCATGGAACAGGCTCCCGGCGGATCCCGGCTTCCGCAGGAGAGGGGAGGGCGACGGATTTGACGACCCGGGGTCCCCTAAGCTAGCATGATTGCGTCTCAAGGGAAGTGATCGTTTCGGGCATGTAATGCTCATTATGAGTATAAGTGGGGGTGGTCCTGATGCAACCGGTTCCCGCACAGCGTACGGAGCTTCTCTACGAGCGGGTGCGGCCGTTCATCCCGGAAATCGAATGGCCGGTCTTCGCCGATGAGGTGGAGGCGATCTGGGAACTCAAGCGCAGGCGTCAGGCGGTGATCCTGGCCCATAACTATCAGACTCCCGAGATCTATCACTGCGTGGCCGATGTCGTGGGGGACAGCCTGCATCTGGCCCGTGAGGCCAGGCACCTCGAAGCCGAGGTGATCGTCATGGCCGGGGTCTATTTCATGGCCGAAACGGCCAAGCTGCTCAATCCCGTCCGGACGGTCCTCATGCCGGACCTCGGGGCCGGCTGCTCCCTTGCGGAATCCATCACCCCGGAGGATGTCCGGGCCCTCCGCAGGGCCCATCCCGGCGTCCCGGTTGTGACCTACGTCAATACCTCGGCGGCGGTCAAGGCGGAATCCGACATCTGCTGCACGTCCGCCAACGCCGTCGCCGTGGTCGAATCGCTTGGGACCCCACGGGTCCTGCTGATCCCGGACCGGTACTTGGCCGCGAACGTGGCGCGCCGCACCGCCGTCGAGATCATCCCCTGGCAGGGGCGCTGCATCGTGCACGAACGGTTCGGCCTGGAAGCCGTGCAGGCGCTCCGGCGGGAGCATCCTGGGCTCGAGGTTCTGGCCCATCCTGAATGCCGGCCCGAGGTGGTCGCCGACGCGGATTTTTCCGGATCGACGACGGCGATGTCCGAATATATCGATCGCCAGCGTCCCGCAGCGGTTGCCCTCCTGACCGAATGCTCGATGAGCGACAACATTACGGTCGACCACCCGGAGGTGCGTTTCGTCCGCCCATGCAACCTCTGCCCCTATATGAAGCGCATCACCCTCACGAACCTGCGCGAGTCGCTCGAATCGCTCCGCTACGAGGTGACGATCGAAGCGGCCGTGGCCGAGCGGGCCCGGCGCTCCGTCGAGAGGATGCTCGCACTTTGAGCCGGGAACCCAAACCGACCATTGTCGGGGGGGGGATCGCCGGACTCACCACGGCCCTGTGCCTGGCCCCCCTTCCCGTGCGCCTTCTGGTGCGGACACCTCTCGGAGCCGAGGGATCCAGCCTGTGGGCACAGGGTGGGATTGCAGCTGCCGTGGGCCCGGACGACGCCCCCACCCGTCATGCCGAGGATACGATTGCCGTGGGTGGAGGATTGTGTGATCCGGCAGTGGTCCACCGGATCACGGCCGAAGCGCCGTGGGCGGTGGAGCAGCTTGCGGCCTGGGGCGTACCGTTTGACCGCGATGCCGGGGGGCGACTGGCCCTCGGTCTCGAGGGCGGCCATGGCCGGCGCCGGATCGTCCACGCCCGGGGCGACGCGACCGGGCAGACCATCATGGAAACCCTGGTCAGCCGGGTCCTCGCGGAACCGGCGATCGAATGGATCGAGGGCGCCGAGGCGATCGGCCTCGTGGAGGATGAGATCGGGCTCTGCGGCGTGGACTGCCGGATCGGCGAAAAACGCGTACGTTTCCCTGCCCGGGCCATCGTGCTGGCCACGGGTGGAGTGGGGGGGTTGTTCGAACAGACGACCAATCCGGTCACCGCCCGCGGACAGGGTCTGGTTTTGGCTCTCGCGGCCGGCGCCGAACTGGTTGATCTCGAGTTCATCCAGTACCATCCAACCGCCCTCGCGATCGGCCGACAACCACTCCCGCTTATCAGTGAAGCTGTGCGGGGGGAGGGAGCCTGCCTCGTGGACGAGCGGGGTGAGCGCTTTGCGGCCGGCCTGCCCGGCGCCGAACTGGCTTCGCGCGACCGGGTGGCGCACGCAATCTGGCAGCACCGGGAGGCCGGGCATCAGGTCTTCCTTGATGCGCGCAGACGGCCGGGCCAGTTTTTTGCCGAACGTTTTCCCAAGATCCATGCGATCTGCCGCAGCTACGGCCTGGATCCCGCCGTGGATCTCTTGCCCGTCACCCCGGCCGTCCACTACCACATGGGCGGAATTGCGGTCGATGGGGACGGCCGGAGCAGCCTGCCCGGGCTCTGGGCAGTAGGGGAGGTTGCCTCGACCGGCCTGCACGGAGCCAACCGCTTGGCCAGCAACTCACTGCTCGAGGCGGTGGTTTGCGCCCGTGCGGCGGCCGGCTCCATCCGGGCCTCCGGACCTTTCCTGCCGCCCAGAGGGAAAGCCCCGCCTGGAACGGGGTGCGAACCCCACTGGGGCGGATTGCCCGCGATCCTGAGCCGGTGCTTGGGAGTGGTCCGGGACCGGGAGTCTCTGGAGCGCGGACTGGACCAGGTGGGGGTGGCGGCGGGCGGTTCGGCAGGCGGGGCGGAGGCCCATCTGGCCTGGCTGTGGATCCGGGCTGCGTTGTGGCGTGAAGAGAGCCGGGGGGCCCACTACCGGAGCGATCGGCCCGAAACCCAAGCTTCGTGGGCCCGCCATCTGAGACAGGATCGTTCCCAGGCATTTTTGCCGGCGGCCCCCACTCCCGTTTAGGGGAGGAAGCCGGTGAGAACCTTGGGTCCGGGGACCCGGATCCGCCGGTAGTGGGTCTGTTGGCAATTGCCGAGTGGCCGTTCTCCCGTTATCAGACTCGCCCTCAGCGTCAGACGACTCTCACGGGATGATTCCAAACTTGATCTTGGTCTTGAGGCTGGGCAGCCAGTCCTCGCGGTACTGCAGGGCCAGCGCATCAAGGTTGACCCGGCCCGACACCGACCTTGCGGACCAGATCCTCCAGCGAAGTCATGCAGTCAAGCAGTGAAGTCGCCAGCCCAGCCCATTCGGGGCCACCAAGGCTGCCTTGTCTGCGGGGTCGTGACAACGATGACCTGAGACGGCAGCGTGACTGGATCCAGCCCGCGCGACCTGACCTTGGAGACCTTGATCGAGGTGGCCCTGTCCAGGCCTTGAGCTCAAGCCCCAGGCGGTGGCGTAACTGAGGAGCAACCGGACCGGAACCCCAATGACAAAATTACACCCCTTGACAGGACGCGACCAGGGGCGATTTTCACGGCCCGGTCAGTGACCGGCTCCGGTTGTGGGCCTTGCCCGATCCTATTTGCCTGGCTGCGGCCGGTGTATCCCCCCGGCCTTCGGGGTCTTCATGAAATCGATGACCTTGACCAGCCGGCCCCGGTTCATGAACCATTCCGACTCCAGATGGCCATGCTTCGTGACCTCGAACTCATACCGGCCATTCGCCTTCGGCAACTTCGCTAAAAGCCGCCGCAGACGGCTCGGATCCACGAGATGCATCTGGTCGGTCTGGAACTCCTGAAATCCAATGGGTCCCCGAAGCGTAGGCGGCACCCCAGGCCGACGGGGTACGTTCACGAAGAAATGCCTTTCCTGGAATTGGAAGTGTTCGTTGTTGGTCTGGCAAAAAAGAACGGCCTGGTCCTGGATGTGGGAGCCCACGGGATAGTGAAACTGGCAGACGATCTGGTTGCGGTCCCGGGCCGAGGTGGACCAGGTGCGGTTCAAGGCCGCCTTGATGATCTCGAAGACCACGGGCCGCGGGATCCGGATCCGGTGCCCCACGACCAGAATCCGGCCGAGTTTGGTCGTCCGCCACTTTGGGAACTCCGCGACTCCGGGCTGCTCGGAGGCGGATTTCCGTAGGGCGGGGCCCGACGAGGCTGAACGACCCCAGACCTGTTCCGGGAATCCGGCCGCCATCAGGCACAGCATCACGACGACGACTTCCTTCCGGAGCTTCCAGTCTCCACCCGGTCCATATCCGACTCGTTTCCGGTCTGCCATGGCTTTTCCCTCCACGCTGCCTCCAATCGCATGGCTAGGCTAACACTACGTTTCGGGGACGGTCAAATCCGAAAAACCCGTACGCCACGCTTCCAGACGCAGATCTTCGGGACTGTGACGTACGGGTACCCCGGTTCCAGGGTGGGTTCTTTTGCCACGCGCCTACTCGGCGTAGCAGACCCAAACGCCCCCCGAACAAACACAACCACCAATCTGCTTCCCAGTGATCGAGCAAGGTGCGCCACCGATGGGCTGCCCCAGGGTGATGGGTCCAATCCCTGCGATGGTTGCCCCAAACAGTAGCGGCAGCAGGAACGGGCAAAAGATAAAGATAGCCCCTGAATTTGCGTCTCTTGTTCATGGAACAATCTCCTTCGTGCTTTCTCAGCGATCGATTCTCGGTCCACCGGACACAGAAGCGCCCGGTTCGATTTTGAGAGATCAGGCAGGTCGTCGATCGGCTGCCCAGGGAACGGCGCGATCAGGTGCGCCGGCTCATGAGCCGTGCATTCAAGCTTGACGCGCAGCGAGGCCGTAACCCGCTCAAGGCGCTGGCTCGCGACTTGAGCGCGCAATACCCGGACGCAGCCGCCAGTGTTCTGGAAGACATTGGGGAGAGGTTCACCCTCACTGAGCTGGGTCTTGCCGGTGATCTGGCCTTCACCCTGGCGACCACCAACTGGATTGAGAGTCCCAATTCGGTGGTGCTTCGTGTCAGTGGGCAGGTGACTCGTTACCAAGACGCGCACATGGCCATGCGCTGGACAGCTATGGGCTTCCTGGGGGGCGAAAAATCGTTCCGCCGTATTCGCGGCCAGGCGCAGATCAAGCCGCCGATTGCCCCGCTTCGAGCGACAGCGACTGGTAACCCAGTTCAGACAGTGGCACAATCCACATGACCACCGGCTCTAACCTGCATCTGAGTTCGGGACAATTCCCGCGTGAGTAGTTACCCCCCAAGGAGGTAACGCCGAGCTTCCGTTGATCCGCAAAGTCCTACGAGTGGCCGATGATTGTCATTCCGGGAAACTGGGGCCAGTCACTCTTACTGATATCGAGGAACATAAATCGCCTCGGCCTTGGCCAAGGGATCACCCGCACACCCGCCGAGAGCGATTGATTCCGATTGTGTTTTTTTGCCTATGGAGACCATGAGAATTCCGTTGGCCCCCAACCGGGCTGCTTGTTTGCGGAGATTCGCGAGGATCAGCCGATCAACACCACGCGAACTGCAGCCCCCATACCCCGTTGCATCAAGCTTGGCCACGACCGTGTAATGCTTGGGAACAAACGGCGGCTCAAAAACCATGACTTGCCTGGGTCGAATCGGGGGATGCAGGGGCCCGACGATAACCGGCGAGACCGCGCAGCCGGCAATCCCGAAGGCTATCATCAGGGCTGCACCGATTGCCGGAACCTTCCGCGAGACCCAATGGTTAATCATGGCTTGGATCCTTCACGCAGTCTGCCCTGAAGCCGCAAAAGCACGAGCCGGACAGCCCGCGCGACACCCGGAATCGGATTGCGGCCGGTCGCCAGCATGATCGCCAAGGGATGGTGTCCACGCAGCCGGTACAGAAGCCACTGTGGCATGACGCCGTTGAACCACGCATGGGGAAAATACTGCATTGGCCGACAGCGCGTGATCCGGTTCCCGGTGTAAAGCGAGTGACGTCGCCCCAGTGATTGGTGAGGGTGCCATCCCCATAAAATATCCACAACAATCCGAAACCAGGTTAAATGATCATCAAGCTTGAGTGGCGCAAAACGCCACTTGCGAACCATGCGGGCAGTCTCAACCGCGGGAGCCTGGTTCGTGGAATAGCGCAGGATCAGGCTGGAAGTCACGTGCCCCTGCCGGTTGACGCGACCTTCTACCCAGACAGACCCGGAGTGGCCAGTCGTAAAAGTTCTCCCACAGTCATAGTGAAGCTGGGTGACGCTGAATGGGCTGGCCGGCAAGCCGCCGGCCCCGGGTACCGGAACGTCAACCCACAGGGCTTGCCCGGCAGATCCTTTCCAGGCTCCTCTAAGAACCGGCGGGAGTTGCTGCAAGATGCCAGAAATACTGGGTCTGGGTATTTGTCCAAGCACACCCATGAGCGCATCCGTGGACGGCAAGCGCACTTCTGGGAGATGGAAACGTTTTACCGCTTTGAATCGATTCTGCTCCGTCTGTTGGGTGACTCTCCCGGCCGATGGAATCTGCTTTTCAGACACGAAATGTACAGATGCCAAAAGTTGATGCGAAATCTTGATTGCTGGTGTGCTGATGGTGCCCAGCCAGATCCAGATCACGAATCCAAGAAGAACTTCTGCTAATACTGCCAGAGCGAGACTGGAAAGCCTCTCCAAAAAGGGAAGGTGACGGTCTCCCACGGCACAGCCCGTGGTCGTGGTTGCAGTGCGCCTTGTGTTCGCAAGGTCCATGGATGCTTAGAATACCCCAGTCCGTTCAACCCATGATTCCCACCCTGTGGGAATGACATACAACAATCAACAGCACAAAAACGGCAGTGATGTCAACCCGCTCGTCTTCACGCCGAACTGATCTGCCGTGTGCATAACCTACTTCACTGTGAAGACTGCAGAAGGTTGACATCGCCGCACCTTCTCATCGGCTCTATACCGGCTTAGCCCAATGTCGCTAGAAGAAACTGCCAATCGCCGAGGCCAAATGTCCCACTACACACACCCCCGGATCCTCCGACACAGAGTGCTTGAATATCAGCTCCGTGATAATTAATTTTCTTTGGACCAATCGTGACCTCTTCGACCTTCTCATCACGCTGAATTATGGGCAAGTCGTTTTTGAGCCCAAACGTCAATGGAGATGTAAGCTGGGTGTAAAGAGTAGCAGTCAAGACCGCTCCGCTGTCGCTCTCCGGCGCACCCTCGGAATCATGCCCGCTACCCGATACGAAGCTATATGTCGTCGGATTTGTCGCCGTGACTGAGTAGTCCGCATTTGAACCATCCGGGAAGATGGTGACGACAACGGTCCCCAGCGGAACCGATACTCCTGAGCTCTCCTGATCGAGCCAAGCGCTGACTACGGCAGCTTGAGAGGTTCCGGTAAAGGTCGTGGCAACGCTTGATGGTATATCAGTGACAAGGGGAGGAGCCTGCTCCGTGTAAAATTGCTGCAGTTGACCTGTCGTGGCAGTGTTCATGCTCCAAGTGTAGGTCCATTGACAGGGTGCACCATCGGCAGTCGAAAAGCACTTTCCATGAGCCGATACAGCCGCACCCAGCGAGTCATCTGGATTGAAAATATTGAATAAAACCTCCATTGATGGAGTACCCGCACTGTTCGTAAAGTATGCACCTGACGGTATGTGCTCTTGTGCATAATTTTCAAATGCGCCGACCGTTGTACAGCTTGTACACAAGTACTCGGCGAAATTATTGGTAGCGGCCCGGACCGGAGTGGTCGGCCAGACCGCCAGAGTCAGACCGAAGGATTAGGGATAGTGAGAAAGTGACGTGCTTCATTTTTGTCGTTCCTCCTGTTGAATCCGACAACGCATAGAGAACTCAAGGCACCTGCCTCGAGGTCTTTCCCAACCCTACCCCTGTTACCAGAATTTTGTCAAGGAGGAGGAGGGGGGGATCAAGGAGGGGGGGGACACCCATAGGTGGGTTCGATTCTGAATTGCGATTTTGCTGACGAGCCAAGCGGGCAAGCTGCGGTTGCAGCACAGTTTTTCCGACCGGCCGGTCGAAGGAGCACTGATGACACCCGACCCGTAGCTTTCCCGGAGCCCCACGGGGGGGATACGAGATAGACGGCACCCATCCGGCGGGACTGAATCAAAGCCAGGCCGCGGCCGGGCGCACGGCGACTTGAACACAAGTTGGAACCTGGCCCGGATTGGCGGCGCCCCCCGCTCCCAAGGGCGGCTGTAAATATGCCTGATGTTGGAAGTGCAGGTATGGGCAACCATGCCTGCGCTTCACAATAAAGCCTGCGACTTCAGTCGCGGGTTATTTACAGTCGTTCCGGGTCGCATCCGCTATGGCTGCTGGCCCCTCCGAGCAGGTTTTGGAACTGGAAGAGATCATGGGTCTGGCGGACGGAAGTTCAAGCTGACCCATCCGATTCTCCCGTTTTCTTGAACTTAGCCCGTGAATTTGTTTAAAATAAGGGCCATGGAGTGAGGCCCCGTCAGCCGGCGGGGTGCCTCAGGCGTTTAAAGCTGGAAGGAACCCATCGCGAGGCGAATCAGGAAGGGGCGTTGGCCCCTTTTGTTTTTGAGGACGGGGGGTGGCATGGCTCAGGCCCAGTATGAGAGCTTGCTCAAGCTGATTGAGCCGGAAGTCCGGGCTCTGGGGTATGACCTCCTCGAAATCGAGCTTGCGCTTACCCGTCGGGGCGGAGTTCTGCGGCTCTATATCGACCGGCTGGAAGGGGATGGGTCGGGTGTTGGACTGGACGACTGCGAGACGGTCAGCCACGCGGTGGCCGGGCTTCTGGATGTGACCGATTCCATCCGACATGCCTACCGTCTCGAGGTTTCGTCCCCCGGGTCGGACCGGCCGCTGCGGAGACGGCGGGATTTCGAGCGGGTGCAGGGACAGCGGATCCGCCTGCGCTTCGACGGGCTGTGGGAAGGGCATGCCCGCCTGATGGGGCGGCTTCTGTCCGTTGGCGAGGAGGGCGTCGAGATCGAGTCGGAGGGAATCCTTCTGCGGGTGCCTTGGCCGAGCATCGGTAAGGCGCGTTTGGTACCGAATTACTGAGGAAACGAGGTTCGTCATGGGAAAAGAAATTTTGGCGGTCGTCGAGTCCGTTGCCAGTGAACGCGGGGTCGATGCGGGAACCATCTTTGAGGCACTGGAGGCCGCTCTGGCGTCGGCGACGCGCAAGCGCCATGGGGACCGCCTCGATGCCCGGGTGGCCATCAATCGGATGAGCGGCGATTCCGAGACCTTCCGGCGCTGGGAGGTCGTCGCGGACGATCCGGCCGTGGAAGAGGGCGAGGACCCCTTCGATCCGGACCGGCAGATCCGGCTGACCCAGGCCCGCGAACGTATACCGGAAATCGAGGTCGGCGGATTCATCGAGGAACCGCTGCCCTCCATTCCGTTCGGCCGCATTGCGGCACAGGTGGCCAAGCAGGTGATCGTCCAGAAAGTGCGTGAAGCCGAGAGAATCCAGATCATCGAGGCCTACCGGGACCGGGTGGGACAATTGGTGTCGGGAACCGTGAAGCGGATTGAGCGCGGCAACATCTATGTGGAATTGTCCTCCGGGGCGGAGGCGGTGATCCTCCGCGACGAGACGATTCCACGGGAAATGCCTCGTCCGGGAGACCGCCTGCGCGGCTACCTCAGGGCGCTCAATACCGACACGCGGGGCCCGCTCCTGCTCGTGAGCCGCGTTGCGCCTGAGCTTCTGGTTGAACTGTTCAAACTGGAGGTGCCTGAGATCGGCCAGGGGCTGATCGAAATCAAGGGGGCCGCACGCGATCCGGGCCAGCGGGCCAAGATCGCGGTCCTGAGCCGGGACAGCCGGGTTGATGCCGTGGGTGCCTGTGTCGGCATGCGGGGCGCGCGCGTCCAGGCGGTCTCCAACGAACTGGCGGGCGAGCGGATCGATATCGTCCAATGGGACGATGCGCCGGCCCAGTTCGTGATCAACGCGATGTCGCCGGCCGAGGTACGCTCGATCACCCTCGATGAGGATTCCCACAGCATGGACATCGCCGTGGATGAAAACCGCCTGTCCCAGGCCATCGGTCGCGGCGGGCAGAACGTCCGGCTGGCGAGCCAGCTCACGGGCTGGTCGCTCAATATCCTGACTGAAACACAGGCCCATGAGAAAAAACAGGAAGAACTCGACGCGGCCCAGAAGCTGTTTGTCGAACAGCTCAACATCGACGATGAAATCGCCACCCTGCTGGCTCAGGCGGGCTTCTCCTCGGTGGAAGAGGTGGCCTACGTGCCGACCGGGGAACTGCTTTCGATCCCGGATTTCGACGAAGAACTGGTCGAGCAGCTCAGGGGCCGGGCCCGGGATCTGCTCTTGACCCAGGCCATCGCCAGCGAAGAGAAACGGGAAAAGGCGGTCGAGGCCTCGGATCTCCTCGAGGTTCCCGGCATGGATACGATGCTCGCGGGACAGCTCATCCAGCGCGGCATTACGAGCCGTGAAGCCTTGGCAGAGCTCGCGGTCGACGACCTTGAGGATCTCGAGGGGCTGGATCGCGAGCGGGCCGGGCGCATGATCATGGCGGCACGGTCCCACTGGTTCGGGACGGATGCTGCGGAACCCCGGGAGGCCTGAGACATGACCGACCAGACTGTGCAGGAATTCGCCGAGTCCGTGAGGACGCCGGTCGATCGACTCATCGTGCAGTTCCGCGAGGCGGGCATCGAATTCGAGGGCCCCGGTGCTTCGGTGACCGATGACCAGAAGATGACTTTGCTCAACTTCCTGCGGCACCACGAAGCGGGCGATGACGCCGCACCCTCACGCATCACCCTCAAGCGGCGTTCGGTCAGTGCCCTCAAGATTGCCGGAGCACAGGGACGCAGCAAAACGGTGAACGTGGAGGTCAAACAGCGTCATACCTACGTCAAGCGGGAGGTCCTGCTCGAGCAGGAGTCCCGGCGGCGTGCGCTCGAGGCCATCGAGCAGGAGCGTCAGGCGAGCCTGCACCGAGAGGAAGAGCTGCACCGGCAGATGCAGGAAAAGACCCGCATGGACGAAGAGCACCGCCAGCGCGAACAGGAAAAGGAGCAGCGTGAACGCGAAAGCCGCGAGCGGCAGGAACAGGAATTACGCCTCCGGCAGGAGGAGGAACGCCGACGCGCAGAAGCCCAGCTGAAACGGGAGCTGGAAGAAGAGGACAAGCGCCAGCGCGCCAAAGGCCACGGCAAGGCCCCGGTCCCGGCGGCATCCGCCGGGACTCGGCTGAGCCTCAAGCCCGGCGGTGAGGCCAGCCGGTCGCGTGCCCGCAGCAAGCCCGAGGTGGACAAGGCCCCGCTCCAGCCCCAAATCCGGGAGATCGCGATTCCTGCAATGATCAGTGTCGGCGAGCTGGCCCAGCGGTTGGGCGTCAAGGCGGCGGAACTGATCAAGACCCTGTTCGGCATGGGCGTGGTGGCGGCCATCAACCAGCCACTCGACCAGGACACGGCCGTGCTCGTGGTCGAGGAACTGGGGCATCGGGCGAAGACCCTGCGCGAGGATGCGCTGGAAGAGGCGCTTACGCAGGCCATCGAGAGCGGAAGCGACCCTGCGGAGACCCGCCCCCCGGTCGTGACCATCATGGGGCATGTCGATCACGGCAAGACTTCGCTGCTCGACTACATCCGCCGGACCCGCGTCGCGGCCGGTGAGGCGGGGGGGATCACCCAGCGCATCGGCGCCTATCATGTGGATACGCCGAAGGGATCCATTACCTTCCTGGATACGCCCGGCCATGCCGCCTTTACCGCCATGCGGGCCCGCGGCGCCCGGGTGACGGATCTCGTGATTCTGGTGGTGGCGGCCGACGACGGCGTCAAGCCTCAGACCATCGAAGCCATCCAGCATGCCCGGGCCGCCAAAGTCCCGCTCGTCGTGGCGATCAACAAGATCGACAAGCCCGAGGCGGACCTCGAACGGGTCAAGAGCGAGCTCGCCCAGCAGGAGGTCCTGCCCGAGGAATGGGGGGGGGAGACCCTGTTCGTTCCGGTTTCCGCAAAAAGCGGGGAGGGCATCGACGCCCTCCTGGATGCGGTCCTGGTGCAGGCTGAACTCCTTGAGCTCAGGGCACCGCGGACGGGACGCGCCGTGGGCGTGGTCCTGGAAGCGGGCCTGGAAACCGGTCGTGGGACAACGACCACCATTTTGATCCAGCAGGGAACCCTCGCGGTTGGCCAGATCCTCTTGGCTGGCAAGGAATACGGCAGGGTCCGGGCCCTCTTCAACGAGCGGGGCGAACGGATCACCGAGGTACCGCCGTCCCTGCCGGCTGTGGTGCTCGGTTTCCCCAACCCGCCGGTCGCCGGTGACCGGGCCACCGTGGTCGCGGACGAGAAGGAGGCCCGGGAACTGGCCGAATACCGCCAGGGCAAGATGCGGGACGTCCGTCTCAGGGGTCAGAAAGGTCCCGTCGGCGTCGAAGAGGCCTTTGCCCAGATGGGCCAGTCCGCCGTCCAGATCGTCCCGATTCTGCTCAAGGCCGATGTCCAGGGGTCGCTCGAGGCATTGCGATCCGCCCTGACGGATCTCTCGACCCCGGAAGTCGCCGTCGGGATCGTGAGCAGCGGGGTCGGCGGCATTACCGAGGGAGATGTCTACCTCGCCCTGGCTTCTCATGCCCGTATTCTGGCCTTCAATGTCCGCGCCGACGCCGCGGCGAAGCGCGCGCTCGTCGAAGAGGGACTGGAAGTCGATTATTACGGCGTGATCTACCAGATGCTTGAGGACATGCGCCAGCGCATGGGAGGGCTGCTCAAGCCCGAAGTCCGCGAGCAGATCGTGGGCACAGCCCAGGTGCGGGAAGTGTTCCGGGCAGCCCGTTTCGGTTCTGTGGCCGGCTGCCTCGTGACCGAAGGACAGATCCTCAAGAACCGTCCTGCCCGCGTGCTGCGGAACCAGGTCGTGATCTTTGAGGGGGAAATCGCTTCCCTGAGGCGCTTCAAGGATGACGTGAACGAGGTCCAGTCAGGCACCGAGTGCGGAATGGCCATCCAGGGTTACAACGACATCAAGGCGGGAGACCAGATCGAGGTCTTCGAGAGGGTTGAGGTGAACCGGTCGCTATGAAACCCTCCCCCCACCGCAGCCAGCGAGTGGCGCGGGAACTGCAGAAGCGGGTTGGCCTGTGGCTGATCCGGGGGGGTGGGGACGACCGTTTCCGCTCGCTGACCGTGACCCGTGTCCGCATGAGTGCGGATTTGAGTTTTGCCCGGTTTTACTTCGTTTTGGATGATACCGATCCGCAGGCCGTGACGGAGGTCGTGGCCGCCCTGGAAGCGGCTCGAGGGAGGATCCGCCATGAGATCGGCAAATCCGGGACACTCCGGCAGGTGCCGGAGATCCGCTTTGAATACGATACCGAGCTCGAATCCGTGCGGCGGGTGGAAAAACTTCTGGCGACCCTCAATCCTCCGTCGGACGGCTGAGGCGCCCATGGTTGGGGACCCTGCGGCCACCACCGACGGCTTTCTCCTGTTCGACAAGCCGCTGGGCTGGACCTCGAATCAGGCGCTCCAGCGGATCCGGAAACGGGTCGAGCCTCGCGTACGGGGTGGCTACCTCGGGACCCTCGATCCGCTCGCCACGGGGCTGCTCCCGGTGGCACTCGGCACGGCCACCCGCTTTCTGCCCTATTTCATGGCTTCTCCAAAGCTCTACCGGGTCGAAGTGACCCTGGGACAGCAAACCTCCACGGGAGATTGCGAGGGCGACATCCGGGCGCACGGTCCCGTTCCGAACTTGGATTTCGACGAGATGGGGGCGGGGCTGGCGGGCCGGATTGGGGCCAGCCTGCAGGTTCCCCCCATGTACTCGGCCATCAAGCAAAACGGGGTTCCCCTCTACCGTCTCGCGCGACGGCAGCTTGACGTCGAGCGTTCGCCTCGGCCGATCGAGGTTTTCCGGGTGAGTCTCCTGGACTGGACGCCGCCGACTGCCCGCTTTGAGCTGGAGTGCGGTCCGGGGGTTTATGTTCGCAGCTGGGTCGAAGACTGGGCCCGGTCGCTGGGAACGGTTGGCCACGTGAGTGCCCTCAGGCGACTTCGGGTCGGCCGGTTCGGCGAAGGCGACCTCGTGGGCTGGGAAGATCTGGAATCCATCCGGGACCGGCTTCGTTCCGCCGACCAAGCACTGCTCCACTTGCCACGTCTCGAGCTGGCCCCGTCGGAGGCGAGCCGCATCATCCGGGGACAGCGGGTGGTGGGCTTTGGACTGGTGCCGTGGGGGCCGGTCCGCCTCTATGACCGGAGGGGGGCTTTTCTGGGGCTTGGAGCCGGTTCGGGGCCGGACGGGCTCAAGGCGCTGCGCCTCTGTCCCACGGGAGAGACGGCTGGCGGAGCGGATGCGGCAACGGCCTCCCGTGAAACAGGTGAAAGTCCCGGGCCCTTGTGCGAAAAGACGGCGCGGGAGTAAAATATCCCTGTTATACAAGGCTGATTGTCCATGTCCCAAGAAGGTCACCCCAATCCATCCCGGACCGATGTGATGCAGCAGTTCCAGAGAGGGCGTGCCGATACCGGCTCCCCCGAGGTCCAGGTGGCGCTCCTGACCGCCCGGATCAACGGGTTGTCCGGTCATTTTGAAAAGCACAAGAAGGATCACCACTCCCGCCGCGGGCTGCTCATGATGGTCAACCGCAGGCGCAGCCTGCTCGACTATCTCGCTCAAAAGGATCCCTCGCGTTACGAGGCTTTGGTCAGTCAGCTCGGACTCCGGCGCTGATCGGCTTTGTCGTTCCCAGAATCCCTGCCATCCCCATTCATCACGCGAGGTTGAACCGGCCATGACGGTTGTTAAAAAGTCTTTTGCCTACGGACCCCATCCAGTCACGATCGAGACGGGCGCTATTGCCCGACAGGCCGACGGCGCCGTTCTGGTGACCATGGCCGATACCTGTGTGCTCACCACGGTCGTGGCCCGCCGGGAGGCTGGAGCCGGACAGGATTTTCTCCCGCTCACCGTGAACTACCTCGAACGGACCTACGCCGCGGGGCGGATTCCGGGTGGATTTTTCAAGCGGGAAGGGCGCCCGACCGAGAAGGAGACCCTGATTTCCCGCCTCATCGACCGTCCGATCCGCCCCCTTTTCCCCAAGGGATTTGCGCATGATGTCCAGGTGATCGCCACGGTGATTTCCATGAATCCGGAGGTCGATGCCGACATTCCGGCTCTGATCGGGGCATCGGCAGCCCTCGAGCTGTCCGGTATTCCCTTTCACGGCATCCTGGGTGCTGCCCGCGTGGGCTACCGGGAGGGGCAGTTCCTGCTGAACCCGACGGCCACCGATCTTGCGCAATCCCAGCTGAATCTGGTCGTCGCCGGTACCGAGCGGGGCGTGCTCATGGTCGAATCCGAGGCCTCCGAGCTGCCCGAGTCCGTCATGCTGGATGCGGTCCTATTCGGACATGAGCAGATGCAGGCTGCCATCAGCGTCATCCGAGAGCTCAAGCAGGAAGCCGGCTGCGCTCCGTGGGCCTGGGCACCCGCTGCGACGGAGGCTTCCGTGGTTGAACGGATCCGGGCGCAGTGCCAGGACGCCCTCGAGGCGGCCTATTCGCTGGGCGAAAAGAGCGCACGGCAGAAACGTCTGGCCGAAATCGAGGTCCAGCTTCTTGCCCGTCTGGCAGACGAAACGGGGGAGCGCAGTGACGTGGGGCCCGATGTGGCCAAAAAGATCTTCAAGGACATTGAGCGGGGAATCGTGCGCGGCCGCATCCTGGCCGGGCAGCCCCGCATCGACGGCCGAACGACCCGCCAGGTCCGCCCCATCCAGATCAGCACCGGTTTTCTGCCCCGGACCCATGGTTCGGCTCTGTTCACACGGGGCGAGACCCAGGCGATCGTCGTGGCCACTCTCGGCACGACCAAGGATGCCCAGCTCATCGATGGTCTGGAAGGCGAGCGGCGTGAACCGTTCATGCTGCATTATAATTTTCCGCCATTTGCAGTCGGGGAGACCGGCTTTTTGGGTTCACCCAAGCGCCGCGAGATTGGGCATGGGCGACTGGCCAAGCGGGCGCTCATCGCGGTCATGCCGGACATGACCCAGTATCCGTACGTCCTGCGCGTGGTTTCGGAGATCACCGAATCCAACGGCTCGAGTTCGATGGCGACCGTCTGCGGAACGAGCCTGGCCCTCATGGATGCGGGCGTTCCCATCCGGGCCCCGGTCGCGGGGGTCGCGATGGGCCTCATCAAGAGCGAGGACCGTTTTGCCGTTTTGACCGACATTCTCGGTGACGAGGACCATCTCGGCGACATGGATTTCAAGGTGGCTGGAACCAGCCAGGGCGTCACCGCGCTCCAGATGGACATCAAGATCGAGGGGATCAACCGGGCCATCATGCAGGCGGCTCTGGAGCAGGCCCGGGAAGGGCGCCTGCACATCCTCGAGGTGATGAACGGAGTCCTGTCCGCTCCCCGTGCGGAGATGTCGGAATGGGCGCCGCGTTACCTCACCATGAAGATCAACCCGGAAAAAATCCGGGAGGTCATCGGCCGTGGCGGCGCGGTGGTCCGGGCCATCACCGAGGAGACGGGCACCACGATCGATATCGAGGACGATGGCTTCATCCGCATCGCCTCGGTCAATCTGGCTTCGGCGGAGGCGGCCAAGCTCCGGATCGAGGAGATCACCGCGGACGTCGAGGTCGGGAAAATCTACGAGGGGAAGGTTGTCAAGCTGATGGACTTCGGGGCGTTTGTTAGCATCCTGCCTGGCCGTGATGGACTCGTCCACATCTCGCAGATTTCGGAAGAGCGGGTGGAAAAGGTGGGTGACCGACTCCGGGAAGGAGATGTGATCAAGGTTCGCGTACTCGAGGTTGACCGCCAGGGCCGCGTCCGGCTCAGCATGAAGGGGCTCGACCAGAACGGCTGAGGTTCCCTGGGGAGCGGACGAGACCGGACAGTACCCCGGCGATCCGTTCCTCGAGCCACGCCGATCCCCATAGGGGCCAGGCCCCGCTGATGAACCCCACATGGCCACCGTGTTCACTCCACTCGAAAACCGTGGCCGGTCCCCATTCTGATTCGCGTGGAAGACACGCGGGCGGGATCAGGGGGTCGTCGCGGGCCTGGAGGATCAGGGTCGGGGCCCGGACGCGGGACAGGATGGGACGGGCGCTCGTCTGCCGGTAGTAATCCAGGGCGTCTTGGAAACCGTGCAATGGCGCCACGTAGTGGTCGTCGAACTCGAGAAAGGTCCTGAGTCGGCGCAATCCCCGGACATCGAGTGTCGGGTGCCCCTGGCTCCGGAGGTGGCGCCGGGCACTGCGCCTGAGCCCCGCCACGAGGTATCGCTCGTAGATCCGGCCGCTGCCCCGGCGGAATCCGTGTGCCGTGCAGGACAGGTCGAAGGGGATGCTCACGCCGATAGCCTGGTGGATGCGGTCGGCCCGGGGATCGGTGGCCAGCCAGCGCAGCATCATGTTGCCCCCCAGCGAAAACCCGACCACGGCTAGGATCCGTTCGGGATCCTCCGTTAAAAGCCGCCCGACGACCCCCTCGAGATCACGGGTCCAGCCCGCATGGTAGGTGAGCCGGCCGCACGCCGGATTGGACGCACTACCACGGAACGGCAGGACCAGCACCTCGTGCCCGTCGTGCACGAGCCGCCGGAGGAGCCCCCGGATGTAGGGCGAGCGGATCCCGCCCTCCAGCCCGGGCAGGAGCAGAACGGTGGCGCGGGCTCTTCCCGTCCGGCCGGTTCCTGACCAAAAGCCCCGTGTCCGGTCTCCCTCCGGCCATTCGAAGGTTTCCTCCCGGAGCGGTGGGCACGGGACGCGCCGGAAATAGGCGGCATAGAGGGTCTGCCAATGGCCGTTCGGCAACCACCAGGCGGGACGGAAACGGCTTTCCTGGATCATGCGGGGACGCAAGTCCGCGTTTGGGTGCCGGGATTACCCGTTCAGCTGTTTTTCGCGGATTTCCTCGATGGTCTTGCAGTCGATACACTGGGCGGCGATCGGGCGGGCTTCGAGACGCCGGATTCCGATCTCGATTCCACAGCGGTCACAGTATCCGTACTCGTCGGTCTCAAGCTTGAGGAGGGCTTCGTCAATTTTCCGGATGAGCTTGCGTTCCCGGTCGCGGGTCCTGAGCTCGAGGCTGAACTCCGACTCCTGGGTGGCCCGGTCATTGGGGTCCGGGAAGTTCATGGCTTCATCCTGCATATGATGGACGGTCAAATCGACCTCTTCCATGAGATCCTGCTTCCAGGTTGTGAGAATCCTCTGAAAATGCTCCTTGTGGGTGGGGTTCATGTAGGCCTCGCCCTCACGCAGCGGGTACGGCGCGATCCCTTCCCCGAGCGTGCTCAAAAACGAACTGTCCGCCGTCTCGATCGGCCGGGAGGCGAGTACGGGAGGCCGGGTCTTGCGTTTCTTCGGGACCGGCGAGAGGTGCGCCTTCCGCGCTCCCGGTCCGTTTCCGGAAGCGGTGGGGCGTGGAGTTTTTTTGCGTGTGGACATCAGTGCGCCTTCGGTGGCCGTGGGATCCGCTGGGGAACAGGTAATTATAGCAGCCTCCGGCCGGCTGATGAATCCCCCGGACCCGATGGCTCACCGGGCCGGATCAAGATTTTCCGTGGGTTGAGGCAGGGGGCAGGCCGGGCGCTGGAGCTGGATCCGGCGCGGAGTCGGAATCGTGCGGTGGGCGGCCCACCCAGCCGGCTTTCCGGTACTCGGCGACGACGGTGGTCCGGATGCCCCCGCGGATGTGGAAACGGGCCTCGATCCTGAGGTGTCGCGGCTGGCAGGCATCCACGAGGTCGTTTAGAATGCGGTTGGTCACCGCTTCATGAAATGCGCCCTCGTTGCGGTAGGACCAGACATAGAGCTTGAGGGCCTTGAGCTCAAGGCAGAGCCCATCCGGGACGTAGGACAGGTGGAGCACGGCAAAATCGGGTTGCCCGGTCAGCGGGCACAAGCAGGTGAACTCCGGAATTTCCATCCGGATGAGGTAATCCCGGTCTGGTTCCGGGTTGGGGAAGGTGGCCAGCGAACGGGTGGGGGTTCGGGTCATGGGTCCGGTGGGATGAGGCGGGTTCGAAATGGATAATTTACACTTTCACGGCGCTGCCCGGTACGGGCCCGAGGTTGCATGCGGCTACAAAAAATCAGACTGAGCGGATTCAAGTCGTTCGCCGATCCCTGCAGCCTGGACTTTCCGAAACCCATCGTGGCGGTGACCGGGCCCAACGGGTCCGGCAAATCCAACCTCATTGATGCCGTCCGCTGGGTCCTGGGGGAGAGCTCGGCCAAGAACCTGCGTGGTGAGGCCATGCCCGACGTGATCTTCAACGGGTCCAAGACCCGGGAACGGGCCGGGCGCGCCTCGGTTGAACTTGTTTTCGATAACAGTGATGGGCGTCTCGCGGGCGAGTACGGCGCTTTCAGCGAGATCTCGGTCCGCCGCGAAGTTGGACGGGACGGGATCTCCCAGTATTACCTGAACGGTACCCTGTGCCTGCGGCGCAACATTACTGACCTTTTCCTCGGCACCGGTCTTGGCCCCCGGAGTTATGCCATCATTGAGCAGGGCACGATCTCGCGCCTGATCGATCTCCATCCGGAAGAATGGCAGGGCTTCCTCGAGGAGGCTGCCGGGGTTTCCAAGTACAAGGAACGCCGCCGGGAAACCCTGGCCAAGATCGAGCAGACGACGGAGACGCTGGAATCCGTCCGCGAGATTCGTGACCAGCACACGAAACGGCTCGCCCAGTTGGCCCAGCAGGCGCGCCAGGCCGAACGCTTCCGCACCCTGCGCGAGACCCGGCGGCTCCAGACGAGCCGGCTGTTCATCCTGCAGAAGCGGGAGTTTTCCCATGGTCTCGAAAACGCGCAGGTCCGCGTCCGCGAAGAGGAACGGAATCTCGAACAGGTCAAGGCCGCGCAGGCCGCCATCGAGCGGCAGCTCATCGCCGAAGGGGAAAAGCAACGCGAGGTGATCTCGGCCTATCAGGAAGCCCAGACGCAATGCCGCAGGCTCGAACAGAAGATCAGCGAGACTGAAGCGCGCCGGAAAACACGCGAGCTCGAACAGCGGCACTGGATCCAGGAACACGCCCGGCTGGAAGCCGATCAGGAACATCTCCGGCAGCGCCTGGCTGAGGAGAACGCGAACCTGAAACGGCTGACGGAAGCGCTCCGGCTGAGCCGGGAAGCCCATGCGACGGCCCGGGAGGCCTCGGTCCGGTCCGAGGCCGAGTTCCAGTCGCGGGAGGAAGCGTGGCACCGGCTGGAAGAGCGGTTGGCCCAACTCAGGGAGAATCTGGCACAGGCCCGGCAGGATGCGGAAATCAGCCGGGTCAATGCCGAGCACCTCGGCGAGCAGAAGAGGGGGCTCGAAGACCGGCTCCAGGACTGCGAAGCGCGTCTCGAACGCATCGAGACCGATGCCCTGAGCCGGGAACGCAATCAGGTGGGCGCCAGCCACGAGGCCGGGCTGCGCGAAAAGACGGCGCGGGAGGCGGAACTCGCCGAGCTCAAGCGGGCACTGGATGCGGCCCAGGTCTGTGTCCATGAGTGCGAAGAGGGTGTCCGCGAAACCGAAATGGCCATCGAACAGGGCAAAAGCCGCCTCCTTGCCCAGGCGCAACTGCGCGCGGCAGCCCTGGCCTTCGAAGGGGAGGAGATCCGGATCTGGCTCGAGCAGACGGGCCTTTCCGACCATCCCCGTCTGGTGGACCTGATCCAGGTCGAGCCCGGACTCGAAGCGTCCGTTCAGGCCGTTCTGGGAGAGCGGCTCAAGGCCATTTGCGTGGAGCGCCTGGATCCTTTTGCCGAGTCCTTGGCGGATCTGGCCGCCAGTTCGGTCATGCTGGTCGAACAGCGGGAAACGGCCGAAGGCCCCCCGAAGGCCGGCAGTGTTGCTGCCGGTTTCGGCCTGCTCGTGGGGCGCACCGTGGAAGAGGCCGGTTTCATGGCTGGTGTCCGGCGGGCCCCTTCGGTCGGGGAAGCCCTGTCACGGAGAAGTGAACTCGGTGCCCCGGAATGCTGGGTGACTCCAGAGGGTGTGCTGGTGGGACCCAACTGGATGGCGGTCCGGCGGGGCGACCGGGGGCTGGGTTCGCTCTTTGCGTATGACCGTGAGATCCATGCGCTTGAGGAGCGGCAGGGTGAGCTGGATGCCGAGCGGGCGGATCGGACGGACCGCCTGCAGGAGAGCCAGGTTCGCGTGGCGGAGTTGGCACGGCGCGTATCCGGGCTCGAGGGCGTCATCGCGGACCATGGGGGACGGTTGATGGAGGTCCGGACCCGGCTGATCCAGCTCGACTTCGAGCTTGCCGAGGGTGACCGGAAACGGGAGGAAGCCCTGAAATCGCGGCAGGATCTTACACAACGGATTGGCGAATTGGGTCTCCGGCTGTCGGAAGCCGCAGCCGTCACCGCAGAGGCGGAAGACCGTGAGGTGGAGCTCGAAGCGGAGGTCGCCCGGCTGGCCGGCGAACGGGATGCGGTGCGGGCCGGGTGCGAGGACTGGTCGCGACAGGCCCGGGAGCTCGGGAACCGGGAGCGTGAGATGGAACTGGCCTCTGAACGGCTTGCCGTGGAAGTCGAGGCGATCCGGAGCCGTGCAGCCGAGTCGACCGGGAGACTCGAGGAACTCCACGAACAGGCGCGGATTCTCGAGCAGAAACGCGCGGCGGGTGCGGCGGTGGAGGCGGCGGACGATGCACCCGAACGCTGGGTGGCGGAACTCCAGGCAGCCCAAGAACGGCTCGAATCGGTGCGCGCCACCCTGGATGCCGGCGAAGGGTCCAAGACCGATCTCGAGCGGAGCCGGGTGGAGGCGACCCAGCACTACGAAGCCGTTCGCGGCGACCTTGAACGGTGCCGGCTCGAAGCCCAGGACTGGAAGAGCCGCCTGGCCGAGCTCGAGACTCGGGCGGAACGGAGCCAGTGCGACTGGAGCCTCGCCGTGGCCGAAACGGAGACGGCCGGGGAAATCGAGCGGGAGATCGAGATTTTGGCCCACAAGATCGAACGGCTGGGGGAGGTCAATCTCAGAGCGCCGGAGGATTACGAGACCGAGCGGGCGCAGGAGGAGGCGCTCGACGCGCAGATCCGTGACATCACCGAGGGGTTGACCCTGCTCCAAGAGGCGATCCGGAAGATCGACCTGGAAAGCAGGACCCGGTTCGACACCACATTCCGGGAAGTCAATCTGGGTCTGAGGCAGCTTTTCCCCCGTCTTTTTGGAGGCGGCCAGGCCGAACTCCGGCGGGTGGGAGAAGACGAGGAGACCGCCGGCGTGGAACTCTTTGCGTGGCCTCCCGGCAAGCGACCGGTCTCGATCAGCCAGCTATCCGGCGGAGAGAAGGCGCTGACTGCCATCGCGGTCGTTTTCGCGATTTTCCGTCTGAATCCGGCGCCGTTCTGCATGCTGGATGAGGTCGATGCACCCATGGATGAATCGAGCATCCTCCGGTTCGCGGCGCTGGTCCGCGAACTCTCGGAACAGCTGCAGATCATTTTGATCAGCCATAATAAGCTGTTCCTTGAGACGGCCGAAGGCCTGGTCGGGGTCACCATGCAGGAACCGGGTGTTTCACGCATTGTCTCGGTTGATCTTGATGAAGCGGTCCGCATGGCCGAGCAGGCCTGACCGGACGCTGCGCCCGGCATGACCCCCGAAGCCGCACGGCAGCGGATTGAGACCTTGCGTGCGCTGATTGCGGAGCACGATTACCGGTATTTCGTTCTCGACTCTCCCACCTGGACGGATGCCGAATACGATCGGCACTGGCAGGAACTTGACCGGCTGGAACGGGAATTCCCCCAGTGGGACCGGCCGGATTCGCCGACCCGGCGCGTGGGCGGCCTGCCCCGCGCCGATCTCGTTCCAGTCCGCCACGAACAGCCCATGCTGTCTCTCGACAAGGTTCCGGATGCCGCCGGGCTCCG
This sequence comes from Pseudomonadota bacterium, assembly GCA_021810635.1. Classification (GTDB taxonomy): domain Bacteria; phylum Pseudomonadota; class Gammaproteobacteria; order JAKAQQ01; family JAKAQQ01; genus JAJZIH01. Next base: position 96,475 of record JAJZIH010000001.1, on the reverse strand, counting down.
TCATTTTGACCGGCGGCTCCATGAACGGCTCGGGGAGCCGCCTGATATCCCCCTGGTGTACGTCGGTGAGCCCAAGTTCGACGGACTGGCCATCAGCCTGGTTTATGAAGAACAGGGGCTGGTCCGGGCGGCGACCCGTGGCGATGGCGTGACGGGGGAGGAGGTCACGGCCAACGTGCGGACCATCCGGTCGATTCCCCTGAGGCTCCGACCGGGCATCTGGCCGCGCCGTTTCGAGGTGCGTGGCGAGGTCTACCTGCCCCGACAGGCCTTTGCTGCCCTCAATCGGGCGCTGGAAGCAGAGGGGGGACATGGCTTCGTCAACGCCCGCAATGCGGCGGCCGGAAGCCTGAGGCAGCTGGATCCCCGGGTCGCGGCCGCCCGGCCGCTGGCTTTTTTTGCCTATGGCGTGGGTCAAGTCCCGGCCTCCGGCGTGCCGGACCGCCAGGAGGCCCTCTTGGAATGGCTGCGCGAAGCCGGTTTCCCGGTGAGTCCGGAGGTCCGCCGGCTCGATGGAATCGAGGCCTGCTTACGCTATTACGAACAGCTCCTCGACCGGCGCGAGGCTCTGCCCTTCGAAGCCGATGGCGCGGTTTTCAAGCTGAATGACCGCGCGGCTCAGGAACGGGCGGGAACGGTGACTCGCGCGCCGCGCTGGTCCGTCGCCCTCAAATTTCCAGCTGAAGAGACCGAGACCACGGTCGAAGGCATTGAGTTCCAGGTCGGACGGACGGGAGTCCTGACACCTGTGGCCCGGGTCATGCCGGTATTCGTGGGCGGCGCGCGAGTGGCCCACGCTACTCTTCACAACGTCTCCGAGATGAACCGCAAGGACATCCGTGTGGGTGACCGGGTCATTGTGCGTCGGGCCGGGGAAGTCATTCCCGAAATCGTCCGGACGGTCACGGCACCGGACGTCCCCCGCCCGCCGCCCGTCGAGGCACCGCAGACTTGTCCGGCGTGTGGAGCGCCCGTGGAACGCGATACCGGGGAGATCCTGATCCGCTGCACGGGCGGCTTGCACTGTCCGGCCCAGAGGAAGGAGGTCATTCGCCATTTTGCTTCCCGGGGGGGGCTCGACATCCGTGGCCTCGGTGAAAAACTGATCCACCAACTGGTCGAGGCGGACTGGATACGGACCCCGGCCGATCTGTACGTGCTCAAGGGGGACTCGCTCGCGGGACTCGAGCGGATGGGGGAGCGTTCGGCGGCCAACCTTCTGGCCGCCATCGATGCTTCCAAGAAAACCACTCTGGCCCGGTTCCTCTTCGCGCTGGGGATCCGCGAAGTGGGCGAGGCCACGGCCGAGCTTCTGGCCCGCACCCTGGGCAGCATCGAGGCCATCGAGGGTGCGGAGGTGGAGACTCTGTGCGCGATCGACGGGATCGGCCCGGTCATCGGCCACCACATCCGGGCCTTTTTCGATGATCCGGGGAACCGGGAAGTCATCCGGCGGTTGCGTGTGGCCGGTGTCTCCTGGCCCGCGCCTCCGGCTCGACCGGCAGCCCTTGGAATGGGACGGTTGGCCGGCGCCGTTTTCGTGCTGACCGGGCGGTTGGGGACGATGACGCGTGAACAGGCCGAGGCCGCTATCCATTCCCTGGGAGGGAGTGTCTCCTCGCGGGTTTCCCGCAAGACACGCTACCTCTTGGTGGGGGAAAATCCCGGCAGCAAGCTCGATGAGGCACGGCGCCTGGGGACGGAGATCATCACGGAAGCCGACCTTCTGGACTGGGTCGGATCCTCCCGGGATGCCCCCGACCTGCCCGTCGGGTAGCGGTTGGGGTACGGGGCCGCCCCGTACCCCGCCGCTCAGGTCTTACGGCTTGGCCGGGGCGACCGCCGTTGATCCTGTGGGAATGGGCGTTTGCTTGAGCAGGATCTTGACCTTGGCATGGCTGCGGAGGTGGGTGATGAAGTCGCTTACTTCCTTGTTGCGCAGCACGTTGAGCAGCCGGTTGTGCATTTGCTTGAAACTGGGCGGGGTGATCGGCCGTTTGCCCTGGAGCTGGATCACGTGCCAGCCGAATTGGGTCTTCACGGGTGTCCGGGTGTATTGCCCGACCTTGAGCTGACGCAGGGCCGCCGCAAAGGGCGGGGTCTCCTGGCTCGCACTCACCCACCCGAGTTCGCCGCCCTCGGCGGCCGTCGTGTCTTCGGAGTATTTCTTGGCGAGAGTGGAGAAATGTTGGCCGTGCTCCAGATCAACGATGATGGTCCGGGCCTGAGACTGGGTCTTGACCAGAATGTGGCGGGCCTTGTATTCATGGTGGCCCATGCGACCCACGGTTTTGGCGTAGGCGGTCTTGAGTTGGGCGGGTGTGATGGGGTGGGTTTTGAGATAGTGGCGGATTTCCAGGTTGGCCAGGAGAACCTGCCGTTGCAGGAACAGGCTGTCCCTCGCCTGGGGACTCCTCAGGAGTCCGGATTCCCGTCCCTTTTGGGCCAGAATCTGGATGTCGATGAGCCGTTGCAGGGCCAGGTTCTGGATCATGGGGGACAGCTGCGGGGGCGCGTTTTTCGTGATGCCGAGAAAGGTGTCCAGGACACCCTGTCGGATGGGGTGCCCGTTGACCCGGGCGACCAGGCGGTTCGCCGATTCGGACGAACTCATTTTCGCCGGATGACTGCAGGCCGCGAGGGCTGCAAGACCCGCGGCCAGAAGCAGGGCACGGATGATGGATCGATGGAGACTCATTGAGGAACCTCTTTCTGGGGTGGAGTGAAAGGATGGGCGGAAGAAGATGGGAGAGGGGGGCCTTCACCGGGGGCGCGGGCCCCGATGCCGAGCGCATGCAGTCTCCAGCCATCCAGGGGTCCCAAGGCATGGTGGATCATCCGGTGACGCTCGAGGGGCGTACATCCGGTGAACTGGTCCGCCACGATCTCGAGATGCAGGTGGCCGAAACCGTCTGGACGCCCGGGGTGTCCGAGATGCAGGGAACTGTCGTCCCGGAGCATGACCCGGCTTCCGGGAAAGGCCTGGGCGAGGTGTGACTCGAGAGCGGGCAGAGTCCCGACTGGATGGGCAGAGGGTGCCGGATCCATCCGCTCAGTCCGGTGGCACGGTCGGGAGGAATGGGCGGGTCTTGACCGAGCGGAACAGCCCGGCTTCCCGGTACGGATCGGCATCGATCCAGCGTCGGGCTTCCGCCGAGGAACCGAAGTCGGCGACGATGAGGCTTCCGCCAGCGGCATCCGGAAGTGGTTCGGGAGTCGGCCACCGCAGGAGGGGGCCGGCCATCAGGAGCCGCCCTTCGTCCAGGAGCGCGTTCAGCCGGGCCAGGTGCTGGTCGCGCCACTGCGGGCGCTCGCGGCTCCGGTCGGGATGATCCTCGGCCCAGAAAGCAAACCACATGTCAGTTACCTTGTCGATTACCCAAAGCGGTTCTCCGTATGATAACCCATCCGGTCGCCAATAAAAACCTGCGAATCGGCCCCCGCGAAGGGATGGAGCGGCAGGTCTCCAAGGGGCACGGGTCCGATACGGGAGCGCGGGCGAACGCCTATAATGCACCGATGCCGCAACTCAGTCTCCTGCAGCTCATCGCCATCTGGCTGGTGCCCGGCCTCTTCGCGATCACCCTTCACGAAGTGGCGCACGGGTATGCGGCCCGGCAGTTCGGCGACCGCACGGCAGAAATGCTCGGGCGCCTCAACCTCAACCCGATCCGCCACATCGATCCGATTGGAACCGTTCTCGTGCCCCTGGCCTGCCTCCTCCTGCCTGTCCACTTCATTTTCGGATGGGCCAAACCCGTCCCGATCAATCCGCGCAACTTCCACCACCCGAACCGTGATATGGCCTATGTGGCGCTGGCCGGTCCCGGAGCCAATCTCCTCATGGCCCTGGCCTGGCTTTTGATTGCCCAGGCTGCCTGGCGCCTGCTTCCCGGCTCCCCGTTCGGGCAGTTCCTGATCCTGATGGCGGTGGCCGGAATCTACATCAACGTGCTCCTCATGATTTTCAACCTGTTCCCCCTGCCTCCGCTCGACGGGGGCCGGGTCGTGACCGGTATTCTGCCGCTGCCCTGGGCGCGCCGGTTCTCGCGGATTGAACCTTACGGCATCTGGATCCTCCTGTTCCTGCTCCTTACGGGTATCTTCTACCTCATCGTGGGACCTCTGCTGGACCGGGTGCTGGCCATGTTCTTGAACGGCACCGGCCTGTCGGGCCGGATGCTGTTCGAGACCCTGCATCTTCTCCGGCTTTGATTCCCCCTTCGGTACCGGAGGAATCCACGCGCGTCGTTTCGGGCATGCGGCCCACCGGTCCGCTTCATCTCGGACACTGGGTCGGGGTACTCCAGAACTGGGTCGAACTCCAAAACCGACATGACTGCTACTTCTTCGTGGCCGACTGGCACGCGCTCACGACGCATTACGAGGAACCCGGGGCGCTTGCGGATCTGACGCGCGCGATGGCCTGCGAGTGGCTCGCGGTCGGCGTCGATCCAGAGCGGGCGACCTTGTTTGTCCAGTCCTGGGTCCCCCAACACGCCGAACTGCACCTCATCCTGTCGATGCTGACCCCGCTCGGCTGGCTGGAGCGGGTTCCGACCTACAAGGAACAGCAGGAGGCTCTCGGGGACCGGGATCTTGCGACCTACGGCTTTTTGGGTTATCCCGTCCTCATGGCTGCGGACGTCCTGGCCTACCGCGCCCGTCAGGTTCCGGTCGGGCAGGACCAGGTGGCGCACCTCGAAGTGACCCGGGAAATTGCCCGCCGTTTTAATTTCCTCTATGGCCGGGGTCCGGTGTTCGAGCACCAGCTGGCCCACGCGAAGGGACAGCTTGCGCCGGCGGACCGGGAGGCCTTTGAGGGGCTGGCCAAGCAGTACCGGGAGTCCGGAGGGGGGACCCTCCGAGAGGCTCTGGATCGTCTGCTCGACCGTATGCCGTGGCTCGGATGCGAAGAACGGATGGTCTTGCGGGCGGAGGCCTGCGGCACCGGCCGCGAGATTTTGCCGGAACCCCGCCCGCTGCTCACCCATGGAGCGAAGCTTCCGGGGCTCGACGGACGCAAGATGTCCAAGTCCTACGGCAACGCCATCGGACTGCGCGATCCCGAGTCGGTCGTGCGTGAGAAAATCCGGACCATGGTGACCGATCCGGCGCGGGTCCGGCGCCGCGATCCGGGAGAACCCGAGCGGTGCCCGGTCTGGAGATACCACGAGAGCTTTTCTCCGGCGGCGACACGGGACTGGGTGCAGACCGGCTGCCGCAGCGCCGGGATCGGCTGCCTGGACTGCAAGGAGCGCCTGCTGGGTTACCTGGTGGATGCGCTCGGCCCCATTCGGGATCGGATCGAGCAGTGGCAGGACCATCCGCGCGAGGTCGATGAAATCCTGCGGGCCGGAAGCGCGAAGGCCGAACGCGAAGCGCAGGGGACGCTGTCCCAGGTCCGCGCGGCGGTCGGCTTGGCTGGCGTCCGATGACGGTTTCTGCAGGCGGGGCGGCGGCCAGCCAACCGGAACTGCCGCTCGCGACCGTCAACGGCGAACCCTGGCTGACCTATCCGGATGGCCTGTACATCCCGCCGGACGCGCTTCGCCTGCTCCTCGAATCCTTCGAAGGGCCGCTGGATCTTCTTTGGCACCTCATCCGCCGCCAGAATCTGGACGTGCTGGACATTCCACTGGCGCGGGTGACGGAACAGTATCTCCACTATATCGGGATGATGCAGCAGATGCAGCTCGAGCTGGCCGGCGAATACCTGTACATGGTCGCCTATCTGGCAAATCTCAAAGCCCGCATGTTGATTCCCCGGCCGGTATCCGAGACGGGCGAACTGGAGCCGGAGGATGCGCGGGCGGCCTTGGTGCAGCGCCTCCAGGACTACGAGATCATCCGCCGCGCGGCCGAGCGGCTTGAGAGGATGCCACGGCTCGAACGGGATGTTTGGCAGGCCACCGCCCAGGTCCCGGAAGTGGTCCGTCACATCCTGCCGGAACCCCCGCCGGTAGCTCTTGAGGACTGGTTGCGGCAGATGGCCCGCCTGCTTCGCCGCACGCGCTGGCGGATCCGGCACCATGTGATCAAGGACACCCTGTCGGTGGGCGAGTGCATGGCCGGACTGCTGGAGCGGCTGTCTTGCAGGCACGGCTATCAACGCTTTGAGACGCTTTTGCCCCGGGGTTCGGACCGGACCCGTGCGGTCGTGAGCTTCCTGGCGCTGCTCGAGTTGGTCCGCCAGTCGCTCGTGAACCTGATTCAGGCCACGCCCTACGGCCCCCTTTATATCCAGGTGCCGCGGACCTCGGGGGCCGAAAGCCCCCAGGCGCCCATCGAGGAGACTCACGGTGAATGATGCTGTGCTTGAACCGGTCGCGTTGCTCGAGGCGGCCCTGCTCGCGGCCGGCCGCCCGCTCGATAAGACGCAGCTCAGGTTACTTCTCGGCGGAGCGTTGTCGCGGCCGGTCAGTGCCGTCGAACTCGGCCAGTGGGTTGGGACTCTGGAACGGATTTATGAAAACCGGGGGCTTGGGCTCAAGCGGGTGGCCAGCGGTCTTCGTCTCGAGATCCGGGCGCCTTATGTCCGGGCCCTGAGCGCCCTGTGGGAACCCAAACCGCCCCGCTATTCGCGGGCTCTGCTCGAAACGCTTGCCATCATCGCCTACCGGCAGCCGGTGACGCGGGGTGAAATCGAGGAACTGCGCGGGATTTCGGTGGCGGCTTCGACCCTGAGGATTCTCGAGGAACGCAACTGGATCCAGGTGGTGGGACATCGCGAAGTGCCGGGGCGGCCGGGATTGTATGCCACCACCCGCGAGTTCCTTGACTATTTCGGGCTGACGAGTCTCACGGATCTGCCGCCCCTTGAACAGGTCGCGGACCTAATCGAACCGGCTCCCGAATTCGACCTGTCCGGTCACCCGGTCCCGCTGGTGATCGCCGCCCCGGGTGCGGCGGTGGATGACGGGGGGGAGCCGAATGAAGAGCCCAGGAACCCGCTGGCCGACTGACTCTGCGGATCCCCCCGGCACGGTCCGCGTCCAGAAGTATTTGGCCCACCTCGGGCTGGGTTCGCGGCGGGAAATCGAAGGCTGGATCCGGGCGGGCCGACTGACCTCGGCGGGGCAGGTGCTGGCGCTCGGAGATCGGATCAACCCCGGGGATCTCCTGTTTCTCGACGGCCGGCCGCTCGTCCGCCCACGGCAGGTGGATATCCCCCTCCGGATCCTGCTTTACCACAAGCCGGCGGGAGAACTCACCACCCGCCGGGATCCGGAGGGACGCCCAACGGTTTTCGAGCGGTTGCCGAGACTGCGGCAGGGACGGTGGATTGCGGTCGGCCGCCTCGATTTCAACAGCGAGGGGCTCCTGCTTTTCACGACCCATGGTGACTTGGCCCGGCGGCTCATGCACCCCTCGGGTGGCTGGGTTCGTGAATACCGGGTCCGGATCCGGGGCCGTCTGGCCGCCGCTACCGAGTTCGTTCTCCGCGGGGGCATTGATCTTGAAGACGGGCGGGCGTCTTTCGATGAACTCGAAGCGGTCGGGGGACGGGGGGTGAACAACTGGTATCGGGTGGTCGTCCATGAGGGACGCAACCGGTTGGTTCGCCGCCTGTTTGAAAGCCAGGGTTGCCGGGTCAACCGGCTGATCCGGACCCGGTACGGCCCCTTCGTCCTGCCCCGGGACCTCGGGACCGGAGGAGTCCGTGAACTCGGGCCGGAAGCGGTCAGCGATCTGGCGGAGGTCCGCCCGGAGGATCGTGCTCCAGTCTCCCGGAAGGATCCGGCGGCGGGTCAGTAGCGGACGAGCGCTGAGCCCCAGGTGAAGCCGCCGCCGAAGGCCTCGAAGAGCAGTAATTGGCCCCGCTGGATGCGCCCGTCGCGGACCGCCACATCCAGGGCCATCGGAATCGAGGCGGTCGAGGTGTTGCCGTGATCCGCGATCGTGAGGACAATCCGCTCCATCGGCAGTCCGAGCTTGTGCGCGATGGACTGGATGATGCGCAGGTTGGCCTGGTGGGGGACAAACCAAGACAGGTCCGTGCTGGTCACGCCCGCCGCCTCCAGGGTCTCGAGTGCCAGTTGGGACAGGGTATTCACAGCCACTCGGAAAACCTCGCCACCCTTCATCCGGATGAAGTCGCGCGATTCGCGTAGCCGGTCGAATCCGAGGGAGATCCCCGAGGGGTAGTAGAGGAGGTCCTTGTAGGCCCCGTCGGCGTGCAGATGGGTGGCGATGATTCCCGGCTCGGATGCGGCTTCGAGGATCACGGCACCGGCGCCGTCTCCGAACAGGATGCAGGTCGAGCGGTCCGTGTAATCCGTGATCCGCGAGAGCGTTTCCCCGCCCACCACCAGTGCCCGGCGGCACTGGCTCGTCTGGATCAGGCTGTTGGCGATGGCGAGGCCGTAGATGAATCCGGCACAGGCGGACTCGAGGCTCGTACAGGGATAGCCATGGCCGCCGAGCCGGTCCTGCAGAAGGACCCCCATGTTGGGGAACACCTGGTTCGGCGTGGTCGTGGCCACGAGAATGAGGTCGAGGTCTTCGGCTCCGAGGCCAGCCGCTCCGAGCGCCGACCGGGCGGCTTTCTCGCACAGGTCCAGATTGGTTTCCCCCGGAGACACGATATGGCGACGCTCAATTCCAGTCCGGGCACGGATCCATTCGTCGGAGGTGGTCACCATCCGTTCGAAATCCTGGTTGGTGAGCACCCTCTCGGGAACGTAATGGCCGGTGGAACGGATGCGGGTGTACACGCGGACTAGTCGGCTGGGGTCTGGGAGGGCAGGACGGTCTGCTGGAGCCGCAGGATTTTCGCGAGGAGTTCGTTCCGGATCTCGGAGACGGCCCGGCAAATCGCGTGGCGGAAGGCCACGGCATCGGCATTGCCGTGGCTTTTGACCACGATTCCGTTGACGCCGAGGAAACTAGCTCCGTTGTAAAGGCGTGGATCAAGCCGTTTCCTGAGGGAACGGATGATGGGCAGCGCGCCCAGTCCCACGATTCGGGAGACCACGGTCCGGGAAAACTCCTCACGGATAAAATCGTTGATCAGGGATGCTGTCCCCTCCATGGTTTTGAGCGCGACATTGCCGGCGAAACCATCGGAGACGATGACGTCCACCCGACCCTGGTTGATGTCGGTACCTTCGAGGTAGCCCCGGTAGTTGAGACCGCTCTGGTTGAGGAGTTCGTGGGCCTGCTTGATGGCCCCGTGTCCCTTGATTTCCTCGGTGCCGATGTTGAGGAGCCCGACGGTGGGCTGCGTCACGCCGTAGACCGCCTGGGCCATGGCCGATCCCATGACCGCAAACTCGAGCAGCTGGTTCGGCGTGCAGATGGCGTTCGCTCCCAAATCGAGCATGAGGGTATGTCCGATGCGCGTAGGGATCGGCGCACAGATCGCTGGCCGGTCCATGGCCGGGAGCATCTTGAGCACCGTCTTGGCGGCCACCATGAGGGCGCCGGTGTTGCCGGAGCTGACGCAAGCCTGCGCGATCCCGGTGTGGACCAGATTGATGGCAACCCGCATCGAGGAATGCTTTTTGTTGCGGAGTGCCGTGATCGGATTGTCATCCATGGCAATGACTTCGGGTGCGGGCTGGAAACGCAAACGGGCAGGGGACCGGCCGCCGGTCCGTTCGTTCACCAGCTGCCGCAAGAGGTCTTCCGCACCGACCAGGATGAGTTCCAGGTTTGGTTCGTCCGCGAGCTCGGCGAGCGCGGCATCGACCACGACGGAGGGCCCCCCGTCCCCGCCCATGGCGTCCAGTGCCAGAACCAAGGGGTGGGGCACGGGAAAATCAGACCCCGAATCGCCGGTCGGCAGGCTGCCGCTCAACTTTCCGGTTCGGACGTTTTGGGGGGTTTGGGGGTGAACAGGCGTCGCCCCCGGTAGAACCCCCCGGCGCTGACGTGATGGCGGCGGTGACGGTCACCGGTTGTGGAATCCGTCGCAAGGGTCGTGGCCGTCAGGGCATCATGGGATCGGCGCATGTCTCGCCGGGAACGGGTTTTGCGGTCTTTTTGAACAGCCATGGAAAAGCTCCTCGCGGGTGGCCCCCGGCGCGACAAATCCGGTGCGGGGGACCCGGCTATTCTAATCGTTTCGGCGCCTCCGGTGGGGGTTGCCCCCGGTTTCATCGAAGACCGGCCGGCCCGGTCGGAGGATTTGCGGAGGCGTGGGTGAACGTCTAGGATGGGCCGGGGGAGGGCCCGATGAAACGACAACCGTCCGATTCCGGTCTGCAGCCGGCCAAACCGGAGGTGGTCCTCGCTTCGAGTTCCGTCAATCGCCGTGCGCTCTTGGGCCGCCTGATCGATGGTTTCCAGGTCTGTGAACCGACTGGAGGCGAGCCCGTACTCGAAGGAGAATGCGCCCGGGGGCGGGCGCTCCGCCTGTCTCGGTTCAAGGCGGTCTCGGCAAAGACCGCCTATCCGGCGCATCTCATCATCGGTTCTGACCAGGTTGCGGAGTGCGCTGGCCGTCTGTTGCACAAGCCTCTCGCGGCCGAAGGGGCGATGGCCGATCTCCAGTGGGCATCCGGACGGGTCATCCATTTCTGGACCGGGTTGGTGGTACTCGATACCCGCACCGGGACGGAATATGCCGCCGTCGACCATACGCGGGTCTGGATGCGTGAACTCTCGGCGGCAGAGATTGCCCGCTATCTGGCCGCCGATGCACCCTGGAGCTGCGCTGCCAGTTTCCGGGCGGAATCGCGCGGACCCTCGCTGTGGCGGTGCCTTTCCACCCGGGACCCCTCCGCCCTGATTGGTCTTCCGCTCATCCGCCTCGCGCAGTTCCTCAGGGAGGCCGGCTACCCCGTACCCTGAGCCTCGTCCCGACCGTCGAGCCGGGCCAGCACCGCCTCATGTCCCGCGGGTAACGGCGCCTGGATGAACAGGGGTTCATGCGTTCGCGGATGGACAAGACGCACCGAACGGGCATGGAGGAACGGGCCATTCAATCCGCAGTCGGTTTTCAGACGGCGGTTGAAGGTGCGATCCCCGTAGCGGGGATCTCCCGCAATCGGATGACCGAGCGATGCGGCGTGGATGCGGATCTGGTGGGTGCGGCCGGTTTCGATGGAAATTTCGGCCAAGGCACACGCCGTCCAGAGACGCACGATCCGGAAGTGGCTGCGGGCGTCTTTCCCCGGTGTCGTCCCGTCGGGCAATACGTGTCTCGTGATCGCCTGGTCCACGGTTTGGGTTTTCCAGGCGGGAGTGCCAGCAAGCAGGCCGAGATAGCCTTTTGTGATTTTCTGGTTGCGCAGGGCTTGGTGGAGGGCGAGGAGGGTGGACCGGTTCCGGGCCAGGATGAGGCAACCGCTCGTTCCCCGGTCGAGACGGTGGGCCAGTTCGAGGAACTCTCTTTCCCGGCGGCCGTGACGAAGCCTCTCGATCAGTCCGCTGTCGATCCCGCTACCGCCATGGACGGCGAGACCAGCCGGTTTGTTCAGGATGAGGAGATCCTCATCCTCATAGAGTGGCTGGAGAAAAAAGTCGGGCAGCGGATGAGGGCCGTTTTTCCGCGTCCTGCGCAGCCCGGGAGCAGCCTGGGGAGGGATCCGGACCTCGTCCCCGCTCTTGACACGGTATCCCGGACGACACCGTCCCCCGCCGACCCGGACCTGCCCGGTGCGGATGAGCCGGTAGATGTGGCTTTTGGGCATCGACTTGAGTTCGCGGAACAGCCAGTTGTCGAGGCGCTGCCCGGCCTGACCGTCCGCGACCCGGAGGCGCTTGGCAGAATGGGATTCCGGACCAGCCGGGGAGTCAGAATTCATCGGATTATTATAATGTTAAAAATGATATTGAATTTTTATGGCAATTTGACGATAATGCACAGGTAGCCAAAGGCACTCTCCTGCAGGGGCGGGGGCTTGGTGCCCGTAGGTACGCTGTGATACGCAACCCGAGAGGGTGGCGTCCGTTTTCCGGCTCCGGTTCCCTCGAGGAAGGGTTTCGGAACCACTAACCCATGGCGCTCCCATGTTCCGCATGGTGATGTAGCGCTGACAAGGCAGATTTTGACCGGCCACCCCTGTGGCACCTTCTTCCGGCAATGCGTGCCGGACTTTGCCTGTCAGAACGGCATGATCTCCAGTGCGGCGCTTCGGAGCAGCATTGTGAGTATCCATCCATGAAACGCATGTTAATCAATGCCACCCAGCCGGAAGAGCTCCGGGTGGCGATCGTCGACGGCCAGAGGCTCGTCGATCTCGACATTGAAATTCCTTCCCGTGAACAGAAGAAGGCCAATATCTACAAGGCCAAGATCAACCGTGTCGAGCCCAGTCTCGATGCCGTCTTTGTCGATTACGGCGGTGATCGGAACGGGTTTTTGCCCACCAAGGAGATCCATCCCCACTACTTCCAGACCGGTGAAACCCTCCGTGAACGGTTGCCGGATGGACTTGAACTCATCGTCCAGGTCGAAAAGGAGGAACGCGGCAACAAGGGTGCTGCGCTCACGACCTACCTCAGCCTGGCAGGCCGCTTCATGGTTCTCATGCCTGATAACCCGAAGGCGGCGGGTGTCTCCCGCAAGATTGACGGGGAAGAGCGCCAGGAGGCCCGGCAGATCCTGTCGGAGATTCGGATTCCGGAGCAGATGGGTGTCATCCTCAGGACTGCGGCCCTCGGGAGGAGCGCGGAAGAGGTCCAGTGGGATCTCGATTACCTGGTTCAGCTCTGGGGGGCAATCCAGAAGGCGGCAGAAGTGCGGAAGGCACCGTTTTTGATCTATCAGGAGGACAACATCGTCGTCCGCGGGCTCAGGGATCATCTCAAGACCGACATCGGCGAGATCCTGATCGATGATCCCCGCATGTATGAGGGTGCCCGGGCTTTTGCCGAGCAGGTGATGCCGCAGTATCTGGAGCGTTTGCACCTCTACCAGGATGCAACCCCGCTCTTTACCCGTTTCCAGATTGAAAGCCAGATCGCCCAGGCCTTTGAGCGCGAGGTCCAGTTGCCTTCAGGCGGTCGGCTGGTCTTCGATCGGACCGAGGCCCTGATCTCGATCGACGTCAACTCCGCGCGCTCGACGCGCGGCGGCGACATCGAAGAGACGGCCCTCACCACCGATCTCGAGGCCGCGGATGAAATCGCCCGCCAGTTGCGGATCCGTGACCTGGGCGGCCTCATCGTAATCGATTTCATCGACATGGAACAGGAACGGCACCGACGCGATGTGGAAAACCGGCTGCGGGACGCGCTCGAGATTGATCGGGCCCGGGTTCAGATCGGCAAGATTTCCCGGTTCGGACTCCTCGAGATGTCGCGCCAGCGACTGCGGGCCTCCCTTGAGGAAACGACCCAGATTGCCTGTCCCCGGTGCAAGGGGAGCGGAACGATCCGGAACGTCGAGTCGCTTTCACTGCTGATCCTGCGTCTCGTCGAGGAAGAGGCGATGAAAGACGGGACCCAGCGGGTCCTGGCTCAGGTTCCGATTAGCGTGGCGACCTATCTCCTCAATGAAAAGCGTCCGGCTCTGACCGCCATTGAGCAGCGGTCGAAGAGTACGGTGGTGCTGATTCCGACTAGCCGCCTCGAAACGCCTGATTTCCGGATTGAACGGCGGCGCATGGGAGAATCCCATGGGGTGAACAGCCTGTCCGAAGCCGAATCGCTGGATGCCGGCCTGGTTCACGACGAGGAAGAGAATCTGGTCCAGCAGGTCACCCAGACGGTTCCGGTCAAGGTCATCGAACCGGCGGTCAGGCCTCTCAAGCGGGTGGCCATGACTCCCAGTCCGGGCCGGTCAGGGCCACAACCGGCGGCCCCGGTGGGGATTTTGCGACGTCTGTGGATGAAGCTCTTTGCGCCGGGCCCGACCGCAGAACCGGGTCCTGCACCATCCCGCCGTATCCCGGTGCAGCCGCAGACCGCAGCGGGCCGGGGTCCCGGCAGCCGTCCGCGCCGGATGCCGTCGACGGGGCGCCCCTCCCGTCCGCCCAACCGGCCCGATGTACGCGGCTCGAATCGGCCCGAAAGGCGACCGGTGGGGACGGCTGCGGCGCCTGTCCAGCCGGTGGTCGGGGAGGGGGCCGTGGTTGAACCGGGCGGAAAGCCTGATGGGGCTCATCATAGCCGGCGGGGGCACCGCGGTGGGCGCTACCGGAGGCGCGACTCACGTTTTGGAGGGGAGAATCGCAACGCGGTCTCTCCGCCAGTGGCGGATTCCCGTCCGGTGGCGGAAGGGGTGCACGGCCGGGGTGCCGGTGAGATGGTCCCGGAGGCGTATCCCGGACCCCGTCCGCTGGAAACGCGGCCTGCCCGGAGAGAGGATGCTCCCGCACCGAGGACCGCCCCGACTCCTGGGCCCAGTTTGCCTCCGAGACGCCTGGAGTCTTCGGAGCTGGTGCAGGTCGAGACCCGGACGCCTCCGACCGGGCCCCGTCCGGCGGATTCCCCGCTCCGCGAGGCTCCGCCGCTCCGCGAGCTGTTTGAAGCGAACCGCGTGCCGCTTCCCGCTCACCCGGTTGAAGCACCGGTCCGAGCGGTCGAGCCGGCCGTCAAGGCTCCCGTCAAGGCTCCCGAAGAGACTTCCTGATCCCGTGGTAAGGATCCGGCCCCCCTGCGTGGGGGGGGGCCGGACCTGCCCGCTATGTAGGTGCTGGCCAAACCCAGGTTTCGGCCCGGCCTGTGACGGGTTGCGGATGAGGGAGTTTTTGAGCAGAGTTCCGGGGCCGTCGCACCCGCCGGTTGCCTCCCGGATTGCAGGGAATCCCTGCAGAGGTCCGACAGACACCGGTCAGTCCACCGCTTGCGCATGCCATTTTTGGCAACTCACGGAACTCAGTCGGCACCCGCCCTGGCGGCCATGTCGACCCCATCCGGGTCAGAGTGCGGGCTAAAAAAAAAGCGGCCTCCGAAGAGGCCGCAATAGAACCGAGGGCGGGATTCTAGCGCATCACGGGGGGGTGGGCTGGATCCGGATCGGAGACCCTGGAAACAGGGTGGGGGCGTCCGTTGCGTAGGCCAGGTGGTTATACCGGGAGACCGAGGTCTTGAGCAGGCCGTTGAAGCGGGCCAGGGCAGCCTCGAGCTCGGAGCGGCGGTGGGCCATCATCCGCTGGATGCGGTGGTTGATCGGCTGGGCGTAGTTGCCGATCACGAGCGTGTAGGTATTGATGATTTTCTGGTGCAGACGAACCAGGTTGCGGAGACTCGCTTCCGAAACATTGTGCTGACGTTCGGGATTGTAGACCGAGGTCAGGAGGGTTACGAGCTTCTGGTCGAGTCGATGGCCCGCCCTGAGTACCGCTCCATAGCGGCCCTGAAGCGCAGGCTCTCTCGCGAGACTGAGTCGGAAGGTCCGGAGGGCGTTTTGCATGCCATGAATCCGGTCCAGCAGGGTGTCCATGGCGGTGATCATGGCGCTCAGTTCGAGTCCTGCGTTGCGCTGGGCAACGTACTGCGCCTGCGAGATATGGAAGCGCGGATCCGCGACAACCTGCGCCAGCCCGGTCGCCTGATGGTGCCCGACCGAGACCACAACGCGGTAGGTTCCAGGAGCCACGCTCGGACCCGTGAACCCATGGGGGCCGTGCGACATCCAGTAGTGACCGAAATCCATCTTCTGCGGGCCCTGGTAGACGAGGGGCCAGACTTTCGATTCAACACCCGAATGGGCAGAACCATAGAGCGTATCGACCAGACTGCCGGAACGGGTTTCGATCCGGATCTTGACCGGTGTTGCATGTGCCTTTTTCTCGGCCTTCGTCCGGTGGTAGGTCTTTTGGAGATAGTAGGCAATCGTGACGCCGACCGGGGCATTGGGTGCCGAGTAGAACGGAGGGGCTGGATCGCCGATGTCCGTGGTATAGAACAGGGTCCCCTTCTGCATGGGGAAGAGAGCGAAGGGTTTTTGGGCGATGGCGCGGGTCAGGCCCTCGAGGGGTTTCAGGTTGTCCAGGACCCAGAGTCCGCGGCCGTGACTGGCGAGCACCAAGCTGTCGGGGTGGTGGACGAACTTGAGGTCCCAGACTGGCATGGTGGGCAAGTTGGCGGTGAGGCGGTGCCAGCGGCCTCCCCGGTCGTGGGAATAGTAGACTCCGGTCATGGTGCCGGCGACAAGGAACCCCCGGTCATTCGGATCTTCGCGGACGACGAGGACAGAGCTGTCGTCCGGCAGGCCACGGTCGATGGGGTGCCAGCTGTGTCCGTAGTTGTCGGTGTGGTAGACGTAGGGCCGGTTGTTGCCGAGCTCGTGGGCGTCAAAACTGAGGTAGGCGGAGCCGGCGTTGAAGGGGGAGACACCGATCTGATAGACGCGGGCCCAGGCGGGGGCATCCGGAGGGGTCACCTTCTGCCAGTTCCGGCCGCCGTTGCGGGTGACCCAGACGAGGCCGTCGTCGGTGCCGACCCAGAGGACCTGAGGGTTGGTGCGGGCGATGCTGATCGACTCGATCGTGTCGTAGTTTTCAGCCCCGGAAATGTCATAGTTGACGGGTCCGCCGGTGAGTCCTTCCTTGGCCTTGTCGTTGCGGGTGAGGTCCGGGCTGATCACCTTCCAGTGGAGTCCGCCGTCCCGGCTGCGGAAGAGCACGTTGGCTCCCGTATAGACCTCGTTGGGATCCCGGTAGGAGACCGCGATCGGTGCCGTCCAGTTGAAACGGTATTTGAGCGCGGAGACCTTGTGCCCGGCCTGGGAATGGTAGTAGGGCTCGATGAAGGGTGCAAAGGTCGTCCTGACGTTGTAGCGGACGGTGTAACCGTTTTCCGAGCTGGCGTAGACGATGTTGGGATCGGTAGGCGCCGGAACGACATACTCGCCATCCCCGCCGACCGGCATGAACCAGTCGAGCCCGTTGACGCCGGCACGGGAATAGTCGCTTGAAGGCCCGCACCAGGCGTTGTTGTCCTGGATGCCGCCGCAGACCAGAAAGGGGGTGACGTGGTCGTTCACGGCGACCTGGTAGAACTCCTCGATCGGCAGGTTGTCGAGGTACCGCCAGTTCTTGCCGTCGTTATGGGAGAGGTAGACGCCGCCGTCGTTGCCCTGGATGATCCGGTTACCGTTTTTGGGATCGATCCAGATGGCGTGATGGTCGACATGCACCATCTTGTCGGCATAAAACAGCGTCCGGCCGCCATTCTTCGACTCCATGAGTTTCATGGACAGGAGGAAGATCTGGTCCGGGTTCTTCGGCGAGACGGCAACCTGGGTGAAGTAGAAGGGACGGACATCGGCGTTCTGGTTGTTCGAGACGAGGTGCCAGTGAAGGCCCATGTCATTCGAGCTCCAGAGCACGCCGTGTTTGGCCTGGATGACCGCATAGACCTTGTCCGGCCGGCTGGGCGCGAAAGCCACGTCGCTGCGTCCCGTGAGTCCTTTGGGCAGGCCATGGGTGAGTTTCTGCCAGTGGAGGCCGCCATCCAGGGAGCGGTAAAGGCCGCTTGAGGGGCCGCCGCTGACCAGTTTCCAGGGGTACCGCCGGAGTTGCCAGAGACCGGCAATCAGGACCTCCGGGTTGCCCGGTTGCATGGCCAAGGTCGAGCAGCCCGTCTGGTTGTTGACGAAAAGCACTCGCTGCCATGTCTTCCCGCCATTGGACGAGCGGTACACCCCGCGCATTGGGGTGGGTTTCCAGACGTTGCCGAGCGCACAGACGAAAACGATCTTCGGGTTCACGGGATCGACCACGATCTGGCTGATCTGACCGGCCTGGCGCAGTCCCATGAAGCGCCAGTTCTTGCCGGCATCGGGCGAGTAGTAAACCCCGCCGCCATTGATCATGTCGTTGCGGGGGTTGGCCTCGCCGGTGCCGACCCAGACAAGATTGGGGTTGCTTGGGGCCAGGGTCACCGCGCCGATTGAGGCAGTATCCCCGTGGCTGAAGACGTTTTTCCAGCTGGCCCCGTTATTCGTGGTCTTCCAAACGCCACCCGCTGCACTGCCGACGTAGTAGATCTCGGGTTGCCCCGGGATCCCGACTACGGACGTGACCCGGCCGCCGGCGATGGCCGGGCCGAGATTGCGGAGTTTGAGATGGCGGAGCGGCGAAGCGACGGGCGCGTGCGCCAGGGCTGCCTGGGGAAAGGCGAGGGTCGAAGCGAGAAGCATGAGGCCCGCTCCGGCGATTGGACTGAATCTGGACTGGGATGGCTGGATCACGGGAATACCCCCTTGTTTTTCAGGTTACTCGAAGACACTTCGACACTCCTTGGAACCGGGTTCGACCCCTAAAGTTCCACCGGAAGCAGCCCCACGGAGGGGGTTGCCCCCCTCCTCTCGTGTCCGGCCGGAAGCCCAACTTACAGCGTGACGGGCTTGCGGAGGCGGATGGCCCTCCCCTTGAGGAGGGTGGGTTGCCCGAGCTTCCAGGCACGGGCATTGTAGGCGGCAATGGCTGGCAGGATCCCGGTATCGTAGCGCTCGAGGATCTGCTTGAGCTCGCTCCGTTTTTTCCCGAGCAGCGCAAGCATCCGGTGGTTGGGTGCGCGTCCCTGGAGGAAAAAGGAGGCCACACTGTAGGACAGGTTGATTTCCCGGTGGAAGCGGGCCAGGAAATGCAGGGAATCCTCCGCGGCGTTGCGCTGGATCCGGGGATTGTAGAGCCGGTTTTCGAAACGTGAAATCCGGGCCCGGAGTTGGCGGCCCTGGGTGACGAAGGAAGCCGGAAGGCTCTTGGTCCCCGGGTTCCCGGAAATCCGGGAAAGCGCGACCTTGACGACTTGCAGCCGGTTCAGCATATGGTTGAACGCGGAGAGCTCGTTGCGGGCGGTGAGCCCGAGTGCCAGGTCTTCCCGCCAGATGGCGAGAGCAATCGGATGGTGGGGGTTCTGGAGGATCTGGGCCGGCACTTCCGCATGCGTGGCACCGGCCTGGGCGATGACCCGATAGGTTCCGGGAACCGCGAGCGGGCCAAACGAGCGATTCATGAAGCCGGCAGGGGCTGGCGGCCCGATCTTGAGCGGACGGGGTCCGCGGTAGCGCATGTTCCAAACCAGCTCATGGACCCCGAAGCTCGCTGGACCATGGAGCACGATCAGGCGCTGGCCCGTCGGGCTCTCGACCGTGATCCTGACCCGTCGGGCCGGGTGTTTCACTTTGCCCACGAAGTAACTGATCACGACTCCTTGGGGTGCATTGGGTGCCGAGTAATAGGGCGCCGGCGGATGTCCCGAATAATGGGCCCGGAGGGTCATGCCCGGCTGGGTCGGGAAGAGAGCGAATGGTTTTTGGGCGATGGCGCGGGTCAGGCCCTCGAGGGGCTTCAGGTTGTCCAGGACCCAGAGTCCGCGGCCGTGACTGGCGAGCACCAAGCTGTCGGGGTGGTGGACGAACTTGAGGTCCCAGACTGGCATGGTGGGCAAGTTGGCGGTGAGGCGGTGCCAGCGGCCTCCCCGGTCGTGGGAATAGTAGACTCCGGTCATGGTGCCGGCGACAAGGAACCCCCGGTCATTCGGATCTTCGCGGACGACGAGGACAGAGCTGTCGTCCGGCAGGCCACGGTCGATGGGGTGCCAGCTGTGTCCGTAGTTGTCGGTGTGGTAGACGTAGGGCCGGTTGTTGCCGAGCTCGTGGGCGTCAAAACTGAGGTAGGCGGAGCCGGCGTTGAAGGGGGAGACACCGATCTGATAGACGCGGGCCCAGGCGGGGGCATCCGGAGGGGTCACCTTCTGCCAGTTCCGGCCGCCGTTGCGGGTGACCCAGACGAGGCCGTCGTCGGTGCCGACCCAGAGGACCTGGGGGTTGGTGCGGGCGATGCTGATCGATTGGATCGTGTCGTAGTTTTCAGCCCCGGAAAGGTCATAGTTGACGGGCCCGCCGGTGAGTCCTTCCTTGGCCTTGTCGTTGCGGGTGAGGTCCGGGCTGATCACCTTCCAGTGGAGTCCGCCGTCCCGGCTGCGGAAGAGCACGTTGGCTCCCAGGTAGACCTCGTTGGGATCCCGGTAGGAGACCGCGATCGGTGCCGTCCAGTTGAAACGGTACTTCTCCTGGGCGAGCGGCCGGTTGCCCGCGAAACCGCTGTAGGTGGGGATGATGAAATGACTCTGCCCGCTCACTCGGTTGTAGCGGGCAATGAAACCATTCTGGGAGTCGGCGTAAATCCGGCGGGAATCACTCCAGGCCGGCACGGCGTACTGGCCATCCCCACCCGCGACGATGAACCAGTCGCTACCGGTGACGGACCCGCGATTGTACTCGCTTGAAGGCCCGCACCAGGCGTTGTTGTCCTGGATGCCGCCGCAGATCCAGAACGGGTACCCGGGCGACACGGCGACTGAATAGAACTCCTCAATGGGCAGGTTGTTGAGATATCGCCAGTTCCGGCCGCCATTCAGGCTCAGGGCGACGCCGCCGTCGTTGCCTTGGATGATTCGGTTGGCGTTGGCCGGGTCGATCCAAATGGCGTGGTGGTCAACATGGATCATCGGATCCGCGTAAAAGGCGGTCTTTCCGCCGTTTGTCGACTCCATCATTTTCATGGAAAGGAAAAAGATCCGGTCGGCATCGGTCGGCGAGACGGCAAGCTGGGTAAAGTAGAAAGGCCGGACATCGATGTTGTAGTTATCGCTCACGAAGTGCCACCGGGTGCCGAGATCATCCGAACGCCACAGCAGGCCTTTTTTGGCCTCGATCAGCGCGTAGACGCGTTGCGGACGGGAGGGCGCGAAAGCGAAGGCAATCCGCCCGTAGGGTTTGGGAGGCAGGCCGTCGTGGAGTGGGTGCCAGGTGCGGCCTCCGTCCTCGGAGCGCCAGAGCCCGCTGCCGGGGCCGCCGTCATCGAGCTTCCAGGGGAAGCGACGCACCTGCCAGGTCGAGGCCAGAAGCACCTCCGGATTGCCGGGCTCGAATGCGACGTCGTCACAGCCGGTCTGGGCATTGACGCTGAGAACCTGCTGCCAGCTGCGTCCGCCGTTTGTGCTCCGGTAGAGGCCACGCGGTCCGCCGGGCTTCCAGACATTGCCGAGCGCGCAGACGAACACGACCTTCGAATTCGCGGGATCCACGACGATGCGGGGGATCTGTCCGGCATGGCGGAACCCCATGAAACGCCAGCTTGCACCGGCATCGGAGGAAAAGTACACGCCGCCTCCGGTGATCATATCGTTGCGGGGGTTGGCCTCGCCGGTGCCGACCCAGACAAGATTGGGGTTGCTTGGGGCCAGGGCAATATCCCCGATCGAGGAGGTGTCGGCATGGTTCAAGATCTCCTTCCAGGTATTGCCTCCGTCCGTGGTCTTCCAGACGCCGCCGCCGGCCGCGCCGACATAGTAGACGAGGGGGTCATGGGGAATCCCGACCACGGTGCTGACCCGTCCGCCGGCGATGGCCGGACCGATGTTGCGCAGCCGCAGTCCAGACCAGGGGTTCGGAAGCGCCCATGCCGGGGCCATCGTCAGGAGCAGGGTGAGAAGAAAGGCCGGCAAGGTCCGGTGGGCGGGTTGGAAGTCGCTGATTTTCATTTGGAAGTCTCGGGGAATGGTGGTTTTGTGGTTGTCCCGTGGGACACGGTCCGGGGCCTTCCTTCCGATCCCATATTCCGGCTTGCCGATTGTATAACCATTGAACCGGAAACGGCAAGGCGCCTCTCCACTCCAAGTTTCGCGAAATGGCTCGGCTCCAGGACCAGGCGAGTCCCGCCGGCAGCGGGCAACCGACCGGCCTCAGCCAGGTGGCCGACCATGGGCATCGAATCGCGTTCGCCTTGCCAACTCGACCGGGACCCCTGACAGATTGGGCCCTTCACGATATCTTCTTCTCATTCCACCTCATTCCACTGCGGGATTCAGGTTTACCGCTCCGGTCCGGGCTGACTTTGGCTAAACTATGCAGGCTGGAATGGAGTGTCCCATCCCATGTCCGATCTCATTTTGTTGCGCCATGGAGAAAGCCTGTGGAACGCCGAGGGCCGGTTTACCGGCTGGCAGGACGCCGATCTGAGCGAGTGCGGGATCGGGGAAGCGCATCGTGCGGCGACCCTCGTGGCCGAGGCCGGACTGGCTCCGGAGCGGGCGTGGGTGTCCCTTTTGACGCGGGCCATCCGGACCCTCGGTATTGTTCTGGACGATCTCAGGCGTCTCTGGATCCCGGTCGAAAAGACCTGGCGGCTGAACGAACGGCACTACGGTGCTCTCGAGGGGAAAAGCAAGCAAGAGATGGCCAAGGTGGCTGGGGATGCCCAGGTGGCCGCTTGGCGCCGCAGCTATACGGTCGCCCCTCCCTCTCTCGATTTCGAGGATCCCCGACACCCCCGTTTCGATGCCCGCTACCTGGATTGGGATCCCCGCACCCTGCCGGTCGGCGAGTCCCTGAAACAGGCTCAGGAACGGGTCCTGCCCTGCTGGACCTCGCGGATCCAGCCGGTCCTCAAGACGGGTGCCTGCGTGCTGGTCGTCGCCCACGGCAATAGCCTGCGGGCACTGATCAAGGTCCTGGATGACGTGAGCGAGGAGGCGATCAGTCATCTCAACGTGCCAACCGGCATTCCCCTCTGGTACCGGATCGACGACGCCGGCCGGGCGCTCGAGCACCGGTTTCTCGGGGATGCACGGACTACCCGGGATGCCATCGAGCGAGTCGCGCAGGGAACCTGACACCGCCGCACCGGCGGTCTTTCAGTCTTTCGGCTTCTTCAGGTCCGGCGGGATTCCCCGGGTGGTCCGTTCGATGATCCCACCATAGGCGTCGGTCCGCCGGTCCCTTAGGAAGGGCCAGTGGGTGCGCACCGCGGCCGTGCGATCCTCCTCCAGTTCAACGACCCGGACGGAGGACTGTTCGGAGTCTGGGGGCAGCAGGTACTCTCCCTGCGGGCCGGCCGCGAATCCGTGTCCCCAGAACCGGATCCCGGCGGAATGGCCGGACGGATCGGCTTCATGGCCTACCCGGTTGGCCACGAGGACCGGGCAACCGTTGGCGATGGCGTGTGCCCGCTGGATGGTGATCCAGGCATCGAGTTCGCGGCTGCGGACGGCGGATGGATCCTCGGGGTTCCAGCCGATGGCCGTGGGGTAAAGAAGGCAATCCGCACCAGCCAGGCTCATGAGCCGGGCCGCCTCGGGGAACCACTGGTCCCAGCAGACGAGCACGCCGAGACGCCCGGCGGAGCAGTCGATCGGGCAAAAGCCGGTGTCTCCCGGAGTGAAGTAATACTTCTCGAAGTAACCGGGATCGTCGGGGATATGCATTTTCCGGTAGATCCCGGCCACGGACCCGTCCTGTTCCACGACGATGGCCGTGTTGTGAAAGATCCCCGGTAGACGCCGTTCAAAGAGAGAGGTCACGATGACAATGCCGTATTTCCGCGCCCATTGCCGGAGACAATCCGTCCGTTCCCCGTCCAGCACCTGGGCCTCGGCAAAAGGGGCCGGGGATTCGGTCTGGCAGAAATAAGGATGAAAAACGAGTTCGGGCAGGAGGGCCAGGCCGGCATCCAGTGAACGGGCCCTGCCGAGGGCCGCCTCAATCTGCCGACGGTGCCGGGGCGGGTCCGGATCGTAGGCCATGTCGATGAGGGCGAACCGGCGCTTCATGATTCCTGGCGGACAGCCGACCCGGCTGGATGGAGAAGGGACGGATCGTTCTTCATCCTGGTGACCTGGTGGGCTGAATGCGCCGGAATGACTCCGGCTGGCAGCTGCAGGCTCGCGCAATGGAGACTTCCGTACTGGGTGATGAGGGGACGGGCATCGATCAGGTAGGGCTGGCGGCCCGGAAAGGCCCGGCACAAAAGGTCAGCGGCCCGCAGATCGGTGGCGACCCCGTACTGGGGGATCAGGAGGGCTTCGTTGAGAATCAGGAAGTTGGCATAGGTGGCGGGCAGGGGGCGACCGCAGGGGTCGGTGACTTGTCCCGGCGATGGCAACTCGATCCGGTCGTAAGGTTGCCCGTCGGGCCGGATCCAGCCGGACAGTTCCCGGGACAGGGCTGCAAGATCACGCCGGACGATGGGGTCCGGATGACCCTCTCCACCCTGGTGGATCAGAACCCGGGGCGAGGCCAGGCGGACCAGCGTGTCGACGTGGCCATCCGTGTCATCACCGGGGATGGCCCCGGAATCGATCCAGAGCACACGGTGGATGCCGAGCCGGTGGCCGAGCAGGGCCTCGACCTGGGTTTCATCGCGCGCGCCGCGGTTGGGATTGACGAGACAGCGCCGGGTGGCAAGCACGGTGCCCTGGCCGTCGCCCTCGATACTCCCCCCCTCGAGAATTTCGGGGCACGAATCGACCGCATGCGTGCCCCAGATGCCCCGCTCTCCGAGCCGTCGCGTGACCTGGTCGTCCTCCGCATGGGGATACTTGCCTCCCCACCCGTTGAAGCGAAAGTCGATCAGGCGGCAATCCAGGCCCTCGTGAATGACAAGCGGTCCGTAGTCTCGGATCCAGAGATCATTCGTGGGGAGTGGAATCCAGTCGATGGAGCGAACGTCGCCCCCGAGACGGGTCACCGCTCTGGCCTGCGTGCCGACATCGAAGCCGTCGGGTGGGACCAGAAACAGGACTCGTTCGTGGCGGCTGATCGCGGCCGCCATGGCCAACAGGCAATGCTCGGCCCCGGCGCGGCTTTTGGTCCCAAACCCGCTCGTCGTCCGAGGCCAGCACAGGAGCACCGCACTCTGGGGTTCCCACTCGGCAGGCCAGCGGCGTGGGGCGGCTGTCGGGGTCGCCCGGCGATTTTCGGCTTTCACTCCGGTTAGCGGAGGCGGCGGGGAGGCGGCGGGAGAGGGGAGGGCTGCGGCAGACGGAGCGGACGGGTTTCAATACTCGCGATGACCCGGCGCCGTTCGAAGACCACCACGAAGCGCGGATAAATCCATTGCCGGTAATGACGGACGCCGATCGGTCCCGTTTCCGAGAGCGGGGAGCCCCAGATGCCCCTGACGTTGGCCAGGGTCATCGACCGGACCGGCAGGCGCGGGCCCGCTGCCCGGGCCGGATGGGCGGCCAGAGCGATGAGGAGTCCCGCCATGACGCCGGCGGTGAGAATCGTTATGATACGCATGCCATCGTCCTCCCCGTGAACCGTTGTGAGCGGAAGTCACTGTTCCATCATAAATCTTTTCCGGGGAAAGACAAGCCGCCGCTAGGGACGGACCGTCTCCCATGTATCGCCCGTTTTCACTGTTTGTGGCACTGCGTTACCTTCAGGTCCAGCGCCGCAACCGCTTTGTTTCGGTCATTTCACTGATCTCGGTTCTGGGCATCACCATCGGCGTGGCAGCCCTGATCACGGTTCTCTCGGTCATGAACGGTTTTGACCATGAACTACGCAAGCGCATCGTCGGCATGACGCCCGAGGTGACGGTGTCGGGCTTTAACGGTAGTCTCAAGGACTGGTCGTCCGTGGCCCGTGTCGGTCGCGCGATCCCCGGGGTGGTCGGGATGGCTCCCGTCGCCTCGGGAGAGGCTATGCTGGCGGCCGATGGCAACCTGAGCGGAGCACGCATCGAAGGAATCCGTCCCCGGCACGAGTCGGCCGTGCTCAACCTCGGCGCCAAACTGGTGGCCGGTCATCTGGCTGCACTGGATGGACCCCGCTGGAACATCATTTTGGGACGTGATCTCGCCTATGATCTCGGCGTCACTGTGGGTAACCATGTCGTTCTCATGGTACCCGAGGGGCTGGTGACACCGGCCGGCCTGATTCCGCGGATCCGGCGCTTCCGAGTGGTGGGCATTTTCGATGCGGGAGACTATGCCTTTGACCATGGGCTGGCCTTCATGGGCCTAGGCCAGGCTCAGCGTCTGTTCGGGCTGGGGCAGCGGGTGAGCGCCGTCCAGTTCCGCCTGCGCCACTCGCTCGATGCCCCACGGGTGGCCCGCCAGCTTGTGAATCGCCTCGGGGGGAACGATTACGTCAGCAACTGGATCACCGAGAACCGGAGCCTGTTCGACGCTATCGCCACCGAAAAGCGGGTCATGTTCATGATCCTTCTCCTGATCGTGGCCGTGGCGGCTTTCAATATCATCTCCACGCTCGTGATGGTGGTGAACGACAAGGCGGCCGAAATCGCGATCCTGAGAACCCTGGGGGCGCGGCAGGGAACGATCATGTCGGTGTTCATCCTGCAGGGCGTCTTGATCGGACTCATCGGGACCGGAGTGGGCCTTGGGCTTGGCATTCTCTTGGCCCACAATGTGGATCCGGTCATGCATTTCATCCGGACGGTCTTTCACGTCAACCTGTTCCCGACACGGGTCTATTTCATCAATCAGCTGCCCTCACGTCCCGAGAGTGGCCAGATTCTCCAGATCACCCTCGTGGCATTCGGTCTCACCGTCCTATCCACGCTCTACCCGGCCTGGCGGGCAACCCGCGTCCTGCCGGCCGAGATCCTGCGACATGAGTGAGCCCGTTCTCGAGGCGCATGGACTGGGCAAGGACTTCAGGGAGGGCCGCTCGATCCTGACCGTCCTTTCCGCCGTGGACCTGTCCGTTGGCAAGGGCGACCGGGTGGCGATCGTCGGGGCCTCGGGTTCCGGAAAAAGCACTCTCCTGCATCTGCTCGGCGGGCTGGACCAGCCGAGCAGGGGCGATGTTTCGATCCGGGGTCGGCCGCTCGCCGGGATGCAGGAACGCGAGCGGGCCCTGCTGCGCAACGAGACGATGGGGTTTGTCTACCAGCTCCATCACCTCCTGCCGGAGTTCACCCTTCTCGAAAACGTCGCCATGCCCTTGCTCCTGCGCCGGCAGGTCCCCCGGTCGGTGGTCCGCCGGGAGGCCCAGACGCTACTCGGCGAAGTGGGTCTGGCCGACCGCGCGTCACACCGCCCGGCGGAGCTCTCCGGTGGGGAAAGACAGCGGGCGGCCGTGGCCCGGGCCCTGATCACCCGTCCGGCGCTGCTTCTGGCCGACGAGCCAACCGGCAACCTCGATCCCCATACGGGAGAGGGGGTCTATGACCTCCTGCTCCGGCTCAATGCCCAGTACGGAACGGCCCTCATCGTCGTGACTCACGAGGTGAAGCTGGCGAACCGCATGGAAAGGCGGTTCCGGTTGGATGAAGGGATCCTTTTCCCTCTGTGAGGGTCGGTCCCGCCTCCGTTCCAGCCACCGCTGCAGCCGGCGGGCGGGCCCGCTTTTCGTGGTATCGTGAGTCATGGAGAACGTGGTCGATGATCCGCTTGTCTGGGCCTGAATCTCCGGCCGCCGGCACAGGGCCGCGTTCCGCATGCTAGCCGTCGTCGAGTCCGGGGGATGGATCATGCTCCCGCTTTTGTTCTGTTCCATCGTGGCGGCAGCGATCACACTGGAACGCCTCTGGAGCCTCAAGCGCAGCCACATCCTGCCCGAGCACCTCTTGGCGAAAGTCTGGGTCTGGATCCAAAGCGGCGAGCTGACCACGGAGCGGCTGGAGGGCCTGCGCGACGGATCCCCGCTCGGCCGGATCCTGGCG
This sequence comes from Pseudomonadota bacterium, assembly GCA_021810635.1. Lineage (GTDB taxonomy): Bacteria > Pseudomonadota > Gammaproteobacteria > JAKAQQ01 > JAKAQQ01 > JAJZIH01. The sequence goes on along the minus strand of JAJZIH010000001.1, from coordinate 69,152 downwards.
GCGGCCCTTGCGCACTGGGATGACGCGCTGCCCGAAATCAAGGAACGGATGGAGGACACGGGGCGCGATGTGACCCATGAACTCTACCGGTATCTCAATACGCTGGGAACGATCGCTGGCATCTCCCCGTTGCTTGGCCTGCTCGGCACCGTGATCGGCATCATGCGGGCCTTTGCGTCCATTGAAGCGCACGGGGCAGGTGATCCACGGCTCCTCGCGGGTGGAGTCGCCCAAGCGTTGATCACCACGGCGGCCGGACTCACGGTCGCCATTCCCTCGCTCGTAGCCTACCGGCTGTTGCGGGGGCGGGCCGACAACCTGGTCCTGGCCATGGAACAGGCGGCGCTCCGCTTCGTCGATTCGCTCCGCCACCAGGACCGTAGGATGGGGCCCCCATGAAGTTCCGGCGCGCGGAGCAGGAGACGCCCGAACTCAACGTCGTGTCGTTCATCGACGTGCTGCTCATGCTCCTGATCTTCTTCATGCTGTCGACCACGTTCATCCAGAGCACCCACCTGCGAATCCAGTTGCCCCGGGCGGCTATGGCCTCGACGCCCATGAAGTCTGGACTGGTGATCACGATCGACCGGAAGGGGCGCTATTATGTCGACCAGGAAGCCCTCTCGCGTTCGGACGTGGCCGCGCTGGAGCAAGCGATCCGGCGCTTTGTTGGCCACCGCCGGACGATCACCGTGACGATCCGGGCAGACGCCAGGGTCCCCTACCAGTTTGTGGTGACGGCCTTGAATGCGGCCGGCCGGCTCGGACTCCATCGAATCAACCTGGTGACCGTGCGGACCGTGACGCCTCCTGCGGCGCGATGAAGCTCTCCTTTCTCCATCTCGACCCGGAAGCACGGACCGCCTACTTTCGTCTGCTGGGCTACGTGCGACCCCACTGGAAGGCTTTTGCAGCCTCCGTGCTGGGCATGCTGCTCTATGCGTTGAGCCAGCCTGCATTCACTGCGCTCATCCGTCCCCTTCTGAACGGCAGCTTTGCGCATGTGAAGGTTCCGTATCTCGACTGGATCCCCCTCGTCATCGTCTGTATTTTCCTGATTCGCGGTCTCGCGGGGTTCGGCGCGACCTATGGGATGGCCTGGGTGGGTCGCCGCGTCATCGAACGCCTGCGCACTGAGATGTTTGCCCGTCTCGTGCACTGGCCGGCTTCGCAGTACGACCGCCTGTCGGGCGGGTTTCTGGTCTCGACCATGACGTACAACATCGAGCAGATTGCGGAAGGCATCACCTATGCGCTCACTATCCTCATCCGGGACAGCCTGACGGTCATGGGGCTCGTCGGCTGGATGGTCTACCTCGCGCCCGGGCTCTGCCTGTTTCTCTTGATCGTGGCCCCGTTGGTTCTGGTTCTGGTGCGCGCCCTGAGCCGGCGTTTCCGGCGGGTCAACACCCAGATCCAGCAGTCGATGAGCGAGGTGACCCGCCTGTCGGAAGAGGCGGTCGCAACCCAGGCCGTGATCAAGACCTACAACGGGGCCGACTGGATCCGCAAGCGTTTCGAGCCCGCGAACCGGCGGAACCGGGACTGGAACCTCAAGCTGGGCCTCAATCTCGCCGCCTCCGGGCCGCTCATCCAGTTCGTGGCAGGGGTCGGGATTGCCCTTGTGGTCTATGCCGCGCTCCTGTCTACCTGGTTCCATGTGGCCTCGGTCGGCACCTTCATCTCGTTTTTGAGCGCGCTTTTGCTCCTGCTGGCTCCCCTCAAGCACCTGACCAATGTCAATGCCCCGATCCAGCGCGGAGTGGCAGCCGTCATACCGGTCTTCGAGATCCTCGATTCGGAACCGGAGTGCCTGGACCAGGGGTTGCCACTGCACCAAAGCCGCGGGGAGATCGAGTTTGACCGGGTCTCCTTCCGCTATGACGAGAACCTGCCGCCCGTGCTGGAGGACCTCAGTTTCCGGGTGCATCCGGGAGAGGTGGTGGCTCTGGTGGGCCGTTCCGGCAGTGGAAAAACCACGATCAGCGAGTTGCTCGTCCGCCTGTACGATACGGATTCGGGGACAATCCGGCTGGATGGCCGCCCTCTCCAGGACTGGCGGTTGGCCGATCTCAGGCGTCAAATGACCCTGGTGAGCCAGGACGGCCTCCTGTTCAATGCCACGATTGCGGAAAACATGGTTTATGGGTGCGAGGAGCCCGTGGGGCGGGCGGCGCTTGAGGTCGCAGCCACGGAGGCGTGCCTGATCGACGAGATCCGGAAGATGCCGCAGGGATTCGACACGTCGGTGGGGGAACGCGGCCTGCTCCTCTCGGGAGGACAGCGCCAGCGCGTCATGATCGCACGCGCTCTGCTCAGGAAATCGCCGATCCTAATCCTGGACGAGGCTACCTCCGCCCTGGATACGGTGGCCGAACGGCATGTCCAGCAGGCCATCGCGCTGACCATGAGTCGGAAGACCACCCTGATCATTGCGCACCGGCTGTCGACGGTGGAGCAGGCGGACCGGATCCTGGTTCTCGAAAACGGACGGATCGTCGAGGAGGGCACCCACGCCGAGCTCCTCGCGAAGGCGGGTGCGTATGCCCACCTACAGCGGAGCCTGGCCGAAACCCGGGCCGCCGGGCCGGTACCGTGAGGCTGGGCCCCGGGATCGAGGGCTTTCTGGCCCGGCGCTGGTACGCGTCCCACCTCACCCCGGCGCTCTATCCGCTGGTCCCCCTGGCCGGACTGTACGGACTGGCCAGTGTGACCCGCCAGACCCTGGCCGCACTCCGCCTGCCGGCACCTTACCGGCCGCCCGTGCCGGTCCTGATCGTCGGCAACCTGGGCGTCGGCGGGACCGGCAAGACCCCGCTCGTGATATGGTTGGTGGAGCAGTTCCGCGACCGCGGAGTGCGGGCCGGTGTGGTCAGCCGCGGCCACGGGGGGCGCTTGGCCGGTCCTGCCCTGGTACCCGCTTTGGGATCCACCCGGGATTTCGGAGACGAGCCGGTCCTCATCGCCCGCCGCACCGGGACGCCGGTGGTGATCGGCCGGAATCGGGCCCGGGCCGCCCGTTGGCTGTGTGAGCACGAGGCCGTCGATCTCATTGTCTCCGACGACGGATTGCAGCACTACCGGCTTGCCCGAGACGTGGAATGGATCACAGTCGACGGTTCCCGTGGCTGGGGGAACCGCTGGCTTTTGCCGGCCGGTCCCTTGCGCGAGCTTGCGGCCCAGGCCGGTCGGGCGGACGCCGTCTGGATCAAGGGACCGGTTCCGGGCAGCCCCGGCGGCCATCCGTTCCACCTGGCCGCCCGGCAGGCGGTTCGCCTGTGTGATCAAGACACCCGGGCACTTCGGCATTTCGCCGGACAAACCGTCCATGCGGTGGCCGGGATCGGACATCCGGACTCGTTTTTCGGGCTTCTGGCCACCCATGGCCTCGCGGTCCGGCCGCATCCCATCGCCGATCACGAGAAGCTGCCAGCCGCGGTCCTTCAGTCCTGGCGTCCCGAGGCGCCGATCCTCCTGACCGAGAAGGACGCAGTAAAATATGTTCCGGAGGAGTGTTCCGACCGCATGTGGTCGGTACCTGTCGAGGTGAGTGTGAGCGGAAAATCCAGCGCCCTCATGATCGACGAACTGGCCGCGAGAATCCGGTCTTGGAACCGTTGACGATGGATCCCAGGTGGCTGGATTGGGTGGTCTGCCCACGCTGTCTGGGCCACTTGGATTTCCGGGAGGGGACGGCCGATCTCTGGTGTCCGGCCGACCGGCTGGCCTTCCCGGTCTGTGAGGGCATTCCCGTCCTGCTTCTCGATGAAGCTCTGGGCCCGGATGGGTCGGCGGCGAGCGTGGTTCCGGATCCGCAACCGTGACCGAATACGACTACCCGGTGGTGATCCCGGCCCGCTGGGCTTCGACCCGCTTCCCCGGCAAAGTCCTGCATCCGATTTCCGGACGCCCCATGCTGGCCCACGTCGTCGACCGTGCCCGCGAAAGCGGGGCCACCCGCGTCATCGTGGCGAGCGAGTCCACGACGGTACTTGAGGCGGCGCGGAGCTTCGGCGTCGAAGGATGTCTGACCTCGCCGGCCCATGCGAGCGGAACCGACCGGATCGGCGAAGTGGCCGACCGGATGGGCTGGGACGATGAGACCCTGGTGGTCAACCTGCAGGGGGATGAACCGCTCATGCCCGGATCGCTCGTTGAACAGTGCGCGCTCCTTTTGGCCCGCACGAGCACCGCGTCCATGGCCACTTTGGGGGTGGCCCTGCATGCCCGCGACGATTTTTCCAATCCCAACATCGTGAAGATCGTGACCGACATCCGCGGGCACGCCCTTTATTTCAGCCGCGCGCCCATCCCCTTCCCCCGCGGAGATCCTGGCCAGGCGGAGGGCTCCAGCCGGGTCCGGGGTGCGCTGCGGCACGTCGGTCTTTATGCCTACCGGGTGGGGGCCCTGAGGCGCCTCGTCCGCGAGCCGCCCTGTGAACTCGAGCAGATCGAACGTCTGGAACAGTTGCGGGCGCTTTGGATCGGGATCGGGATCGCCGTGGAAAGCGCGCGGACGATTCCGGGTCCCTCGATCGACGAGCCTGGGGACATTGCCCGGGCGGAAGCTTGGCTCGACGCCGGACATCTGCTGTCCGCCGGAACCTGATGGATTCGACTTACCAGTCGATCTTCTGCCGGTCCTGCCAGAAAAAGCCGCTTTCGCCAAAGTGGGGATCGGTGGCGATCCAGATCAGGGTGTCGATGCCTTCCGCGATCGAGCGCGGAGCCTCCGTGCCTCCCATGTCCGTGCGGACCCAACCGGGAGAGACGCTGTTGACCAAGATCCCGCGGTCCGCGAAGGCTTGGGCAAAAACCCGGGTAGCGGCATTGAGTGCTGTTTTGGACATCCGGTAGCCGAGCGAGCCGCCCGCCATCCGGGCGAGCGAGGCCATTTGGGAGGAGACATTGAGGATGCGGCTCCCGGAACGGAAGTGGGGTGCCAGCACCTGGATGGTCCGGACAGCGCCCACGGCATTGACCATGAAACTCTCGGCGAGCAGGGTGGGGGGAACGCGGAGGGGATTGGAATCCATGCCGGACTGGCGCAGGCGGGGAGACTCCGGGTAGATTCCGGCATTGTTGACCAGCACGGCAACCGGCGTCCCCGATTTGCGGATGGCCGATTCGAGCCGACCCAGATCGGTTTCCCGCGTCACGTCGAGCGGGCAGAACTCGGCGCCCCCGCCCTCTTTCCGGATGGCTGCCGCGACCGCCTCGCCGGATGCGGCGTCCCGGGCCCCGACGAGAACCCGGAAACCCAGACGGCCGAGCGTTTCCGCCACGGCACGGCCCAGTCCCCGGTTGGCACCGGTGACGACCGCCCATTCACCGGGTTTGGGTGGGGTCTCCGCCATGGGGACAGTGTAACTCTCCACGCTCCCCGGGGGCGATCCTGCTGGGTGGCTAGAGCCTGGCATCCACGCACTCGCGTGGCAGGACAGATTTGACATCGAAGATGACGTGCGGATCCCTGACGAGACGGGCCAGATCAGCCTCCGTCTGGGTGCAGAACTCCCGGTGGGCAACGGCCAGAACCAGGGCGTCGTAGCGCCGTTCCGGGTCCGGGCTGACGAGCGACCAGCCATATTCCTCGCGGACTTCGTCTGGATGGGCCCAGGGATCGGTGATTTCGACGAGGATCCCATAACTCTGGAGTTCGGAGACGAGGTCCGCCACGCGCGTGTTCCGGATGTCGGCACAGTTCTCCTTGAAGGTGAAACCCTGGACGAGAACCGTGGCCTCGGTCATGGAGATCCTCTTTTTCAGCATGAGTTTGACGAGACGAGTGGCCACCCAGCGGCCCATGGAATCATTGATGCGCCGTCCGGCCAGGATGACCTCCGGTTCGTAACCGGCCTGTTGCGCCTTGTAGGCGAGATAGTAAGGATCGACGCCGATGCAGTGCCCGCCGACGAAACCCGGACGGAACGGCAGGAAGTTCCATTTGGTGCCGGCAGCCTCGAGCACGGCCTGCGTGTCGAGTCCGAGATGTGAGAAGAGGAGGGCCAGCTCGTTCATGAAGGCGATGTTGAGGTCGCGCTGGCTGTTTTCGATGACTTTGGCAGCCTCCGCGATGCGGATGCTGGAGACGGGATGGGTGCCGGCCCGGACGATCCGGCGGTAGAGGGCATCAACCCACTCGAGTGCCTGGGGCGTCGAGGCGGAGGTGATCTTGATGATTTCGGCGAACGGGTGGGCGGAATCCCCGGGATTGACCCGTTCGGGGCTGTAGCCCACGAGGAAGTCCCGATTGAGACGCAGTCCGGAATGGTGTTCCAGGATCGGAACCGCAATTTCCTCCGTCACGCCCGGATAAACTGTGGATTCGAAGATGACGGCGCAGCCGCGTTCAAGATACGATCCGATGGTCGCGCACGCGGTGCGCAGCGCCGTCAGGTCCGGGTGCTTGATCCCGTCAATGGGCGTTGGCACCGCCATGATGAAGACATCCGAATGCCGGAGCTCTTCAGGATCGGTGCTGAAACGCAAGGCAGGACTCGGAGTCAGATCCGCAGCCCGGGCCTCGCGGCGGCGGTCCCGTCCCGCGCGGAGTTCTCCGATGCGGGCCTCGTCCCGGTCGAAGCCCAGAACCTGAAAGTGGCGGCTGAAGGCGATGGCGAGTGGCAGGCCGACGTAACCCATGCCGATGATGGAGATGCGGGTGTTCGGGGTGAGGGGTTTGGGCATCATGGCGGGGTATCCTGTAAAGCTGACAGGACGGAGAGGGGAGGCAGGATTCCGGCCATCCGGGCGTGGTAGAACCCCTCTGGGTCTGGTTGGCCGAAGTCGGCCAAGAGCCGGTCCAGAAAGGACGGTGCACCGGGCTCGGGCTTGATCCGGGCGACCAGCCGGTAGTGGTTGCCGGTAGTGAGGGTGACCGTTGCGGTTCCCGCGAGGTCACCCGCCGAACCGGCCACGAGGTGGATCCGGCTGACGAGGTTCGGGGCCGCGCGGGCCGTGAGGGTGAGTGGCTCGAGCCGCAGGGAGAACGGCCCCCGCAGGAAGATCCGGCGGGCGCGGAGCTGGCCGGCGAGGCGGGTCAGGGCTCCATGGCGGATGCTCAGCCGGTGGATCCGGAGCCGGATTTTTCCGGCCAATCCGGGAAGGCGGGAGGACTTGAGCGAGCCCAGGTTGAAAGTGGCCTGTACCCCCTCGAGCCGAAACCGGTTCGGGTTGGTGAACAGGAGGGTGCCGTTCTCCGTGCCCTGGCCCGGGGTGGTCATCCTGAACCGCACATCGAGCGTGCCGGTCAGGAGCGGCCAGGGGTTCACGTTCCACTCCAAGCGATTGATGGCGATTCCCCTGATCCGGCATTGATGAGCCACCCCGTGCCAGACGGTGCCCCGGAGGCTCAGGGCGGAAAATCCCGGCGTCGGAGGCAACAGGAAATGGACGGCGATGACGGCCGGAAAATCGGCCACGAGAACGATGGCGTAGACGAGCAATGCCGCCCCGCCGAGACGAAGGAGGGGCTTAGCGGGCCTGCGCATGGTCTTCCAGTTCGACGGTGACGTCGATCCGGCTGGAACCACGGGTCCGGTGGCGGATCAAAATCCGACGGACCCGGATGCCATGTCGGACGAGGAAGGGGAAAAAGCCCGACAACAGCCGTTCGTAGGAGACGGAGGTCATGGCGAGGGTGAGCCGATGCGGGGCAGTCACGTGGATCTTGAAGTGATGGCCCCGACCGAACAGCTGGACCATCCGGTCGCGGATGCCGGCCCGGAAGGAGGGTTCGAGTGCGGGCGGGGCCGGCCCCGTCGGCCGGACCAGGGAGGCGCCGTGACGGGCGATCCAGGCGTAGAGGGCCTGTTCCCTGCCGATCCGGCGCGAGGCCTTGTGCAGGCCCGCCAGGAGGGGGTCCAGAATCACGAAATAGCCGAGGAGCAGGGCGAGCGCCATACCCGCCGTCCCGACGCCGATCCGTTCCCGCCGGGACAGACGCGCCCAGATGGCGCTCAGTTCATCCCGTCCTTTCACAGGGAGGCCTGCCGCGGTCCGTACTCGACCCAAATCTCGACTCCGCCCGGAAGATTCCGGATTTTCTGATGCCGACGGATCCAGTGGTTCGAGCGGGTGATCGACTGCTCGAAAAGCCGGGCCTCGGCCATGCCAGGTGCCGTGAAGTGCAGGCGGATCGCCCGGGCCCCGTAGCTGAGCGAGAGAACATGGATGGTGGCTGGACGGTTCCGCGACAGGCGGGCCAGGAGGGCCAAGAAGCGAACCGTCCCCCCAGGCCCGCCAACCCGTGTCCGGAGGGCCTGTTCGATCTGTGCCCGCGGTGACACATAGGGCTGCCCGGGCAGGACGGCATGGAAAATCTGGTGAACCCGCGTTTGCCAGGAATGGGCGACTCCGCCGAGACGGATCCGCTGGATGACGAGTAGGGCCAGGGCCAGTGCGAGAGCGGCGGCGCCGAGCCGGGCTGCCGGTTTCCAGCGCTCCCAGACCGCCTGTCGCAGATGGTTCGGGGCAAACGGGCCCTGCAGGAGGTTGAGGCCCGTGCAGGGACCACGGGATGCGTCCTCATACCACAGGCCGTCCCGGACGGTCCAGAGGCAGTCTTCGTCGGCCACGGCGGCCTTAAGGGAACGGATCGCAGGATCTTCCGGATCACCCCAGAAAACAATTTCCCGGGGTCGATCGGCCTCGGCCAGATCGCGATAGAGCCGTTCCACAATGGCAGGCGCGAGAGGATCCGCGACGACACAGCCCTGGAAGGGCTGCCAGCGGATCCCGATGAAATCTGCACTGTGGACGATGCTCCACGTATGAGGAATCCAGGGGAGGAGGAACAGGTCCGGCCAGAGGAGATCCGGGTGAAGGCCCGCCTCCCGGAAAGTCGCGAGCCACCCGTTGAGACAGGACCGTTCAACGACAGCCACGGGAATGCTGCCGTCGCCGTCCGGATCTCCACCGGCAAAATGCAGGGTCTCGACATCCGCGGCGACCTGATCCTCTAGTGCGAACGGAAGGGCCTCCGCCCATTGCCGTCGAGACCGCTTCGGCAGCCGGACCTGGGTGAACAGGATGCGGTGGCTCGGCACGATGGCCACGATGCGTCGAGAGGGGGCGTGATGGGCGATTTCGGCCAAGGGAGCGTGGCCGATGCCGCCGCGGCGATGCCCTTGGGCGTCGAGCACCCACCAATCCGCGACCGTCGCGTCCTGCTGCAGTCGGATGAAAATCTGTTCCACCATCTCGGGCTCGCTGCGGAATCCATGACGTGATCGGAGAGAGGGGAGTGCCGGGGACCGGACAGCGGACTCTTCGCCCCAAGCCGCCGATCATACCCGATCCGCTTCGCTTTGCCCATCCGGTAGGGCGGATCCAGTGATCGCGCCAGCGGCTCTAGGTCCCGGCACCAAAGGTCTGCGTATAGACCCGGAAAAATCCGCTGGGCTCGCGGTACAACAGACTGCGCAGGTGAAACCGGCTGCCGGCAAAGTGGATGTCCAGATGGAGACGGAAAAAGCTGCTGTCGGTGCCGATCGGAACCGCGACCGTCTGTCCCAGCAGTCCTTCGAACTGCGAGAGGCTGTTGAACCCGCCGGTCCGCTGCTGCTTGAGAATCGCGTCAAGTGCCGAGGTTGTGACGTCGGGTGCCAGCGCGGCAAGGACTTGCAGGGGGGCGGTATTGACGTTGATCGCCGTGGGAACCGGCAAGGCGACCACCCAGAGGCGCAGGCGCTGGTACTGGTCGGGGGTGAGCCCAGCGATGAGGCGCAGTTCGGTGGTGCTGGCCATGGGGGCCATGGGGGCCCGGTAGGGCGGATTTTCCGCGGCATAAGTACTGTTGAACGATTGCATGGATCCGGCCGGTGCGCTGGCGACCCAGGCCGCCACGGCCTGGGCGATGTCCGGGTTGATGTGGAGTTCGGCGAGCAGGCGCTCAAAAACCCCGAGCTGGTCGGGGTCGACCCCCCCTCCCTGCGCGGCGAGATTGTTGACATTGAAAAAACCGGCGAGGTCGGTGACTTGACCGGCGATGAGCCCGTGCGGGATCGGCAGGGGGGGCAGTCTCTGTGCCCAGGACTGGTTCAGGCTGACGGTGGGACCGGTGCCCAAGTCCTGGTGCATCAGGCTGCCGATCCAGGATTCGGCCCCCAGGGCATACTCGTAGTTCTGCTGGAAACGCAGTAGGTTTTCGGTCCGATGCAGTTCGAGATTGCGGTCCCAGATCATGCGGCTGGCGATGGCCGCGGCGATGGCGATGACCACGAGGGCGATCAGGATGGCCACGCCCCGTTGCTGGAATTTTTTCACGGTAGCTCGAAAATGCGCTTGATCCGACCCCAGGCCCGGGTCCGGAGCTGGATCTCGATGGCCAAGGGACGGTGGTTGAGGTCCGTGGTCGCCGGTTGGTCGAGCGGTGGCCAGTGGTGATGCCAGTGGCCGGCCGGGCCGAGAAAGCGGATGTGGAATGAACGGACGCCGTGGAGGAGGGTCGTTTGCTCTGGAGGGGTCGGCAGGGCTCGGTCGAGGACCGGCCAGACGAAGCGGACGAGCCGGTGGCCGACCAGCCCGTACCCTACCCGTTCGAGATCCGAGCGGTCGGCACCGGCCGGATTGGCATCCCCGTCCCGCGTGAGGACCAGCAAGGGACCGGGCTCCCCCTGTCCGCCGTGCAACGCAGGCTTCAGGATCCCGCTCGCGGCGCGGATCGGGCGCGGTGCGGCCTGCGCCAGATCCTGGCTCAGAAGCAGCATCGTCATCTGGAGTGTTTCGAGCTGATGTCCGCGGCGCCGGGTGATGGCCCGCTCGCGGATGATGGTATCAAGCGAACCATAGGCCATGATGGCCAAAAGGGCCAGGATCGCGGTGGCGACCAGAATCTCGATCAGGGTGAAGGCACGGGACCGTGTCATGGGATTCCCGTTCCAGGGAACGGGGGGCCGGGGGATCCGGGCCCGATCGGGTTGGGCATGACTCCCGGCGGGGGAGGCGTGCTGGTCAGGGGACTCGGCCGGTCGAGAAGCGACCGGCCCAGGAATCCCGTCAGGGTGACGAGCTCGCCCCGGCGGGCGCTGGCCGGCCGGACCGAGACCCGGATCCGGAGAATCCCGGGGGCGGCCGTGTGCTCGGCACGGAGCGTCCACTGCCAGCGGATGCCGGCCATCCGGGTGTGGCCGGTGGTCTTGCCCAGAGCGGGCCAGTTCTGGGCAAGGCGCAGTTCTTCCACCTCATTGGCCGCCACGTAGCTGGCCAACGTCCGTGCCTCGAGCCCGTGGGCCACGCGCGTGTTCTCGATCGAGGTGCCGAGTAGGGCGAGCAGGCCGATGCCCACGATCGCCAGGGCGATCAGGACTTCAAGCAGCGTGAACGCGCGTTGTCCGGGCATCCTTCATGTCGGAGCGTGATGTGGTGCGATCAGGGAAAGATGTCCCGAGATGGTGCCGCGGATCCGGAAGGACCGCCGGTGGCTACGCACCGAGATGTCGATTTCGAAAGCGCTGAGCTGGCCGTTCGGCAGGATCAGGATGTCGGGCGGTCGGTGGGCGACCCGCAGGTGCCTGGCCGGGGTGTGGGTTTTCCTCCGGACCGTGGTCTTGCGCGCCGACGGACGGGCCAGCAGATGCAGGCGGGTGCCGGTCAGCCGGAGCGAGATCCTGAGGGCGCCGGGGAGAGACCGCCGGCGATAGATCGAGTCATGAGCGAAGTGCACCCACTGGCCGCGCTCGTCCCGGAGGAACCAGTAGTGGTGGGGCTCCAGGCACAGTCCGTAGGTTTCCCCCTGGATGATGGCCTGCTGGGACGCCAGTTCGATGAGGCCGGCCAGCCGCCGCGCCGCCTGTTCGCGCCGTGAAGCCTGGCCCAGTGAACTGAGCGAAAGAACCGCGATGCCGGTCAGGACACCCACGATCAGCAGGACAACCAGGATCTCGATCAGGGTGAATCCGCGCTCCCCTGGCGTCCGCTGGCCGATCATCGGGTCCGGTCAAGGTTCCAGTTGCCGATCACCCGGTGATGGCCGGACGCTCCCGGAGGGCCGTTGGTCCAGACATCGAAGGTGCCATGCACCCCAGGGTAGAGGTATTTGTAGGGGTGGCCCCAGGGATCGATGGGAACCTGGTTGAGGTAATGGTGCCAGTGGGGCGGCACCGGGGACGTGTCCGGTTTGACCACGAGCGCCTTGAGTCCTTGGCTGGTGGTCGGGTACTGGTAGTTGTCGAGCTTGTACATTTCGAGCGCAGCCACGATGGAATGGATGTCGGCCTTGGCCTTGGTGATCCGGGCCTCTTCTGGCTTGTTGATCACGTTGGGCACGATGATGGTCGCCAGGATGGCGATGATGACGATCACGACCATGACCTCGATCAGGGTGAACCCGCGGTCCGCGCGGACCCCGGCCCCGGAGATCCGTTTCAATCGTTCGGTTGGAGATCGAGATGCCATGGGAATCGGTTACACTAGGCTTCCTGAAGTGACGCGCGAAAAACCCAAACCCGGACCATGCAAACAATCGCGAGGACCACGCCTGCCGCCGCTGCATGGCACGATCGTCATCATAGCACTAGTTGACTCGGGCCAAGCGTGGTCTTACTCTCGGCACCCCGCATGCGAACCCGGCTGCGCCGCAGCCAGGAGTGGCTCTATCGGGCCGGACGGGAGGGATGGCCGGCGTTCCTGATCGTCTTGGTCTGCGGATTTTTGCAGCTCGGCGGAGCCGCATGGCGGCATGCGCTTCGCTATGACCGGGGAAAGGTGCTGGACGGCCAGTGGTGGCGGCTTGTCACCGCGAACTTCATTCATTCGAGTTGGGCGCACCTGGGGCTCGATCTGTCGGGATTCGTGCTGTTGTGGTTGCTGTTCGGGGCCATCCTCGGCGTGCGGCGATTCTGGATCGCGACGGTGGTCGGATCGGTGGCGGTCGGCCTCGGCGTTTTTCTTTTTTCGCCCGGAGTTTTCTGGTTTGACGGCATCTCCGGGGTGCTCCATACCTACTGGGCCGCCGGTGCGCTTCTGGCCGTCTACCGCCGCGAGTGGGGAGGGCGCTGGCTGCTTGCTTTTTTGGTTCTCAAACTGGCCTACGAACGGCTATTCGGGCCGTTGCCGACCTCACAGTGGGCCATCGGTGGGCCCATTCTCACGATCGCCCACCTCTACGGCGCTATCGCCGGAACGGCCTTGGGCTTTCTCTGGATCGGCGTCGACCGCCGCCATTCCCGGCCCCCGGCCCCGGGCCCATCCGCACCGCAGGAAGATTTCCCTTGAACCTCACGGCCATGGTTTTCCCGGGACAAGGTTCCCAGAAAGTCGGCATGCTGGCCGATCTCGCCCACGATTCCCTCCTGACCGGCGTTTTCGGGACGGTTTCGCAGAGTGCGGGGTGTGACCTCAAGCGCCTCGCCATCGAGGGCCCTGCCGAAGCCTTGGATGCGACGACCGTCACCCAGCCGCTCATGCTCGCGGCGGACATCGCGTTTTACGCCATCCAGCGGGCGCAGGGAGGTGCAATGCCGGTGGTGGTGGCGGGACACAGCCTGGGTGAATACGCGGCCCTTTATGCGGCCGGCGTGCTGGACGTGCCGGCTCTGGCCGGTCTGGTCACGGTGCGCGCCCGGCTCATGCAGGAGGCGGTGGCGCCGGGAGCCGGCGCCATGGCGGCGGTCCTGGGCCTTGATGATGAAGCCGTCGGGCGCGCCTGCCGCTCGGTTGTGGGCGGTATCGTCGAGCCGGTCAACTACAACAGCCCTGGCCAGGTCGTGATTGCCGGCGAGCGCAGCGCGGTCGAACAGGCCCTCCTCGCCGCCCGCCAAGCCGGGGCGAGGAAGGCCATTCTCCTTCCCGTGAGCGTGCCGGCCCACAGTTCGCTCATGCGGAGTGCATCCCGCGCTTTTGAGGCGGAACTGGCCCGGGTCGACCTCCATCCTCCGTCCGTGCCGATCGTGCATAACGCGGATCGGTCGCCCCATCCCGAACCGGCCGCCATCCGCCTGGCTCTGGTCGCCCAACTGGCGAGCCCGGTGCATTGGACCGAAACGGTCCGGTGCCTGCGCGACGCGCATGGGGTGACGCGGATCGTCGAATGTGGCCCGGGACGGGTCCTGACCGGCCTCGGGCGTCGGATCGCCCCTGAACTGGAGCATCGGTCCCTTGAGAATCGCGAGACGATCCGGCAGTATGCCGAAACCAACTGAGGGGAGGGGTCCCATGAATGAACGGCCGGGTTTTGCATTGATCACGGGGGCCAGCCGGGGGATCGGTCAAGCCATTTTGGAACGCCTCGGAGCCGACGGTTTCACTCTCGTCGGGACGGCGACCAGCGCGGCTGGTGCCGGGCTCATCAGCGAACGGCTGGCCCAGCGCGGTTGGCCCGGTGCGGGTTGGGCGCTCGACCTCGGCCGGGCGGACGCTTCGGTGCTGGAGGAAACCGTGCACGGATTCGAGGGTCGCTTCGGGCCGATCCGGGTACTCGTCAACAATGCCGGGATCGCCCGGGATGATCTTCTGCTCCGGATGAGTGAGGAAGCCTGGCAGTCGGTGCTCGAGATCGATCTCAGCGCCGTGTTCCGCCTGACCCGGGTCTGCCTGCGCACCATGCTGAAGGAACGGCAGGGCCGCATCATCAACATGGCTTCCGTGGTGGCCCTGTCCGGCAATCCGGGCCAGGTCAACTATGCCGCCGCGAAGGGCGGGCTCTTGGGATTCACGCGTTCCCTGGCTCAGGAGGTGGGCTCGCGCGGTATCACGGTCAATGCTGTAGCCCCTGGCTTCATCGATACCGACATGACCCGTCAGCTCAACTCGAAACAGCGGGAGACCCTCATCGAACGGATCCCACTGAAACGGCTCGGAACCGCCGCCGATGTGGCCGCCTGCGTGGGTTTTCTGGCCTCGGGCGGGGCCGGATACATCACGGGCGAGACCCTACAGGTCAACGGGGGAATGTACATGTCATGAACACTTTCATGTCAAAGGCTATGAATCTTATCAATTTCATTCCCGGGTTGCGGAATGGGGTTTTTTTTTGGCTACAATTGCCATTCCGGCGCCATGGCGTCATTTTGTCAATCTGATGGGGACTCGAAACACATGAGCAATATCGAAGAGCGAGTCAAGAAAATCATCGTGGAGCAACTGGGTGTCAAGGAAGAGCAGGTTAAGTCTGAGGCCTCATTCGTCGACGACCTCGGTGCCGATTCGCTGGACAACGTGGAGCTGGTGATGGCCCTTGAGGAGGAGTTCGAGTGCGAAATTCCGGATGAGGAAGCGGAAAAGATCACGACAGTCCAGCAGGCCGTGGATTACATCAAAGCCCATACCGAGACCCATTGAACAGGAGACGGTCTCCGCGGGCCGGAGGCGAGCGCAGGGTGCCGGAGCGGGCTTGTGATGAGGATGGCGTGCCATGACTGGGGTCCGGGTCGTGGTCACGGGAGCGGGCCTGATCTCGCCGGTCGGCCTGGACGTGGAGACGGCCTGGAAAAATGTCCTTGAGGGGCGCCACGGCTTTGCCCCCATCACGCATTTTGACGCATCGGGCTACCCAACCCGTTTCGCTGGCGAGGTGGTGGGTTTCGACCCCCACCGGTACCTCGTCCCGAAAGAGGCCCGCAAAATGGATCCGTTCATGCAGTACGGCGTTGCGGCGGGCCGGCTTGCCTTCGAGTCGGCCGGACTCGAGCGGGAGGAGGGAGGGAGTGCCGAACGGCGGGGCGTGATCATCGGCGCCGGCATCGGCGGGATCCTCAGCATCGAGAAGATCCGGGATCTGGTCCGGGATTATGAGGGGCCGAAAAAGGTTTCACCGTTTTTCGTTCCGAGTTCCATCATCAACATGGTTGCGGGGCACCTGTCGATTCTCTACCAGCTGAGGGGGCCCAATCTGGGGCTGGCCACGGCCTGTACCACGGGAACCCACTGCATCGGTTATGCCGCGCGGATCATCGAGCGGGGAGACGCCGATGTGATGCTCGCGGGCGGAGCCGAAATGGCGATCTCGCCTGGTGGGGTCGCCGGATTTTGTGCGGCCCGCGCGCTTTCGGTCCGCAACGAGGATCCCGGCCGGGCCAGCCGGCCGTGGGACCGGGAACGCGACGGCTTTGTCCTGTCGGACGGGGCTGCCGTCCTGGTTCTGGAATCCCTTGACCATGCGCGTGCCCGAGGTGCCCGGATCTGGGGAGAGCTCATCGGTTTCGGTGCCAGTGCCGATGCCTTCCACATCACCGCCCCGCCCGAGGACGGCGCGGGGGCGGCACTCTGCATGCGGCTGGCCCTCAAGGATGCGGGGATTGCACCCCGCGAGGTCGAGTACATCAATGCCCACGGCACGTCGACCGTGGTGGGCGATCTCGCCGAATCTCGCGCGATCGAGACCGTGTGGGGGGCGGACTCCCGGCACGTCGCCGTGAGTTCCACCAAGTCGGTCACGGGACACCTCCTCGGCGCGGCCGGGGCCATCGAAGCCATTTTCTGCCTGCTTGCCCTGAGGGACCAGATCATCCCGGCGACATTCAACCTGGACCATCCGGACGCCGGATGTACCCTCGATTACGTGCCCAACGAGTCCAGGCCGGCCCGGCTGAAGATCGTCATGTCGAACTCCTTCGGATTCGGCGGAACCAACGGCACGCTGGTGTTCAAGGCGTATCGTTGAACCCGTGACGGTCTCCTGCTCCGGCCGGTCTTTCGGGAATCTCAGGATCGTCCGTCCCCGATGCGGAGCGAAGCGCCGTCGGTGGAAGAGGGCTGCCGGTTGAGTGAAAAGAAAAAAATGACCCCGGGGCGGTGGGTGCTGGCCGCTGCTCTGGCCTTGGGCCTTCTGGCCGTCGCCGGGGTGGGCGCGTGGCTCTGGGAGATCAATGCCCCCCTGGTATTCCCGCAGGCCGAAACCATCACGCTGCACCGGGCGGAAACCCTCCACCGGGTGAGTCTCCGTCTCGAGCAAAGGGGCATTCTGCCGACCTGGTGGACGTTCGACCTCTTGGGCCGCCTTTCCGGGGTGGGACGGGATCTCCAGGCGGGGCAGTATCGGATCAGGCCCGGCCTGAACGAGATCGAACTTCTGCGCCGGTTCGTCGCCGGACGGGTCATCCTGCATCGGTTTACGATCATTCCGGGAGAGACCTTCGCCGAACTCAAGGCCGGTCTGGCCTCCGACCCCAACCTCCGGAAGCCGGTGCGCCAGCAATTTTCAGCGTCCTGGGTCATGCGACAGGTGGGACACCCCAATGAAAGCCCGGAAGGGGTTTTCGCCCCGGAAACCTATTTCTTTCCCGGCGGGGCCCCCGTTTCCGCCCTCCTGGTACGGGCCTATCGCCGGATGGCAGTTTTCCTCGGCACGGCCTGGGCTCACCGTGAGCGGACTCGGGTTCTCAAAACCCCCTACCAGGCTCTGATTCTGGCCTCGCTGATCGAGAAAGAGTCGGCGTACCGCAAGGAACGGCCGGAAATCGCCGGGGTCTTCATCCGACGGCTCGATCTCGGCATGCCGCTCGCGAGCGATCCCACGGTCATCTACGCCCTGGGTCCGAGCTTCAAGGGTCCGCTCACGGTCCGCGACCTCGACGTGGCGAGTCCCTGGAATACCTACCGGCACCGCGGCCTGCCGCCTTCTCCGATCTGCTATCCCAGCCGTAATGCCATCCTGGCGGCACTCCACCCCCGGATCGGCAAGAACCTCTACTTTGTTTCGATGGGCAACGGCCGCCATATTTTTGCCCGGACGCTGAGCCAGCAGGACCGGCACATTGCCCGCTACCTGTTGCGAAAAAAGGGAAAGAAACCGTGATCCGGGGCCGGTTGATCACGCTGGAAGGTGGTGACGGGGCGGGCAAAACCAGCCAGCTCGGCTTGATCCGTTCCCTCATCCGGGCCCGGGGCGTGTCGCTGCTCGAGACAAGGGAACCGGGGGGGACCCCCCTGTCCGAAGCGATCCGGGAATGGGTGCTGTCCGGGGGCGCCGATCCTCCGGATCCTGTGGCCGAATTGCTGCTCGTGTTTGCCGCCCGCCGGCAGCACTGGGTGAGGCGCATCGAGCCGGCTTTGGAGTCCGGCACATGGGTGCTGTGCGACCGGTTCGTGGATTCGACCTATGCCTATCAGGGAAGCGGGCGGGGATTGCCCTGGGGCTGGATCGAAACGCTGGAACACTGGGTGCTGGGCCCGCACGGGCGCCCGGATCTCACCCTTTATTTCGACACGCCGGTGGATCAGGCCCTGGCACGGGTCCGTGAACGCGGGCATCTCAACCGGATAGAACGCGAGGCGCCCGACTGGCATGAGCATGTGCGGGCGGGTTACCGCGCCCGGCTGGAAGAGGATCCCGACCGGTTCATCCGGGTCGACGCTGGACTCGCACGGGAACAGGTGCAGGCGGCGCTGGAGGACGCTTTGGTCCGCCGCTTTGACACCTGGCAGGGAAACGCACCGGCTCCCGTCGGGAGTGGGCCCGGATGAGCCCTTCTTGCGGGACTGGGACCAATGACGAAGCCGCCGGCTGCGGAATCCCCCGGGTCCTGCTCGAATCGCTCGGGCCGCTTCGAGGCCGGCCGGAGGCCTCCTTCGCGATCCTTCTCGTCGGCGCAGCCGAATCCTCGAGATGGCGGGTGGCGGACCGGATCAAGCAGCGGCTCTTATGCGAGGCGGAATCCGGACAACCACCTTGCGGAACCTGCTGGTCGTGCCGGCAGATGGTGGCTGGGCGGGGGCATCCCGATCTCCGGTCCGTCGTGGAGGAGCCCGAGCAGATCGGGATCGACGCGATCCGTGCGCTGGAGGATGCCCTGACACTCACCGCCCATCGGGGCGGATGGAAGATCGGATGGATCCCCCGCGCGAACCGGCTGACGGAGGGGGCGGCCAATGCCTTTCTCAAAACCCTGGAGGAACCCCCTCCGCATACCGTCTACCTGCTGGAAACCGGCCGCCCCCGCGCCCTCAAGGCCACGCTGCGGAGCCGCTGCCAGCGCTGGACCCTTCACGTCCCGGAGGCGGCCCCTGGACTCTGGATCCCGGAATGGGGATCCGTGGTCGAGGCGTGGGTGGACGAGTGTGAGAGGATGTTCCGGGGGGAGATCAGTCCCCTGGCGGCGGTGAAGGAGCGTTCGCCCCTGACCTGGGCGGAGCAGGCCCATTTTTGGGCCATCTGTCTGTGGGCGGCGAGCCGGGCCCGCATGGGTTGGTCCGTACCGGCTGGAATGCCCGCAGCCCTCGAACACCGCCTGGCGCCCCTGTCCGTGGCCGGAATCGAGCTCTTGTATACTCGTGCCCGTGAGACCGAGCGCATGGCGCAGGCTGGCGTCAACCAGAGACTCGCCTTGGAATCGTTGATGGTGGGAATCACCCGGGAAGTGCATCGCCATGCAGAAAAACCAGACTAACCGGTTTCTCAAGCTGTCCTTCACCGACCTGGATGAGCTGTATCGCTGTTACATGCCCTTCGTGAGCGGCGGGGGACTCTTCCTGTCCACGGAGAAGGTCTACCACCTGGGTGAGACCGTGTCGTTGCTGATCGACCTGCCCCAGGAAACCCAGCCGTTTGGCGTCGAGGGCAAAATCGTCTGGATCACGCCGGCGGGAGCAGGGAACCGTTACCGGATCCAGGGTTCGAGCCAGGGGGTCGGCGTCCAGCTCGTCGGAGAGGCGGCCAGGGCGCTCCAGCTCAAGCTCGAAAAACTGCTTACGGGACGGCTCCCCGGGTTCAAGCCGACACATACGCTCTGACGGCCTTTCTGCTAACATGGCCGCACCGCCGTCGATTTTTCTCTGGGCCGCCGATCCATCATGAAGACCCATCCGCTCGACGCTTTGGCGCAACAGTTGGTGGCACCGGATCACGGCATTCTGGCGGCGGATGAAAGCTCTGGGACGATCGAGAAGCGCTTCCGGGCGGTTGGCGTCCCCTGCACGGAGGTTTCGCGGCGGGACTACCGGGAGCTCCTGTTTTCCAGCCCGGGCATCGACCAGCACCTCTCCGGCGTGATCCTCTACGAGGAAACCCTGGGCCAGACCGGACGGAGCGGCCGGCGGCTCGTCCAGATGCTCGAGGATCGGGGCATCCTGCCCGGGATCAAGGTGGACCGGGGCGTCAAGGCGCTGCCCGGACACCCCGAGGAGTCCGTGACTGAAGGACTGGATGGCCTGCGCGAGCGTCTGTCCGCCTACCGGGAACAGGGAGCACGTTTCACGAAGTGGCGGGCAGTGATCGCCGTGGATGAGCAGCGTCCGTCAGCTCCTGCCCTGCGGGCCAATGCCGAAGCCCTGGCCCATTACGCCAAACTGGTTCAGGAAGCTGGGATGGTCCCGATCGTGGAACCGGAAGTCCTCATGGAGGGCAGCCACGATCTCGACCGGTGCCGGACCGTGACCACGGCGGCTCTCGATCATCTTTTTTCCTCTCTCAAGGCGTATGGAGTACGGCTCGAGGCTCTGATCCTCAAGCCCAACATGGTGGTTCCCGGGAAACAGTCCGACCGCCCCGCCACGGTTGAGGCCGTGGCAGAAGCCACGGTGGAGACCCTGACCCGGACGGTGCCGGCGGCGGTTCCTGGCGTTGCCTTCCTGTCCGGGGGACAAAGTCCGGAAGAGGCCACCCGGCATCTCAATGCCATCAACCTTGTGGCCGCCCGTCTGCCGTGGCGGCTCACCTTCTCCTTCTCGCGGGCTTTGCAGGAACCCCCGCTCCGGGCGTGGGCCGGGAAAGATGGCCAGGTTCGGGAGGCCCAGAGCCTGTTCAGCCACCGCGTTCGCCTGAACGGTCTGGCGAGCATGGGGCGCTACCATCCGGACCTGGAAAAAGTGACCTGAGGCCGTTTCCGGCGAACAACCACATGGGACACCGCACGAAGAACCACGCCCCGGTTCGCTCTCCACCGAGTGTCCCGGGCCTCCCCGCGCCCTCCGGCCGGACCACAATCCGTCTCGTGGACGTGCATTTCGGCTACGGCTCCCGCTCGGTCTTCACCGGCTTGGACCTGATCGTACCGGAAGGTCAGATCACCGCGGTTCTGGGACCGAGCGGTTCCGGCAAGAGCACCCTACTCGAGCTCATGACGGGCCAGAAAACCGCCTCCCGGGGTCGGGTCGAGGTCGCGGGCGAGGAGGTGGGGTCCCTCTCCCGCCGCGAACTCTTCCGGCTCAGGCGCCGGATGGGGGTGCTGTTCCAGGACGGGGCCCTGTTCACCGACCTGTCGGTTTTTGAGAATGTCGCCTTTCCAGTGCGGGAACACACGCGCCTACCCGAAATGCTGGTCCATCACCTGGCCCTCATGAAGCTCGAGACGGTGGGATTGCGCGGGGCCAGCACGCTTTATCCGGCCCAGCTGTCCGGTGGCATGGCCCGCCGGGTGGCTTTGGCGCGTTCGATCGTCCTCGATCCCCAGATCATGTTCTACGACGAACCCCTGGTCGGGCTGGATCCGATCGCCAAGGGGATGATTCTCAGGCTCATTGTCCATCTCAACCGGAGCCTCGGAATCACGAGTGTCATCGTGAGCCACGACGTGCCGGAGATGCTTGAGACGGCCGACTGGTGCTATCTCATTGCAGAAGGCCGTGTGCAGGGAGCGGGATCGCCCTCATCCCTCCGGCAGGTCACGAGTCCCTGGGTCCGCCAGTTCGTGAGCGGGAGTGCCGAAGGCCCGGTGCCGTTCCACTATCCCGCCCGCGACTATGCGGCGGACCTGTTCGGCACGGGCCGGTCGGCATGAAGCGCCCCGGGGCCCTGTTTCAGCCGGTCCTGGAACTGTTGGCGGCCCTGGGCCGCCGTTTCCACTTCCTCGCGGTGAGCGTGACCCTGATTCCATCCGTGCTGGGCCGACCACGCAGCTTCATCGAACAGCTTTTTTACCTGGGCTCCGTCTCCGTTATCCTGATTGCGGTCGGCGGTCTTTTTGTCGGCTTGGTCCTCACGCTCCAGTTCTATTCCGCGCTGTCGCGCTTCGGCGCCACGAGTTCGCTGGGTGGGCTTGTGACACTGGCCTTGTTGCGGGAACTCGGGCCCGTGCTGACCGCCCTTCTGTTCGCCGGCCGTGCCGGAACCTCCCTCGCCTCCGAACTCGGGCTCATGCGCGCGACTCGCCAGATCGATGCCATGGAGGTGATGGCCGTCGATCCCATGCGGCGGGTGGTGGCTCCGCGGTTTTTGGCCGGGCTCCTGGCCATGCCCTTGTTGGCTGGAATCTTCAGTGCCATGGGAGTCCTCGGGTCCTACCTGATCGGCATCAAGATGATGGGGCTCGATCCCGGCGTCTTCTGGTCGAGCATGCGGCATGAGGTCAGTTTCCATTCCGATTTCATGAACGGCATGGTCAAGAGCCTGATTTTCGGGGTCGCCTGCAGCCTGATCTCCCTCTATGAGGGGTTCCACGCGCGGCCGACGGCCGAGGGGGTCGGCCGGGCCACGACCCGTTCCGTAGTCATCAGTTCCATGACGATATTGGCTCTTGATTTCCTGCTAACCTCACTCATGTTCTGACTAGTATCGCCGGGAGAAGTTTATGCGCCAGATCCGCTCGCTGGAAGTCACCACCGGCCTCTTTGTGCTCCTGGGGGTGGCTGCCCTGTTCTACCTGGCCACACAGACCACCAACTACCGGACCTATGGCGGGCACAGCTATGGGGTCAAGGCCTTCTTCAACAACGTGGGTGGCCTGCATGTGGGGGCACCCGTCCGCATGGGCGGGGTCACCATTGGACGGGTGACAGCCATCCGCTACAACATGAGCCGATACCAGGCGGAAGTCGATCTCATCATCTCGGATCACTATGATAAGATCCCCGCCGATTCCACCGCTTCCATCCTGACTGAAGGCGTGCTCGGCGAGCAGTACATCGGCGTGAGCCCGGGGGGGGCGCCGACCTTCCTCCATAATGGCAGCACGATCCATTTCACGCAATCCGCCATTATCCTCGAGAACCTCCTGGGCCAGCTCCTGACCCACGGCTCCCATTCGGGAAAGTGAGTGAACGGCTTCCTTCCCCGAGGCGATGCCCACGCGCAGACCCGCTTCACGCCGCGCAGACACAGCGGCCCGACAACCGGTGATTTGACATGAAAAGGCTAGCTCCCGCCTGCTTGCTCCTGGTCCTCCTGGCTGCGCCGGCCGGTGCCGCCCCTGCCCCCGCCGCCCCCGCTCCAGCGAAGGCCTTGGTGGATAACCCACAGGCAACCCCTAATGCCCTGATCGGCCAAGCCACACGGACGGTGTTGGAATTTCTCAAGATTCACCGCCAGAGTCTTCGCCTGCACCCGCATCGGACGGCACTTCTTCTGGCCGGCCAGCTGTTGCCCTATTTCGACTTTTCACTCACCGCCCAGTACGTGCTCGGCCGGTACTGGCGGTCGGCGACACCGGAGGAGCGGAACCACTTCCAGATGTTTTTTTATCATTATCTGATCCATACCTTTGCAACCGCCCTGCGGCATTATCAGGGGGCCCGGGTCCAGGTCAAGCCCTACCGGGGTTCACTGGCCGTGCACTATGTGCAGGTGATGAGCGAGATCCGCACGCACGGGGGCCGGGCGGTGGGCGTCACCTATGCTCTCTATCACACGGCCCACGGATGGAGGATTTTTGACGTGAGCGTCGAGGGAATCTCCTATGTCATGAGTTTCCGGAGACAATTCGAACCGATCCTGGAACGGGTGGGCGTGGCCGGGCTCATCCGCGAACTGCGGAAAAAGGCCATCCGGCCCGTTGCGGGTTCCCCCTCCCGATGACGTCGGAGCCCGGAGATCGGAGGATCCGTGCGGTGATCCGCATCGCGGGGGATCGGATGACCGTCGAGGGTCCGCTCACGGTTGCGACGCTGGCCCGGCCCGACCGTAAGACCCGGCGGGACCTGCCCCGCGTCCGGACGCTGGACCTGAGCGGGGTTCCCCTCATGGACAGTGCCGGAGTGGCTCAGCTCATCGAATGGAAGCGTCTGGCCCTGCAGGCGGGGCGGGTGCTTGCGATCCAGAACCTGCCGGATCAGGCCCGGGCCATTGCCCGGCTCTGCCAGGTTGAAAATCTTCTTTTGGGAGATCCCTCTCCCTCCTCGTAAAGTCAGGGCTTGCGGTTCACGCGGAGGCCCCGGCTCCCCAATCGCCGGTGGTCACGCGCTGGCGGTGCATCCGGTCCCGGTCCGGACCCGCCCGGCAGACCCGGATAGACGATGGGCGGATGGCCGTGGTAGAAGCGGTAACGGCGATGTTGCTGGTAGGCGTTCTTCATCATCAGGTAGGGGTCGGGGGCGGAGTAGATGAGCCGCACCTGGCCGATGAGCTGGGCACGGATCTCCAAAAGCTGGAGGAGCGTGAGATCGTTGCGGATGGCCGCGGAGTGGATGTACTGGACCGGGTTCCCGAAATAGCTGTCGACGATGAGGCCTGAGAGGCTGCGGAGGCTACCTGGACCGAAGATGGGCAGGTAAAGGTACGGCCCGCGCGGCACACCCCAGTGCGCCAGAGTCAGCCCGAAGTCGGCGTGATGGGAGCCAAGCCCCATGGCGGAGGCCACATTGAACAGTCCCACGACCCCGAACGTGGTATTGGCCAAAAACCGTCCGCTTTCCTCGAATCCCTCCCGGAGTCGGCCCTCCAGGAACTCGTTGACGGCAATCATGGGGTCCGACAGGTTCGAAAAGACGTTGTGGATGCCGATCCGGATCGGGTGGGGAACCACCGCGACGTAAGCATGGGCTGCCGGACGGAGGACCGTCCGGTCCACGGTCTCGTTCAGTGCAAAGTTGGCGCGGTTGATGTCGTGGAACGGTCCCGGACCATGGCCGGACAGGGTGGCGCAGGAACTCAGGGCGAGGGCCAGTCCGAGCGCCCCGGCGGCACCCGCAATCCGGCGGCCGACACTGGAAATTCCGACCGGTATGGGCTCCAGCCGGCGTCGGGGGCGAGCTTGGACGTCGGATCGGGGTCTCGGCAATGGCATGGCTTTCTCGCTTTCCGGTTCGGTCAGGTGGGGATGGGTGAACATCCCCTCTCGGCGGTCGCAGGACGGCCCCCCCCACCAAAAAAACTGCCTACGCGGAAGGGGCTTGGGCGGACCCGATGGCGGGGGGAAGGTGGGCGAGTACTTCCGGTTCAGAACTGATAGCCGAACTCAAGGGCATAGAGATTGGCATCCAGACTCCAGGTGCCGACCACCTGATCGCCGGACGGGCTGATGTTGTTCATCGGGATATGGTGGCTCATGAACAGGTGCGCATAGCCGAACGACAGGGTGGTCGCCGGGTTGACCTGGTAGGAGAAACCCAGAGACAGCCACTTCCGGTTGCCGTCGGGGAGGCGGGCATTCCGGGTCGAGTTCGGAACCGGGCTCTGGTCCCAGCCGAGTCCGCCCCGGAAGGTCCAGTGGGTATTGTAGTGCCATGTGGTTCCCACGCTGCCGTACCAGGTGTTGTGAAAGTTCTCGGGGGTGGTGGCGGTGGGCTGGTTGGGGTTGGCAAAAAAGATCTGGATCTCCTGGAAAGAATCCCAGCGGGTATAGCTGGCCGTCGCACCGATCGACCATGCATGGGACAACGACTGGTTGAAGCTCAAAGTCGCCGTGTCCGGCGTCTCGAGGTTGGCACTGACGTCGGTCGGGGCAAAGAGGGCGCTTTCGGCAAAGATGGCCGGCACATTGTTGAAGGTGGCGGTGCCGACAAGATTGTGGGTGATTCGGCTCCGGTAGGCCAAGCCGATGCGGGTTCCTGAATCATGCCACAGGAGGCCGATATTCCACCCGAAGGCCGTGTCGCTCCCGGCCACCTGGGAAAAGATGTCGTGAGACTGGGGCGTGAGGTTCAGACTTTCGCAGTTGAGGGGTCCCAACTGCGAGAAGCAGACGGCACCGGCATCGACGGCATTCGTGAACTTGGCATAGGCCTTGGACAGATCCACGCCGAGGCCGATCGAAAAGTGGGGGGACAGGCGGTAGGCCAGCGAGGGATTCACGTTGATGACGTCAAGCGACGTATAAATGGCTTCGTAGCGGAGAATGGATGAGGCGTTGTAGTCGGTACTGAGCCCAAACGGCACGTAGATGCCGATGCCCCAAGCCCAGCGGGCACCCAAGGGTGCCGCAAAAAAGCCCGACGGCACGAAATTGAGCTTCCGTCCCGCATTGCCGCCGTTGCCTCCGGAAAGGGGTTCCCCGATGGCGTCGACGGCCTGGCTCGGGGTGAACTCGCCGTTCAGCTTGATGAGGGTGGCGGTCAGGTTGAGGGTCGGCTTTCTGAGGAGGGTCAGGAGGGCCGGGTTGAAGTAGACGGCGGTGGCACCGTCCGGGCTCGCCGCGCTGCCGGCATAGGCCTTGCCCATTTCACGGGCGCTCGATTCGTTGAGCGCGAATCCCGAACCCCAGGCCGGCGTGAGGGCGGTTCCGACTCCCGTGGCCAGAAGGACAATCAAGGAGAGGCTCCGGAAGATTCTTTTGGCGGACAGAGGAGTCATCGTCTGCATTTTCGTCGCTCCTGCGAAGGCGGAGTGTTGGGTTGTTGACGGGGTCCGATACCCGGGCTTCCCCGAAACATGGACTGGTCGAACTCGTTCCGTTACTTCCACTTTTATGTTAGCACAGGCGCCCGCCCGCGCAATCGGGGTGGGGGGGGGTGGTGCTGCCGTCCATTGATTCTTCGCAAGGGAACCCCACAGAGGGCGTTACAGCGATTGGGAGGCGAAGTCGGCGAGTCGGGAACGTTCGCCGCGGGACAGGGTGATGTGGCCCGAATACGCCCAGTCCTTGAAACGGTCGACCACATAGGTGAGTCCCGAGGTCGTTTCCGTAAGATAGGGCGTGTCGATCTGGGCGATGTTGCCGACGCAGATCATCTTGCTGTGCGGCCCTGCCCGTGTGATGAGGGCCCGCATCTGCTTGGGCGTGAGGTTCTGGGCCTCATCGATGATGACATAGCGGTTGAGGAAAGTGCGGCCGCGCATATAGTTAAGGGATCGGATTTTGATGCGCTGGGCCAACAGGTCCTGGGTGGCGGCCCGTCCCCAGCTCCCGCTGCCGGAAGTCCCGCTCAAAACCTCGAGGTTGTCGAGGAGGGCCCCCATCCAGGGCGTCATTTTCTCCTCCTCCGTCCCCGGCAGGAACCCGATGTCCTCGCCCAGCGGGACGGTGATGCGGGTCATGATGATTTCACGGAAGCGGTTGTGCTCCAGGGTTTCCTGGAGGCCGGCCGCGAGCGTCATCAGGGTCTTGCCGGTTCCGGCCGGGCCAAGGAGGGTCACGAAATCGAGATCGCGGTGCAAGAGGAGATTGAGGGCGAAGTTCTGCTCCCGGTTGCGCGCATGGATGCCCCAGACAGGCTGATGGGGAGGGCGGAAATCCCGGACCAGCTCCAGGACCGCCCGCTGCCCGTCCGTCTCGCGGACCAGGGCTTCGATCGGGGGCTCGCCGCCTCCGTACAGGCACAGGTTGGGAAACCAGCCCGCAACGAGGGGGCCCTCCACGGCATAGTAGGTCAGACCATCGCGGTTCCATGACTGGACGGCCTCGCCGTGAGTCTGCCAGAAATCCTCGGGCAGGCTCCGCATGCCGCCCTCCAGCAGGCTCAGGTCCTCGAGCACTTGGTCGCTGGCGTAATCTTCCGCGTGGACGCCAAGGACGGCGGCCTTGATGCGCAGGTTGACGTCTTTGGTGATCAGGGTGACGGCATGACGGGCCATGCGTTTGCCGAGGGCCAGACAGACGGCCAGAATCGCATGATCCGGATGATGCCCCGGCAGCTCGAGAGGCAGTGGCTGGATCAAGGTTTCGGTCTGGAGGAACAGAAGCCCCTGGGCCCCGGCCCGGGATCCGTTGTGGTGGTTCGGGTTCGATGGGAAGGAGAACGCTTCCAGAGGCAACCCGCGGCTGATGGCATCCTGGGTGGCGCCGTGGATCATCTGTTCCAAGAAGCGGCTGGCCTGGCGGGCGTTCTGGGCCACCTCGCTCAGTCCTTTTTTAGCCGCGTCGAGTTCCTCGACGACTACCATGGGCAGGAACAGGTCATCCCCACGGAAGCGGAACAGGGCGGCTGGATCATGCATCAGGACGTTGGTGTCCAGGACACACAGGCGCTTTCCGGATTGTGTCATGGGGGTCAGGACGCCGGGGTGGCCTCCGCCACCCGGTCGAGCACGGCCTGCGCATGTCCCCGGGGTTTGACGGCGCGCCAGACGGCACGGAGCTGGCCTTCGGCATCGAAGAAAAACGTGCTGCGGTCGATGCCCAGGTATTTCCGTCCATAGAGCGATTTTTCGCGGATCACGTCACAGGCCCGGCAGAGCTCGGATTCCGTGTCGGCCACCAACGGAAAGGGGATCGCCAACCGGTTGGAAAATTTCTCGTGGGACCGGAGCGGATCCCGCGAGATCCCCACGATTTCGGCGCCGAGCTGACGGAACCGGGGGTAGAGCGCCGTGAACTCGACGGCTTCCACCGTGCACCCGGAGGTGTTGTCCTTGGGGTAGAAATAGAGCACGGTCAGCCGGCCGTGGAGATCGCGGGAATGAAGCCGGCCGCCCGGATGGGCGGGCAGATCGAAGGTGGGGATCCGTTGCGGGTCCGGCATGGGGCACCTCAGGATTTCACGGGTTCCAGAATGGCGTCGAGGTTGAGCTTGTCGCAGAAGTCGGTGAACTCCTCCCGCAGGTGGGCAATGGGCAGCGCACCCGGCACGAGGATCGTCATCTGGAAGGCCATCATGGTGGCGCCGGTGTAACTGGCCACGTAGGTTCGCGAACTCAGTTCGCAGATGGTGATCTCCCGTTCGGTGAAAAAAGTCGTCAGGTTGAACAGGGTGCCTTCCTGGTCCAGGGAGACCACATCCACGGCGTAGGGGGTCATCTCCCGGACGAGCGACCGTTCGGCCGTGCGCTGTAGGCTGAGGGCCACCTGGAGCTTGCGCTCGATCTTCTTGCTGCCGCTCTCTAGCCGGGCGATCGCATCCCACGCTCCGGAAATCAAGAGAAAACAGGTGAACTCCGTGCCCAAAACCGACATCCGGCTTTCCGCGATGTTGCAGCCGCATTCGAGAATATAGCGGGTAAGATCCGGGAGGAGGGCCGGCTGGTTCGGGCCCATGGCGCTCAGGACCAGCACCTGCTTCATGAAGGCCGGCGGTCCGTCCCGTGCGGGGGGGACGCCGTGGGACTTGAGTGGTCTCTCCGTAAGCGATTAAGATAGTTCAACGGGTTGCTCCCTCCGCGTGTGTGAGCCATGTTTCAGGGTAGTTTGGTGGCGTTAGTTACCCCCATGGCCCAAGACGGCCAGATTGATTATACAAGCCTTGACCACCTGATTGAATGGCATCTTGAATCCGGCACGCAGGGGCTTGTGATCGGCGGGACCACGGGAGAAAGCGCGACGCTCCGGCCGGTCGAGAAGGTCGCCTTGGCCACGGCGGTGCTGGGGCGGGTGCGGGGCCGGATTCCGGTGATTGCCGGCAGCGGCACGCAGGCCACGGACGAAACCCTGGAGCTCACCCGCCGCATGGCGGAACTCGGGGTCGACGCCTGCCTGCTGGTGACCCCCTACTATAACAAGCCCGGTCCCGAAGGCCTGTTCCGCCACTTCGAACGGGTGGCCCGGTCGGTCTCCACCCCGATCATCCTGTACAATGTGCCCAGTCGGACCGCCTGTGACCTCCTCCCCGAGACGGTCGCCCGGCTGAGCCGGGTTCCCGGCATCGTCGGGATCAAGGAAGCGACACCGGGAAGCGAGCGCCTGCGGGCGCTCCGTGACGTGTGCCGGCCTGATTTCGGTTACTGGAGTGGTGACGACGGGACGGCGCTCGATTTCATCGAGGCAGGCGGGCACGGGGTGATCTCGGTCACCGCAAACGTGGTGCCGGACCGGATGGCGCAGTGGGTTGGCCATGCGCTCCGGGGCGAATGGCCCGCCGCTCGGGCGGTTCAGGAATCGCTGGCGCCCCTGCACGAGGTGTTGTTCATCGAATCCAGCCCGGTCCCGGTCAAATGGGTCCTTGAGGAGATGGGGTGGATGCCCGGTGGTATCCGGTTGCCGCTGGTGCCCCTGGCCGAGCGGAACCGGGGAACTGTCCGTACCGTTCTGGAACGGCTTGCCATCGGCCGCGCCAGACCCAGCGCTGGGAGATGACCTTTGGCT
This sequence comes from Pseudomonadota bacterium, assembly GCA_021810635.1. GTDB lineage: Bacteria > Pseudomonadota > Gammaproteobacteria > JAKAQQ01 > JAKAQQ01 > JAJZIH01. Next base: position 39,108 of record JAJZIH010000001.1, on the reverse strand, counting down.
GATCGTGTCTTGAAGACTCTTTCCGTTTTGATTTGCCTGGCGGGCCTCGCGGGTTGCGCGGGGGCGTTGTGTCCGGTTCCCCGCCGCCCGGCACCGATTCCGCCGGCGCTGGAGCTCCGGGCGGGCGGAGTCTCCCTACGCCCGTCCGGCCGCTACCACATCCCCCCGATTAAGGCCCGGAGCCCCCTGTCTGGCGGGGAGTGTCCGATCGTGCCTCCGGGACTGGTCCACCCTGCGGGATCGGGATCCGGCTGAGTGACGGCGGCGTCGTGACGGTGGAGCCCGGATCGTGAATCCTGGGTCCGGCGGCGATGGGGCCCCGGAGGGAGCGGGGGGCGGTGCGATGGAGCGGAGCGGTTCCCCCATGAGGTTTGCGCGGAGAGGTGTCCGAGCGGTCGAAGGAGCACGCCTGGAAAGTGTGTATACGGGTCACCGTATCGTGGGTTCGAATCCCACCCTCTCCGCCACGATGTGCGGTCGCCCCGAGCCCCGCCGCGCCCGCGAGGAGGGAACGTGAGCCCGGCCGACCCTCCGCCATCTGCCGTTCCGGTCCACCAGCCACTGGCCCGCAAGTGGAGGCCCCGTTCCTTCGCGGCGCTGATCGGCCAGGAACCCGTGGTGCGCGCCCTGCAGAACGCTTTACGGAAAAACCAGCTGCACCCGGTTTTGCTGTTCTCGGGAACCCGCGGGGTCGGCAAGACGACTCTCGGCCGCCTCGTGGCCAAGGCGCTCAACTGCGAGCAGGGAGTCGGTCCGGATCCCTGCGGAAACTGTGCCCACTGCCGGGAGATCGACGACGGCTCCTTCCCCGATTTTCTGGAAATCGACGCCGCTTCACGGACCCGGGTCGAGGAAACCCGTGAACTCCTGGCGAACGTTCCCTACCTGCCGACCCGGGGCCGTTTCCGGGTCTACCTGATTGATGAAGTGCACATGCTGTCGGCTCATTCCTTCAATGCCCTTCTGAAAACACTGGAAGAGCCTCCGCCCCATGTTTATTTCCTTCTGGCCACGACGGAACCGGAGAAGGTGCCGCCGACGATCCAGTCGCGTGCCCTGCGTTTCGCCCTGCGGCATGTGCCGGCAGAACGGATCGCCGGGCACCTGGCCGAGGTCTCCGCGGCGGAGGGGTTCGAAACCGATCCGATGGCGCTTGGTCTTCTGGCCGGAGCCGCCGAGGGCAGCGTCCGGGATGCACTCAGTCTCATGGATCTCGCCGTGTCCTATGGGGGAGGGCAGATCCGGGAATCCGATGTGGTGGAAATCCTGGGAACCCTCGGTCATGAGCAGCTCGACGCACTGCTCCGGGCGGTGCTGGAGCGGGATCCGGCCCGTCTGGGAAGCCTGCTCGAAAGCCTGCACGCCCTTGAGCCCGACTATGCGGGCATTCTCGAATCCATGGCCCGCCGTTTTGTCGAATTGGCGGCCCGGCTCGAATGGGGGTCCCCCCTCCCGGTCCGTGCGGAGGAGGTGGCGCGCTGGGAGGATCTACTGAAACGCGTCGACCCGCTCGATCTCCAACTGGACTACGAGATCGTCCGCCGCGGACTGGAGGAGATCCGGCAGGTCGAAAATCCCAGGGTGACGTTCGACATGACCTGCATCCGCCTGCTGAGCTTCCGGCCGGCGGTGCCTGAGCGCGGCCTGGCGGCCGGGAGTGCCCCAGCCGGAGACCGGCTCCCCGCCCCGGATGCCCCCCCGATTTCCACCGCTTCGGTCCCGTCCGTCGCCGCCCCCCCCCTCGCGCCGGAAAACTGGCCCGTCTACGTTTCCCGTCTGGCGCTCGGCGGCGCCGCCCGCCAGATCCTCAACCATTCGGTCTGCCGGCAATTTGCGGATCGGCGTCTCGTGCTGGGCCTCGCGGAGGGAGTGGGGGTCCTGCTCACGGAACAGCTCAAGGGCCGGATCGAAGCTGCACTGCGGGAAGCCGAAGGAGACCGGGTGGAAGTGGTTTTCGAGACCGGCGGCGTGGAAGGCCCGACTCCCGCCCATCATCTGGAACAGGTCCGGGAAGGGAAGCTTCAGCAGGCTCGACTGACCCTGGAGCAGGATCCCGACGTGCAGAAGCTTCTCGCACTGGGTTTCGAGATCCAGCCCAATTCGATCGTCTCCAGGGAGCCGGATCCGGAGGGCGACCATGAATAGGACCGAATCCCACCTTCCCGTCCCGCTCCGGTCCATGCCATGAAAGTGATGCCGCCTCCGCTCGAGCATCTGACCGACGCCTTGAGGCAGTTGCCGGGCGTGGGTCCACGGACGGCACAGCGGCTGACCCTGGCCCTGATCAACGATCAGGGCGAGCGCGCCCGGCGCCTGGCCCGGGCTCTCGGCGAAGCGGTTGACCGGTTGCGATTGTGCCAGTCGTGCCGGATGTATACCGAGGACGCGCTTTGTGCGATCTGTCGTTCGGAGTTGCGTGACCCGAGCCAGGTCTGCGTGGTGGAGACTCCCGCGGATGTGATTGCGCTCGAGAACACGGCCAGTTACCGTGGCACCTATTTTGTGCTTTATGGACACCTGTCGCCCCTGGATCGGGTGGGTCCGGAAGACATCGGCCTTGACCTTCTGGTCGAGCGGCTGGGCTCGGGACTTGTCCGCGAGGTCATCCTCGCGACCAATGCAACCGTGGAAGGAGAGGCCACGGCCCACTTCATTGCCAATCTGTGCCATAGCCGGTCCATCCCCTCGACCCGGATCGCCCAGGGGATCCCCATGGGTGGCGAGCTTGAGTATCTGGACGGCCATACCCTCGTTCAGGCCATCCAGGGACGGCGGAACTATGAATGAATCGCCCCCCACCACCCGCCGGGAGGATTTTCCGCCATGACCGAATGCGTGTTCTGCCGGATTGCCCAACATGACCTCAATGCGAAAATAGTGGACGAGGACGGGGATTTCATCGCGTTTCACGATGCCCACCCGGTGGCTCCCGTGCACCTGCTCGTCATTCCTAAACGGCACGTGGCTTCGTTCGCGGAATGGACCGGTGTGGACCCCGATGTCGCCGGGCGGTGGTTGCTCCGGGCCCGTGACCTGGCGGCTTCCTGCGGCTTTGCGGGGGCCGGCTATCGTGTGGTGATCAATACGGGCGCAGAAGGCGGTCAGACCGTGGCTCACCTACACCTCCACCTGTTGGCCGGACGCGCCCTGCTCTGGCCGCCGGGATGAGAGCGCCCACCGTGACCAGTCCGGCCCCTGTCCAGCACGGGCTCCGTCTCATCTGGATCGATCTCGAGATGACCGGTCTCAATCCCCTCGAGGACCACATTCTCGAGATTGCGACCGTCGTGACCGGGCCCGATCTCGAAATCGTCGCGCAGGGGCCCGTTCTGGCCATTGCCCAGCCGGAGGTCATGCTGACGCAGATGGGCCCCTGGTGCCGCCAGCATCACGGGGCCTCGGGCCTGACCGCACGCGTCCGCGAAAGCCGCTGTACGGAGGCGGACGCGGAGCGCCTGACCCTGGATTTCCTGGCCGGACAGGTTCCGGAAGGGGCGTCTCCCATGTGTGGCAATAGCGTTTGCCAGGACCGCCGTTTCCTGGCGCGTTGGATGCCCCGTCTGGAAGCGTATTTCCACTATCGAAACCTGGATGTCTCGACCCTGAAGGAGTTGGCGCGCCGCTGGAATCCGGACGTACTTGGACGGCTCGGCAAGGAAAGCCAGCACACGGCCTTGGCCGATGTCCTGGATTCGATCGCAGAACTGTCCTACTACCGGCAAACCCTCTGGAAATCCTGAGGCTGGCACCCTCCGGGCTCCGGTATAATCCATGGGAGACAGTTTCCGCGATCCTTCCGTGGTCATGCTCCACGGCTCGCGGGATTCGAATCAGGTGATTGATCTTTCACATGAAACTTGAAACTGGAAACGGAAGATGCTTCGGGATTCCCGCCGGGCGTGGCCGAACGGGCTAGGTCACGCCTGTGCCGATCATCCGCCAGACGGAGAGAAAACTGAACTCTTTCATTTTCCGGTGGTCATACAACATAGCCAGGGACATACGGTCATGAGTCCGGGGCCGAGGACCGACAACGATCAGGTACTGGTGGCCAAGGTCCAGGCCGGAGACCGGATGGCCTTTGATCTTCTGGTCCGCAAGTATCAGTACCGGATTTACAAGTTCATTACCCGATATGTGCACGATGCCCATCTGGCGTTCGACATCACCCAGGAAACCTTTCTGCGGGCCTACCGGTCCATCCGCTCCTTCCGGGGAGATAGTGCGTTCTATACCTGGCTTTACCGGATCGCCATCAATGCGTCGAAAAACCACCTGGCACTCGAGGCCAAGCGCCAGGAATCCGCGCTGGTGGAAAACGAGGAGTACGATGCCGCCAACAGCCTGGAAGGGCTGCAGTCGTTTGAGACTCCCGAAGCCCTGATGATCTCGGAGGAAATGCGCCAAGTGATCATCCAGGCCATCCAAGAACTCGCGCCCGACCTGCGGATGGCCATCCTGCTGCGGGAGGTTGAGGGTTTCAGCTATGAGGATATTGCCGAGACCATGAATTGTCCGATTGGAACGGTCCGATCCCGGATCTTCCGGGCACGGGAAGCCATCAACAGCCGTTTGGAACCGCTTCTGGGCGGAGGAGGAAACTGATTATGGAACCACTGAAACCGGAAAAGGGACCGGCGTGCGGGGAATCCCTGTCCGCTTTCCTGGATGGGGAATTGATGGCGGCCGATTGCGAGCGGCTGGTCGAGGCCGTGCGCGAGCATCCAGAGGCCGGCCGTGCCCTGTCCCGCTACGGCCTTATCCGGGAAGTCCTGTACAGCGAAGAATGGCAGCTCCGGCGGTGGGTCGGCGCGTCGGCCGTCCCTCCGACCCCGGAACGCCGACGTCCCCGGGGCCGCTTTGCGCGGTCCTGGGGATCCTGGTCCTGGCGCGGGGCCCTCGCCCTGTCCCTCGTCTTGCTCCTGGCGGCCGGGCTCCGCGATGACGTTTCGCGGACCGGTCTCGGCCACCCGCCGTTCCCGGCCTTTGTGGGGGTCCGCCGGACGATCCCGGGACATGGGCCCTATGGCCGGGTCCGCTCCGTGTCGTGGAGTGTTCCCTCGCGGGCGCTGCGCCGACAGTTGGCCACCTACTGGATGTTGCATGCCGCTTCCCTTTCGGCCACCCCGACGATGGCCTATCCACGGATCGCGGCCTATAACTATGCTGTTTCGGGACGGGGACAGCGGTGGCGCTACCAGCACCGGCACCGACACCCTTGAGGGTACCCGCCCGCGTCCGGTGGAAGACCGCATTCGGGCTCGGGCTCCTCGCGGTGGGCACCGCCGTGGCCCGGCCACCGCCCCCGTTCAAGCCGGAACAGGCCCTCCTGCACATGCAGCAGGTCCTGCTTTCCGTCAACTACCGGGGGATTCTGGTCTTCCAGCACAACAGCATGCTCAAGTCCATTTCAGTGGAGCACGGGGTGGCCCGGTATGGCGGCTGGGAACGGATCCGGACACTGAACGGACCGCCCCGGCAGCTTCTCAAAAACGGCCACCGTCTCATGTTCCTCTTGAACGGGCATCCGGTCCGCATGATGCACGTGCTTGGCAGCTATACCGGTTTGCCGCAGAACTGGATCGGATTCCGGCGGCATTTCCGCCGCGATCTGGCCCGCGAATACCGCTTTCTCCTGATTCCCCGGCTGGGCCGGGTGGCCGGCCATCTCGCCCGGATCATCGTCGTCCGCCCGCGTGACCGCTACCGTTACGGCTATCGGCTCTGGATTGATTCCCACAACGGATTTCCGTTGCGATCTGACCTGCTCAATGCGATGGGGCAGGTCATCGAGCAAATGATGTTTGTGACCATTCACTGGTATCCGCCCGCTGCTTGGCACGTCCGACCGCCACGGATCCCCCCCATTCCACTTGCGAAAACCCTGGGACCCGAGATCCCGAAGTGCGTGTTCCAGAAGGTTCCGCCCGGATTCCGGGTGATCGAGGACACGACGACCATGGCTCCGGGGCCGGTCCGCCACATTCTCCTGAGTGACGGGCTCGCGACGGTTTCCGTGTTCATCCACCCGCTCGCCGGGCGCATTCCCACCCTTTCCGGGCCGGCCCGCATGGGGCCGGTTTCGGCTTTCGGCCGGGCCATCGGCGGATTTTCGTTTACGGTCATCGGCGAGGTGCCGCTCCGGACCGTCCAATTCATCGCCGGACAGATCCGGCCGGTGGCCGCTCCGTGAGGTCCACTCCGCCCTGGCGGCTCATCCGGCGTCGGAACTGCCCCCCTTGCGAACGGCTGGAAGAGTACCTCCGGGGGCATTTCGGGGCGGAAGTCGGGTGCCGGCTCGAAATTGTCGATGTCGACAGTACACCGCATCTGATCCGCCGTTACGGACTTCGGGTCCCGGTCCTTCTCAGGGGGAGACGGGTCATCGTCGAGGGGCGCTGGGACCGGGAACGGGTGGAGAGAGCACTGCTCCGCTCTGGGCCCGTCCCGTCCGGCCCCGCGCACCGGCCCGAACCCGTAAAATAGCCCGTTGCCCCTACCCGACCGGACACCCAGCGGTGAATGACAGAGTCCCGGTTGCAACCGGATGCCGGAGACCGGCCGGGGCGGGTTATGGACTGAAGCGCTGACCGGGCATGGACCATATCCGCAATTTTTGCATCTTGGCCCATGTCGACCACGGGAAATCCACCCTGGCCGACCGCTTCATCGAGCTCTGTGGAGGGCTTCCGAAACGGGCCATGATGGACCAGGTGCTTGACTCGATGGAGATCGAACGCGAGCGGGGCATCACCATCAAGGCCCAGAGCGTTGCGCTCGACTACCGCTCAGAGAGCGGCCGGGTCTTCCGCTTCAACCTCATCGATACGCCGGGGCATGTGGATTTTTCCTATGAAGTCTCCCGGTCGCTCGCAGCCTGCGAGGGAGCGCTCCTCGTGGTGGATGCAGTCCAGGGCGTGGAAGCCCAGAGTGTCGCCAACTGCTACCAGGCCATCGAGCAGGGGCTCGAGATCATTCCGGTCATCAACAAGATCGATCTTCCGGCCGCCGATCCCGATCGGGTTATCGCGGAAATCGAGGATGTGATCGGCATCGAGGCTCAATCCGCCCTTCGGGTCAGCGCCAAAACGGGCGCGGGAGTACGCGAGCTCCTCGAGGCGGTGATCGGGCGGATCCGTCCGCCCGCCGGCCAATCCACGGATCCCCTCCGGGCGCTCATCATCGATTCGCGGTTTGACAACTATGTCGGCGTGGTTTCGCTGGTCCGGATCAAGGAGGGCCGGCTCGCCGCGCACTCCAAAATCGAGCTGTTTTCGACGCACCGCGTGTATCAGGCGGACCGGGTCGGGCTCTTCCGGCCGCTCCAGTTGGAGGACCGCCCGGCACTCGAGGCGGGCGAGGTGGGGTACCTCATTGCCGGCATCAAGGAGGTCGAGGGGGCACCGGTCGGCGATACGGTGATGCAGGCGGACCGTCCGGCGGCCCCGCTGGCGGGATTCGAGCCGATCCACCCGCGTGTCTACGCGGGGCTGTTCCCCACCGACTCGGAACAGTACGAGGCCTTCCGCGATGCCCTCTCCAAGCTCCGCCTCAACGATTCGGCGCTGAGTTATGAACCCGAGACATCGGTGGCCTTGGGTTTCGGATTCCGATGCGGTTTCCTCGGGTTGCTCCACATGGAGATCGTCCAGGAACGGCTCGAGCGGGAATACCACCTGAGCCTCATCACGACGGTGCCCACCGTGCATTATGAGGTGGTTCTGCTTGATGGACAGACCCTCATGGTGAACAACCCGAGCGGCCTGCCTGCCGTCCAGCGGATCCGCGAGATCCGCGAGCCCATCATCGTGGCGAGAATGCTGACCCCCTCGGACCATCTCGGGGCGCTGATCGCCTTGTGCCAGGAAAAGCGCGGCCGCCAGATCGGCCTGCATTATTACGCCCGGCAGGTGGCCCTTGAATACGAACTGCCCCTGAGCGAGGTGGTCCTGGATTTCTTCGACCGGCTCAAATCCGCCTCGCGGGGCTACGCCTCCTTTGATTACCGGTTCCTCGGATTCCGGTCCTCGCATCTGGTCCGCTTGGATTTCCTGGTCAATGGAGAGGCGGTCGACGCGTTCGCCACCATTGTGCACCGGGATGTGGCCTACGCCCGCGGCCGCGAACTGGTCGACCGCCTGCAGAAACTGATCCCGCGCCAGATGTTCGAGGTGGCCCTGCAGGCCTCGATCGGCACCCAAATCATTGCCCGGGCAACCGTCAAGGCCCTGCGCAAGAACGTCATCGCCAAATGCTACGGTGGGGACGTGACGCGGAAACGCAAGCTCCTTGAGAAACAAAAGGAAGGGAAAAAACGCATGAAACGCCTGGGCAAGGTCGAGATTCCCCAAGAGGCGTTTCTGGCCGTTCTCAAGCACTCCCTGGCGGACTGAGCCTGGAGGGTGAGCCTGGGGGGCGTCGCATCCCGGGGGGCGTTTCGTCGCCGACCCGCTATAATGCATTCGGCCTTTTGCCCGCTGCCGGCCGGACAGGCGCTCCGGTCGGCCGGGTCCGGCCCGGCGGATTCCCCGGGCGACGTTTCTCCCAGTCTGCTGAGGCCTCGTGATGGCGGTTTTCGGATATTCGGCAGTTTTCCTGATTGTCCTTGCGGTTGCCGGCGGGATCTGGCTCGCGGATGCGATCTTGCGCAGGCGCCGGGGCGCGGGCCTTCCGGCCCCCACCCTGGTCGAGTATGCCCGCTCGTTCTTTCCCATCCTCCTGGTTCTGGTCCTGATCCGGTCCTTCCTTTTCGAGCCGTTCCGGATTCCTTCGGGATCCATGGTGCCGACATTGCTCATCGGCGATTTCATCTTGGTCAACAAGTTCGACTACGGGATTCGGCTGCCGGTGACCAACACGGTGATCATCCCGACCGGTCATCCCCGGGTGGGCCAGGTGGTGGTGTTTCGCTATCCACTCAAGCCGTCCGTCGATTACATCAAGCGGGTGATCGGTGTGCCGGGCGATTGGATCCGCTACCAGGGCAACCGGCTGTGGATCGATGGCCGTCCGGTACCGCATACCTGCGAGGGGCCCTACCATGGGCCGGACGGAGAGTCCGGATCGCTCTTCTGTGTGGAGCAGCTTGGCCGCGTGAAGCACGGGATCCTCCTCACGCCGGGCCTGTCGGCCCCTACGGGGAGCTATCTCGTGCCGCCCCGGCACTACTTCATGATGGGCGACAACCGTGACGACAGCGACGACAGCCGCTACTGGGGCAGTGTCCCCAACCGGGATATCATCGGCCGTGCCGTGATCATCTGGTTCAACTGGGATGCGTTTTCCAAGATGCCGATCTGGAGCCGGATCGGCCGTATAATCCGCTGAGGAGACCGCCATGCCGAAAGCCAAGCGACAACAGCAGGGGATGAGCTTCGTGGGATGGGTGCTTTCGCTGTTTCTGTTCGTGATTTTTGCGCTGGCCGCGGTGCGGCTGATCCCCGTCTACCTCGAGTATCTCACCATTCGCTCGGCGGTCGATGCGGCGGCGCACGACCAACCCACGCTCAGCCGGCACGTGATTTTCCGCGCCATCGTTCGCCAGTTCGTGGTCAACCAGATCGACGCCATCCATTCCCGGAACGTCCGGATCAGCCGGGTCCACCACCATCTCGTTTTGAGTGTGGATTACTCGGAACAGACGCCGTTCATTGGCAATGTCGGCTTCATCGTGCATTTTCACCACAGCGTCAACGTTCCGGTGCCTAAGTTCGGTTCGGGGTAAGTCCGTGCCGGAGCCGTTCGAAAGCTATCTGGACCATGTCTTCCAGGATCGGGCCTTGTGCGAACAGGCGCTGACCCACCGTAGCCTGGGCATTCCCCATAACGAGCGGCTCGAGTTCTTGGGCGATGCCGTGCTCGGCTGGGCCGTGGCGGAGGGCCTCTACCGGCGGTTCGGAGAGTGGGATGAGGGCCGTCTGACACGGGCCCGCGCCGCCCTGGTCAGCCAGTCGGTTCTGGCGGAACTGGCCACGGAAATCGGCCTGGAGGGCGCACTGCGGGTTGGCGCCGGGGCCCTTTCCGGGCCGGCCGCCCGTCAGCGGGCGCTAGCTTCCGCCCTCGAGGCCGTGATCGGCGCGATTGCCTGTGAGGCCGGACCGGAGGCGGCACGGGTGGCGGTCGAGCAACTGCTCGCACATCGCTGGTCGGCCGCAGGACGGCAGGCGGATCGGAAGGATCCGAAAACCCGTCTGCAGGAATTGCTCCAGGGCTCGGGTCTGCCCCCGCCGGGCTATGTCCTGCAGTCCGCGACGGGTCCGGGCCACCACCGATTGTTCACCGTGCGTTGCGAGGTCCCGGCGCGGGAGCTTGCGGAACAGGGACAGGGTTCCAGCATGCGTCTCGCCGAGCAGGCGGCGGCGGCGGCACTTCTCGCGCGGATCGGACATGACTGAGGGAACCGGAGGCATTGCTGCGGTTGTCCTGCTCGGGCGGCCCAATGTCGGCAAGTCGACGCTTTTCAACAGCCTGGCCGGCAGCCGGATGAGCATTGTCACCCCGAAGCCCGCAACGACCCGACTGGTGGTGGCCGCTCCACTGCCCGGAGCTGGGCCCGAGATCCGGATCTGGGATACACCCGGGGTCATGGACCGTCCCCGGCATCGTCTCCAGCTCCGGCTGAACGACGTCGTCTGGAACGCCGCCCTTGAGGCGGATCTCCTGGTTTGGGTCGTCGCCGGCCTGGAATGGTCGGACGAAGAGGACCGGCTGCTCGAACGGGCCCGTGAGCTCGGCAAGCCGCTCGGCGTGGCGGTCAACCAGATCGACCGCATCAAGCCCCGGACCGCGCTGCTGCCGTTTCTCGAAAGGCTCGCAGACCGCTCGTCCTTTTCGTTTCTGGTGCCGGTCTCCGCCCGGCGGGGCGAGAACCTGGCGACCCTGGCTGACCAAATCCGCTCCTTTTGCCCCGCACCGGAACGGATCCGCCCGGCCTTTGCGGCTCGGGGTGTGGGGCTGGCCTGGCCCGACCAGGCCGCCGAGCTCTTCCGGGAACAGCTCATGATGGATCTCACGGCGGAGTTGCCCTACGCCTTGCACGTCGTCTGCGAGTCCTGGCTGGAAACCGAACGCCGCGTGGAGGTGGATCTCCGGGTCTGGGTGGAACGTCCGGGCCAGAAGGGGATCGTCATCGGGACGGGCGGGCAGCGGCTCAAGGTGGCGGGCAGCCGGGTGCGTCACACGCTCGAGGCGCGGGTCGGCCGTCCGGTCCTGCTGCATAGCCGCGTGGAAGTCGATCCCGACTGGACCCTCCATCATCCCCAGGATCCCCGGCCAACTCCTCCCGTGGTTCCCTCGGCTCCGGAGTCCGACCGATGATCCGGGTCTGGGACGAGCCGGCCTGGGTTCTGCATGCCCGGGACTACGGGGAATCGAGCCAGATCGTTGAGCTCCTCACAGGACATGAGGGCCGCGTCGGCATCATCGCCCGCGGGGTCAAGCGGATCCGGCGGGGCCAGCGCCTCGAGCCCTTCATTCCCTGGATCGTTTCCTGGAGCGGACACGAGAATCGTCTGCCCACCCTGAAAAGTGCGGAACGGGCCGGCCCTCCAACCAATCTCCGGGACCATGCGCTCTGGGCCGCATTCCATCTCCACGACCTCATTCTCCGCATGACCGAGCGGTTCGAACCTCTGGTTTCACTTTATTCCCGCTACACGGGTGCGCTCGAAGCCTTGGGCTCGGGCGCTCCGCCGGCCCGGGTGGTGTGCCTGTTCGAACGGGATCTCCTGACCGATCTCGGCTATGGCCTCAATCTCCTGGAGGAGGCGGTGACGCGGGAACCGATCGATCCGTCGGCGTTTTACGATTTCGACGCCTGGTCCGGCGCCCGCCGCATGCCGGCGGGCACAGTGTCCGGCATCGAAGGCCGGGTGCTTTTGGATCTGGCCCATGGCGCCTGGACCGACGGGGCTTCCCTGCAGTCGGGCCGTCGGTTGCTTGAGGGGGTGTACGCCGCCCATGCGGGGGGGCGGAACCCGGGCGTACGCTCCTGGATGGAATCCCTGCTGCACTTCACCCGGCGTCATGGAGCCTGATGGAGTGGAAACCGCCCGCCCGATGATCCAGCTCGGGGTCAATGTCGACCACGTGGCCACCCTCCGTCAGCTCCGGCAGACACTTTACCCGGATCCCTTGGAAGCGGCGCGTCTGGCGCAGCTTGGCGGTGCGGACAACATCACGGTTCACCTGCGTGAGGATCGCCGCCACATCCAGGAGTCCGATGTGGCGCGTCTCGTTCGGGAACTCTCCATTCCCGTCAACCTGGAAGTGAGCCTGGATTTGGTCATCCTGGAATTTGCGGTGTTGATCCGGCCGGCCGAGGTCTGTTTTGTGCCAGAACGGCGGGCGGAACGGACCACGGAAAACGGGCTGTCCGTCCGTCTTCTGACCGACCGCCTGCGCCCGGTCATCCGCCGTCTTTCGGACTCTGGGATCCGGGTGTCCCTGTTCATCGATCCGGTGCCCGACGAGATCGAAGCGGCGTGTCGGCTCGGGGTCGATGCCGTCGAGCTGCACACGGGGGCCTACGCGGAATCCCGGGACCCCGAATCCCGGGCCCATCGGCTGGAGTGCCTGCGCAGTGCGGCCCGCCTGGCTGGCTCGCGTGGACTTGCGGTGCATGCCGGGCACGGGCTGGGCTATGACTCGGTCGTCCAGGTGGCAGCGATTCCGGAGATCGAGACCCTCAACATCGGGCATGCGATCGTGAGCCGCGCGGTTTTCGTGGGGCTGGAGACCGCCACCCGCCTCATGAAGGAACGGATGGTCACGGCCCGGCGCGGGACGACATGATTTACGGGGTTGGGACCGATCTCGTCTCCATCGCCCGCATGGAAGCCCTCTGGAAGCGACATGGAGCGCGGGCCGTCCGGCGCATTCTGACGTTGGCCGAGCGGCAGGAACTGGCGCGCCGGCGCGAGCCGGCCCGCTACCTGGCCCTGCGTTTCGCGGCCAAGGAGGCGGTGGCCAAGGCGCTCGGAACCGGTTTTGCCGCGGGGGTTTCCCTTCAGTCCATGAGCATCCTGGCGGATGCGAAGGGCAAGCCAGTTGTGGATTTTGCGCCGGGCCGTCTGGCGGAGCGGCTGCGGGAGGCGGGGATTGCCGGTGTGGAACTCAGCCTAACGGATGAGCTGGACTGGGCGCTGGCCTTTGCGGTGGCCTGGGGTGCCGGGACGAGCGGTCCAGCACCTGCTGGATCGTCTCCGCCAGGGCGGTGGCCCGGATTGGTTTGACGAGATATTCCTGGATCCCAGAGTTGAGGGCCCGGATTCTGGTTTCCGGGAGAATGTCCGCACTGATCGCAACGAGCGGGAGCCCCGGGTGGCTTTCCGTGATGCGGCGAGCCGTTTCGATGCCGTCCATCTCCGGCATGTGGATATCCAGAAGGACGACGTCCGGCTCCACGGTCTCGATCAGGCTGACCAGCCCGACACCGTTCGAGCACAGCCACACCCGGGCTCCCTGTTGCTCCAGCATGCGGCCGATCAGGGTCCGGTTGATGGGGTTGTCCTCGGCCACCAGGACGCGGATTTCACCGAGCAGGTCGGGGGGATTTGCTGCGGGCAGTTGGACGGGCGCGGGGGGACGGGTGGCGGAATACGCCAAAATCGCCGTGACGGTCTGACCAAGGTTCTGCCAGGCCGTCGATGCGAGGCCATGGTCATCGGGATGAGCCTGCCCGTGGGTGCGGAGCTGTGACACGGCGGCCTGCAGGGACGGCAGTTTGCAGAAGCGGGCCGTCCCTTCCAGCTGGTGGAAGGCCTCCCTGATTCTCATGGGATCCGGCCGGACGGTCCAGGCCTCCCGCAGGGTCAGGACCTGACGGGGCAGTTCCTGCCGGAAGAGGTCCCAGAAATCCACTTCCGGGGTCCGGCCGTTCGGGGACGGTTCCACGGGGTAGGCCTCAAGGAGCTCGCCGAGTGCTTTCTTGAGGTCACGGACGGGGGTGTGGATGGGCAGGCAGATGGCGTTTCTGGCCAATCCGATTCGCCGGAGTTCACGACGGTCGGCCGTGGCGGCCAGGATCAGCCGTCGCGGACTCTCCGGAGCCGCTGCCTCGAGCGCCTTCTCTCCGGCCAGTTCCGCGAGTCCGAGAATCTCGACTTCGAGGATCGGCCGGCCGGACCGTCCCTCCGATGGCTCCGGTACGGTTCCACCCGCCAGCGGAGCCGTGACCTCGAAGCCCCAGGCCGCGAAGCGCCGCCCGAAACACTCCCGGTAGACAGGCGGGCCCTGGAGGTGGAGCCGGCATGAGAAGTCTGGGGTCGGGGCGGGGGCCGTTTCAGGGACCCGGGTAAAGGACAAGTGCACGACGAACCGAGTTCCCGCCCCTGGCTGGCTGTCGACCCGGATGGTTCCTTTCATGGCTTCGACGATGCGGCGGCAGATCGCAAGTCCCAGTCCGACGCCACCGAACCGGCGGGAAGTTGAATTGTCGGCCTGGGCGAAGGGCTCGAAGATGCGGCCCCGGTCCTCGGGAGACAGGCCGATTCCCTCGTCCTCGACGGCCAGGTGGAACGTGATCCGTTCTGCGTCCACCTCCTGCCGGGCGCGGATGCGGATCAGGCCGTGCTCGGTGAACTTGAGGGCATTGCCGATCAGGTTGTTCAGGATCTGACGCAGGCGACCGGCGTCCGCCAGCACCTGGAGGGGCGGCCCCTCGTAGAGATCCGGCAAAAAGTCGAGACCTTTCTGCAGGGCCTGCGGGGCGAGGGCGGCGATGACTTCCTCGAGCAGGATGTGGACGTCGCAGGGAGCCTGCGAAAGGTCGAGGTGCCCTGCCTCGATGCGGGAGAAGTGCAGGACTTCATCGATGAGGCCCAGAAGATGCTGGCCGGAACGCTGGATCCACCCGAGGTACTCCTGCTGGTCCGCATCGAGGGGCGTCGCCGTCAGGAAGTCGGCATATCCCAGGATGGTGTTCATCGGGGTTCGGATCTCGTGGTTGATGTTGGCCAGAAAGGCGGTTTTGGCCCGGTTGGCGGCCACGGCCTGCTTGCGGGCGAGATCCAGGGCGACGTTCTTGCTTTCGACCTCCTCGAGGGTTTCCCGGAGTTCCTGGGTGGCTTGGGTGACTTCGGCCTCGAGCTGGCGGGTGCTGTGGCCAATCTGTTCCGCGAGCTGGTTGATACCGTGCTCGAGCCGTCCCAGTTCCCCATAGGAGCTTTCCGGAAGACGGGCCGACATCTGTCCTTGGGACAAGTCGCTCACCGACCGCAGCATGCGGAGCACCGGGTGGGTGATCGACCGGCTCATCCGTTCGGCCAGCACGAATGTCGCGAGAAGCCCGAGCAGCATCAGGACCAGGCCCTTGATGAGGATCCGGCTCTCCTGTTCCCCTAGATGCTCGGTGGAAAGCGTGACCTGGACGGAACCCAACGTCTCGTCCGGATTCGAGAACTTCGGGGTCCTGGTGTTGAAGAGCCGGAATCCGGGGCCGACCGGCAGGGGCCGGATCACGACCGGCGAGGTGAAGGTCCAGGCGTTTCCGGACGAACCGGAAATCAGGTTGGCGAGGAACTGCCCGGCCTGTTCGACGAGGCTCATCGGATGGCGCTGGTGGAAGTCGCTGGCCAGAATCCGGCCGGATCGGTTTTCGATCACGATCGAGGAGACCGCCGACTGGGTCAGTGCCGGATCAATGAGGTGGCGGAGGAGGGTGGCGTTGTTCGCCAGCACGCCGTACTGGGCGGCCGGAGCGAGCTGGCGGGACAGCGTCTGTCCCAAGATGCGGCGGGAAGCCCGCAGCGCAGCCAGGTTGCTCGAGACGAAATAGACGGCCAGGGCGATGGCGATCAGCGCGGCCGGTCCCCAGGCAATCAGGAGGACCCGGCTGCGGATTCCCAGATTCATGTTCCGAACTCGGCCGGCCGAGGTGGATGCCGCCGATGCATCTCCATGAGAACCCGGGGCAGGTCGGGGAGCGGAATGCCGAGCGTGCCGGCGACCGTCCGGTTGAGCAGGACTTTGAAGAGCCGGGGATAGGCCGGTGCCGGAAGCTGCACCCGCCCACCCGCGACTGCCGACAGCACGATCGGAAGAGCCTGGCGACTGAACTGGCTGGGCGTGGAGTAGAGGCCGGCCAGGGCTCCGTCATGGACGGACTCCGGGGCATAGCCGATCATCGGCACGCCATAGCGGAACGCGCGCAGGAAGATTTCCGGAAGGGTGAATGGATTGTAGACCGTGGTGTCGGGCAGTTCGATCAGTGCGTCGGTGCCCGGCAGCGCAAAGCGGAACGCACTGAAAATGGCCCTGGGGTCGACCGGCGTCACGACTATGTGAGCCGCGTATCCATGGGCGTGGGCGACCCGTTCAATGAGCGGGCGCCGCCATTTCTGGTCCAGGCTCAAAACGGCCGAGATGGCGTGCAGGCGCGGGATCAGGATCCGGGCCAGGGCGAGAAAGCGCTCAAAGGGCTGGTTGAGGTAGATGGCCGTGACGAACCGGTGCGGCGAGCCGGTCAGCCGGTGGAAGTCCTCGCGCGTCACATACGTGGCCAAGGTCGGCGTCACGAGATTTTGGGCCAGCCGCCAGGCAAGACTCCGCGGCCCGACGGTCACGATGAAGGCCGACCGGTCCAGCCGGTGGGCCATCTGGCGGTTCGGGAGCTGGCCCGGTTCCCAGTCGAGGATCCGGACGTTGGCAATTCCCCGGTGGGTGAGCGCGGCCGAGAGGTCGCGGCTGAATGCCCGGTAGAGCGGTTGCCCGGCCCGCTCAATGATGGTCAACAACCGGAGGGCGGGTGGCCGGGCCCCATGAACCGGAGCCGCCACCAGACCGCCCATCAGCAGGAGAAAGCCCCCCGATCGGGTTTTACGCATAGAATGATTCTAGCAAGAGCGGTGCCACCGGAACAGGGGGGCGTTTGAGCGAGCCGATCCTGGCCTTTGATATCGAAACCATTCCGGACACTCAGCTGGGATCCCGTCTGTGGGGACTCGAGAATCTGCCGGAGGCGGAGCAGATGGAAGCCATGCTGCAGAAACGCCGGCAGGAGACCGGGGGCAGCGAGTTCATGCCGATCCATCTTCACGCCGTGCTCGTGATCGGGGTTGTTCTCCGGACGGACCATGAACTGCGCTGCTTTTCCCTGGGTTCCCATCTCGCCAGCGAGCGGGAGCGGATCGAACGGTTTTTTTCCGGCATCGACCGCCTGAAGCCCCGGCTCGTCACATGGAACGGCAATGCCTTCGATCTCCCGGTCCTCCAGTACCGGGCCCTCCGTTACGCGATCCCGGCCGCGACCTACTGGGAGACCGGCGAGCGCCTGCCGGAATTTCGCTTCAACAACTACCTGTCCCGTTACCATTGGCGGCACATGGATCTCATGGACGTGCTGGGTGGATTCCAGTCGGGACGCAACGCCGTCCGCCTGGACGAGGCGGCTCGCCTCGTGGGCCTGCCGGGCAAGCTCGACCTGTCGGGATCCGGGGTCCTCACCGCCTATCTCGCCGGCGAACGGGAACGCATCGACCGGTATTGCGAGACCGACGCGCTCACCACCTACCTCCTGTTCCTCCGTCTGGAACGCATGCGCGACCGCCTTTCGGGAGATGCGTTCCGGGCTGCCATCCGCGAGGTGGAGATCTTCCTCAGCGGGCAGACGGAGTCCCACTGGCAGGAATTCGCTGCGCGCTGGGACCGGACGGACTGGGAGACGGCGGCGGGTCCCGCATGATGCCGGTCGGGATTGGAAGGGCTGGCTTTCGCGAGCGGCGTGTCCGCCGGTACGGCCAGGCCGGGAGCATCGGGGGGTGGTGATGGGTCCGCCCTGCGTGGGCGTTGCCGCCGGATTCGAAGCCTTTCCCAGCGGGCGCCCGGCACGGGTGCCCGAGGTTTCCTGCTATTCGGCCGTCCAGGTCCGCGATCGGGTCCCTCTTGAGAGCCGCGCCCTCTGTGTCCGCTCATGAAGGAGGAGATCGAACGCAAGTATCTGGTCTGTGCCGACGGCTGGCAGAGGCTGGCCGTCTCCGCCCGTCCGCTCCGCCAGGGATATCTCGCGGAAGGGCCGGGTGTGACCGTCCGTGTCCGGCTCGCGGCAGGGGAGGGGCGGCTCACGCTCAAGAGCCGTCTTCCGGGTCCTTCGCGGATGGAGTTCGAGTGCGCGATTCCGCAGGCGGAGGCCGAAGCGCTGCTCGCGGCCTATGCGGGTGGGCGGTTGGTCGAGAAGGTTCGCCATGACGTCCCCTGGGAGGGACGGCTCTGGGAAGTCGATGTGTTTGGCGGGCGTAATGCCGGGCTGGTCGTGGCCGAGGTCGAGCTCGCGAGCGTCCGGGAGCCGGTCCACCCGCCTGCCTGGGTTGGCCGGGAGGTGACGGACGACCCCCGCTTCTACAACCAGTTTCTCGCCGAGCGGCCCATCGACGAATGGTCCCCGGAGGAACGGTCTTGGCCCGCCCGATAACGCATCTCGGTCCCCTGTTTCTTGATGTGGCCGGCATCGAACTCAGTGCCGAGGATCGGAATGTGCTGAGCTCGCCGATGGTGGGGGGGGTGGTGCTGTTCGCCCGCAACTATGCGGGGGTCGAACCGATGATCCGGCTGTGCGACGATCTCCACGCGCTGAAGACCCCGCCGCTATTGATTGCCGTGGACCACGAGGGCGGAAGGATCCAGCGCTTCCGCGACGGACTGACCGTCCTGCCTTCCGCCCGGGCCGTGGGAACGGTCTGGACCCGCGACCGCCAGGCGGCCTGCCGGTTGAGCCAGGCGGCCGGTTATGTGGCGGGGGCCGAACTCAACAGCCTCGGGATCGATCTCTGTTTTGCCCCGGTCGTCGATCTGGCCCACCGGGACAGCGTCGTGATCGGCGATCGCGCCTTTGGCTCCGATCCGGCCGCTGTCGCCGAGCTGGCGCTGCACTGGATCCGGGGACTTGAGAGTGGGGGCGTCCATGCCACGATCAAGCATTTCCCGGGCCATGGCGGGGTGGCCGGCGATACCCACCACGAAGCAGCCGTCGATCCCCGGAAGGAGGCCACCCTGGAACGTCGCGATCTCGTGCCGTTCCGGACGATCATCGGCCGCCTGCCGGAGATCACGGTCATGACCGCCCACGTCCGCTTTCCCGCGCTGGATCCCCGACCGGCCAGTCTTTCGCCGTTCTGGATCGGCGAGGTCCTGCGTCGGCGCTTCGGTTTCGAGGGTGCGGTCGTGAGCGATGATTTGTCGATGCGGGCTCTGGATCCGGTCGGCAGCCTTGAGGAACGGACCCTCCAGGCGCTCGACGCCGGTTCGGATGTGGTGCTTCTCTGTAACGACCGGGAGGGGGCCTCCCGTCTGGTAGGGACCCTGCGCTATCCCCAGCCCCCGCTCAGCCGCCTGCGCCTGCTTCGGCTCCACGGCCCGTCCCGCCGACCGCATGGAGCACTGTCCGGGACGCCGGCCTGGCAGGAGTCGGTCCGCCTCCTCGGCGTCTTACGGGACGGGACGGAACTGTTTCCTGGCGGGGGGGCGGGATGACGGGCGAGTCTGCTCCCGGGTTCCTCCCCGGGGGAGCGCGCTGCCTGTATTCGGCCGAGGCGGTCACGGAGGCTCTGGAACACATGGCCCGTGCCCTCACCGCAGAGCTCCGGGACTCGCGTCCGCTGGTCTTGATCGTCTTGACCGGAGGCCTTTATGTCGGTGCGGCGCTGACCCAGCGGCTGCCCTTCGCACTCGACATTGATTTCATCCGGGTATCCCGCTACGGTCGTGGAACCCAACCCGGTCGGCTCGTCTGGCGGGTGGTCCCGCATCAGGCCCTCGCGGGCCGGTTCGTGCTTCTGGTGGACGATGTCTGGGACGAGGGCCGGACCTTGGCCGAACTCACGGAATGGGCGCTCAGGAAAGGGGCCCGCAAGGTCCGCAGTGCCGTCCTCGTTCACAAGGAACCGCCCGCCCGGCCCGGAGCCCTCTTGCCGGTCGCTGGCCCGGATTATTGCGGGCTCCGAGCCGGGCGGGAGTGGATTGTGGGCTGGGGAATGGACTTCGAGGAAAACGGCCGAAATCTGCCCGCCATCTACGTGCTGCCCGGAAAGGGACCTCTGGCGGAGCCCCTGAATCCGCCCCCGGTCGGGTGCCTGCCCGCCGGGGGCCGAGGCCACGATGAGTAACCAGACGCTTGCTCTCACCCCTGCTCTTTATGCCTATCTCGCACATCAGTCGCTGCGCGAACCGGAATTGCTCCGGACGCTGCGCGAGGAGACGGCCCGCCATCCCCGCCATTCCATGCAGATCGCCCCGGAGGAGGGCCAGTTTCTGGCCTTTCTGGTGCGCCTCACGGGGGCTCGCCGGTGTCTGGAAATCGGTGTCTTTACCGGGTACAGCAGCCTGGCCGTCGCGCTCGCCCTGCCGGCCGACGGCCGCCTCACCGCACTGGACGTGAGTGAGGAGTATACGGCGGTGGCCCGGCGCTACTGGCGGGCGGCGGGTGTGGAGGACCGCATCGATCTTCACCTGGGACAGGCGCGGGATCTGCTGGTCGATCTCGTCCAGTCGCAGGCGGGGACCTATGACTGGGTCTTCATTGATGCCGACAAGATCAGCTATCGACACTATTACGAGGCGGCGCTTGTGCTGGTCCGGCCGGGGGGTCTCATTGCCATCGACAACGTGCTGTGGGGTGGGGCCGTGGCTGATCCGGCGGATGTGACGGAAGACACCCGGGCGATCCGTGACCTCAATGCCTTTCTCCTCGGAGACGAGCGCATCGACCTGTCCCTGGTTCCGATCGGGGATGGCGTGACGCTCGCCCGCCGGCGGGGCACCCCCAGCGGGTAGCGTCTGCTCCGGATCGGGCCGGGGGGCCTCCGCTCCCGGCCCGATCCGACCGTTCAGATCCGGTGCAGTGCGGCCTGGGCCTTGGCCAGCCGGGCCTCGGAGGCGTGCATCTCCCGCGTTTCCGGCTGGGTGGGCACCGCATCGGTCCCTTCGATGGTGCCCATGAGGAATCCGAACTCGCCGTTCAGGACCGCGAGGTGGTGCAGGATCCGCTGGGCGGCCGCCACGGTTGCGGCCGGGGCCCCGTGAGCACGGAGCGCATGGATCCGCCGTTCGGCCGACCGGAATGCCTGAGTGTCCTGGGTGAGATCGCGGGCCAGCCGTCGGGCTACCCGGTACTGGAGGGCATAGCCTGCTGCGCCGAGATGGACACGCGGGTCCGCGCGCACCGAAAACAGGGTGGTGGCACGGAGTGTCCCGATGCGGACGGACAGGCGATACCGTCCCGGGGGGACGATCGGTCCGCGCGGGGTGATCGGCGTCTCGTGGTACAGCCCCGGACCCTGGTAGCCGTGCCGGATGGCTTCGGGTGGAGTGGCCCGGAGATGCCAGACAAAGCGGTTCAGGCCGACCCGGACGGTGGGTGGCTGCTGGCGTTCGATCCAGAGCTTGGGAAAGGGCGCGGGCGGCGGGGCGGGAAAGTGCATCGTGCTCGTGTAACGCCGGATCAGCCCTCCGCCCAGGGTACGGATGGTGAGCGTCAGGGGAGCGGTCGGCTGGCGGCCGAGATAGTAGTCGATCACGACGCCGGTTGCAGGGTTTCTCGCGTGCGGGGTCTCGGGCGGGAAGGGCTCGTCGCGGTAGAGGGTGCGCCGGAGCCGGTAGGCCGGAGCCGGGTGCTCGAGGACGAGCGGGCGATGAACCCACCCGGCCTGGATCTCACGGAGGGGGGCGAGATCATCGATCATCCAGAAGCCCCGCCCATGGGTGGCAATCACGAGCGAGTTGCCGTGGATGGCGATGTCGCGGACGGAGACGGTGGGGAGGTTCTCCTGGAACGGCTGCCAGTGGCGGCCATGATCAAAGGAGATGTAGAAGCCGGTTTCGGTTCCGGCGTAGAGCAATCCCCTGCGGACGGGATCCGGGCGGATGACATGGAGATAGGCCGGGGTGCGGATTCCCCGGGTGATGCTCTTCCAATGGTGGCCGAAATCGTGCGTCACATAGAGAAACGGCCTCAGGTCATCCAAGCGGTGGCGGTTGGCCGCGAGGTAGGCGACGGCGGGATTGAAGGGAGAGGGGGCGATGTTTTCGATCCGGGTCCAGGCCGGCAGCCCCGCCGGGGTCACCTGACTCCAGGTTCGACCGCCGTTGCGGGTGATCCACACCCGTCCGTTCGTGGTTCCCGCCCAGATCTCGCCCTTGCGGATGGGGGAGGGATCGATCGTGTAGACCACGCCGTAACCGAGCGCGGTGGCGTTCCGGAGGGTGACCGGCACCGCGTGGCGCGGCGGGTGGGCCAGCCGGCCTGTCCGGGCCAGATCCGGGCTGATCACCCGCCAGCTCTGTCCCTGGTTTGACGAGCGGAAAATGACCTGGGCACCGGCGTAGAGCACGTCCGGGTTGCGCGGCGAGAGCGCGAGTGCCGTGTTGAAGGGGTAGCGGTACCGCAGGCGCCAGGGCGGCACCCCGTAGGCCGGTACCGGCCACGGCGAGATGTTGACGGACTCGTGGGTATAGAGATTGTCGCGTGAGATGCTGCCCACGATGCTTGAACCATAGATGATGTTGGGGTTCGCGGGATCGGGCAGCACGTAGCCGGCCTCGCCCCCGGCGGTCGAATACCAGGAATGATTGCTGATGAACCCGCGGAAACCGCGGCTACGGATTCCGATGCTGCCGGAATCCTGTTGGGTGCCGTAAATCCGGAAGGGAAAGCGATTATCCGTTGCGACATGGTAGATCTGCGCGGTCGGCTGGTTATACCAGGAAGTCCAGGTTGACCCGCCGTCCACGCTGATCGATGCGCCCTGGTCGGCCCCGACGATCATCCGTCTCGGATTTTGGGGATCGATCCACAGGGTATGGAAGTCATCGCCGCTCGGCGAACCCTTGATGGAAACAAAGTGGTGCCCTCCGTCCGTCGACTCGTAAAGGGCGGTGTTCATGACGAAGAGGGTCTTCGGATGGCCGGGATCGGTGTTGACTTCCCCGAAGTACCAGTCGCCGCCCCACAGGCGGGGATCCCGGTTGACGATCGTCCAGCGGCGGCCGCCGTCGGTCGAACGAAAGAGCCCTCCGTGGTGGGCGCCGACCAGGGCATCCAGCACCCGTCCGTGCGACCCGGGGACGATTGCGAGTCCGATGCGGCCGAGATTGCGTTTGGGTAGCCCGATGTCCGGCAGACGCGTCCAGGTCCGTCCACCGTCTTCCGAGCGCCAGAGCCCGCTGCCCGGTCCGTTCACCACCCCGTAATGGCCGTAGAACGGGAAGCGGAAGTTCCAGAGGGCGGCGTAGACGAGATTCGGCTGCGAAGGGTCACGGGTGAGGTCGATGGCACCCAGGTTGGGGTTTACATAGAGGGTTTTGTGCCAGCTCCGCCCTCCGTTCGTGGTGAGGAAAACGCCGCGCTCCCGGTTGGGGCCGAAGGCATGGCCCAAAACCGCGACCAGCACCCGGTCCGGATGGTGCGGATCCACGGAGATGTCCGCGATGTGCTGGCTCTTTTTGAGTCCGATCCACTTCCAGGTCAGGCCGCCATTGTTCGAGCGGTACATGCCGTCACCGAAAGACATGTCGGAACGCAGCCCCGACTGCCCAGTCCCGGCGTAGAGGATCTTCGGGTTGGAAGGCGCCACGGCGATGGCCCCCATCGAGGAGACGGGTTCGTGCTGGAAGAGCGGATGCCAGGTCCGTCCGCTGTCATGGGTCACGAAGATGCCTCCGTCGGCGGTCCCGATGTAGTAGGTGTTGCGCCGTCCCGGAATGCCGGCCACGGTGGTGACCCAGCCGCCCCGGTAGGGTCCCACGAAACGCCAGCGCAGGCGGTTGTAAAGGGTGGGCGGCATGAGAGAGGCCCGGCTGGCCGGCAGGGCTGCGCCGACCAGGATGAGGAGCGCGCAGAGCGCGGCCAGCGGGCTCCGGATCAGGGGGTGAAGGGCGGGGGGGGTGTTGTTCGTCATGGCGGGCCTCGGGATTCAGGTCGGAAACCGGCGGGAAGAGTGGCTCTTCTGTGCGTCCGCCGATGATACCTCCGGATGGTCCGGGAGTCGACCGTTTCGTCTCAGGCCAGGGGGCCCCCGCTCCAGACGCAACGGTTGCCGCCGAGCCGTTTGGCGCGGTAGAGGGCTTGGTCGGCCGCCTTCATCCACTGCGTGGCCGAAAATCCCGGTGCGTTGATCTCGACGGCGCCGATGCTGAGGGTTGGAGGATCCACCGAATCCGCGCGGAGTTTCAGGACGGCGACCGATTGTTCCAGGATGGCCTGGACGATGCGCTCGGCGGCGGCGTGGGTTCCGTCCACCAGGATTGCGAGTTCGTCGCCGCCGAGGCGGAAGACCCGGTCGGTTTTCCGGACCGATTGCAGGAGAAACTGGGCGAGCGCCCGGAGAATGGCGTCTCCGGCCGCATGGCCGGCCTGGTCGTTCACGGTCTTGAAGCCGTCGAGATCAAGGAACAGCAGGGTTGCGGGATGGCCGGCATCGCTTCCCTGGCAGACTTCATTGAGCAGGGGTTCGAAAAAGCGGCGGTTGCCGAGCCCGGTCAGGGGATCCTGGTGGACCTCCTCCCGCAGGCGCAGCTCGGACGTCTTGAGGCTGGTCACGTCCGAGAGGACGAGAATGAATTCAGTCGGGATGTGCTTCGGGTCGACCGGGATGCAGTGGGCGAGAAAATGGCGCTCCTGGAACTCGTGCCCGACGAGGGTGACGGGCAGGGCATGAAGGGTTTCGCCCTGGATCACTTTCCGAAAATTGGGTTCGAGCCGGGCGTACTGTTCGGCACCGAACAGCTGAAGCGGACTCGGCGCGTTTCCCTCTCCCGGAAGCCTTCTGAAATAGTCCGCAAGTGCCCGGTTGATGCGTCGGAACTCCTGGTCCGGGGTCACGTAGGCGAGGAACAGGGGAATCGAGTCGAACAGGATCGAGAGTTCTTGCTCGTTGCGCCGGATGCTCTGTTCGGCCGCCTGGCGGAGACCGAGTTCGGTCTGGAGCAGGTGATTGGTCTCGTTCAGATCCGCCGTGATTTTCTCGGTTTCAATGGTGAGCTTGATGTTCTGGCAGTAGCCGTTGTCGGTGAAGCGGGCCGCCCGGTCGATGCTGATGGCGAACAGGATGAGCAGTAGGGTGTCGATCCAAAGATGGGGGATCCCCCGCAGGGCAAGAACGAGTTCGAGGCTCGCCAAGATGGGAGCGATGAAGAGACGGAACCCCCACTTCATCCAGAAGTCCGCGCTCGCGGCTCCGGTGATCAGGCCGAGCAGGATGAGGAGGTTCGCGAACCCCACGAACGGGTCGATGTGCGGCCAGGTGAGCCACCAGGTGAGGGAGATGACCAGTCCGCTGGCGAACATCCCCACAAGCAGCCGCCGCTGCCAGAAGGCGGTCGGCAGGCGGGCGCCGGACGGCTGGTGCCGGTAGCGGTAGATGAGTGAGAAGCGGTAGCCGGTGACGAGAATGATCAGGGCCAGCCAGCCCAGATAACGTTGGGGCACCCGGTTCCAGACCAGGAAGCCCTCGAGGAGGGCAATGACGAGAACCGCCGACTGGGGAACCACCATGCGCGGCAGGAGGTAGGCGTACTTGCGCTCGAGAATCTCCTCGTAGCTGATCGCCTCCGGGGTGGGCGGACGGGGATTCACAGGGTGCGGACCGCTTCTGCGGGCGGCCTGCGGGCCGCCCGCAGGGCCGGGGTGAGCCCGCCCAGGAGCCCCAGGATCAGGGCATCCGCGATACCGGTGGCCATGAGGCCGGGAGTCACCCGGAAATGGAAGACGATCTGGGAGAAATTGGCCATGGTCGAAGCTTGATAGCCGTTGAAGCCGATATAAGCGATGAGGGCTCCGACCACGCCGCCTGCGGCGGCAAAGACGAGACTTTCCAGGAGGACGGCGACGGAAACCGGGAAACGGGCATACCCCAGGATCCGGAGCGTGGCAATCTCGCGGCTGCGGTCCGCCACCACGGCATACATGGTATTGAGGGCGGCGAAGATGGCACCGAGGCCCATCAGGACGAGGAGAATGTAGCCCGCGCCGTCAATGAACTGCGACAGGCCTTCGGCCTGTTTGGCAAAGTAGCGCATTTCGGGCTCAACCCGGACGTCAACCCGGGGATCTTTTTCGACGGCAGCACGGAAACGGGCATAATCCGACCTCTTTTTAAGGCGGACGTACAGGGCACTGTAGTTGTCTCCGCGCTGGTAGGCGCCTTCGAGGGTCGGCAGGTCGGTCCAGATCTCCGAACCGTGGACCCCCCCGTCATCGCTGAAGAGGCCGACCACGTGCCAGACCAGGTGGCCGCTCTTGAAATGGTCTCCGAGGCCGAGCCCCGCGAAGGTACGCGATGCGCTCCGGCCCACGATCACCTCGTTCAAGCCCGGATGAAAAAGCCGGCCGGCCACGAGGTGGACGTGGGGATGGAGACGGAAGGCCTCGGCACCAACGCCCCGGAACGGCACATTGGACTCCCCCCGGCTCCCGAGCTTGCGGCGGTTGATCACGACCAGAAGTTCGGGCGAGACTTCGGGGCCGTGGAGGCCGACGGCGACCCCAGGCTCGCCGCCGATCACCTGGGTATCGTCGAGGGTGAGGTTGCTGGACAGCTCCGCACCGGTTCCCTTGCGTAGAACCAAGGCGACATCGGGCACGCCGGTGGCCGTGAGGGTCCGCTCGAAGCCTTTCCCAATGGACAGCACGGCCACGAGGACCAGAACCACCCCGGCGAAGCCGGCCACGGCCACCAGAACCACGTCCAGCCGGCGCGGCAGGCTTCTGAGACCGATCAGGAGAATTGCCGTGGTTTCGCGCAGGAACCGCATGGCCTAACCCCGGCGCAGGGCATCCACCGTCCGGAGACGCTGGACCTGGAGGAGGGGAAGGAGCGAGGACAGGACGGCGAACAGGAGACTGAGGCCCAAGGTCAAGAGGATGGTCCGTGGCGTCAGGGTCAGGTAGGGGAGATAGGCTTCGAGCGTGCTCCTGAGACCCTGGACGATCAAGACCGCAAGGCCGGTTCCGGCGAGGGCTCCGGTGAGGACCAGGATCAGGGCCTCGGCCAGGATGAGGGCAAAGATGAGCGGCCGGGAGTACCCCTGCGTGTGGAGGACCGCGATCTCGCCGCTCCGCTCCCGTACCGAACGGGTGAGCGTGTTGGCGGTGACGAGCAGCATGGTAAAGAAAACGGCAGCCAGGATGTCCTCGACGATTACGCCGATATCGACTGTCTGGTTGATGAAGTGCTTGACGAAGGTCTGGGCGCTGGCCGTGCGGGTCGGATGGGGGGAGTTGGCGAACCGGGCATCGATGGCCCGCGCGACCTTCCCGAGATCCCGGAGATGGGTGACCTTGACCCGGAGCAGGGAGACCTGGTTCGGGTTGCCCATGCCGGTGTTCCAATAACGGTAGTGGACGAGGAAGCCTTCGCTCAACGCCTTCTTGGTGGAATGGAAGATGCCGTCGATCCGGACCGGCCAGGTGTTCCGGCCATCCGGATGGATCCAGATGTCGGAACGCATCGGCACGATCTCGCCCGGCTTCCAGCCGTAGGTGCGGGCCACCGAGTTGCCGACGAGTGCCCCGGAGCGGTCCTTGAGCCAGGCGGAAATCTCGCGGTGCGGCAGGATGAGGGCCCGGCCCTCCTCGGCGAGCCAGCGCCTGGGGGAGACCGCCAGCGCGTAGAGGAGCTGGTTGTGGTGCTGGTAGTAGCCCCCCATCCAGACCTCGTAGGCCACATGGTGCACGTCCTTCATCGTGGTGATTTCCGCCGCATAGGCCCGGGGGAGCGGTTCGACCATCGATTCGGCGCTCATCGTGACCAGGATCCGCCGACCCGCGGCCTTGACCCCGCCGTAGAAGGCGTGGTCGATGGCCTGGAGCAGCCCGAAGAGCAGAAAGGCAATCAGCACCGACAGGATCGTGAGCCACGTCCTGAGCCGGTGACGGCGCAGGGCCGAGAGGACCAGGGGGCTGAAACGGAGGGGGGATTTCATGAGGCCGGGCGCAGTTCGCCGACGAGACCCTTGTCCAGATCGATCCGCCGGGTGGCGAAGGTCGCGGCATGGGGGTCATGGGTCACCATGACGATGGTTTTCCGGAGGCGTTCGTTGAGGGTCTTCAGCAGGGCCAGGATCTCGTCTCCGGCCGTTCGGTCGAGGTCGCCGGTCGGTTCATCGCAGAGGAGAAGCGGGGGATCGGTCACAATCGCCCGGGCGATCGCGACCCGCTGCTGCTGCCCGCCGGAGAGCTCCGTCGGCCGGAAACGGTGCCGCTCCGGTGGAAGCCCCGCCAGGGTGAGTGCCGCCTCCACGCGGCGGTGGCGTTCCTCTCGGCTGAGCGGCAGGAGCAGGAGGGGCAGCTCGACATTGCGGGCGGCGCTCAGAACCGGGATCAGGTAATAGAGCTGGAAAATGAAACCCAGGGTTCGGGCCCGCCAGCGGGTCAGTGTCGCCTCGTTCAGGGTCGCAAGGTCGGTGCCTGCGATCACAATCCGGCCCGCATCTGGCCGGTCCAGTCCGCCCATCAGGTTGAGGAGGGTCGATTTGCCAGACCCGGAGGGTGCCATCAGGGCCACGAAAGCCTCCGGCTCCACGGTCAACGTGAAGCGATCAAGCACCTGGACGGTCTCGTCACCGCGGCGGTAGTGTTTGCTGACCTCGATGATCTGGATCGCGGGGGGAGTGGAATCGATCATGGTGAGTGTCCGTGGTGAATCCGGCGAGCATGCCGGACGCGAATCCGCTGGCCGTTGTGCAGGGGATTTGGACTCCGGATCACGAGCCGGGCGCCCGGGTAAAGGCCGGTGACCGCCAGTTCTCCGGGCGCCGGATGGCCCAGGATCCGGATCCGGGTGCGGGAGGCGTGTCCGTTCACGACCAAAAAGACCGAGGGGTGGACGAGAAGACTGGTCACGGCACCCAACGGGATGACGGTGCTGGCATTTCCTCCCGTCGTCCGGGTCCCGGGTGCCAGGAAATAAACCTCGCCGGACATCTCCGGCAGGATTTTCGGGTTGAGCCGGTTGAAGGCCACACGCACCTTGACGGTCCCTTTGTCCTTATTCGCCGTGGGGACAATGCTGATGACGTGGGCCGGGATCTTCCAGTTGGGATACGCACTGAGTCCGACCTCGGCCGGTTGGCCCGCCCGCACCCGGTTGATGAACGACTCGTTCACGTCCACGTCCATTTCGAGAGACTTCATATCGACCACCCGGCAGATGCCAGTCTGCGTGAAACCTCCGACCGCAGCCGGCGAGATCATCTCCCCGCGATGGGCATACTTGGCCGTCACGACGCCGGAGAACGGCGCCCGGATCACGGTATGTCGGAGGACGAGGCGGGCGATGCGCAGATTGGCTTGTGCCGCAGCCGCATTGGCCCGGTCCTGACGGAGGGTGTCCCGGTCGATGGCCACGGCGGCTTCCGCGTTGTCGAGGGCCGAATGGCTTTCGAGCCCCTGCTCGAAGATGTCGCGGATCCGGATGAGGTTCTTGTGGTCGAGCTCGAGCTGGGCCTCGGCCGAGGCCGCTTGGGCACGGTCGGCTGTGAGCTGGCGGCGGTCAAGCACGACCTGGACTTTTGCCGTGTGCGACTCGAGACGGGCCAGCACCTGATGGCGCTTGACAGGCATGCCCTCCTGGACGTAGACAGCGCGGATCATGCCGATATTGCGCGAGGAAATGGTCGTCTCCCGCCGGGCCACGACGTAGCCCGCGGCACTGAGAAGGACCGCGCCCGGGGTGCGATGGGCCGGGACCCGGAGGATTTGGACATGTGGCCGGAGCGGATGGTGGGCGCGGATCGCCCATTGGAGCCCGAAGACGATGAGGGCCAAAAAGACGAGGAGCCCGGCGATGAGCACGCGCTTGCGCCACCGTCCACCTGACCCCCGCGTGGAGCCGGCGGCGGATGGCGGCTCCGAGCTTTTGTAACGCAGGGATGCCAAAGCCTCTTCTTTGTCCATGGGTGCTCGGGACTCAGGGGTCTGAGAACCGTGGTTCTCTTCCTGGAAACGGGCGTCATTATATGTGGAAAGATCATATCATGCAGCAAGCTCCAAACGCCGCTCCGGGTTCCCTGAACCGGCAGGCAGTCGATCTCCCCGGGAAGTCCGGATCGTGCTGGGCGTCCAGGACCCATTTGAGGGAAAATGCACGGATCGCGACCTGCGCCGGGGACCGTGCTCCACCGGCCCGGGCGCATCGCCATGAAGGGGGGGAGGCACCCATGCGGACCAGACTGCCACTGGGGCTTGGAAACCGGTCGTGAACGGCCGGCCCGATCCGGATCTCATCCTGAAGCAGGTCGTCCGCGACGAATCCCGTCAGGGCAAAGGCCGGCTCAAGATTTTTCTCGGTGCCTCGGCCGGCGTCGGCAAGACCTTTGCGATGCTCCAAGCGGCGCAGGTCATCCGGAAATCAGGGCAGCGGGTGGTCGCGGGGATTGTCGAGACCCATGGACGCCAGGAGACGGAAACCCTGCTTCAGGATCTGCCGAGACTACCTCTGAGCCCACGCCGCCACCAGCACGTCAGCCTCGTGGAATTCGACCTGGATGCGGCCTTGGCCCAAGCTCCGGATCTCCTCCTGATCGATGAGTTGGCCCATCACAATGCACCGGGCTCCCGGCATCCGAAACGATGGCAGGACGTGCTCGAACTGCTGAACGCCGGCATTCACGTCTTTACGACCGTCAATGTCCAGCATGTGGAAAGCCTGAATGACATCATCCGGCAGATCACGGGCATCCGGGTCCAGGAGACGGTGCCGGATTCGATCTTCGAGAATGCGGATGAAATCGAAGTCATCGACCTGCCGCCCGTTGAACTCCTCAAACGCCTCGACGAAGGGAAGATCTACCTGGCTGGACAGATTGAGGCTGCCCGCGAGCACTTCTTCCAGAAGGGGAACCTTATTGCGCTTCGTGAGCTGGCGCTCCGGTATGCGGCTGACCGCATCGATGTCGAGATGCGCCAATACCGTGAAGATCACGCCATCGACCAGATCTGGCCGGCCCGGGAAAGGATCCTCGTCTGCCTGCCGCCGGGCGAGCTCGGGGAGCGGCTCGTCCGCGTCGGCAAGCGCATGGCGGAAGCGTTGCGGGCCGAATGGATCGTCGTGCACATCCAGCCGGAAGCTCTGGCCCCGGAGGCTCCCTCCCGCTACCAGCAGTCTCTTTCCTCCCTGTTCCGGCTGGCCCAGACCTTGGGCGCTGAAGTCGTCACGATTCCGGGTGGGCGGCATTTCAGCACGGAGGTCCTGACCTACGCCCGGGTCCGCAACGTGACCCAGATCGTTCTGGGCAAGCCCCGGCGCCAGGGCTGGCGCCGCTGGGTATTCGGATCGGTGGTGGATGCGATCGTTCAGGGCAGCGGAAACATCGGCGTCCACGTGGTCAATGCGGAAATTCCCGTCGGCGGGAGCCCTTTCTCCCCCCTCCCGGGAAGCGGTTTTCGCTACGCACACCGGCCGGTACCCCTCTCACGTCCCTACATCGGGGCGTTTCTTCTGGTTGTTGCCTCCACGATCCTGGCCTGGGTGCTTTACGGGCACGTTAACCTCTCCAACCTTGTGATGATCTATCTCCTCGCCGTGCTCACGACCGCGCTTTTTTTCGGAAGGGGACCCTCCGTGCTGGCCTCGGTTTTAGGCGTCATCGTCTTCGACTTCTTTTTCGTGCCACCGCTTTTCAGCTTTGCGGTCGGTGATGTCCAGTATGTCATTACCTTCGGGGTCATGCTGGTGGTGGGGTTGGTCATCAGCCAACTCACCATCGACGCCCGGGAACAGGCGGGACGGTCGGTTGAGCGGGAACGGCGCATGGCTTCGCTCTATGCCCTGAGCCAAGCACTGGCCGCCGCGCACAGCGAACAGGAGGTTCTGGAACTGGCGGCACACCATCTGGGGCCGGAAACCGGCAGCCGGATCGCCTTCTTCATTCCCGGTTCGCAGCCGGACCGCGGGCTCGGCCTGTTTCCATTGGCGCCCGAAAGGTCTGTGCGACGTCCGGATCCGGCTCTGGCCCAGTGGGTGTACCGGCATCGCGAGGAGGCCGGGTTCGGTACCGGCACTCTGCCGGGCTCCTCGGTGTTCTACATGCCACTCGGCACTTCGCGCGTCATGGGGGTCCTGGCCGCGGAGCCGGATCCGGCGGGCAGCACGTATTCCCCGGAGCAGAGGCGCCTGCTCCAGACTTGCGCCGGACAGGTCGCCCTGGCGCTCGAACGCTTCCGGCTGATTCACGAGACCGAGCTTTCACGTTTCGAGGTCCAGACGGAAAAAATCCGGAACTCGCTTCTGGGCAGCATCTCCCACGATATCCAGACCCCGCTGGCCTCGATCATCGGCGCCGCGGAAATCCTGGCCGAGTCCGCTCCGACCCTGGATGCCACGACCCGGACGCAACTCGCGCACGACATCCGGGACCAGGCGCAGCGGATGTCGGAGCAGTCCCACAACATCCTCGAGATGGCCCGCTGGCAGGCGGGAGCCGTTGAACTGAACCGGCAGTGGTTCCCGCTTGAGGAAATCATCGGGGGTGCCCTCTCGCACCTCAAGGAGCGCCTGCGGGACTATCCGGTCCGTGTGGAACTGCCCGAAACCCTGCTGTGGGTTTCGGTTGATGGCGGCCTCTTCGAGCAGGTTTTCGTCAACCTGCTCGAAAACGTCGCCCGGCATACCCCGGGAGGGACGGCGGTCCGGATCCGTGCGGTCCGGGAGCACGGGCTGGTCCGGATCGACGTCCGCGACCATGGGCCGGGCCTTCCAGCCGCGCTCGGCAACCGGATCTTTTCCACTTTTGTGCAGGGTGATCCCAAAAAGACCAGTGGCGGGGTGGGGCTCGGACTCGCCATCGTGCAAGCGATTGTCCAAGCCCATGGAGGCCGTATCAGTGCCACCACGCCGCCCGATGGTGGCGCCCGGTTCCAAATCGAGTTGCCCACCCCGGACTCGCCCCCCATTTCCCCTCCGGAGAAAACCGCCCATGACGGGGCACCCCCGCTGTCTCATCATTGAGGACGAACCGGAAATCGGACACCTGCTCCGGGTCAGCCTGACCCTCAGGCAGTGGCAGGTCGAAACGGTCACGGATGGGAGCCAGGGTCTGGTCCGGGCTGCCAACTGGCGTCCGGACCTCGTCATCCTGGATCTGACCCTGCCGGCATTGGATGGCCTGGATGTCCTGGCGCGGCTGCGGGCCTGGAGCCAGGTGCCGGTGATCATCCTGACGGCGCGCACCTGGGAGTCCACCAAGGTCCAAGCCCTGGACCTTGGGGCGGACGACTATCTGACCAAGCCATTCAGTGTCGCCGAGCTCATGGCCCGTATCCGTTCCGTCATGCGACGGCTGCATCGGGATCCCCACGCCCGCGAAACCGCTTTTACGACGGCGGAGTGGCGTGTGGATTTGGAGCAACGACGCGTCTGGGTCCGGGGTTCGGAAGTCCACCTGACCCCGATTGAATATCGGCTCCTGTGTGTTTTGATCAGGGAACGGGGGAAAGTCATGACCCACCAGCAGCTTTTGACTGCGGTTTGGGGGCCGCACCATGCGCGGGCCAACCATTACGTCCGGATCTACATGGCCCAGCTTAGAAAGAAGATCGAGGCAGATCCTGGGGCGCCGCACTATTTCCTCACGGAGTCCGGAGTGGGCTACCGGCTTGCCGAGCCGGAGCCGGAGCTGGATTCCGGGCCCGGCCCGGACGGAGCCGCCGGTCCGGGGCAGCCGGCCGACAGCCCGCCTTCGGCGTCTCGGACCTAACCCGACCGGCCCGGTGTTCCCGGGTCCTGAACCTCCCCACGGCTAAAGCCGGGGAGTTCTGGTACTGCGGCAGAGGTCTTGATAAGCCGCCGCGTGGTTGGCCCGAGAAATAAGGAGCCCTCGTGGTCAGAACTGCATGAGCGGAAGGACCCGATGGTCGAGGAGGGGAGTGCGGGGGCAAAACCGGATCGATGCGGGTCCCCGATGTCCAGGAGTGCAAGGGTTCCGGGTGAGGGGTGATGGCCCCCGCGTGTTGTAGACCACAAACCCGCAGTCACGCCCGGGCGGAGCTTCCGGGGCGCGGAACCCGGAACGGGTGCCGCAGTGCCTGCCCAGGCGGCTTTCCTGACTCGTAGAAGGTGACTTTGTGTCGCTGGGCCAGGATCCAGGCCGTGGCCAAACCGGAGATCTCTACTTCCGATCGAAGACGGTGGCCATGGGGCCGGGAGGAAATGTCCCGATGACCCGGAGACAGGGCAGCGGGTAGAATATCTGCTCCCATGACGGATCCTGGAACCTGCATGCCCAACACGTGGATCGTCGGCGCGAGTACGGGAATCGGCGCTGCCCTGGCGTTCGGACTCGCTGGCGCAGGCCACTCGGTTGCGGTCAGCGCCCGGAGTGTCGACCGGCTCGAGTCTTTGGCCCGGGAATCGCCGATTCCCGGAGCGATCATTCCGGTGCCGGTCGACGTTCGCGAGCGGGCTTCGATCGAGGCGGGTGCCGCTGCGGTTTTTGGCCGCATGCCGCATCTTGACTACTGCTTTCTCAATGCCGGCAAATACGAACACTCGCCTGGAATCATCGATCCCCGTGCCTACGAGGAGGTGACCCGGGTCAACTATCTGGGGGTGGTCGAATGTCTGGCTGTCGTCCTGCCCCACATGATCCACGAAGGCTCGGGACAAGTTCTCATTACCGCCTCGCTCGCCGGTTACCGGGGACTGCCCAAGGCTGGTGCGTACGGTCCTACCAAGGCGGCGCTCATTAGCCTGGCCGAAACCCTGGCGGCCGATCTGAGGTCCACCGGGGTGCGCGTGCGGGTCATCAACCCGGGCTTCGTGCGCACGCCCCTTACCGCCAAGAACCGCTTCCCCATGCCCTTTCTGATGGACGCCGATGAGGCCGCCCGCCGGATCGTCAGGGCGCTGCCGCGGCGGAGTTTCGAGATCGCCTTCCCATGGCCGATGGTCATGGCCATGAAATTACTGAGAATTCTTCCAAACCGCTTGTATCTGGCACTGATGGGGAAAATGGGCCGGTGAGGGAGCGCCGCCTGTGTATCGTCCGTGGGTTGTGCCCGTCATGGTGGTATGAATCCGGGAATTGCGGGTCCTCTGTGGATCCGCGACTGCGCCGACAGAACGGTTTCCATGCTTGATCTCGGGCTTTTCCGCCGGCTTGGGCTGGCCCGCTGAAACCTGGATCGTGGTGTGCTCTGGGATCGGCGTGTTGCCGAGTGGCAAACCGAGCCGGTCCTTCGTTCCATCTGCAAACCGCTGGACGAGGACGAGGCCTGCCGTGTCTCTTGTTACAGGCGCTACATGAAACAGGCGATCGCACGGGATGGGGATTCGGCAGGCCTCGCCTTTTCCCGGATCGGCGGCTCATGGCAAGTCGCAAGACCGGTCGGGCCATGTATCCCATCAACCTGCATGTGAGCGAGGCGCATGATCCCGGGGATACGGTGCAAAGTCGCCTGCCCGATCCGGAAAGGATGGAGCAGTGGCTCAACCAGCAGATCTGTTTTGACGAAGGGCAGGAAAACCGGGCCGACGAAAGTATCCTGCGCAAGCTTGGCCCCGTGTCCGGGGGGAGGGGTTTGGGGTTTGAAACGCTCCGGGAACTGCACCGCAACCGGCAGGCCCCTGAAGCCCTGGCTGGATCTTCGACGGGCTCTCTCCAGACCCCGGGGGAGGGGCCACAAAAGGCGACCTGTCGTTGGCGGCTGGGGTGCGGGCACGTCTCTCCTTCGTTGCGAGCCTTTCGGGTTTGGCCGAAACCATACCTTTCCTTGTATTATGATGAATGCTTTGGGGCGGTAGCTCAGCTGGGAGAGCGTCGCGTTCGCAATGCGAAGGTCGGGAGTTCGATCCTCCTCCGCTCCACCAAACAAAACAAGGGTCTAGGCCAACTGGCCGGGGCCCTTAGTGGTTTTTCTCTGCA
This sequence comes from Pseudomonadota bacterium, assembly GCA_021810635.1. GTDB lineage: Bacteria > Pseudomonadota > Gammaproteobacteria > JAKAQQ01 > JAKAQQ01 > JAJZIH01. The sequence goes on along the minus strand of JAJZIH010000001.1, from coordinate 3,261 downwards.
ATATGTATGCTGCACTTGGCCGGGAATCTGGGGCAGCGAGTGATCATTCCCATCACTTGTGGATACCGTCTTACGCGAGTTGCTGCGCCTCGAATGTCCGCAGACTGAGATAGCCCAAGGTGCTGTGGCGACGAGTGCGATTGTCATCCGGCGGCTGTCAAGGGAGTTGTCGCCCGCAGCATTCACGCTGCCTCGCGTTGTGCGCTCGGTCCGGCGTCTTCCACCGGACGATTGAGCCACGCTTCGTCAGGCAGTGACCAATTCCGGATCTGACCGCTCCAGTGCTCCGCGTGCTGACCCGCGCCGTTTCATAGAGCGCGGCGCGGTGGGCAGAAGATCTTCGCCTTCTGCCCCTGATACTGTTCCGCAGGGCTCACGAACTTCAGGCCCTACTTTCCGCACATCTCGGCGATGATTTGGCGTGAATTGTCGGCGACCAGCGGTCAGCTGCGCATTCCGGCCATTGCTGCCACCCCATCGGAGCGAAGCGACGCGGGGTTGGGTTTGTGTGTGGGTTTAGGTGTTTTCGGTCTCCTTGGGTCTCTTCAGTTTCCGCATGGAATCGCCTGTCAGGGCCAGCCGGTAGGCATGGTGCACGAGGCGATCTAGGATAGCATCTGCCAGGGTGGGATCGTTAATCCACTCATGCCAGTGCTCAACGCCAAATTGGCTGGTCATGATAGTCGAGCGGCGCTCATAACGATCTTCCAGGATCTCCAGAAGATCGCGACGTTGCTCGTCACCCATGATGGCAAGACCGAAGTCGTCCAGGACCACGAGGTCGGTACGCGCAAGCCCCGCCAGCACCTTGCGATAACGCCCATCGCCCCGCGCGGTCGTGAGCTCGATGAACAGTCTCGGCAGACGCAGATAGCGCACCGACAGACCGGCGCGACAAGCCTGGTGGGCGAGCGCGCAGGCAATGAAGCTCTTGCCGACGCCAGCGGGTCCTGTGATCAGACAGTTCAGGTGTTCCCGCAGCCACTGTCCCCCTGAGAGTTTGGTGATCATCGATTTGTCAAGCCCGCGCGGATGGCGATAATTGATATCCTCCAGACAGGCATTTTGCCGTAAGGTAGCCAGGCGCAGACGGGCCGTGAGGCGCTTGCTGTCGCGATAAGTGGACTCCTCGTCCAGCAGCAATCCTAAGCGCTCCTCGAAGCGTAACGTGTCGATCTCGGGGGATTGGGATTGGGTCGCAAAGGCCTGGGCCATGCCGCTCAAGCGCAGCGCGTGCAGTTTCTCGATCGTGGGATGATTCAACATAGGGGGTGATCTCCGTTGGGTTGTGGGGGAAGTGTGCCTGGTTACTGGTAATAGCCAGGACCACGCACATTGGTGTGTGTGATCGGGTCACGGGGTTCGCTGCGGGCTGGCAAGGGTTCACGCTCCAGTCCCTGGCGCAGCATCGACTCCAGCGAACGGTAGCTCAAGGCACCGAGCGCCGTGGCGCGCGTACACGCCGCCTCCAGTCGCTCCGTGCCGTAGATCTTGCCAAGACGCATGATGCCCAGACACGAGCGAAAGCCCTGCTGCGGGTGCGCCCGGCTTTCCATGACCTGCGCGATCAGCTGGGCGGTGGCCAGTCCCGTGTGGGTAGCCCACGCAATCAGGCGTTGCGGCGTCCATTCGGCGTATTCGCGATGGGCTTTGGGCATATGGGAGGTGACGGTGGTATGTCGCCCTTTCGCCGGGGAGCGAACGTGCGAAGCGATCCGGCGCCCTCCGTGCAGCGCCTCTACGGTCTGGGCGGTGAGACGGACTTCGAGTTGTTGACCGACGAGCCGGTAGGGAACCGAGTAGTAGTGACCATCGACCTCGATGTGATAATCCATATGGACCCGCGCGCGGCGCCATTCGGCAAACACATAGCGACTCTCGGGTAGGGCCTTCATGGCCGGTCGATCGAGGGTCATGAAGAGCGCCTGCCGGGTGCCGGGGAGTTTCCGAAACGCCCGGGCATTCAACCGCGCGCGCAGACGGTCGATCTCGCAGTTCAGCTCCGCTAGGCTGAAGAAGGTTTGGTGGCGCAGGCGGGCGAGCACCCAGCGCTCGACGATTTGCACCCCTACCTCCGCTTTGGCTTTATCCCGCGGGCGATAGACGCGGGCCGGGAGGACGGCAATGCCGTAATGGGCCGCCAGGTCGGCATAGGTGGCGTGGATCAGGGGTTCATAGCGATGGCTGCGGGTGACCCCGCTACGCAGATTGTCCACCACTAAGATTTCCGGAACCGATTGAAAGTGCTCCAGCATACGCACATGGGACGCGATCCAGTCGGACAGACCCTGAGTCCAGGTCGCCTCGCAGTAGGTATAGTTGCTGGCGCCGAGCACGGCGACAAAAATCTGCGCCGTGCGGATCGCACCGGTCCGCCGGTCGATGACCGGCATGGTGTGTCCGGCATAATCGACGAAGCACTTCTCGCCCGCCCGGTGGACCTGACGCATCGGGAGATCAAGACCGCTGGCATGGGCCCGATAGCGCTTACAGTATTGGCTGTATTGGAGGCCCTCTGGGTGGGTCTCCTTGTGTTCCTCCCAGAGGAGCATGAGGGTGACGCCCTTGCGGGCGAGCTCCCGATGAATGACAGACCAGTCGGGCAGCGGCCGCGACCGGGCCGCCACCGGCGCGACCGGAAACAATCGTGCCTCCAGGGCCGCTTCATCCCCATCGTCGGGCAGCGGCCAGGAGAGGCCCGCAGCTTGCGCTCGGCGCATATATTCGGCCACCGCGGGCCGCGAGAGACCACAACTTCGTGCGACTTTGCGATCCGAGTATTTACACTCCCATTTCAGACGAAGCACTTCACGTATTTTGCGCATGGTTAACCTCGTTGCCGCCATCGTCGTATCGCCTTTTTTGATGAGTTGGGGGATGCACGATACCGGAGGTTGAAACCGCGTCGCTTAGTGCCTTGATCGGCCGCCACCAAGGGTGGCAGCTTTGGATCAAAATGGGTGGCAGGATACCGTCAGAACAGGTGGCAGCTTTGGATCGGAATCAGTGGCAGGATTGGGTCGGAATACGCAGTCAGCCGGAAAACGCCGTTTCGGGCACGCCGAGCAGGTCGAGGGTCTGGCTCTGGATGTCGGTTAGCTCGGGCCGGAACACCTGCGCCGGCCGTTCGTTGCGCAGCAGCGTGTGCCGCTCGGCGAGGCTGAAGAGGCGCAGGATCTGCTCGGTGGTTGGGTGCTTGCAGCGGCGCTGTTCGGGGTAGATCGGAAGCTCGGGGATTTTTCGCTGCTGCATCTCGAGCCG
>JAJZIH010000026.1 GCA_021810635.1 Pseudomonadota bacterium | reverse complement strand
GAACGGCTTAACGCGGCACGAAAGAAACTCTTCCAATCCATCAACCGTCGATCCAGACATGCGGCCTGACCTCAGGTTCTATTACCCATGTCTTTCGTTTAGGATCAAACCTGAATTGGAATTGACTGCTGTGGCCTCTGTTTCGTCAACATTCGAAGCACTCTCCTGGACAGAAGGCTCCGGCCCCGCCGGATTGAAAGCCGCCTCCGCCGCGCGTACCGCTTCCTCCTGAGCCGAGGTGCCCCGTTTGCGGTGCCTCTGTTCGTGGTAGGCAAAGCCGGTGCCGGCCGGGATGAGACGCCCCACGATGACGTTTTCCTTGAGTCCTCGGAGCTCATCCCGCAGACCGCGCACGGCCGCATCGGTGAGGACCCGGGTCGTCTCCTGGAACGAGGCCGCGGACACGAAGGATTCGGTGGCTAAAGACGCTTTCGTGATCCCGAGCAGAACCGGCGTCCAGGCTGCCGGCTGACCTTTTTCCTCACCGATCCGCTCGTTCTCCTCCAGCATCCGCGTGCGATCGACCACTTCGGCCGGCAGAAACAGGCTGTCGCCCGACTGGGTGATCTCGACCTTGCGCATCATCTGCCGGATAATCACCTCAATGTGCTTGTCATTGATGCGGACCCCCTGCAGGCGGTAGACGTCCTGGATCTCGCGCACCAGATAGTCCGCCAGGGTCGCCACTCCCTGCAGGCGCAGGATATCGTGCAGGTCGGGTTCGCCATCTGAAATGACCTCGCCGCGCTCGACCCGCTCACCCTCGAAGACCGAGATCTGGCGCCACTTGGGAAGTAGGATTTCATGCGACTGCCCTTCGTCATCGGTGATGATGAGCCTCTGTTTTCCCTTGGTTTCACGCCCGAAACTCACGGTTCCGGAGTATTCGGCCAACACCGCCGCATCTTCGGGGTGACGCGCCTCAAAGAGATTCGCAACACGGGGCAGCCCCCCCGTAATATCGCGCGTCTTGGTCGATTCCAAGGGAATGCGGGCAAGCACGTCTCCGATGTTGACGCGTGTGCCGTCCTGAATCGCCACGATCGAGCGGGGCGTAAGAACGTAGTGAACGGGGATGTTCGTGCCCGACATGCAGACCTCTCGTCCCGCCTCGTCCATGAGAAGGATCGTCGGCCGGTAGTCCTTGGCGGCGGGCCCCCGCTGCTTGGGGTCGGTCACGACAATGCTCGTCAACCCAGTCACTTCGTCGACCTGGCGGTTGATGGTGACCCCTTCGATAAAGTCCTTGAAGTGAGCCACCCCGCCCACCTCGGCGATCACCGGATGAACATGCGGATCCCAGGTCGCGATGATCTTGCCCCCGGGGACTTCACTGCCGTCGTCGACGGTGATCTGGGCACCGTACGGAATCCGGTACCGTTCGCGGTCACGGCCATAACTGTCGATGATCCGGATCTCGCCCGAGCGGGAGATCACGACCAGGACGCCGCGTGGATTCTTGGCGAGCTTGAGGTTGTGGAAACGGACGCGACCGCCGTTCTTCACCTCGACGCTGTTCTCGGCCACGGCCCGCGACGCGGCACCACCAATGTGGAAGGTCCGCATGGTGAGCTGGGTACCCGGTTCGCCAATCGACTGGGCGGCAATGATCCCCACGGCTTCACCGATGTTGATGCGTTGGCCCCGCGCGAGGTCGCGTCCATAGCACTGGGCGCAGACCCCAAAATGGGTTTCACAGGTGATGGGCGAACGCACACGAAGCCGATCAATGCCTGAGACTTCGATCAGGTCCATGTTGTACTCATCGAGAAGGGTGCCAGCAGGCAGGACCATCTCCTGGTTGTCCGGGCGGGCTGCCGCTTCGGCCAAAACCCGGCCCAGCACACGCTCGCGCAGGGATTCCACGACGGCACCGCCTTCGACGACCGGTTGAAGATAGAGCCCCTCTTCCGTTCCACAGTCCTCTTCCGTGATGACGACATCCTGCGCCACATCGACCAGACGGCGGGTGAGATAGCCGGAATTGGCCGTCTTGAGAGCCGTGTCGGCAAGGCCCTTGCGGGCACCATGGGTCGAAATGAAGTACTGGAGGACCGTGAGCCCCTCCCGGAAATTCGCGGTGATCGGAGTTTCGATGATCGAGCCGTCCGGCTTGGCCATGAGCCCCCGCATGCCGGCCAGTTGGCGGATCTGCGCCGCAGAACCCCGGGCCCCGGAATCCGCCATCATGTAGATCGAGTTGAAGGACGGCTCGCGTCGTTCCTCTTCCCCGACCGTCACAACATCCATTGAGATGTGGTCCATCATGGCCTTGGCAACCTGCTCGTTGGTGCGGGACCAGATATCGACGACCTTGTTGTAGCGTTCACCGTCGGTCAGGAGGCCGGTGGCGAACTGGCGTTCGATTTCCCGGACTTCGAGCGAGGCCTTGTGGAGAATGTCGGTTTTTTCCACCGGGATGACCATGTCATCCACCCCGAACGAAATGCCTCCACGGGTCGCAAAGCGAAAACCCATGTACATGAGACGGTCGGCGAAAACGACCGTTTCCTTGAGACCATTGCGCCGGTAACAGAGGTTGATGAGGTTCGAGATGACCTTCTTCGTCATGTTCTGGTTGATCGACTCGAAGGCAATCCCGGGGGGCAGGATCTCGGAGAGCAGCGCCCGACCGACTGTGGTTTTGACCCGCCGGGAGGGCGAAGCCGGGCCGGCCCCATCCTCCGGGCTGAGCCGGAGTTCGATGGCGGCATGGAGGTCGATGGTTCTGGTCTCGTAGGCTCGGTGGACCTCGTGAATATCGCTGAAGCAGCGACCTTCCCCGTTCACGCCCGAGCGCTGTCGTGTCAGGTAATACAGCCCGAGGACCACATCCTGGGTGGGCACGATGATGGGATCGCCGGTCGCCGGGGACAGGATGTTGTTGGTCGACATCATGAGCGCACGTGCCTCGAGCTGCGCTTCCAGTGACAGCGGGACATGAACCGCCATCTGGTCACCGTCAAAGTCCGCGTTGAAGGCCGTGCAGACCAGGGGGTGGAGCTGGATCGCCTTGCCCTCGATCAGAACCGGCTCAAAAGCCTGGATGCCCAACCGGTGCAGCGTGGGTGCCCGGTTCAGCAGGACGGGATGCTCGCGGATTACCTCATCAAGGATATCCCAGACTTCAGGAGCCTCCCGCTCCACGTATTTCTTGGCCGCCTTGATCGTGGGTGCCAGACCGCGGTTCTGCAGCTTGCTGAAGATGAAGGGCTTGAAGAGCTCAAGGGCCATGCGTTTGGGCAGGCCACACTGGTGCAGTTTGAGGGTCGGGCCGACGACAATCACGGAACGGCCCGAGTAATCGACCCGCTTGCCGAGCAGATTCTGACGGAACCGCCCCTGTTTGCCCTTGATCATGTCAGCCAGTGACTTGAGCGCCCGCTTGTTGGTACCGGTCATGACCCGGCCACGGCGTCCGTTGTCCAGCAGGGCATCGACGGCCTCCTGCAGCATGCGTTTTTCGTTCCGGACGATGATATCCGGCGCATTGAGCTCGAGCAGCCGCCGCAGACGGTTGTTACGGTTGATGACACGGCGGTAGAGATCGTTGAGATCCGAGGTGGCAAAGCGGCCACCATCCAGCGGGACAAGCGGCCGGAGGTCGGGTGGCAGGACCGGCAGCACGGTCAGCACCATCCACTCCGGGCGGTTTTTCGATTCCACGAAAGATTCAAGGAGCTTGAGCCGCTTGACGAGGCGCTTGGTCTTGCCTTCCGAGCTGGTTTCCGCGAGCTCACTGCGCAGGGCCTTGATCTGATCATCAAGCTTGAGGGTGCGCAGCAACTCATAGATGGCCTCGGCCCCCATCCGCGCATCAAAATCATCCCCGTACTCCTCAATCATCTCGAGATATTCCTCATCGGTCAGGAGCTGGCCCCGGTTGAGCGGGGTGAGCGCAGGCTCGATCACGACAAACGCCTCGAAGTAGAGCACCCGTTCGATGTCGCGCAGGGTCATATCCAAGGTCAGCGCGATCCGGGAGGGGAGGGAGCGCAAAAACCAGATGTGCGCCACCGGGCTGGCCAGGTCGATATGCCCCATCCGCTCACGGCGGACCTTGGACAGCGTGACCTCGACCCCGCATTTCTCACAGACGACACCCCGGTGCTTGAGCCGCTTGTACTTTCCGCACAGACACTCGTAGTCTTTGATGGGCCCGAAGATCTTGGTACAGAACAGCCCATCCCGTTCGGGCTTGAAGGTCCGGTAGTTGATCGTCTCCGGCTTTTTGACCTCTCCGTGGGACCAGGAACGGATCAGCTCCGGGGAAGCCAGGCCGATCCGGAGGGCATCAAAGTCCTCATTCGGGTGCTGCTGGCGGAAAAGCTGCAAAAGTTCTTTCATGAAAGGTCTCCTCGGCAAAGGCCCCAACGGTTCGTCGAGACACGGCCGGTCATCAGAACTGTTCCATTTCGATATTGATGGCCAGCGATCGGATCTCACGGACCAGAACATTGAACGATTCCGGCATCCCGGCTTCCATGCGCAAGTCGTCATCGACGATGTTCTTGTACATGCGGGTCCGCCCTTCAACGTCATCGGACTTGACGGTCAGCATTTCCTGCAGGGTATAGGATGCCCCGTAGGCCTCGAGTGCCCAGACCTCCATTTCCCCGAACCGCTGTCCTCCGAACTGGGCTTTCCCGCCGAGGGGCTGCTGGGTCACGAGGCTGTAGGGCCCGGTTGAGCGCGCATGCATCTTGTCGTCCACTAGATGGTTGAGCTTGAACATATAGACGTAGCCCACCGTCACCGGACGGTCGAAGGCCTCGCCCGTACGGCCGTCATAGAGCCGGGTCTGGCCCGAAGGGGACAGCCCGGCCAGCTTGAGGAGATGGCGGATCTGGGACTCGCTGGCCCCGTCAAAGACAGGGGTCGCAACCGGCACGCCGCTCTCGAGCCGCTCGGCCAGAGCGCGGATTTCCTCGTCCGAAAGCTCACCCAGCGCCACCGGCTCGCCGCCAGCCCCGTTGTAGACGAGGTCGAGGAAACGGCGAAGCTCCTCGGTATCGGCCTCGCGCCGGACCAGTTCACCGATGCGTTCACCGAGCTTCTTGACCGCCCCTCCGAGGTGGGCTTCGAGGATCTGCCCGATATTCATCCGGGACGGAACCCCCAGCGGGTTGAGCACGATGTCCACCGGCTGGCCATCCTCCGTGTAAGGCATGTCCTCGACCGGGACAATCAGTGAAATAACGCCTTTGTTGCCGTGGCGTCCGGCCATCTTGTCGCCCGCCTGGATGTGCCGCTTGACCGCCAGGTAAACCTTGACCATTTTGATCACACCGGGCGGTAGTTCATCACCCGCCTTGATCTTGCGTTTTTTCTCCTCGTAACGGCGTTCGAAGAGAAGCCGCTGCTGAGCCAGCTGTTCGGACAACTGCTCGAGCCCTTCGGTCGCCTCCTCGTTGTGCAGGCGGATGCTGAACCACTGATCGCGTTCAAGCCCGTCCAGGTAGCCCTGGGTGACTCGCGCTCCCCGGGCGAGCTTCTGGGGTCCGCCCTCGGCGACCTTCCCGGTCAGCAGTCGGGCGGCCCGCATGAAGAGGTCGTCCTCGAGGATGCGCCGCTGGTCATCCAGATCCTTGCGGGCACGGGCAAGTTCCGCCGCCTCGATGGCCTGGGCGCGGGAATCCTTCTCCATGCCTTCGCGTGTGAAGACCCGGACATCGATCACGGTGCCGTCCATCCCCGGAGGAACCTTCAGCGAGGTGTCCTTCACCTCGGAGGCCTTCTCGCCGAAAATCGCCCGCAGCAGCTTCTCCTCCGGGGTCAGCTGGGTCTCCCCCTTGGGGGTGACCTTGCCGACCAGGATATCGCCAGCCTTCACCTCGGCGCCGATGAAGGCAATGCCCGCCTCATCCAGGTTGGCGAGTGCCGCCTCGTTCACGTTCGGGATGTCGCTCGTGATTTCCTCCGACCCGAGCTTGGTATCCCGGGCCATGCAGGAGAGTTCCTCGATATGGATCGAGGTGAACCGCTCTTCCTCCACCAGCCGTTCGGAGATGAGGATCGCATCTTCGAAGTTGTAGCCATTCCACGGCATGAACGCCACCCGGAGATTCTGGCCAAGAGCAAGTTCGCCGAGATCCGTCGAGGATCCGTCCGCGAGCACATCCCCGCGTTCAATGCGTTCGCCGTTCCGGACACGGGGCCGCTGGTTGATGCAGGTGTTCTGGTTGGAACGCTGATACTTGGTCAGATTGTAGATATCGACCCCCGCCTCTCCGGCCGCCGTTTCGGTGTCGTCGACCCGGACCACGATCCGGGCAGCATCCACGGCATCGACGACCCCGTTGCGGCGGGCAACCAGAGTGGCTCCCGAATCAATCGCCACCGTCCGCTCAAGACCCGTGCCAACCAGGGGTTTGTCGGTCCGGAGGACCGGAACGGCCTGGCGCTGCATGTTGGACCCCATGAGTGCCCGATTGGCATCATCGTGTTCCAGGAACGGGATGAGGGCGGCGGCAATCGACACGATCTGCATCGGAGAGACATCCATGTACTGGATCCGATCCGGAGTTGACAGGGTAAACTCGTTGTTGAACCGGCACGAGACCAGTTCCTCCGTGAAGCGCCCGTCACCATCCAGTTGGGCATTCGCCTGAGCAATCACAAACCGCCCTTCCTCGATGGCCGAAAGATACTCGACGGATTCGGTCACATGACCCTGGAGCACCTGACGATACGGGGTTTCCAGAAAGCCGTAGGGGTTGGTCCGTGCGTAGACGGCCAGCGAGTTGATGAGACCGATATTGGGTCCCTCCGGCGTCTCGATGGGACAGACCCGGCCGTAATGGGTGGCATGGACGTCACGGACCTCGAACCCGGCCCGCTCGCGGGTGAGCCCTCCCGGACCCAGCGCTGACACCCGCCGCTTGTGGGTGACCTCGGACAGGGGATTGTTCTGGTCCATGAACTGCGACAGCTGGGAAGAACTGAAGAACTCCTTGATGGCCGCGACCACCGGCTTGGCGTTGATGAGATCCTGCGGCTTGAGTCCCTCGGATTCGGCGAGGGCCAGCCGTTCACGGACCGCCCGTTCGACCCGGACGAGCCCGACCCGGAAGGCGTTTTCGACCATCTCCCCGACCGAGCGGATGCGCCGGTTGCCCAGGTGGTCGATATCGTCCACCGTTCCTTCCCCGTTGCGGATGCCAATCAGGGTCTTGACGACATCAAGAATGTCTTCCCGGATCAGTACGAGCGGACCCTCGTCGGCCGCACGGTTGAGACGCTTGTTAAACTTCATCCGACCCACGGTCGATAGGTCATAACGCTCGGGATTGAAGAAAAGATTCTTGAACAGCGTTTCTGCGGCGTCACGCGTCGGCGGCTCCCCAGGACGCATCATGCGGTAGATTTCGACCAGGGCTTCGAGGGGACTGTGGGCCGGATCCAGCCGCAGCGTCTGGGAGATGAACGGTCCACGATTGACATCGTTCACGTACAGGGTGCTGAACTGGGCGATGCCCGAACCCATGATCTTCTGGATCGTGTCAAGCGTGAGCTCCTGATTGGCGCGCGACAGCACCTCTCCGGTTTCAGGATGGACGAGATCGTGACTCAGGATACGGGCTGCAGCATAGGCCATCGGAACCGCGAGGCGCCGGACTCCTGCATTCTTGAGCTCGCGGACCTGACGGGCAGTCACCCGGCGGCCTTCCTCGACCAGCACCCGGTCCTCCAGCTTGATGGGGAACGCAGCGATCTCGCCCCGGAGCCGTTCCGGAACGAGGTCGAGAACGAGCCCGTTCGGCGTCACGTGGAACACGTTGTGCTCGAAAAAGTTCGCGAGCATTTCCGTGTCGTCAAGACCGAGCGCACGCAACAGGATCGTCACTGGCAGCTTGCGCCGGCGATCAATGCGCACATAGAGGCAGTCCTTGGCGTCAAACTCGAAATCAAGCCAAGATCCCCGATAGGGAATGATGCGGGCGGAATAGAGGACCTTTCCAGAGGAATGCGACTTGCCCCGGTCGCTCTCGAAAAAGACGCCAGGCGAACGGTGCAGTTGGCTCACGACCACCCGCTCGGTGCCGTTGATCACAAACGTTCCGGTCTCGGTCATGAGCGGCAGTTCGCCGAGGTAGACTTCCTGCTCCTCAATGCTTTTGACCATGCGGTTCTCGGGCGGGCTCTCCCGGTCATAGAGGACCAGCCGGACGACCGCGCGCAGCGGGGCTGAATAATTGAGTCCCCTGAGTTGGCACTCGCGCACGTCGAAGGGCGGCTCTCCGATCTGGTAGCGGACGAAATCCAGGGCGGCCGTGCCGGAATAGCCGCGAATGGGGAAAATGGACTTGAGCGCCGCCTGCAGTCCGACATCCTTACGGGCCGCCGGCTCCACCTCCTGTTGGAGAAACTGGGCATAGGAAGCCACCTGCATCTCGAGCAGGGGGGGCACCTTGAGAACCGCAGGCCGGCCTGAAAAATTCTTCCGGATGCGCTTTTTTTCGGTCAACGAATAAGGCATACGAACTCCTCCGCGACAGCGGCGTTCAAATCCACTGATGATCAGAACCCGGCAGCCGGGCGACCCGAGGTCGCCCGGGCAGCCGATCGGCCGGCGGATCTTCCCGGCCGGATCCGATTCACTTGATCTCCACGGTGGCGCCCGCTGCCTCCAGTTCTTTCTTCATCTTTTCGGCATCGGCCTTGTTCACGCCCTCCTTGACCACCGAGGGAGCCCCCTCAACCAAGTCCTTGGCCTCCTTGAGGCCGAGGCCGGTGAGCGAACGGACCACCTTGATCACATTCACCTTGTTGGTGCCAAAGCTCGCCAAGGACACTGTGAATTCGGTCTTTTCCTCGACCACCGCCGCGGTCGCTCCGCCAGCTGCGGGCGCGGCCATGGCCACCGGCTGGGCGGCCGTGACGTGGAACTTCTCCTCCATGGCGGAAATGAGATCGACGATCTCAAGGACGGTCATCTGGGAAATGGTTTCGAGAATTTCATCTTTACTGATTGCCATGTCATACCTCTACGGTCAAATTCCCTCAAGGGGGTGGATGGGGGTGTCCGGTCAGGCGCCGGCCTGCGCTTTTTGATCGCGCAGGGCTGCAAGTGTCCGGACCAGTTTCGCGGTAGGCGCCGTCAGTGTGCCGACCAGGCGGCTGACGGGTGCCTGGAGTGTCGCCATGAGTCGTGCCACCGCTTCGCCGGCCGAAGGCAGATTGGCCAGGCGAGCGAGATCCGAAGCCGGCAACAACCGCCGTCCGAGGGCAAGCCCGCGGACCTTGAGCGGCTGGTCCTCGCCGATGAATTGGCGGACGACCCGGGCTGCTTCGGCGGGATCCCCGAGCGCCAGTGCCAGAAGCACCGGTCCGGTCAGGATCTCGTCGAGACAGGCATAATCGGTATCCGCCAGGGCCCGCTTCGCCAGCGTGTTGCGGACGACCTTCAGATAAACCCCCTGACTCCGGGCGGTCTGCCTCAGGTTCGTCATTCGGCCGGCATCCATCCCCCGGTAATCCAGGGCGATGGCCGCATGGGCCGTACGCGCAAGCCGAGCGAGTTCGTCGACGCGTTGCTGCTTTTCATTCAGTCTGAGTGGCATGAATCATCTCCCGGCCGGAACGTGCAAAGGAGAAACCCCTTCCGGGATTCCCCGCGGTGAGCACGAGGGATGCGTTCCCCCGATCCGTCACACCGTCTGCGCAGGCCATTAAGCCTCCTCCGACCGTGGAGGCCCCTGCGGTCTCTGACTGGCCCGGACACGGATTTCCGGGCTCTGGTTTCCGATTCCGATCCCTCAGGGGATCAGTACTCGAGCGTGGCCAGATCGATCACAAGCCCGGGCCCCATCGTGGTCGAGAGGGTGAGCTTGCGCAGGTACTGCCCCTTCGCGGCCGCCGGTTTGGCGCGCACGAGATCGGTCAAAAGCACCTGCAAATTCTCCTGTAGCGCCTGAGGCTCGAAATCGACCTTGCCGATGATGCAATGGACGATTCCCGCCTTGTCGGCGCGGTAACGGACCTGTCCCGCCTTGGCGTTACGGACCGCTTGGGCCACATCCGGCGTCACGGTCCCGACCTTGGGGTTGGGCATGAGCCCGCGGGGGCCGAGGATCTGGCCCAAGGGGCTCACCATGCGCATGGCATCGGGAGCCGCGATCAGAACATCGAAATCGAGCGCCCCGCCCCGGATCCGTTCAGCCAAATCTTCCATGCCGACCTGGTCGGCGCCGGCCTGGCGCGCCTGCTCGGCCGCCGCCCCCTGGGCAAAAACCGCCACCCGGGTCGATTTTCCCGTGCCGTGCGGCAACACCGTCGCGCCCCGCACGACCTGGTCACCTTTCTTGGCGTCGATCCCGAGATTGACCGCCACATCGACGCTTTCCCGAAAGCGCACAGTCGAAAGCTCCTTGAGCAGGGCAATGGCCTCTCCGATGGGGTAGCTGCGCCCTCCGCCGGGCAGGCGCTGCCGGATCGCGTGAAATCGCTTGCTGAATCTCATGCCCCGACCTCCACATCGACGCCCATGCTGCGGGCCGTGCCGGCGATGGAATGAACCGCCGCCTCAAGATCAGCCGCCGTGAGATCGGGCTGCTTGGTCCGGGCAATGGCCTCCACCTGGGCGCGCGTGAGCCGCCCGACCTTGACGGTATTCGGCGTTGCGCTACCTTTTTCAAGCCCGATGGCTTTCCGGATCAACACCGAGGCCGGAGGCGTCTTGGTGATGAAAGTGAAACTGCGGTCGGTATAGACCGTGATCACGACCGGGATGGGCAGGCCTTTTTCAAGCGACTGGGTCTGCGCGTTGAAGGCCTTGCAGAACTCCATGATGTTGACTCCATGCTGCCCGAGGGCCGGCCCTACGGGCGGACTTGGATTGGCGGCGCCGGCCGCCACCTGGAGCCGGACGGTCGTCTGGATTTTTTTTGCCATACCTCGTTACCTCACCCCAATCAGGGCCCGCCGGTTCCGAAAAACCAGACCGGAGGGCATGCGTTAAGCCTTTTCCACCTGGGAAAAGTCGAGATCAACCGGGGTCGAGCGGTCAAAAATCCGCACCGACACACGCAGCCGGTTTTTCTCATAGTTGACTTCCTCGACCATCCCGTTGAAATCATTGAAGGGCCCGTCGATCACCCGCACCATTTGGCCGGGTTCGAACAGGATCTTGGGTTTGGGCTTGCTGGCCCCTTCCCGCACCCGCATGAGAATGGTTTCCGCCTCGCCGTCCGGAATGGGTTTGGGATGTTCTGCTGTCCCGCCGACGAAACCCAGGACCTTGGGGACGCTGCGCACGAGATGCCAGGTCTCATCATCCAGTTCCATCTGGACGAGGAGGTAGCCTGGAAAGAACTTCCGTTCGCTCTTGCGCTTGCGCCCCTCGCGCATTTCGACCACTTCCTCGGTGGGAACCAGGATGGCCCCGAAATGGTCCTGCATACCACGCAGGAGCACGCGCTCCCGAAGCGAGCGTTCGGCCTGTCGTTCGAATCCGGAGTAGGTCTGAAGGACGTACCAGTTGAGTGCCATGGATCAACCCGCGTGCCCCGTGACGAGGCGGATGCCAAAATCAAGTCCCATGTCGATCAGCCAAAGGAGGATCGCCAGCACAATTACCATGACCAGGACGAAGAGCGTGGTGTCGGTGGTTTCCTTACGGGTCGGCCAGATCACCTTGCGCAGTTCGGTACGCGCCTCGAGAACGAAGCTCCAGAACATCTTGCCGGCCTGGCTCCAGGCCAGGAAGCCAATCGCCACCACAAAACTGGCCGCGAGGATGCCCAGCCGGACGCCGGTCGCAAGCCGATCATAATAGTAGTAGCCGACCAGACCCGCGATCGGCAGGATCGCCGCCAGCAAGAGCTTGGCCCGCTCCCCACGGGGCCCGCTTTCCCGGATGGGTCCAGCCGCCGGCATCCGCGGGGCCGCCATCAGGCAGCGTCCGGAAGCTGGCAGGCCAGGAGGGACTCGAACCCCCAACCTGCGGTTTTGGAGACCGCTGCTCTACCAGTTGAGCTACTGGCCTGTACCGTCATGACCCTTCCCCCTCAGGCGAGGACTTTGCTGACGACGCCGGCACCCACGGTATGGCCACCCTCGCGGATCGCAAACCGCAGCCCCTCCTCCATCGCCACCGGCGAAATCAGCGTCACCACGAGCTTCGTGTTGTC
>JAJZIH010000014.1 GCA_021810635.1 Pseudomonadota bacterium | reverse complement strand
GTTCTGCCAACCAGGGTTTCCTGGTACGTCCACCAGAATGGTGCCCGTCGGCAACTGCCGCGCAGGTACCGGCAGGGTTCCGTTCTTGAACCACTCCCAGGCAGTGCGGTAAGTCACCCCTTGGGTCTTTGCCCAGGCGCTGAGTCTCATACGAATCGCTACAAAGTTCCCTATTTACGGTCACAGTTGCTAACCCTCCCGGCCAATCACCGCACAGGAGCCCTGTCCGTCGTCTGTTCAGGCGCGGGGTTTCATGGCCCGGATGAAGGCACTCATGAAACGGTCGGCAACCCATGGCGCCAAACCGTCGACGTCGACCCCCTCCGTCGCAAGGAACTCCCGTGCATCCTCCAGCCGGTATACGCGCGTGGGCTCGATGGTGATGCCTTCAAAACCAACCCGGGCCAGCTTCCGCTCGCAGTCCGACAGCTCAAGCGCACCGGCGATGCACCCGATCCAAAGCTCCATGTTGCGCCGGATTTCGGGCGGGACCTCGCCCCGCACGATGACATCGGATACCGCAAGGCGGCCTCCGGGCCTGAGGACGCGGAAGGCTTCTTCGAAAACCCGGTCCTTGTCGGCCGACAGGTTGATCACACAGTTCGAGAGGATCACGTCCACCGAGGCCTCCGGCAGCGGCAGGTTCTCGATTTCACCCTTGAGAAACACCGCGTTCTCCACTCCGGCCTTGCGCTGATTTTCCCGGGCCAGCTCGAGCATGTCGTCCGTCATGTCCAATCCATAGACTGTTCCCCGGGGGCCCACCCTCCGGGCCGAAAGCAGGACATCGATGCCCCCGCCCGATCCGAGATCGAGCACCGTCTCGCCGGGCCGAAGTTCCGCAAGTGCAGTCGGATTGCCGCAGCCCAAGGAAGCCAGCACGGCCTTTTCCGGGAGATCCCCTTTCTGCGCATCGTCATAGAGGTTGCGGGTTATCGGATCCGACGACCCACCGCACGAGGCCGGTCCGCAGCACGAAGACCGTTCGCTTTTCCCGGTCGCGACGCGACGTGCCAGGTCGCCATATTTCTCACGCACCGTGTCTCGGATCGTGCTCATCGTCTCGACTCTCCGTCAACCTCATCCGATTCTAGCTCACCCGGACCGGACGCGCGCTGGGGGCCGCTTCCGATAACGGGTCGGATCCGGGATCCCTGCTTCCAGAAAGCCGAGCCGGCGGATCCGGCAGGCATCACAGTCCCCGCATGCCCGGCCGGCCCGGTCGGCGTCATAGCAAGACACGGTATCGGCATAATCCACTCCGAGGGCCACCCCCCGGCGGATGATTTCCGCCTTCGACCAGTGGAGGAGCGGGGCCTCGATCCGGATCGGATGGCCTTCGACACCAACTTTCGTGGCCAGGGTTGCGAGTTCCTCAAAGGCCGCGATGAACGCCGGCCGGCAATCGGGATATCCCGAGTAATCGACCGCATTGACGCCGATCAAAATCCTCTGGGCCTCCAAGGTCTCCGCCCAGCCAAGCGCGAGCGCCAGAAAAACCGTGTTGCGGGCCGGGACGTAGGTGACCGGGATGCCGCCCTCCCCCTCTCCGCCCGTGGGCACGGCCCGGCCGGAATCGGTCAGGGCCGAGTGGCCGAGGCGTCCGAGATCGACCCGGATCACGGCATGATCACACGCTCCGTACCGGCGCGCCAGCCGCTCCGCCGCCCGGAGCTCGGCACGGTGGCGCTGGCCGTAATCCAAAGTCAGGGCGTGGCACGCGTATCCGTGCACCCGCACCGCGATCGCGAGGGTCGTGGTTGAATCCAGACCACCGGAAAACAGGACGACGGCGCGGTGGGGCCCGGTCATCGGCCCGGCTCTCCACCCCAGAGCACTTGGTGCAGCTGGATCTGAAAGCGGACCGGGAGCCGGTCGGCCAGGATCCATTCGGCCAGGTCACGCGCCGCGAGCCGGCCGGTGACCGGGGAAAAAAGGACTTCAGCCCGTCCGGTCAGTCCATGGCGTTCCACGGCTGCGCGTGCCCACTCGTAGTCTTCCCGGTTCGAAATCACGAACTTGACCTGGTCGCCCAAACCCAGGCTGGCCAGGTTTTCATAGCGGTTCCGCGCCGCCTCGCCGGATCCCGGTGGCTTGAGGTCGACCACGCGGGCCACCCGGGGATCGACCGCCTCGACCGGCAGGGCCCCGCTCGTCTCGAGCGAAACCTGGAACCCCCGGTCGGCCAACCGTCTCAGAAGTCCCAGGGTTTCCTTCTGGGCCAAAGGCTCCCCGCCGGTCACACAGACGCGCGCCACCCCGTAGGAGGCCACCCGTTCCAGGATCGCTCCGACCGCAAGACGCTCTCCGCCGGTAAAAGCGTACGCCGTATCGCACCAGACGCAGCGGAGGGGACAGCCCGTCAGGCGGACGAAAACCGTGGGCCAGCCGACTTCGCGGGCCTCGCCCTGGAGCGAAAGAAAGATCTCGCTGACCCGCAGGAGGGGATCGGCGGAGGAAGCCGGTAAAACGGCCTCCGCCTCGCGGTTCGCCTGGCTCAAGGCGGTCCGGAGCCTGGGCCCAGGGTCTTCAGTTTCTCCCGAGCCAGACGGGCCGGGCTCGAATGGGGGAATCGCTGGACCACTTCCGTCAGCGTGCGGCGACCGGCATGGGGATGCCCCATGGCGAGCTCGATCAGGCCGGCCTGGAACAGCGCTGCGGGAGCCTTGGCAGAATGGGGATTATCCCGAACCACGCGGAGCGAATCCCGCAGCGCACCGGCGAAATCCTGGATCTGCAGTTTCGCCGCACCCTCCCAGTAATCGGCGTTCGCCACGAGCGGATCATGCGGATAGTGGTGACGGAACGTCTCAAAGGCGCTGATGGCCGAGTGGTAATGGCCGTTTTCGATGAGATGAAGAGCGGCGTGGTAGGAAGCGGCTGGACCCCCTGCGGGAGGAGAGCCCTGGGCGGGCGACGGGCTCGGGGCCGGTGGCGGAAGTCGGGTGGGCGACGGAGCGGAGGCACTGGACTGAAGTCTCGAAAGCCGGCGATAGACCTGGATCCAGCGGGCCCCTTCCGCCTCGCGGAAGTGGCTCATCGTATGGTGGAGGCGGGCCAACGCGCCCTTGAGCTTCTGGATCTCGCCGCGCTCCCGCTGGATCTCGCTGGTCATCCGGAAGAGGCTCCGGCTCCGCACCAGGCGCTCGAGTTGCGCCAGGCGGATGTCAAGCGCATGGATCCGGGCATAGACCGGGTCCGTCAGGGGAACGGGGCGGGGACGGGTCGCGCACCCGGTCAGCGCCGCCAGGACCATCACCGACCCCAAGGAACAAAGCAGGACACGTTTCATGGCAACTCCTCCCCCGGAGGGCTCAAATGAGGACTACCCGGCAGGTCCGGACCCCATGTCGGCGTGGTCACCGATTCTCCCGCCGCAAGGGGAATCCGGATGGGCCGGATCACGTCTCCATGCGTGGAGACCGTTTCGAGAACACGATGGTTGCCCTGACGGGCCGAAAACAGGATGATCGACCCCCCGGGCGCGAAACACGGCGTGTCATCCAGGGGGCCCGGCGTAAGGAGACGAACCGCGTGGTTCTTGAGCGTCATGCGGGCAATCCGGAGCAATCCCTGCCCGCGGGCCACAAAGGCCAGTTCGCGCCCGGTGGGTGAAACTGCGGGTGCCGCATTGTAGTGTCCATGGAAGGTCAGGCGGCGCGTGCGCCCGGACGGGAGCGTCTTCACATAGATCTGCACGCTGCCTTCGCGGTCCGAGGTGAAGGCGAGGCGGCCACCGCCGGGGAAATCCGCCGGCTCGGTGTTGATGCCGGAGGCGTGCGTCAGGATCCGGAACCCGAGCGTCCGGAGGTTGAGCCGCCCGATCGCCGAACTGCCTCCAGCGGAGGTCACGGTCACCAGGAGGTGGGTGCCGCCGGGCGTAAAGACCGGGGTCTCGTCAAGGCCGGGCCGGTCGAGGACCCGGCGCCTGTGCCCGTTGGCCAGGTTCTGCACATAGATGGCCGGGAAGCCGTTTTCGAACGAAACGTAGGCGATCCGGTTGCCATGCGGGGAAAAGGCCGGAGAGACGATCGGCTGTACGGACCGGACCACGGCCTGGGGATGGTGCCCGCCGTAGTCGGCGATCATGAGGGCATAACTCCGCCGCGCGCCCTGGCGGTGGCTCTCGACATAGGCGATGCGGCTCGTGAACGGGGCGAGCTGTCCGGTCAGCTTCTCGAAAATGAGGTCACTCGCATCATGCGCGGAGAGGCGCAGTCGCTGCCGGTTGGTGGGAATGGCGAACGCCAGGACCTGGTGGGCCGCCGGCACGTTGTAGAGGTGGAAGACCAACCGCCAGCCGCCCGGACGGTGGCCGGGAACCACCCGCCCGATGACCAGGTAGCTCATGCCGAGCACCTTCCAGTTGAGGAAATTGATCTGGGCAGGCCGCGAGGGGCGCTGGACAAGATCCCGGCTCGAGAGGGTCCGGAACAGGCCGGTCCGGACGAGATCGTGCGCAATGACCGTGGCCACCGGAAAGGGCGGACGCCCACCCGCCTGCCAGGCGAACGGCACGACCGCGATCGGAGTGGCCGTCCGGACGCCATGGGTGATCCGGATATGCAGGGCGCCCCAGGCCGGAGCGGCCAGGAGCGCCAAGACCAGCCCGGGGATGCCGAGGCGGAGCCGGGTTCGGACAGGTGGGGGGATCCTCATGGTGCGCTCCCGGGATGAAAGTCAAAAACGAGGTGTCGGCGGAAAATGGCCGGGTCGGCGGGCATGGGCAGGGGGGAAGCCCGGAACACCGCGGTCAGGACCGACTGCCTAACCCCGGCGCTGCCGTTGCATCGGCCCAGGTGGGCAGTCACCACACCTCCGCCCGGAGCCAGTGTGACGGCGACCGTGCACGACAGGTCGCGACGCACCCCCGGCGGACGGATCCAGGCGTTTTCGACCTGGCTCCGGATCGCCGCCACCCACGCCGACAGTTCTGTGCGCCGTCGCTCGCGGGCCGCCGCGGCCTGCTCGGCCTCCCGCTCCGCCTGCCGCCGCTCCAGCGCCTTGCGGGCCGCTCTCAGGCGGGCCGCCTTGAGCTCGGCCAGAGCTTGCGCCTGGGCCTCGGAAGCGGCCGCCTGCCTCGCGGCCACGGCCGCTAGGGCGCGCTCTTGGGCGGCCTTTTCGGCCCGGAGACGGGCCAGAGCCGCCTTCTGGGCGACGAGCTCGCGCGCCTGTTCGGCGCGGAGCGCCGCCAGATGGGCCGCCGCCGCCCGCTGCTCGGCCTGGGCCCGGGCCGCTTGGGCGGCGAGCGCCTGTGCCTTCGCCTGACGGGCCTCCTCCTGTTGCTGCCGGCGCTTCTGGTAGGCGGCCCACGCCCGTTCCACGGCCTTTCCGTTGACCACCCGGGCCTGAACCGGATGCGCCACCGGGGGACCGGGCTCGCCGGAACCGTGGACCATGGCGGTCCGGATGCCGACCACCAGCAACGCCAGGATCAGCCCGTGCAGGAGCAGCGACTGGATCCACGCCCGTCGGGAAGAGCTTGCCGGAATCATGGGTCAGGAACCGTGGCGGGCCGGCCCGGGATGGGTCATGAGCCCGATGCCGTGGGCGCCGGCCTTCTGCAGGAGCACCATCGCGCCGATCACCGAGCCGTAGGCGGTCCGCCGGTCCGCCTTGACGAGGACGGGGGTGGCCGGCTCGTGCCGCAACACCGCCGTCACGAGCGCGCGGATCATCCGGTGCGTGGCCGGATGCCGGGGATGGGCGGCGATATTGAGGAACAACTGCCCGGAGCGGTTCACGGTGAGGACAATCGGGGTGTGGTTGGGGTGCACCCGCAGGGGTTTGGCGGCCGCGCGGGGCAGGCGCACATGAACTCCTTCCTGCAGGAGGGGTGCCGTGATCATGAAGATGACGAGCAACACCAGCATGACGTCGATATAGGGCACCACGTTGATTTCACCCACCACCCGGCGGCGGCCGCGTTTCATCGCCCTTCACCTCCCGCGGCCACTGGTTGATAGCGCTGCAGGACGGCCGAGAATTCGTCGATGAATCCCTCCATGCGGTTTTCCAGACGGCTGAGTTCGGTCTGGAAACGATTGTAGGCGATTACGGCCGGGATGGCGGCGAAGAGCCCCATGGCCGTCGCAATCAGGGCCTGGGAGATGCCCGGCGCCACCATGGACAAGGTGGCCTGCTGGACGTTGCCGAGCGCATGGAAGGCCGTCATGATGCCCCAGACGGTGCCGAACAGGCCGACATAGGGGCTCACCGAGCCCACCGTGGCCAAAAACGGCAGCTGTTCCTCGAGACCGTCCACCGCCCGGCGTTCAGTCGCCATCATGCTGCGCCGGGCTCCCTCCAGGGCCAGTCCGCTGTTGCCGAGCCTGAGCAACCGGGCGTATTCCCGGTACCCGGTCTGGAAGATCTGGTCGAAAACGCCGGGATCGGCCTCGTGTTCGCTGATCTGCCGGTAGAGCTTGCCGAGGTCGGTAGCGGCGGCGTCATAACGCAGGTCGAAGGCGCGGGCGGCCGTCTTGAACTTCCGGAACAACGCCCGCTTCTGGAACATGATCGACCAGGAAGCCACCGAAGCGGCCAGGAGCAAAAGAAGAACCAGCTGCACGATCCAGCTGGCCTCGACTACGAGGGTCCAGAAAGACAGATGAGTCGTCATGGGGCAAGCACCTTGTGGAGAATTTCAGGAAAAGGCCGAGGGCGGAACGAGTCGGCGGACACGGAGACCAGGCGGATCCAGCCCTCGCAGATCACCTGGGCATCCCCCCGGCAGACCGGCTGGACCAGTTCAAGGGTGGCCGACTTCAAGGCTTGGACCCCCACGCCGACCCGGAGTTCATCGTCGTGCCGGGCCGGAGCCCGATAGCGAACCCGGACCTCGCCCACCACGAACAGGACCCCGAGCTCGTCGGCCAGACGCGCGATGGACCAGCCCTCCCGGCGCAGCCACTCCGTCCGAGCCCGATCCATGTAACGGAGGTAGGCCGTATGGTAAACCACTCCCGCCGCATCCGTGTCCTCGTAATAGACTCGGACCGGCAGATGGAAACGCAGGGGGGGGGCACCGGGTTTCATGGGGGGAACAGGCCCTCCTCGCGCTTTTTGGGTTCGAACCCGAGATGCCGGTAGGCGTTTTCCGTGACCGTCCGCCCGCGGGGACCGCGCTGCAGATATCCGTTCTGGATGAGGAAGGGCTCGACCAGTTCCTCGAGCGTCCCCCGTTCCTCGCCCAGGGTGGCGGCGAGTGTGTCGATGCCGACCGGCCCCCCGCTGTGCTGTTCGATGATCGTGGTCAGGAAACGCCGGTCCAGCGGGTCGAACCCGGCGCTGTCCACGTCCAGGAGGGTCATGCCCGCCCGGACCGTTTCGGGGTCGATGCGGCCGGCGTGCCGGACTTCGGCGAAATCGCGGACCCGACGCAGGAGGCGGTTCGCGATGCGTGGCGTACCGCGCGAGCGCTCGGCGATCTCGCGGGCCGCCGCCTCCGAAAGGGAAATGCCGAGCAGGCGCGCCGAACGCCGGACGATCAACGACAGGTCATCTGTGCCATAGAACTCGAGATGGGCCGCCACGCCGAAACGGTCCCGCAGCGGAGAGGTCAGAAGATTGGCCCGGGTCGTCGCCCCGACCAGGGTAAACGGGTGGAGGGGGATGCGGATCGAGCGGGCTCCCGGTCCCTCGCCCACCAGGATGTCGAGGGCCCGTTCTTCGAGTGCCGGATAGAGGATCTCCTCCACGGAAGGGGGCAGGCGGTGAATCTCGTCGATGAAGAGCACGTCACGGGGCTCGAGGTTGGTGAGCAGTGCCGCGAGATCTCCGGGGCGTTCGAGCACCGGGCCCGAGGTCACCCGGATGTTCACGCCGAGCTCGTTGGCAATGATGTGTGCAAGGGTCGTTTTGCCGAGCCCCGGATGACCGTAGAGCAGGACATGATCGAGTGCCTCCGACCGCTGGCGGGCCGCGCCGATGAAAACCTCGAACTGCTCGCGGACCCTCGGCTGACCGATATATTCGGCCAACCGGCGGGGGCGCAGGGTCTGATCGAAATCGGCGGATGGGGACTCGCCCGGACGCGCCTCCCCGGAAGCGGAGGTCATGGCTTCTGCCCCAGGGAGAGCTTGAGGGCCGCGCGAATGAGGTCGGTGGCGGTGAGCTCCCCTTCCAGACGGGCAATCAGGCGCTCGGCTTCCTCCCGGCGGTAGCCCAAAGCCAGCAGGCCCGTCAAGGCCTCGTCCCGCGCCGAGACGGAGGCGGCGCCGCCCCGGGCACCCGGGTGCCAGTCGCGCAGCCGGTCCTTGAGTTCGAGGATCAGCCGTTCCGCGGTTTTCCTGCCGATGCCCGGCACCCGCACAAGCAACGCGGGATCTTCGCGGCGGATGGTGGTCACGAAATCGTCCACCGGGAACGTGGAGAGAATGGCCAGAGCCACGCGGGGGCCCACTCC
Organism: Pseudomonadota bacterium; assembly: GCA_021810635.1. GTDB lineage: Bacteria > Pseudomonadota > Gammaproteobacteria > JAKAQQ01 > JAKAQQ01 > JAJZIH01. The sequence goes on along the minus strand of JAJZIH010000014.1, from coordinate 43,250 downwards.
GCTCACCCGCAAAAGATGCCGGAACAGGACGCGTTCCTCCTCGTCGAGGAAGCCGTACAGGAAGGCTCCATCCTCGCGTACGAGGTAATGGGTGACCACGACCACGTCTTGTCCCACGTCCGGAAGACGGGCCGCCGATAGGAGCGGCATGTCGAGCTCGTACCCGACTCCGGCGACCTCGAGGGCGACGCGGGGTGGCGCCTTGAGGGCCAGGCGGCCGCGGAGATAGCCGATCACCACCCGCCCCCGGCCGCATTCGGACCGTGGCCGCGGAACGCATGGCAGATCGCCACGGCTAAGGCATCCGCAGCGTCCTCGGCCGGCATCTCGCGCAGTCCCAGGATGAGGGCCACCATCTTCTGGACCTGGATCTTTTCCGCGCCGCCAAAGGCCGTCATCGAGAGTTTCACCTGCCGCGGGCTGTACTCCGCGACCTGCGGCGGGGCGGGCCCGTCCATGACGGCGGCCAGAGCCGCCCCGCGCGCCTGGCCGAGCACGAGCGCGCTCCGGATGTTGCGGTGGACAAAGGTGCTTTCGATCGCCACTTCAGCGGGTTCCCACTGCTTCATGACGGCCCTGAGTTCCCGGTGGATTGCACCCAGGCGTTCCGGCACCGGGGCCCGGGCATCCAGGCGGATCACGCCGCAACCGAGAAAACGGAAGGCTCCACCCCGGCTCTCGATCAAGCCGTATCCCGTCCGCCGTGATCCCGGATCCAGGCCCAGGATCGGGCTCATGAGGCATCCTGGAACTGCCGGATGGCTTCCTCCGAAAAATCGGCATTGCTGTAGAGATTCTGGACATCGTCCAATTCCTCGAGGCTGGCCATGAGTTTGAGCACGGAGGCGGCCTCGTCCCCCGAGACCGCCACCTGGGTCGAGGCCTGCAGGGTGATTTCGCCGGATGCGGGCGTGAACCCGGCCACCTCGAGACGGGACCGCACCTGCTCGAAAAACTCGGGATCGACGGTGACGGTGACGGTGCCACCCCCCCCATCCTCGACATCCTCGGCCCCCGCATCCAGCGCCTCGTCGAAGAGCGGCTCCGCCCGCTCCGGGCCGACCGGGTACTGGAGGAGGCCGACCCGCCGGAACAGGTAGGCCACGGCGCCGTCCGCACCCAGGTTGCCGCCCGCCTTGACGAACGCGTGCCGGATCTCCGAAACGGTCCGATTCCGGTTGTCCGTCAGGCATTCGACCAGGATCGCGACTCCCCCGGCTCCATAACCTTCGTAGCGGACTTCCTCAAGACTGTCGGCAGCCTCTCCGCCCTGGATACGCTTCAACGCCCGTTCGATCCGGTCCTTGGGCACGTTCGCCGTGTTGGCTCGTTCAATCGCGAGCCTAAGGCGGCTGTTGCGCGACGGATCGGCGCCGCCATGGCGGGCGGCGCTCTGCACCTCCCGCATGACCCGGGTGAACAGACGCGCCTTGCGCGCGTCCTGGGTCCCCTTCCGGTACTGGATATTCGCCCACTTGCTGTGCCCGGCCATGGTGGTTCAGAAAGAGATCCGGAAGCCGACGTTGATTCCGCTGTCCAGGGTGATATCCGGCGTGCCCGCATAGGAAACCCCGACGTGACGGTAGCCGACGTAGACGAGGCCGTGGCGCAGGAGGTAATAACCGACATGGGCTTCGTATTCGAGGAAGCGTTGGGTCACGCCGAAGCTCACCGCATTGGGCGCGTAGTCGACGTGTCCGCCGAAACCGATCCGGTTGTAGCCGATCCAGGTGGTATGGAACGAGATTCCGACCGCAAGGGCCGAGCCGCTGTCGTGGATCAGGCTGGCATCGGCATAAATGAGGCGCGCCCCGAGGCCGACCCAGATCGGGTGACCTCCCGGATTGGCATTGGCCACGAGTTCGAGCGCCGCATCGCCCACGCTTCCGCGCCGCCGGTGTTCCAGATAACCGACACTGCCATAGAGCCCCGTCCCGGTGAGATCCGTCCCCAAGCTCAGGCCCAGAGCCTGGTCACTGACATTGAGATTGAAGTCGCTCGACGACGCCCGGGCCCACCTCACCGGAAGGACCAGAGTCGCAAGCAAAACCAGAAAGAACACGCGGCAGACACTCCTGCCGCCCGTCCGGACCTGTTCTCTGCGCATGCTGTCGTTACCTCAGGAAGGAATGACCACCGCCCGGGGCCTCCGGGCCCCCCTTATTAGAACACGATCGGTCGGGTTCCGGATCGGCAGAAGGGCTCGACGGCGGATCAGGAGGAGGGATGGTGCGCGCCGATCATGGCCAGCCGGGTGAGGCTCACCGGGGCCTTCCGCCCCAGCTCCGGCTTTTCGTTCTCCATGATCATGTCGGCGATCACATCGGGCTCCACCAGGGTCAGGTGGGCCAGACGTCTTTCTCGGCCGAGGGTCGGCATGAGCGCCTGAATATCCTGGACATAGGACATGCCGCGCTGCGAGTACAGGTCGAGTCCGAACGCCAGCCGAGCCGGATTGAGGGGGATTTTGGCCTGCCGCATCTCGGCTCGGAGCCACCGGAAGCGGCGGAAGGGGGGACGGGTATTGATGGCCTTGAGGTAATAGCGGACGGAACGGGCCAAAGAGGAGAAGGCGCGGACGAAGTGGGTCGGGTTTTGGCCGAGCGCCCGGGGCACCATCCCCAGGAAGGGGTTCCCCGTCCAGATTCCGAAGAGATCATTGCCCTGAACCGCGAACCGCGAGGTGCCCCATCCGCTTTCCATCGCGGCCTGGGCCAGGGCCAGGGTGACCGGGACCACATCCACCCGCCGGAGCAGCCGGGCCTGGACCCGGGGGTTTCCGAGCGATCCGGTCACCGCATAGCCCATCTCGATCTCGCGTTCGAGGAACCGCTGCCGGCGGCCCGCGGCGCCTGGCTTAGGATGGGCGAAGCTCCGGACCAGAAAACGGCGTTGCTCGAGGATCCGTTCATCGGCATCCATGACGATCGGCAGGAGGGTCCTCAGGAAGGTGGTCTTCTTCTGGTGCGTCGGCAGTTCGGCCAATCCCTCCGGCAGGTGCCGCAAGGCAATCGCTGGCACGATCCGGCGCGGCGGCCAGTGGTAGTCATAGGCTGCATAAAGAGCGACCAGCTGATGAATATTCTCGCCTGTGATGCGGGAGAGAGCAGGTCCGGAGAAGGGAATCCGTTTGGCCGGCCGAACTCCCGAGCCGGGCCAGAACTGCACCAGATACCAGACCATGAAGACCGGCACGGCCAGGAGAGCGACGAGCACCACCCGCTCGGGGAATCCGCCCCCGGCCGTGTTCCCTCGTCGTCGGAAGCCTGTTGATGGCGCGAGGTACCTTGGATCTTCCACGGTGGACCTCCTATTTTTGGACTACTAAGTCTAGCACGAACCAAGGCTTAACTGGAGTTTAAGGTTTCCTCGGCGGATTTCAGGGAATCCGTTGAGCGCTATCCACCAATCACTGAAGACTACACGAAAATTCATTCATTTTCTTCTAACTCCTTTGATTTCAGCATTTACCTTTCAAAAGATCCGAAGCGACTTCCAGCGCCCAAGACCCCCGCCACCGCTCGTGCCGGCGAAGGGGGGGCGGGCTTCGGCCCCCGCGCCCACCCCGGCCCGAAAGCCAAGGAGCCCCGCACGACCGGATGACGGAAACCCGGGATCCGGTTCATCCGTAGCGGCCGGTGATGTAGGCATCCGTCTTGGCCGACGACGGATTGGTGAGGAGCGTATCAATGTCCGTGTACTCGATCATGTCCCCCATGAAAAGAAAAGCCGCAAAGTCGGAGACCCGGGCCGCCTGTTGCATGTTATGAGTCACGAGGATGATGGTGTAGTCGGCCTTGAGTTCGGTAATGAGGGCCTCGATCTTGAGGCTCGAGTGGGGATCCAGAGCGGAGGCCGGCTCATCGAGCAGGAGGACCTCGGGCCGGATCGCGATGGCCCGGGCGATGCACAGGCGTTGCTGCTGTCCGCCCGAAAGCCGGGTTCCGCTTTCCCGGAGCTTGTCCTTGACCTCCTCCCAGAGGGCCGATTTTTTGAGGGCCCACTCCACCCGGTCGTCCATGACCGCTCGGGGCAGCCGTTCATAGAGCCGGACCCCGAAGGCGATGTTGTCATAGACCGACATCGGAAACGGAGTCGGTTTCTGGAACACCATCCCCACCTTGGCCCTCAGGGCGTGCACGTCCTGGCTTTTGCTCAGGATATCCGTGCCGTCCATGAAGATTCCGCCACTGGCCCGGTGCCCCGGATGGAGTTCGTAGATCCGGTTGAAACACCGGATCAGGGTTGTTTTCCCGCACCCGGAAGGACCGATGAAGGTGGTCACCTTCCGTTCGGCAATGTCCAGGCTGATGTCGTGGAGCGCGTGAGCCGTTCCGTAGTAGAAATTAAGGTTCCGGACCCGGAACTTAGGGTTTGAAACAACCGGACCGTCCGCGGGGGGCAACGATTTACCGACGATTTGATTCATCCCAAATTCCTACCCACATGACCAACCGAACCGGAATCGGCCCGTGATGATCGAGAGTCGGGGGCTTCCCCTCACGGGGGGGCGGCCCGCCGGTCTCGCACCCCCTGACAGGGGGCGGCTCCATTATACAAACCGGGCGGGCTAGACCGCCCACCCCCGCTCCTTTTCAGGCCCCGCCTCCCGCCCGCAAGCCGGACACCGGCCGTTCATCGACGGATCGATACCGCCGGTCCGGGATGGGGGTTCGGACCCCGATCGGCGGTCATAAGATACCGTCCATGGAAACCCGATCCCGCGGATTGACGCTGCTCGAGACGATGGTCGTGATTGGTCTGGCGGCCATCCTCGCCACCATTGCGGTCCCGAGTTTCCTGCGCTTCATGACGGAGAACCGCATGGCCAGCGAAATGAACAGCTTCGAAACCGCCCTCATGTTGGCCCGTAGCGAGGCCATCAAGCGGGGCCAGGAAGTCACCCTGTGCACCAGCTCGTCGGGGACCGGCTGCAGCGCCAGCAGCGACTGGAATGCGGGCTGGGTCATTTTCAGCAATCCCCTGAACCAGTCGGATGTGCCGGATCCGACCGACATCATCCGCGCGCATGGCAGCTTCCCGGATACGGATACCCTCGTGGGCAGCAATACCACCCTGGATCATGCGGTGAGCTTTACCGGCCTGGGCATCCTCGTGCCGGGCGAGCTGACGGGAGGCACCTTCGAACTCGAAACCCAGTCGGCCGACAGTTCGCTCGCCCGCTGTCTCGCCATCGGACCGGGTGGGCAGCTCGCCGCCTCCGAACCGGGCCAACCATGCCCCGTCGAATGATTCCCCGCCCCACCCTCTCCTCTTGGGGTTTCAGCCTGATCGAGGCCCTCGTGGCCATGGTCGTGATCGCCGTGGGGCTCTTGGGACTCGCGGCCATGGTCACCGCCGGACTCCGTTCCAACCAGGTCGCGAACCTGCAGAGCCTGGCGGCCATCGACGCCGGCAACATCGCCGGCCTCATGTCCGCCAATCCGTCGGGAGTGGCGGCCGGCGACTATGTCCTCGCATCGCTTCCGACCGCCGCGCCGGCCAATCTGTGTCAGGTGAGCACCTCTCCCTGTTCCTCCTCGGAGGAGGCCCAGGCAGACCTCTGGAGTTTCGCCCAGAATCTGGAGGGCAACCTGCCCGATCCCTCCGCACAGATCCAGTGCGCCGTGGCCTGCTCAAGCACCACCGACGCACCGATGGTCATCACCATCACCTGGACCAGTCAGACCCCAAACGGGAAGGCCATCGGCAGCGCCAGCTACAGCACGGTCTACCAGCCATGACCCGCCATTTTTCGGCCCGCCACCACGGTTTCGGACTCATCGAGTTCCTGATCGCCATCGCGATCACCCTGTTTCTGGTGGCGGGCCTCGCCACGATCTACCTCAGCAACGAGCAGGGATCGGTCGCCCAGCGGGCCGAAGCCTCACTCGCCGACAACATCCGTCTCGCGGTGACGCTCCTCACCACCGACATCCGCCAGACCGGCTACCGCTGGAACCTGTCCGAACCGGTCAGCGGGATGTTCACCATCATCCCCGACTATGAAGCCGATCCCACGGCCTTCCTCGCGACCCCCAGCAACCCGCTCATCATGGGCGACTGGGCCAATACCGGCTCCGCCCTCCCCTATGGCCTGGCCCTGAGCTACCAGTCGGACGGCACCCTGAACAACTGCCAGGGCCAACTCGTGCCCATGGGCACCATCGACACGGATGTCTGGAAGGTCGACACCGCAACCGACCAGCTGGAATGCAAAACCCGGTTTAACAACAACGGCTTCGACAGTTACGTGCCGCTCGTGAACAACGTGGAGACCATGATGGTCCGTTTCGGCGTGGATACCCAGGGCACGGGATCGGTCTCGACCTACGTCAGCGCGCCCGCGGTCGATGTCTACAGCCAGATCCTGGCGGTCCAGGTGGCCCTGCTCATGGCGAGCGGGGATGCGGCCGCCCCGCAGGGCGATGTGGGCGATGTCCTGCCCACGCCGGTCCAGGGAAACTATGACCTCTTGGGCATGACCTATACTCCGCCGAGTCCCGACCGCTATCTCCGCATCGTGGTCGTCCGCGACATCGCCCTCAAGAACCTTTTGGCCGACTGACGATGACGCTCACTCGCCCCCCGTCGTCCGCTCGCGGCATCGCCCTGATCACGGCCTTGGTGTTCCTGGTCGTGCTGACTCTACTCGGGGTCACCCTCATGGAAGGGATCACCCTCGAGCAGCGCATGGCCCACAACCTGCGCGAAAAACAGCGGGCCATCGCCGCTGCCGATGCGGCCCTCAACGGGACCGCGAGCTGGCTGTCCTCGCTGGCCGTGATTCCCATCCCGACGGCGACCCAGCCCGGAGTCGCGAGCCCGTTTTCGATCTATTCGTCCACTGACAGCACGGTCTCCACCCTCAATTTCGCCTCTGACAGCTTCTGGGCCTCGAGCCTCCCCCAGAGCTACCAACAAAGCTATCCCTTCGACAATGCGCTGGCCACCTCGAGCAGCGGCATCACCATCGACGGCGGCGTGCTCCAGTACGCGAGCGATCCCAAAGTCTTCCTCGTCGAACTGCCGACCGAACCCCAGCCAGGAGACAACCTGGCCGCGATGGGCGCCACCTACGGGGTGAACAGCGTCCCCCGCACCTTCCAGCTGACCGCCTGGGCTACCGGCGGCACTGCCAATGCCGTGGCGGTTGTTCAGGAAACCTACCGACCCTGATCTGGAGGTCGCCCATGCCATCCAACCACCACGACCACGCTTCCGGCCTCTCCCGCGGATTCCTCCTGGGTGGTGCGCTCCTTCTCGGGGGGGCACTGTTCCCCTGGGCCCATGCCGCGACCCCGCCCACGGTTCCGATTTCCAGTATCCCGCTCACGCTCGTCAATCCGACCCATCCGCAGGTTCTCCTCCTCCTGCCCAACTCGGAATCCATGGATGGCGATCTCAACGGGGCCATCATGACCGGTTCCGGCGAGGTGACGGCGCTCAATGGGTCGAGCTCGCCCGCGGACTTCAGTGTCCCGGCCGGTTTCACCCCGCCGTGTGCACCGGCCGATGGCGCGGGTAACGCCCCCTATACCGTGACCGGGAATTCCTCGAACCCGGTCTGTTCGAATCCCGACGAGGAATACGACAACTCCGCAAGCCGCCTCAACGTCGCCAAGGAGGCCCTGAGTCAGGTCATCAGCTACTATGCGCCGAACTTCGACATGGGTCTCATGGACTACGCGACCGGCGGATCCGGGGTCTATACCACCTGGCTCTACATGATGAGCGAGCCCGACGGGTTCACCTTCGGGACGAGCGATGCGAGTCCACCGGCCGATGGCGGCACGTGGCATCCCAATCCCTGTTACCAATCGACCCTGACCTCCTGCATCGACATTGCATCCGGCCCTCCCGCCAACCCGGCCGTTCTCTCGGACCCCTACATCTCGACCCTCGCCACCTCGGACAATCCCCGGATCAACGACGTGCTTTATGCCGGCGACCTGCCTTCCGTCCTCCTCAACTTTGACGGTCCGTACTGCAACGGAATCTCCTGTCCCGGCTCTCTCATCTATAGTGACTACACGCTTGCCAACTACAACGCAAACAGTATTTCGACTGTTTATCACGGGTCGAATCCACCTGGATTTGCGCCGTTCACCACCACTCCCACCAACGCCGGTTATGTGCCCCACAGCGCGCAAGTCCTCTACGCGGAACGCGGTTTCGGCTACAACGCCAACGCGACCCCCAACGCCGGGAACCTCCTGGTTCCGATCGAGCCCTATACCGACGCCACCGGCTGCAGCGGCGAAACCGACCTCCAGTGCTACATCCAGCAGTTCACCCCCGATCTCGCGCCCGAAACCAACAACCCGAATAGCACCGAAATCAAGGCGATCGCGGTCCAGTCCCCGATTGCCGGCATTCTCAAGGAAGCCGATGATTACTACACCGGCTCCAGCGCACCCCCCTCGAATACCACCTGCGCGACCCACCGCTACGTCGTACTCACCACGGACGGTCTGCCCACCGAGGATCTGACAGGTGGCCTGTGGCCGCCCCTGGGATCCCGCGCCGCAGTCGGCTACGGCGAGTCGGCCACCTTCCTCCTCGCCGGGGGGGGGACCGTCTCGACCACCGATTCCTCCTTCGCGAGCGACGTCCTCGCCGGCGAGACCACGACTTTGGTTTCGACCAACGACCAGGCGCTCAATGACGCCATCACGGAGCTCACCGACCTCCAAAGCGCCGGGATCAAGACCTACATCATCGGCATGGGGGCCGGCGTCAACCCCGCGGTCAACCCGGCCGCCGCAGCCACCCTACAGGCCATGGCCCTCGCCGGTGGCACGCCCAACTATTATCCCGGCGTCGATCCCCAGGCCGTCACGAACGATCTCGAGGCCATCTTCGGTGCGATCAACGTGAACAACGTCGCAACCACCTCGGCCTCGGTCAATTCCACCTCCCTCAACACCTCGACCGAGGTCTACCAAGCCAAGTTCAGTTCCGCCGCCCTGCCCTATGCCGACTGGACCGGCGAACTCCAGGCGTTCACGGTGAGTGCCAGCGGCACCGTCAATATCCAGTCGGGCGCTTTGTGGGATGCCGCCCAGGAACTGGATACCGCGCTCGCCGGCAACGGCTGGGGGAGCCGGTCGGTCGCGACCTGGAATCCGGCTGCAGACCACGGCGCGGGCGCAGGAGTTCCCTTCAGCTGGGCGGACCTGTCACCCGCGCAGCAGACCGATCTCGAGTCGCTCTGGGGGACCCTGTCCTCAACCGTCCAGACGTCGTTCGGGGGTAACGAGGCCACTTACGGCCAGGCGGTGCTCAACTACCTCCTGGGGGACACGGCTAAGGAGCAGGTCACGAGCGGGCCGTTCCGCGACCGTTCGGCCCTGCTGGGCGACATCGTCGACAGCAATCCGGTCTACGTCGGCGCCCCGCAGGGGACCTACACGGACCCCTCCTACCTGACCTTTGCCCAGAACGAGGCGAACCGTCCACCGGTGCTCTACGTCGGCGCGAATGACGGCATGCTGCATGCCTTCTCCGCCACCACGGGCGAGGAGTTGTTCGCCTACGTCCCGAACGGGGTTTTTGCCAACCTCGCGAACCTCACGAACCCCGACTACAACCAGGCACACGAATTTTTTGTCGACGGGTCGCCGACGGCCGGAGACGTCCAGTTCAGTGATGGGAGCTGGCATACCCTCGTGACCGGCGGACTCAACGATGGTGGCGACAGCATTTATGCACTCGACGTGACCGATCCGTCCCTGCTCGAGACGGCCTCGGGGCTTGCGAGCCACGTGCTTTGGGAGTTCACCGACCCCTACCTGGGACTCACCTACAGCCAGCCCCAGATCGCCCGCATCGATCTCGGCGGAAATCCGACCTCGGTCGTCATTTTCGGATCCGGTTACGACAACGCCGACGGCAATCCCTATCTTTACATCGTCAATGCCCAGACGGGTGCCCTGATCGACCGTCTCTCGCTGTGCTCGGATGTCCCCACGGCCTGCAATTCGAGCGAGGCCAACGGACTTTCGACCCCGGTCGTGGTTCCCGCCGACGGCTCGAGCCTGGACAATCTCGTTTACGTGGGCGACCTCCAGGGCAATCTCTGGCGCATCGACATTTCAGCGAGTACTCCTGCGGACTGGACCGCATCCGTCCTGTTCCAGGCCGGATCCACCAGTGATCCCCAGCCCATCACGACCCCGCCGGTGGTCAGTCTGGCCCCCTCCGGGGCACCTGCGGGCGCCCTGCTCGTCATGTTCGGCACTGGCCAGTTCCTGGGCACGCCCGATCTTTCGACCACGGCGACCCAGAGTTTTTACGGGATCCTCGACCCCACCCCCGCTGGCGGGACCCCACCGTCCAACTACCCGCCCAAGCTCAACAAGCTCGTCGAGCAGACGCTCACGGCCGCCACCTACAGCTATACCAACAGCACCGGCCAGACGGTGACCCTGCCGATCCGCACGGTCACGAACAATACGGTCGACTGGTCGAGCAATGATGGCTGGTACCTCAATCTGCCCGACGCGGGCGAGCGGGTCGTCACCAACCCGCACATTGAGGGCGGAGCCGTCATCTTCACGAGTTACGTGCCGGACGCGGCCAGTGCCACCAGTTGTTCCAACGGTGGATCGAGCTTCCTCATGGTCCTCAACTTTGCCACCGGCGGTGCCTTCCCCGGACCCGAGCTGGACCTCAACGGAGCCAATACCATCGGCGCCGCCGACCAGTACCAAGGACAGAACCCGGTCGGAATCGGCCTCGGCAACGGTTTCGCGGCCGCCCCCACCCTGGTCCGGACGCGGCCGGGCGTGATCGGGGACATCAAGCTCGTCACGCTCTCCACGGATACCATCGCCTCCTGGAAGGAGCGCGGGGGGAACCGCGGACGGCTCAACTGGAAAGAAATCCGCTGAAGGAGGAACGACCGTGAAACATTTCCCAACCCGACTCACGGCACTTTGTCTTGGGCTCGCCGTATTGGCTCCGGCCGTGGCCCAAGCCACAGCGCCAGCGATCGTCCGCCGGGACGGCACGATCGTCAACCTGGACACGGGCCTGGCCGTCCGCCGGGACGGCAGCCATTACGTGATGTCCCCCCAAGCCCTCCGGGCCCTGGAACAGGTTCATGCCCAACGGCGTTTCCCTCTGCCCCATCCCCACAAGGGCATCCCCCACCGACCGGAGATCCGGTGATGAAAAGCCGAAATACGGGTTTCAGCCTGATCGAACTGCTGGTCGTCATCGCCATTGCCGGCATCCTCTTTTCGATCGCGATACCGGCCTACCAGCAATACCTACTCAGCGCCAACCGGACGGACGCCATCAAGACCCTCCTTGAGGTCTCGAACAGCGAAGGGGAGTACTACACCCAATACAACCAGTACACGACCGCGCTCACGGCCCTGGGTTATGCCTCGGACAACGTGACCAGCGGAAACGGCGACTATGTCGTGACGGTCACCTCCGCCCAACCCCAGACCTTCACGCTCACGGCCACCGCGCAGGGCGGACAGGTGCAGGACACCCACTGCGGGAACTTCACCCTGACTTCGCTCGGAATCAAGGGGGTCACCGGGACCGAAGGGACAACCCACTGCTGGCAGTAAAACACCACCTTCAGGATCCGTTCAACGCGCCCCCGGCCGGCACCGCAGCGGGACGCCAACCCGGCGCAGGCCGAAGGCGGGCTACAATGCCCTACCCCCCACCGGTGTTCTCTCCGTGACCGACCAGCGACGGTTCTCCCTTCTGGACCTGCCCGAAGCCTGTTTCACAGGGTGCCGGCGCGGCATCGAGCGGGAAGCGCTCAGGATCGGTCCGGACGGCCGGATCGCCCAGAGTCCCCACCCGGCGGGCCTGGGTGCCCCCCTCACGCACCCGCATTTCACGACCGACTACTCCGAATCGCTGCTCGAGATCGTGACCTCAGCCCAACCCACCCTCCGCAGCCTTCAGGCCGAGCTCGAACGGCTGCATGCCTTTGTCCAGGAACACCTGGGTGAGGAACGCCTCTGGCCCCTCAGCATGCCGCCGTCCATCCGGGACGAGGCCGAAATCCCGATCGCCCGCTACGGGACCTCCCTCCAGGGACTTTTAAGACACCGCTATCGCGTGGGGCTCGCCCATCGTTACGGCCGCTTCATGCAGGTCATCGCCGGGATCCATTTCAATTTCTCGTTTCCCGACCTGTTGTGGGATCAGGCGCAGCCCCCCGGCTCCCCGGGCCCGGTGGCTGGGCACCTGCGCAACGGCAGCTACTTTTCCATCCTGCGCAACTTCGCCCGCAACGCCTGGATCCCCTGCTATCTCTTCGGCGCCTCCCCGGCCCTCTGCCGAAGCTTCAGCCTCGCGACCCGCCTCGGTCCAACCCCCTGGAACCCCGGCACCCTCTACGATCCCCAGGCCACCTCGCTCCGCATGAGCGACATCGGCTACCGCAACAAGAACCAGCAAAAAATCAGGGTCTCGCTGAACAGCCTGGACGAATACGTGAGGACCCTGTCGTGCGCCACGCAGATCCGGGATCCCGACTACCGACGGATCGGGATCCGGAGCGCGGACGGCACCTGGCGCCAGCTCAACGACCACGTCCTGCAGATCGAGAACGAGTACTACAGCATCGCCCGGCCCAAGGCCCTCAAGCATCCCGGCCAGCGACCCCTCCAGTCGCTCCGGCAGGGCGGAGTCGACTACCTGGAAATCCGCATCCTGGACGTCGATCCTCGTTCGCCCCTAGGGGTTGCTCCTGAGACGATGGCTTTCCTCGAAGTGTTCCTCTGGTGGTGTCTCGCCGAGGACAGTCCGCCTCTTTCAGAGGACGAACGGTTCATGAACGAGGGCAACCTCAGGCTGGTCGCCTATGAAGGACGCCAGCCCCGGCTGCCGATCCGCGACCCTGGTGGATTTGAGCCACTCGAGACGAGGCTTGGCCGGACCCTCGACGCTCTGGAACCCATTGCCGGACACCTGACCCGGGTCACCGGGGAGCCGCTTTACCGGAAGTCCCTCGATCTCGCCCGCGCCCGCTGCCGGAATCCCGATGAAACCCCGGCCGCCTGGGTACTCCGGGAAATGGAACGGTTAGGCGCCGGGCACACCGATTTCGGGCTGGAAATCGCCCGATGCCACGCCCACGCCCTGGCCGGGATCCGGATCGATGCCGAAGACCGGGCGGCATTCGAGGCCGGGGCCCGACAATCCGTGGAAGACCAAGAGCGTCTCGAGGCCGCCCCCGGCCTCTCGTTCGAGGACTACCTCGCCCGGTTCCTCGAAGCTGATCCGCCGGTCTGCCCCCGCACCGAGGGAACCCCCGCCTTTCCGCCCCATTTCTCCTGACCTGTCCGTCCGGTCATCTTATAATGACGGGATCCCCCTGATTTTGGATCTCGCATGAAACGTTACGGCATCCGTGCCCGGATGGATCCCTCGGATCCCATGGCGGCTCCCCACCTCATCGGCCCGGACTTCCAGGTCGACCGATGGTTCGACAACCGTGAGGAGAGGGACCGGGCGCTGGCCGAACTGCGGTCCGGCCGGCCCTACTACCGCAGCGGAGACGTGCCCAGCATCCATTACGAGGCGATCGAGGAGGATGCGGTGAACTCGGTCCACCACGAGGCCTCCTCGTCCTGACTGCTTTCGAGATGCGGCCTCAGGGACGCTGAAGAATCCTCCAGCCTCCCCCTGGCAGGGATTCGAGGCCGGCCGGGCGATAGTCGAGCGGACGCCCGACTTCGATCAGCCCCATCATTCCGGCCGCGAAATGCCCCGCTTCATGACAGGCGTACTCGACGGTCATGGGCCGGTCCGGAAAGTGCCAGACCAGGGAGCGGGTCTGTCCCGGTCCCACGGTCACCCCGTTCGGATCCTCCATCTTCATGTGGGGATGGCGCTCCATGGCCCGTTCATGGTCCAACTGCTCGGCCAGATCGCCGATCACGAACTCGTGCACCAAGTGCCCCCGGTTGGTGATGACGAAACGGACCGTTGCACCGGGCGCCACCGCAATGCGTGAGGGGTCGAAGCGGAAGCGGTCGAGCGCAACGACCTGCACCGTCCGGCCCGCCAGCCGGCCGACTCCGGGAAACCCAAAGGGAAACGTCGTTCGCGACCGCGCCATCCGCATGGCTCCCGTGCGGCCGGCCGGATCACTGCCCGGGGAGGATCCGCCGGATGATGATCCCAGCCCCACCCCGAATCCGGCCGGAACCTGGGCCATGGCGGCAGGCGGCATGCCGTGGAGCAGGACCGAGGCGGCGATCAGGACCAGGAAACCGACCAGGCTTTCGACGACGACCGAATGGTAGCACCGGTTGAGTTCATCGGACGGCGAGGCCGGCCCGGTTGCGGGTGCCGGCGCGGTACTCCGGCGGCGCACGAAACGATCCCAGCCGGAGCGGGGAGGAAGCCCGCACACCCGGCGGATGGCCGGCAAGCGGACGTAGCGGTTGTAGGCGCCGATCACGACCAGGACCAGGACCAAGCCCAGTTTCACGAGGAGGACCTCGCCATAGGTGGAGGTCACGAAGGCCGACCAGCTGCCCAGTTGCTGCCAGGCCGTATCGATACCGGTTACGAGGATCAGCCCGAGCCCCACCCCGGCCAGCGTCGACAGGCGCGAGAAGATCACGGCGGGCCGTTCGCTCGTTCCGTCCGCGAGGCGCCGCCTCAGGGCGGGAAACACGAACAGTGCGATGCTGAAGAGGGCCCCGATCCAGAGCCCTGCCGCCACGAGATGGATCCAGTCCACGAAAACCGGCAGCCGGAAACTTCCGTGGTCCGCCGGGTGCCCGGTTTCACTGCGCGTAAAGGCGATGGCGAAAAGCCCGACCAGGACGAATCCGCCGATCAGCCGGGCCCGGTGGTGCCATCGCCATCCGGCGCCCCAGAGCAGCCAGAGTACGAGGAGGACGGGGATGCGGGTCACCCAGATCCGGCCGAACCGCGTGGCCGAAAGGACGACGGGAATCACGGTGGGCAGGGCCGAGACCGGTCCCCGGCTCATTTCCAGGCTACGGGAAACCAGGATCAGTCCGCTCGTCAAGGTCAGGAAGAGGAGCCCAGCTCCAGCCCACCACCAGAAGGAGCGCGGGAACCCTTCGTCCGGGTCCCCTGGCAGCACCCAGAGCCAGACCGCCCAGGCACCGATGGACGAAACCACCGCGATCACGTCGGTCGCGGTCAACGCAATGTACAGGGGATGCATGATGGAACCCTCCGCCTCAGCGAACCCGGAAATACCAGCGGCCTTCCGTATGGTGGCCGTCGAACGCAATGACGCTCCAGACGACAAAATAAACGCCCGGACCGATCGGGTGCAAGCGGGTTTCGAGGATCGTATGGCTCCCCTTCGGGATGAATCCGTTGCCGATACTCACTTTCCGGCCCTTCCGGCTGCGGACGATGAGATGGGAAAAGACCGGTTCGATGCCGGCATCGAACCAGATGGTGACGAGACGGGGCGCCACCTTGAGACGGGCGCCCACATGGGGAATCGAACGCTCGGGAAAGGCATGGGCCAGAGCCGGCGAACCGGTCAGGAAAACACCCGACAGCAGAAGGGCCAGCATCATCCGGGCAGGACGGGATCGATCGCGTTTCATGTGCGGTCTCCGAAAAGGGGGGCTCCGAGTGTCTTGGGGAACAGGTCGTCGAAGTAAAAGTCCACGCCGAGGACGATGCCGGGACGGTTTCCGCTCGCCGCGTTGACGGGAAACTCCAGTTCCACGCCCCACTGCAAGTCATGGCCGATCCAGATCAGACCCGGGTCGATATCTCCGGTCGTCCGGGCCGGGCAGCCGGCATCCAGACAGGTCTGCATGGGGATCTCGACGATAGGGACCATGTTGTTGAACGGGGCCCCGATGCCCTCATAGCGGACGAAGTCCTGGAGATAAGGGATGCTGTACTGAAGGGAAAAGTCCCAGTTGAGGACCCGGGGAGCCTGGACGGACGCGCTCGGTATGTTTTCCGAGACCGCCCCCGTAATGGCAAAGGGCGTGAGGGCGCGGAGTGAAAAAGGCAGAAAGCCAAAGCCCTGGCCGAAGGCGAACTCGGGCGTGTAGACGGATCCCGGAGAACCGATGGCGCTGCTGCCGCTGCCTCCAAACGTATCCGTGAACTGCACGAGACCGATCGATTCCGTCGAGGGGATCTTGTAGAGCTGGTAGACTGCGCCCAGCGTCCAGTTGTCCCAACCTCTGAGCGGGGGGCCGGTTGCGGGCTCGATCTGCTGGTAGTCCGTAGCCACCACGAGGCCGAAGCGCCGGGTCAGCGTCTTGGCGTAACCCAAAGACAGGCTGTCCGTGATGCCCTGAGGTCCGGGCAGGGCGTTGAAGACGAGTGGAAGCTCATCCGCCACTCCCGGATCGTCGAAGGTCAGCGTGGCCGGGAAAATCCTCTGCCCCACCACGGCGTGGGCAAACGCCCCCGGCCCGATCATCCCGACAGCTGCCAAGAGTGTTCCCAGGAGCCATCCGCAGGCAGCAAACCCGCCCACAGGCCGATGGACGGGCCGCCCAACACCCCTTCGTTCCCGGGCGCGGGAAACATGCACCGCTCTCATCATTTCGCATTCCTCGCCTGCGACCAGACCACTCCTCAACCAGGAGCGCCGGTCGGTTTCAACGACCCCGGGCCCGGCTCAAAAGCCGGAACCCCGGGAATCCCCAGATTCTTAGGCGAGGGGGGGCGGTGCGCGGCTCTGGGGTTTGAGGGGGAGGGCCGAGGGGAGGAACGGGGACGAGGGCGGAAACACCGGGCCGTCCAGGCGGTAGAGCATCGGACCCGTGAAGCGGGGAACCGCCTTCGGCACCACGGTCGATCCATGGGCCATGATCTGGCAGACGGGACACGCGAGGCGTCCCTGGGCGGTCCGGTGATGGATCAGCCCGCTCGTGACATAGAGGCTCGTCGAGGTGACGAGAACGCAGAACACGATCCGGCGGACGCTGCCCCGCCGAACCGGCCGCCCGGCGACCTTCAACTGCTCCATGCCGGAAGGCCCGGACCGCAAGGCCCGCACCCCTGAGGGGCGGGCCTTGCGGAAAGCCGGTTTCCCAATGCCGTCACGCCAACGGAAAACTTACATCCGGGGGACGGGCGGAACCGGCGGGAACCGGACCGGGGCCCCCACCGGCAGGCTGGCCAGACCCTGGGCCTGAGCCGCCCGGTTCCAGCTTTCGATCGCAGCCCGGATCCGGGTGTTGAACTGGTGCATGACCGAACCGACCCGTCCGCGGTCATGGTGGATCAGGGCCAGCATCTGCGCCCGCGGCTTTTCACCCCAGCCAAACGCGGACATGCCGTAGAGGGCGGAGACATGCATGTGCAGCCGGGTATAGTGGCGCAGGAAATCCTCCGAGGCGCCGTGCTGGGTCTTCGGATTCCAGAGCGGGGCTTCGAAGTGCATCAGGGTCTTGCGCAGAGCCACCGCCTGCCGGATCAAGGCACGATGCGCCCGGCGGAAGGCTGCATTCCGGTTGCCCCGGGCAATCACCCCTCCGAGCCCGACCTCGACGGCATGCAGCCGGTTGAGGACCGTGTTCAGGGCGGAGACCACCGAACGCATCTCGAGGCCGGCCCGGGTATTGGCCCGGTAGGTCGCGAGCGGCACCGGGTAGCGCGGATCCGGCAGCACATGCGCCGTGGCCACTTCCGTGCGCCCTCCCGCCGTGACGGCCAGCCGGTACACTCCCGGTACCACACGGGGCCCGAAACTGCCACCGAAGAAGCCGCCGTGCGACTTGGGCATGAGCGCAAGCGCGGTCGGTCCCTTGTAAATCAGGTTCCAGACCACCTCATTGACTCCGGAACGGGCCGAGCCCCACAGGGTATCGATCATCTGCCCGGTAGCCGACCGGATCACGATCTTCACGGGGGTTTCGTGACGGGCCCGCTCGGTCGGGGTCGGCTTCAGGGCCTTTTTCAGGTAATAGCTGATGACCACGCCCGTGGGCGCGTTGGGTGCCCGGTAATGGGCCGGACCCACGCCGTTCGTATGGCTGGCATAAAGCTCGTAGCCAGCGGAAGGCGTAAACAGATGGAACGGCTCCCGCGCCACGGCGCGGTCAAACTCCTCGATCGGCCGGAGATTGTCGAGCACCCACATGCCCCGCCCATGGGTCGCCAGAACGAGACTGTGGAGGGGCTTCACGAACTGCAGGTCGAAAACCGGCGAGGTGGTCAGGTTTGCGTGCAGCCTCTGCCAGTGACCCCCGCCGTTCAGGGAATAGTAGAGTCCCTGCATGGTACCGGCCATGAGCAGGTTGGCATCGTTGGGGTCTTGGCGGACGACCAGCACGGAGGAGTCGGGCAGTCCGTTCGTCAGGCGATGCCAGCTCTGGCCGTAGTTGTCCGTCTTGAAAACATAAGGACGGTTGTTCCCGAGTTCGTGGGCATCGAAGGCCACGAACGCGGTGCCCGCATGGAAGGGCGATACCGTGACGTGGTAGACCCGCGCCCAGGCCGGCGCCCCCGAGGGGGTGACTCTCGACCAGTGCGCGCCGCCGTTGCGGGAGACCCAGACCCAGCCGTCGTCGGTCCCCACCCAGATCACCTTCGGGTTCGTCGGGGCCAGCGTGATGGACTGGATGGTGTCGTAGGTCTCAGCCCCCGACATGTCTTTCGTGACCGGCCCGCCCGTGGGTCCCTGTTTCGCCTTGACGTCACGCGTGAGATCCGGGCTGATGCGGGTCCAGTGTCGGCCGCCATCCAGGCTGTGGAACACGACATCGGCCCCGATATAGACGCTGTTCGGATCGGTCGGCGAGACCGCAATGGGCGAGGTCCAGTCAAACCGGTATTTCTGCTTGGCCATGACCTTGCCGGACAGGATATCGCCCGCCAGAATGTCCCGGATGTAGGGATTGATGCTGCGGGCCCGGCGGGTCACGCGGTTGTAGCGGGTCAGATCCCCGTCGTCGGTCGTTGCGTAGATAATGTTGGGATCGCTGGGCGCCGGGACCACGTACTGGCCGTCCCCGCCGGAGATCTGGAACCAGTCCTGGTCTCCGACGACTCCGCCGCGGCGATAGTCGCTTGAGGCACCGCACCAGGCGTTGTTGTCCTGAAGCCCGCCGCAGACCAGAAACGGCATCACGCGGTCGGCCACCGCCACCTGGTAGAACTGTTCAACCGGCAGATTACCGAGGAACCGCCAGTGCTTCCCGCCGGTCGTGGACAGGTAGACCCCCCCGTCGTTGCCCTGGATGATGCGGTCGGGATCATGGGGATCGATCCAGATCGCATGGTGATCGACATGCACTCCCGGATCGGCGTAGAACGAGGTCACCCCGCCGTTCGTGCTCTCCATCATCTTCATCGACAACATGAACAGCCGCTCCGGGTTGTTCGGCATGACCGCAAGGTCGGTGAAGTAGAACGGCCGCACATCGTCGTTGTGGTTGTCACTGACTTCGGTCCAGTGCGTGCCCGCATCGTGGGAAACCCAGAGGACACCCCCTTTCGCCTGGATCACGGCATAGACCGTCTCGGGCTGGCTGGGGGCGAAAGCGATCGCGCTCCGGCCGATCGGTCCCTGGGGCAGGCCTTTCGTCAGCCGGGTCCAGTGCCGGCCGCCATCGAGGGAACGGTAGAGTCCGCCGGACCGTCCGCCGCTCACGAGCAGCCACGGATAGCGCTGGAGCGGCCACATGCCGGCGATCAGGACGCGGGGATTGCCGGGTTCAAAAGCGATGTCCGAGCAGCCGGTGTGCGAGTTGAGATAGAGGACTTTCCGCCAGTGGTGTCCGCCATCATCCGTCATGAAAACACCGCGGTCCGGGCCAGGCTTCCAAAGGTCACCGGTCGCGCAGACAAAGACGTTGTTTGGCTGATCGGGATTGACCGCGATGGCGCCGATCTGTCCGACGTGCGCCAAGCCACGGTTTTCCCACGTCCTGCCGCCATTCGGCGAAAAGAAGACGCCCGCGCCGTTGATGACGTCGTTGCGCGGGTTGCTTTCCCCCGTCCCCACCCAGACCCAGTCCGGATGGTGGGGGTCCAGCGTGACCGCACCGATCGACGCGGTGGGCCCGTGGTCAAAAATGTTTTTCCAGCTGTCGCCGCCATTGGTCGTCTTCCAGACCCCCCCACCGGCGGTACCGACATAGTAAAGGTTCCGGTTCCCGGCCACCCCGACGACGCTCGTCACCCGCCCGCCAGCAACGGCCGGGCCCAGGTTGCGGAACGCGAGATGGCGGAAGGGGCCATGGCCCCAAGTGGCCCAGGCGGGGCCCGCCAAGGCGAGCGTCAGCGCGGCCACGATCAGGTTGAAAGCAGGTTTCTTCATGACGATTCCTCGGATATTCTTGGCAACTGGAGGAGCGGGTGGACCGATAACGGCGCCACATGGGTTGGATAGGAGAAGTTCCCGAAAGTTCCATCCCTTGCGATTGACAAGCTTCGACCGACCCCTCCCGGACCGGTTGCACCACCCTAGAATAGGCGCTTCGATGTCTAAAATCCACCTCCTTCATCCGCCCGAGACCGACCCGCCCGCGGTTGCCCCGCCGCCGCCTTCCGAAGAGCGGTCGCGCCTCAAGATTCTCGTGCTGTGCCACTCTCCGTCCTGGGGTGGGCTCGAGCGGGAGGTCGGGTGGCTGGCCCAAGCACTGGCGGCGCGAGGGCACGCCCTGACACTCGGGGTGCGTCGCGAAAGTCCCCTGGCCCGCTATGCGGCTCGAGTGGGGCTCGAAACGAAAACCGCGGACCCCCGTTCGCTCCCCGGGTTCGCGCTGTTGCGGCTGACCCTCTGGATCCGCCACGAGCGCCCCGATCTCGTCCATGTCCATACCAGCGGGGATTTGAGACTGGCCTGGCTCGCACTGGCTCTCTCCGGCACCCGCACGCCCCTGTATCTGACGCGCCACATGGGGCTCAAGCACCGCCGGGGGGGGTATTTCAACCGGCGGATTTACCGGAGGATCCAGCGTCTCTACGCGATCTCGGACTATGTCGCCCACGGACTTGACCAAAACATCCCGGTCGCGCCCGACCGGATCCGGATCCTCCCGCCCGGTATCCAGACCGAGCGGTTGGCGCCCCCGCCCGGCTCCCCGGCGGTGGCCCGTGCACAGCTCGGCGTCGTCATCCCGGACGGCGAGCCCGTGATCGGCCTGCTGGGACGGATCACCCCGATGAAGGGGCACCTCGAATTTCTCGAGGCCCTCTACCGGATCCGGACACAGACCCCCGAGGTCGGCTTCCAAGCGCTCGTCGTGGGCGATGCCGGAGTCGACCGCAGGGAACAACGCCTCCTCCAGCTGCTCGAGGACCGGATCCGTGACTACGGACTGGCCGACCGAATCCACCTGATCGGTGCCGTTGAGGAATCCAGGACTGCGCTCGCTGCCATGGATCTTTTCGTCTTTCCCTCCCACCTCGAATCCTTTGGCCTGGCACTCGCGGAGGCCATGGCCGCCGGTCTTCCGGTCGTGGCCTGCGCCGCCGGCGGAGTCACGGACATCGTCGAACACGAACGGACCGGGCTTTTGGTCCCCCCCCGGGACGTCCCGGCCCTGGCCCAGGCCATCCTCCGGCTCGTCCGGGACGGGGCACTCCGTCGCCGTCTTGGCCGGAACGCGCGCACCGCCGCCGTGCGCTGGGACATCCGGCACATCGCGGCCCGTTACGAGACCGATTTCTGCAGGGACCGGGGCTCTCCGCGCCCGTGACCTTCCCGGACGATGAGAAGAGTCTTCCCTCCCCAATGGGCGGGCACCTGCTGCCTGCGTGCCGGCGCCGGCCCCATCCGCGGAGCCGGGCACAGGATCGCGCCCCTTGGCTGACCCGGTGCGCGACAAGCCCCGCCGTTCAGGGTGGGGAAGGATAGCGCAGACGGCGTAGGCGTCCTTGGATTTCAGCGTGGCGTTTGCTGCTGCTCGATGTCCTGCCGCACGATGGAGATCGGAGCGCCACCGCAGGATGAGGCGAAGTAGGACGGCGACCACAGTACACCTTTCCAGTAGTGCTCTGGATGTCGGGTCGTTCCTTGCGCAGCAGACGGCTGGACACGGCCTTGAGGCTGTTCACCCGGTTGGAGACAGCAACCTTGGGCGGATACTCGAGGAGCAGATGCATCTGATCGTCCTCGCCGTCCATCTCGATCAGTTGCACCTCGAAGTCGGCGCAGACGTTCACATGAAGCGCCCCCAGCCTTTAAATACGAACTGATGCCGACCGACGATCAGCAGCGCCAGATGCGCCGCTTCGCTGGCTCGGGCCGGTTCGTGTTCAACAAGGCGCTGGTGTCGCAGAAGGAACGCTACGGGCGCGGCGAGAAGAAGCTGGGCTAAGCCGCGCTGTGCAAGGAACTCACCGGCTGGCGCAACGGTGCGGAGACGCCCGGGCTCTCCGACGCACCGATTCATCCACTGCAACAGACACTCAAGGACTTGGAGCGGGCGTATTCCAACTTCTTCGCCAAGCGGGCCGAGTTCCCGCGCTTCAAAAAGAAGGGCCAGAGCGACAGTTTCCGCTACCTCGACCCGAAGCAGATCAAGCTCGATCAGGACAATCGCCGCCTGTTCCTGCCCAAGCTCGGCTGGCTGCATTATCGCAAGAGCCGTGACGTGCTGGGCATGGTGAAGAACGTCACCGTGAGCCAGTCGTGCGGCAAGTGGTTCGTGTCGATTCAGACCGAGCGGGAGCTGAAACAACCGATCCCGAACGGCGATGCGGTCGGCATCGACATGGGCGTGGCGCGATTCGCCACGCTCTCGGATGGCTCGCTCTACGTGCCGCTCAACAGCTTCAAACGGCACCAGGACAGGCTACGCAAAGCGCAGCAGTCCATGAGCCGCAAGGGGAAGTTCGGCAGCAACTGGAAGAAGGGGAAATCGCGTATCCAGAAGATTCGCACCCGCATCGGCAATGCCCGCCGCGACGACCTGCACAAAACCTCGACCACGATCAGCCAAAACCACGCGGTGGTGTGTATCTAAGGACTTGCGGGTACGGAACATGTCCAAGTCGGCGGCAGGCAGCACGGAGAAACTGGGCAGGAACGTTCGAGCCAAATCCGGCCTGAACCAATCCATCCTCAATCAAGGTGGGTTCGAGTTCCGCCACCATCTGGACTACAAGCTGACGTGGAACGGCGGCTGCCTCATCGCCGTGCCGCCGCAGAACACGAGCCGCACCTGCCCGTGCTGCGGACACGTCTCGGCGGACAACCGCCAGACGCAAGCCCGGTTCGCCTGTGAAGTGAGCGGTGCCGTCATGCCGCCAGCAGCAGGAACCCACCGAAGCAACTCCGGGGCGGCTTGATGCCGCGCCTGAGCGCCGTAGGAATCTCCAGCATTCAGGCCGGGGAGAATGTCAAGAGGGCGACCTTAGCCGCCGCCCCCGAAAAACCCGGGCAGAATCTTCTCTTGGCTGGTCGGCGGATCGGCCCGGACCAGCGCCGGGTCATCCGTCACGAGGATCAGGCCCGCCATGGGTGTTCCAAAGCCACCCACTGTCGGCCGCTTGATCGGCACAAAAACGCCTCCCGGACCCTTCACCAGCTCGGCATGGACCGGGCAATAGTAAAAATCGAAGCCCTGGTGCCGGAACCGGAAGGTCAGCGTGTGCACCGGATGGCCCGGGCCCGGCGTCCCGTCGAGGACTCCCGTGAAGCGGGGATCGGCCTTCCCGGTGTGCGGACTGTAACCTTGGACCATATGGAGCCCGGTATCCTCATTCACGAACACCACGGGCTGGCCCGGATACACGGCGACCACGCTTTCGAGAAAAACATTTTCACCGTTCATGTGGATGTAGACCGGGTGCAGCGGGGCCGCCACCGCGAAGGCGGCGGGGGCAAAGAGCAGCCCGGCCGGTATGAGGAGAACCCATCCGACCCGCAGCCGGGTTCGGGACCAGAAACGTAAAGCGCGATGCATGGGCATTCTCCGAATCAAGGGATCGACCAAGGGTGCGCTGGCCGGACACGCGAGATTCAGGATAACCGACCCGGCAGGAATCGTCCACGCCCGGGTCCAGGCGGGCAACCGGTTTAGAATGCAGGGATGCCGTGTCGTCGCGGCCCCCGGGACGTCCCATGATGAAACTGTTCCTGAGTCCGACCTCCCCTTTTGCCCGCAAGGTGAAAGTGGCCCTGATGGAAAAGAACCTCTATCCGGACGTCGAAGAAATCCCGGTGGATCCCTGGTCTTCCCCTGCGGAACTGATCCGTGCCAATCCCCTCTGCCAGGTGCCCACGCTCGTCACCGGCGAGGGCCTCGCACTGGCGAACAGCGACTCCATCCTCGACTGGCTCGAGTCTCGCTTCCCTGAACCGGCCCTCCGGCCCGCCAACGATCCGGACCGGGGACGCGCCATGGCGATTGCCGCCCAGGCCCACGGCCTCATGCAGTACACGGTCGACATCGTGCTCGAAAGAAGGCGGCCGGCCTCCCAGCGTTCGGCCACCTTCACCGACCGCCGGATGGCCGCGATCGGGCGCGTCGTGACGGCGCTCGGCGACAGATTCCTGCCGACTCCCGGATTCGGAATCGACGGGATCGGCGTCGCCTGTGCCCTGGGCTATCTCGACCTGCGGCTTCCCGAATATCCCTGGCGCGAAAGGTCTCCCTCCCTCACCCGCTGGTTTTCCGGGGTGGCGTCGAGACCTTCCCTGCAGGCGAGTGCCCCTCCGGTCTGACGAAACGGGGCTCCATCGGGTCCGGCCAGAGTCTATGGCATAATGATAGATCCGGAGGGTCAGCGGTTGGATCCTCTTCAGCCGGGCTCTTTCCGGACGGCAAACCCATGATCCGAGCCCTGTAGTCCCCGGGCATCGGGCGCAAATCGGTACGGAACCAACCCTCACAAGCGATCGGCCATGTACTCTTTCATTGCAAATGGGGTGTCGCCAAGTGGTAAGGCACGGGGTTTTGATCCCCGCATTCGCAGGTTCGAATCCTGCCACCCCAGCCATCCGAACAGCCGGCGGGCGGGATTCCGGGATCCCGGACTTGGAGGCGTTTCATGAACCGCATGCCCCGTAGCCCCCGCCCCTTCAAGGCCGGTCCGGGCATGATCTGTACCGGCAATGCCAACCGGGCCCTCGCCCAGGACATCGCGACGCATCTGCAACTGCCCCTGGCCCGGACCCAGGTCAGCCGTTTCAGCGATGCCGAGGTCCAGGTCGAAATCCTCGAGAACGTCCGTGGACGCGATGTTTTCGTCGTCCAGTCCACGTCCCCCCCGGCGAACGACCATCTCATGGAACTCCTGGTGCTCGTCGATGCCCTGAGAAGGGCCTCGGCGGCACGGATCACCGCCCTGGTTCCCTACTTCGGGTATGCCCGGCAGGACCGACGCATGCGCTCGGCCCGGGTCCCCATCACGGCCAAGCTGGTCGCGAACCTCATGGCGACGGCTGGCATTGACCGGCTCGTGGCCGTGGACGTGCATTCGGACCAGATCCAGGGCTTTTTCGATATTCCGTTCGATAATGTCTATGCGTCCCCCGTGCTCCTCAGCGACATCTGGAAACACAAATATCCCAACCTCATTGTCGTCTCCCCCGACATCGGCGGGGTCGCCCGTGCCCGTGCGCTGGCCAAGCGTTTGGACGACCGGGATCTCGCCATCATCGACAAGCGACGTCCCCACCCCAACGAGTCCGAGGTCATGAACGTCATCGGGGACGTCGAGGGATACAACTGCATCGTCGTTGACGATATCGTCGATACCGCGGGCACCCTGGCCCTCGCGGCCGGAGCCCTCAAGCGCCATGGCGCCCAGAGCGTGTCCGCCTACGTCACCCACCCGGTCCTGTCGGGCCAGGCGGTGGCGAACATCCGGCAATCCGAACTGGACGAGCTCGTCGTCACCGACTCCATCCCGTTGCCCGAGGAGGCCCGCCACTGCCCCAAAATCCGCCAGCTCGGGATCGGCGAGTTGCTCGCGGAAACCATCCGCCGCATCCATGACGAAGAGTCCGTGAGTTCCCTCTATGTCGACTGATCATTTTCTCCCGGACCGCCGGTCGCAGCGGCCCGGTTCCCCCCAACGACCGACCGAGGAGGTCCCATGTCAAAACATTTCGTCCTGAATGCCCAGGATCGCCGGGACGCAGGAAAAGGTGCGAGCCGCCGCCTGCGCCGCCACGGCCTGGTGCCGTCCATCCTCTACGGCGGCGGGGAGACCCCCCAGTCGCTCGCGCTCTCCGCCCACCAACTCGAGCACCTGCTGGCCGACGAGGCCTTCTACTCGAGCATTCTCGAAATCCGGCTCGGGGATCAGTCGCTCCAAGCGGTGCTCAAAGACCTCCAGCGCAATCCCGTCAAGGGAGACGCCATCCATGTGGACCTCCAGCGGGTCCTCTCCGATCAGCCGGTCCGGATGCACATTCCATTGCACTTCAAGGGTGAGACCGTTGCCGTCGGGGTCAAGCAGGGCGGCGGCGTCCTGTCCAAGAACCTGATCGAGGTCGAGGTCTCCTGCCTGCCCAAGGACCTTCCGGAGTTTCTCGTGGTCGACGTGACCGCCCTCGATATCGGACAGGCCATCCACCTCTCCCAGATCCCGCTGCCCGAAAACGTGACCCTGGTTGAACTGCAGCACGGAACCGAACATGACCTCCCGGTCGTGGCGGTCCACCACGCGCGCGTCACGCAGGCCAGCGAGGATGTTGTGGCGGCACCGGCCAGTGCGGAAGTCCCGGTCGTCGGGGAAGAAAAGGAAGGGGCGACTCCCACCCCGTCCGCCTGAGTGGGGACTCCGGAAGACAGAACCCTCATCCCCCAGGCGATGGTGGCGCTGGGGAATCCCGGGCCCGAATACCAACTCAGCCGGCATAACGTCGGGTTCTGGCTGGCCGACCGGCTGGCGGCCGAAAGCGGGGGCCGTTTCCGCCCGGAACGCCGCCTGGGCGGGGACCTGGCCCGGATCACCGTGTCCGGGCACGAGATCCGGCTCCTCAAGCCCATGACCTTCATGAACCAGAGCGGCGGCCCCGTCAGTGCCTTCTGTGCCTACTTCCGGATTCCTCCGGAATCGGTACTCGTGGTCCACGACGACCTAGACCTGCCCGCGGGGAGTCTCCGGCTCAAGCGGGGCGGTGGACACGGCGGGCACAACGGCTTGCGCGACATCATCTCCCGGTGCGGCAGCGGCTTCATGCGGCTCCGGATCGGCATCGGCCGCCCCCCACCCGGAGTTGACCCGGTCGACTACGTTCTGTCGCGCCCTGACCCGGAGGGCGAGACCTGTCTCCTCGAGGCGGTCGGGTCCGGCCTCGCGCTCCTTCCGCTCCTTTTCGAGAAGGGGCTGGAGCCCGCCATGCAGACGCTTCACACCTCTCTCCCAAGCCCCTCCGGGGGATCCCCCTCCGGGGAATCGCCTGCATCTGCACCGGGGTCTGCGCGATGAGTCTCCGGGCCGGCATCGTGGGCCTGCCCAACGTCGGCAAATCGACGCTTTATAACGCGCTCACCCATGCCGGGGTGGCCGCCGCCAACTACCCCTTCTGCACGATCGACCCCAACATCGGCATCGTTCCGGTGCCGGATCCCCGTCTCGACGCCTTGGCCGCCCTCGTCCATCCGGAGCGGATCATCCCCGCCACCGTCGAATGCGTCGACATCGCCGGGCTCGTAGCCGGAGCCTCCCGGGGAGAAGGACTCGGCAATCAGTTCCTGGCCCACATCCGCGAGACCGACGCCATCATCGAGGTGGTCCGCTGTTTTGAATCCGAGACCGTGGTCCACGTCGCCGGACGCATCGATCCGCTCTCGGACATCGCCGTCATCGAAACCGAACTCGCCCTGGCCGATCTTGGCACGGTGGAGCGGGCCTGGGCCCGGGCCCAGTCCCAGGCCAAGTCCGGAAACCGGGAGGCGCAGGAACGGGCGGCGGTTTTCGAACGGATCCACAAGCAGCTCGATGGCGGAGGCTGGGTGCGGCAACTCGACTTCAGCGTCCACGAGCGGGCGGAAGTCCGCTCTCTCCAGCTCCTCACCGACAAGCCCGTGCTTTATCTGGCCAACGTCGGGGAAGACCGGACAAAGCCCCGGATCCGGGCCTGGATGGAAACGCTCGAACACCATACCCGCTCCCAGGGGGCCCCTCTCGTTGCCATCTCCACCCAGATCGAGAATGAACTGGCCGAACTGCCCCCGGACGAGCGGGGGGCGTTCCTTGCCGAGCTGGGCTATGACGAGCCGGGGCTCAATCGACTGATCCGGGCCATCTACGAACTTCTGGGCCTCGAGACCTACTTTACGGCCGGGCCGAAGGAAGTGCGTGCCTGGACCCTCCCCCGGGGAACCACGGCGCCCCGTGCGGCGGGCGTCATCCACTCGGATTTCGAGCGGGGATTCATCTCCGCCGAGGTGATTGCCTACGAGGACTTCCTGTCCTGCGGAAGCGAATCCGCTGCCCGTGCCGCCGGCAAACTCCGCCTCGAGGGTCGGGACTACGTGGTCCGGGACGGCGATGTCGTTCATTTCCGTTTCAACATCTGAAAGACACCGTTTCCTTGACGCTCACCACCGTTTCCCCGGACAATGAGGTACCGGGCCGATAGGCTACGTAGCTCAGCCGGTTAGAGCGCGGCACTCATAATGCTGAGGTCGGTGGTTCGAGTCCACCCGTAGCCACCAAGTAAATCAAACACATACGTCTCACATCGGCCTCCGCAATAAAGTGATTGCGGGGCTTTTGCGGGACTCTTGCGTTGTCACTTTGTTGGCAGCCTCAATGAGATGTGCCAGCTCCGCGGCACTGTACTCCGTCGTTATGCGACTCGACATGTGGCCCAGCAGATCCTGCCTTTGCTCTTTAAACTCAACTCGGGAGGTGTCTCACATCATATTGGCACGTGGGGCGCCCGCGTCCGAGATTAGGTCAAATTCGATGTTTTGGGGAGCGCCAGTAATGGCTTGGCGACAGGCTCACGGAGACGGGGGGAATTTGGACATACCCAAAAAGGGTATTATAATACCCAATATGGGTAGCAAGAAACGATCGAAAGCGGTTCCCCGGCAACCCCACTCTGGAGTTGCGGATGCGCTATTTACCAAGGTGCAGCAGCGCGTACTCGCCGTACTTTTTGGCAACCCTAGCCGATCCTTTTACGCGAATGAGATTATCGCCATGGCGCGCACTGGTACCGGTGCGGTCCAAAGGGAATTGGCCCACCTTGAGGCTGCAGGGCTTGTCACTGTTGTTCGTGTTGGCAATCAAAAGCACTATCAGGCAAACGCAAATACCCCCGTTTTTAAAGAATTGCGCAGTTTGGTTCTGAAAACTAGCGGATTGGCGGATATTTTGCGTGCGGCGCTTGCGCCTTCGGCAGACAAGATAAGTACCGCGTTTGTCTATGGTTCAATTGCCAAAGGTGAGGACACGGCGAAAAGCGATATTGATCTGATGGTGATAAGCGACACCCTGTCGTACCCCGATCTCTACGCTTCGCTAGAAGAAGCAACGAGACGCCTAGGGAGAACCGTGAACCCCACGGTCTACAAGCCCCAGGATCTCGATAAACGCTTTAAAGAGGGAAATGCGTTTATACAGCGGGTTATGGCGCAACCAAAAATATGGCTAATGGGAGAAAAGCTTGAGCCCGCCACTTGAAAATCTTAGTGGACCCGGAAAATCTCTTCGCAAAGAACCCGCTGATGCTAATGAATTTGAAGGCTTAAAGCGTTCTGGCCTCGCACGCTTGTCTGATGCCGAGAAGTCTGGTCTATCAATCGAAAGCCGATTCGATCTTGCCTACAACGCCGCACATGCATTGTGCTTGGCTGCATTACGTTGGCACGGCTATCGTCCTGAGAATAAGCGTTATATCGTTTTCCAGGTATTACCCGATACTTTAGGCCTTGGGGTAAAGGTATGGGGCATCCTTGATAAATGCCACAACATTCGGAATTTAGGCGAATACCAAGGTGATTTAAATGTTGATGATCAGCTGGTTAAGGACCTAATTGGTGCCTGCCGAAAGGTTGCCGCAAAAGTAGAAGCCCTGAAACCTCCGGGCAAAGCCTAGACACAGTTTCGGGATTAAAAATTTTGCGGGACTTTTGCGGGACAGAGTCCTGCACGGTCCTGCCAAACACTGCGAAAGGCAACGGACGTCTCGCAGTCAGTTGTTA
Source organism: Pseudomonadota bacterium (assembly GCA_021810635.1). GTDB lineage: Bacteria > Pseudomonadota > Gammaproteobacteria > JAKAQQ01 > JAKAQQ01 > JAJZIH01. The sequence goes on along the minus strand of JAJZIH010000014.1, from coordinate 13,176 downwards.
ATATAAACCAAACACTTAGCCCGAAAAGACCGTACTCATAATGCTGAGGTCGGCGGTTCGAGTCCACCCACACCACCAATCCGATCAGCAACCGGTCGGTGATGAACCAAAATACCGGGTTCCAGAGCCGGATTTCGGGGGACCATCGGAGACACTCCGCGAGTCCTGTCCGTGACCCCTTCGGAGAGAGGTCTGGAGTGCGGGCGACCTTCTGCACACGGTATTCTGACCGGAAATCTCGCCGCCCGGCCGACGATGGTGCAACGTCGGGGCCATCCCAAGCAAAGCAAGGCGTTTCCACCCAGATCATTGACGCCGCCCGCTCTGCCGACCAGCGCGACACGCACACGGAAATTCTCGAAGTGTTTTTCCCTCCGCCCAAAACGTCGGCGCCAGCCGCCGGAGACCCGCCGCTGGAGGCACTGAAAAGGGCTTGTCCGTCACGGCATGAGCCAGCTGAAGATAACATTCCAGGGGGAAGTCCGACGAAATCATCGCAGGTTGCGCGCGGGTCCCGGTCTTGGAACTCAGGCTCCCGGCACGAGGCGGATCCACACACTCGCTCGCGCCATCCAGCCTCGCTCTGAACGGCAGGATTCCGCGCACACGTCAACGGCACTCTGTGGCATGGCCAAAACCGAGGCCCGCCGCCACCAGGGCGAGAGACCTGTCACGTGTCCACAGACGCGCACGACCTGCCAGGGCGGTGCTGGCCAGGAGGTGGACATCCACCCAGCCGATCCCCCGGCCGGCCAGACCGTGGCGATCCAGGAAAACCAGTGCCTCTTCCTGTGTGGCTACAGGAGCGGCCGGCAGGGCACACAGGGCCGACAGGATTGTCGCCCGCTGGTGCAGACTGCCGCACGCCAGTTCACCGATCACGAAAGGGTGGCACAAGACGAGCCCGGATTCGAGCATCCCACCGAGCACCGGATCGGCCCTCCGCAGGTGATCGACCCAAACCGAAGAATCCACCAGGATCACGGCGACGCGCGTCGTTTCGGGACGCCCGGGGAGGCTCTGCGCCGAGGCGGGGCATCCGCCCCGGGGTCGCTGCCGCCCAGACGGGCCAGCTGGCGTGCCGCCTCGCGCTCGATCAGTGCCTTCAGCGCTTCGCGCAGGACCACCGACCGTTTGGTGATGCCGATGGCTTTGCTTGCGGATTCGAGCAATTCGTCGTCGAGGGTCACGGTGGTGCGCATGAGTCGCTCCCCAAAAACCGGGTTTCATTGTACATCATTTTACGCATCGTTCGGTGCTGTTATTGATGCAGCCCTGCGGGGCGTCGAGCCTGGCCTGGGCCTTCTTCGTGAACGCTTCCCGCGGGGCGGGAACGCCCGGGAATCCGGCAAGATCCTGGTGGCCGGACGTCTTTTGGTGCACTGCCAGACACGCGGCCGGGAAGACCGCCATTCGGCGCAAGCTCGACATGGGGAGCGGACGGGTCGAATCCCCGACGCACGCAAACGGCCGCAGCACCGGTTCAGAGGATCACCCTAACTGGTTGTAATATGCAGTCATCCGATGAGGCCACCGCCAAACATCACCACAGGATCCCTCCAACGTGTTCATGAAAACCGGCCGGATTGCGCGACGACCACTCCCATCCCGGCCCATCCGCTCTCGTCCATGCTGAGCTTCCGGTGGCTCAACCGGCTGGACCCGACTCCCCGCCTCATCCTTTTTGCCGTCTTTCTCGGCCTCATTGGGGGATTCGGCGCACAACTCTTCCTCTGGTTGCTCCACATGGGCGAGGTCCTGATCCTGACCCCCCTGTCCGGGTACCACTTCCTCACGGTCGCCGCCGCCAGTCATTCCCTGAAGGCCCCGGGTTTCCGGTTTTACTGGGGGATCCCGCTCGCCACGACGGTCGGCGGTCTTTTGGCCGGAGTTCTCGTCTATAGGTTTGCGCCCGAAGCGGAAGGCCACGGCACCGATGCGGTGGTACAGGCCTTTCACGAACGCAATGGATACATCCGTCCGCGGGTTCCGCTGGTCAAGACGCTGGCCAGCGCCATCACGATCGGCTCCGGCGGCTCGGCGGGACGCGAAGGCCCGACCGCCCAGATTGCGGCCGGAGTGGGATCGATCGTCGGCCGATTCTGCAAGCTCTCCAAAAAGGAGCGCCGCTACGTGGTTCTCATGGGCGTGGCTGCCGGGCTGTCCGCTATTTTCAAAAGCCCGCTTGGAACCGCGATCTTCGCCGTCGAAATCCTCTATGCGGGCGTGGCGTTCGAGGGGGATGCCCTGCTCTACACCCTGATTGCCTCGGCCGTGGCCTATGCGGTCACGGGAGCCATCGAAGGCTGGACACCGCTTTTCGTCCTGCCCAAAGCCTCCTTCGGAACCCCGCTCGACCTCGTGTGGTACGGCATCCTGGGCATTCTGGCCGGGAGCATCGGTGCCTTTCTGCCCACGGTCTTCTATGGGATCCGGGATTTTTTTCGGCGCCTCCGCATTCCCAATCATTTCAAACCGGCGATCGGCGGACTTGCAGTCGGCCTGATCGGAGCCGTCCTGCCCGGGATTCTGGGCGGCGGATACGGCTACATGCAGCTCGCCCTCGAAGGCGCAGCGGGCCTCTCGATCGGGTTCCTCCTGCTCCTCATGGTCGGCAAGATCGTGACACTTTCCCTCACGATCGGCTCGGGCGGATCCGGCGGGGTTTTCGCACCGACCCTGTTCATCGGGGTTTTCCTGGGCGCCGCCGCGTCCGGGTTCTTGCGCTGGGTCGGGATCCACCAGATCAGCGAGACCGCCCTGGCCGTGGTTGGCATGGCGGCGGTCTTCGCCGGAGCGGCGCGGGTACCGATTGCCGCTCTGATCATGGTCACCGAGATGACCGGCGGCTATCACCTCATCGTGCCCACCATGCTGGCCGTGGCCTTGAGCTACTTTGTCCAGCTCTCGCTCAGCCGGCGCCACCGGTATCCAACGCTGTACGAAGCCCAGGTTCAATCCCCGATGGAAAGTCCGGTGCACCGCCGCCTCTATTACGAGACGGTGACGGAACTCCTGCGACGCCACAAACTCCAACTGGACGAGGATTTGATCTCGAATCAGCTCCTCGAACAACTGTCCGAAGGTCACGGGATCTCGCTCGGCCGGACGGGGGAACGTCTCTATCGCCTGCACCTCGCGCCCGGGGCTCCGATCGCGGGAGCGGAAATCCGCTCGCTCGGACTCGAGGATCTCCTCATCATGAGCATCATCCGGAGCGATCACAGCCTCATTCCCAAAGGCGGAACCGTTCTCCAGGTCGGCGACGAACTGTTGGTCTGTGCCACCCCCGGCGCGCTCGAATCGTTCACGCCTAGACTCGCCGCGCAGGTCACCCCGGATGCGGCCACCGCCGGCCCTCCCCCTGCGACGGGTCCCTGAGACTTTCCGCCAGGCGCCGGAACCGCGCAACGGATCACCCGATGGATGACCTCCGCACTCCAGAGTGGCCCCGGGAAGATCTCGAGTCCCAGAACGACTGTCCTCTCTGTCGGACGGGGCGGCGTCGGATGCTCCACGGGGGGCTCGAGGATCGCCTGTTCGGGGCCGCCGGACACTGGACCCTGTGGAAATGTCCCGACTGTGGGTGCGGCTGGCTTGACCCCCGACCGGACCGGACGAGCATCGCCCGCGCGTATGCCGGTTATCTCACCCATTCAGTTTCCGAATCCGCGATCCGGCTGACCCGCCCCGGAATCCTGCAAGGCCTCAAGGAACAGGCGGTCCATGCCTGGCTCAACCATGCGCTCGGCTATCAGCTGAGCCCTGTCCTCCCGCTCCCCGTGGCGTGCCGGATCCTGTCGCGCCAACGGCAACGGCAGATCCTGAACCGGGTGCGCCACCTGCCGTGCCCCACGGACGGCCGAACGAGGGTTCTCGACGTCGGCAGCGGGAACGGAGCCTTCCTCCTTATCGCCCAGACCCTGGGATACAAGGCCACGGGGCTCGAACCCGACCCCCATGCGGTTTCCCTGGCCCGAAAGTCCGGCTGCATGGTCCACGCGGGGAGCCTACCCCATCCTGACCTGCCCCGCGAACACTACGATCACATTACCTTGGCCCACGTCCTCGAACATCTCCACGACCCGCTCGCAACCCTTCGGGAATGCCTCACGCTGCTCCGCCCGGGAGGACGTCTCTGGGTCCAGACCCCGAACCTCGAAGGGGCCGGCCATGCCTATTGGGGAAGCGACTGGCGGGGGCTCGAGCCGCCCCGCCACCTGGTTCTCTTGACCCCCGAATCCCTGCAACGGACACTCTGCGAAGCCGGCTTCCGGGAGACCCGCCTGCTCCCCTCCCCCCTCGAAGCCCATGAAATGTTCCGGCACAGCCTCGCGATCCGGCTCGGGATCGATACCCGGGTGGCCCGCAAGCCCCGCCTCGACCGCGCCGGACGCACGGCCGCCCGGCGGGCCGATCACGCGGCCCTCGAGGACCCCGCGGCCGCCGAGGCCATCACGGCGGTCGCCTGGAAGCGATAGAAACCGGAGTCCGCGCCGGGATCACCGTGCCGGCGGGCATTAGATCCAGAGAAATCGGAGGCCAGGTTCTCCCCCAAGCGGTTGATCGTGGCGGCGAACCGGGCAAAACCCAGCGGGCGAGGTCACGCCGATGGCGTTCCGCGACCGCCAGGGCCAAGCGCGGGGTTCTCGGAGGATCGGAGAATCACCTCCGGGGAAAATCCCAGCGCGCGCCGCGCCCGGATCTCCTGGAGTTTCAGGATCTCGGCCGCTGAATCGAGGCGGTATCCATTCGCCGAGCGGTCCTGCGGCACGAGACACCACACTCGTCGTCATCGTGGAGTGTACGCACGCTCACGCCAATCAGCCAGGCCACTGCCCGGATCCGGGGAGCGGGCTTCCCGGCGGATCCGCTCATCACCGGAGGGACGCACCGAGCATCGCCCGGGTTTTGGCGGCGACCTCCGGATCCGGATTCGCCGGTCTAGAAGTGAGGACCAGCCGGTGCCCCTGAGGATCGACGATCCGGAGCTCACAGGTATTCCACGGGGTCGAAACCGGATCGGAAACCGCCATGCTGCCGGTCCGCGGAAATCCCTGGAGGTGTTCGGCCAGGGCTTCGAGCTCTCCGTCCGCATCCAGGTAGAGAAAAGGGCCTCCCGTGGTCGGAATCCGCCCGGCTCCTGCAGGGACGACCAGAAGATCCTGGTATTTGTGACGCCTCAGGTGGAAAAGCTGCGGGATCTCAAAAATCGTGGCAAAACCCAGTGCCCCGATGTACCAGGAAGCCAGACGGGAAGGGTGCTCCGCCACCAGCAGCACGAAAAACGGCATGGGGTAAATCTCGGATCCAGGGGATGCCGGGCTCGGCACCTGGTCCGGGACGGAGGTTTTGGATTCGGGATCGGGCATGACTCGGGCTCCAGCACACTTCGGTGATGATTATCAGGCCTCCCGTCACGTGAGAGTCAAGTGCCCCGGAGACTCATCCTCTGCCCACGGAAAACCGATCCAGGATCGTTTTACAATGGCCCCAGTTCTCCCCTGAACAGCCCCAGCCCCGGACCCACGAGGGGCCCCCAGACCAACCTTCGGCCGTTTTCCTCCATGCACCGAATGCTCATGTTTACCGGTACGACCGTCGGCGGCCTGCTCGGCTGGTGGTTCGCCTCCCCCGCGGGAATCCTCATGGCTTTCATCGTCTCGTCCCTGGGATCCGTGCTGGGCCTCTATGTCGGCTGGCGCATCGGACGCGATTATTTCTGACTGTCCAGCGGGATTTACAGGTCCGGGAACTCTGCGGCCTTCCGGCTTCCCGGGACGCCGGACAAGCCCGGTTCCTGACGGACCGGTTCCGGCCGCACCCAGGCGCCCCGCAGCCAGGAAGCCCAGGCCGCGATCAGGCACATCACCGAGGCGAAATCGAAGATGATCCCGAGCCCCCCGAGAAAGGGCTTCGCTATCAGCCGGGCAAAAAATCCCTGTGAGGCCAGGGTTCGTGCCGCGGAGACCGGCAGTGCGCCGAGCACCTGCCCCAGCAGGGTTTTCATGGGATTATAGCCGAGGAAAGCCGCAAACAGCACGGAAACCGGGGGCAGATGGGCCACCGCGTGCGCCTGCCTCAGAGGAACCCCTTCGGCCACCAGTCCATCGAGGAGGGAGATGGGTAGACTCCGGACCATCCCGGCCACCATGATCGAGAAAAAGAGACCAATCGATAGAGTCATGCCCGAATTCTGGAAGGTCGCGCGCACACCCGAGGCCTGTCCCCGGCGGTTGGCCGGCACGGCGTTCATGATGCCCGCGGCATTGGGCGACGCGAAAAGTCCCATGGCCAGCCCGTTGGCCAGAAGCAGCAGGGCAAACCACAGGTAGTTGAAATCGGGCGGAAGAAACGTGAACAGGAGGAAGGTGGCCGAGGCGGCCAGCATGCCCCCGGTGGCAAACGGACGGGCGCCGAAATGGTCCGAAAGCCAGCCCGAGACCGGCCCCGCAATCAGGAAACCCAGTGTCAGGGGCAACATGTAAATACCCGCCCAGAGAGGGGTCTCAGAAAAGCGGTAACCATGCAGGGGAAGCCAGATGGCCTGGAGCCAGATGACCAGCATGAACATGAGTCCACCCCGTCCGATCGAGGCCAGAAGCCCTGCGATGTTGCCCGCGGCAAACGCCCGGTTGCGGAAAAGCCGCACATCCAGCATGGGCTGGTCGGCCGAAAGCTCGTAGAAGATGAAGATCCCGAGCAGGACGACTCCGCCGAAAAGCGCGGCCAGCACGGCGGGATTCCTCCACCCCATGGGACTCGTCCCGTAGGGTTGCAGGGCGTAGGTGATCCCGAGAAGCAGGGCGACCAGGCCTACGGCGAACAGGAGGTTCCCCACCCAGTCGATCCGGGCGCCTTCGACCGTCCCGGTCTCCCGGAGCTTGCGGTAGGCCCAGACCGTTCCGAACAGCCCGATGGGAACCGTCACGTCGAAAATGAGGTGCCAGTCGACGGCCGCGAGAAGCCCGCCGGCAACCAGCCCGATAAAGGAGCCGGCAATGGCGGCGACGGAATTGATGCCGAGCGCCATGCCCCGTTCATGGGCGGGGAAGGCATCGGTCAGGATCGCGGCCGAGTTGGCCATGAGCATGGCGCCGCCGACTCCCTGGACCAGCCGCATGACGATCAGGGTATCGGCGGCGGCCGCCCCGTGAAAGTAGACGAGAGAAGCGCCCAGCGAGCCGGCGGTAAAGATGGCAAAACCCAGGTTGTACATGCGGACCCGTCCGACCATGTCCCCGATGCGTCCGAAGGTCACGACGAGAACGGCGCTCACCACCATGTAACCCATGAGAAGCCAGAGAAGATAGCCGCTGTTCCCGGGTGTGAGGGGATTGAGGTGGATCCCCCTGAAAATCGCGGGCAGCGAGATCAGGACGATCGAGGCATCGATCGTGGCCATGAGCATGCCCAGGGTCGTGTTGGAGAGGGCGATCCACTTGTATCGCTCCTCACCAGGCGTCCGCAGGGATCCGGCACCGGAGGAGCGGCCGGCCGGCCGCTTTTCCCGGCCGCCTCGGAACGCCATCACGGATGCGGCCGGACCGATTCGACCCGCTCGAGAATCTCGCGGGTGGTCCCGGTTTCCCCCAGCCGGGGAAAGATTCGGGTGACGCTATTGAGGTGCGCATCGGCGTTGAGGTCCGTCATGGCATCGATGGCTAACGTGACGTTGAAACCGAGTTCGTAGGCCTGACGGGCCGTCGACTCGACGCCGATGCTGGTTGCAATGCCAGCCAGGACGACCTGCGTCACGGCCAGACTCCGAAGATGGCTTTCAAGATCGGTATGGGTGAAAGCCCCCCAGGTCTTTTTTGAGACGCGATGGTCACTGGGCTGTGGATCGAGCTCCGGCACGAGATCGGCCCAGTCGGCCGGGCGCTCGGCCGGACGGCGCACCTGTTCCACCCGACCGGACGCGCTCCCCACCACATTGACGAGGATGACGGGCAGGCCGCGGTTCCGGAAGGCTCTCGCCAGGCGCCCGGCGTTTCCCACCACGTCATCCGCCGGGTGTGCGGTCGGATAGGAAACGATGCCTTTTTGCAGATCGATGAGTATCAGGGCGGTTTGGGGGTCCAGCGTGGTGAGGGGCATGGCTCTCTCCGGTCACGGAAAAGGGTGGGGTGTGGGTGAAATGGATCGGCTGGCCCCGCATCAGCGGCGATGCGGCCTGTAATCGGCTGAGGGGCAAGGGGCCCCACGGGGATGCGGGTTCGAGAAACCTGGACGCTCATGGATCGGCGATGCGTTTCAGGAGTTCAACCGCTTCTCCGAGTCTTTCCTGCTCGGCCGGTGTCAGCCGGTCCTCGATCGTTCGGAACAACCAGTCCTCACGCATCGCACGCCCACTCTGGAATTGCCTGCGGGCCTCCCCCGTGAGGGAGAAAATCGTCTGTCGGCCATCGCCGGGATCCGGCACTCCTTTCACCCATCCTGCGGTCTCCAGGGCGGAAACCGTCGCCCCCATGGACTGGGGGCGAACCCCTTCCACACGGGCCAGGGTCGTCACCGTGGCCGGCCCCTTGAACTCCAGATGATGCAGAACGGCGACCTGGGAGGGGCTGCAATCACCCGGATAGGCCTCCGCCCGGAAGCGCCGCTTCAACCGCCCGATCAGAGCATGCAGTTCGAAGGCCATGATCAGGGCCCGCCTCGTCCCAACCGCATCCGCACGGTTTTTCATGCCGTCATTCTAGCCGATGCAAAGGTAAACTGAAAAGTTTGGCGATCCACAAAGATCAGCCAAGTCATTGGGGCGGAGACGGTGAGGTGGGGCGCAACTCGAGGAGACTCTGCCGCTCGGAGCCGCCGACGGTGAAGGCACTTGTTCCCGGATCTTCCGGCACGGTGGCCATGTATGAGCCGCACGGGCAATTGCTGGGAGAACGCTGTTTCAGAGAGCTTCTTCGCCACGCCGAAAGCAGAGGAAGCGATCGGGCCGGATGAAACAAAGCCGGACGCACGACGCGCGATCGCAGCTGACATCCACCGATTTTACACCCCGCTGCGCCTCCACTCTTCGCTGGGCCACTGGTCACCCGACAAGTCTGTGCACCGAATGCAATTCGCCGATCCACCCTCGTCGGTGCGGTCCGCCGCGTTGGGACCACTTCCGTTCAACTTGACGGGCATGACCTCAAAGTGCAATATTCAGGCCAACGGCTCCCCAAGTCGGGAGATGCCCTCCTTAGTCCAAGCAAGATTTTAGAGATTCCGGGAGGTTTGCCATGCCTGAGTTATATCGAATGGGTCGCAGTTTCGGACTGTCCGTCGTGATGGGCGTCCTGGTGCTATCGGTGGTGGTTCCTGTGAAAGTGAAGGCGCAAACCCCCTTCCTGGGCCCGGTGCCCAAGCCGGTTTGCCAGCCGGGAGATCGGACCGAGAAAGGGGTTGACGGCCAGCTCACGCTGGCCGAGCGGACCAGTGGGGCCTCGACCCGACCCTATAACTGCAACCTGGCCATCGTCGGCGAATACGCCGGCCAGGGCGCCGGGCACCAACTCATGTGGTACCGCCATTGTGCCTACGTCACGACGGAGGGGTATGAGGCCGGGCAAAAGGGGGTTCCGCCGCTCCTGCATCCCGGCATCCAGGTGCTGGATGTGTCGAACCCGCACGACCCCCGGTATGTCACCCACCTGGACAATCCGGCCGCGCTGTATGACTGGGAGGACGGGGCGGTCAATCCCCGGCGCGCGCTGTTGGGAACTGCCGAGAGCTGGATGGGTGCCGGACCGCAACCGGCTGTCGCCTTTTACAGCCTGTCCCACTGCGCGCACCCGCGGCTCTTGTCCAGTGTCCAGATCCCGGATCCGAACTTGCAGGCGCATGGCGGAAATTTCGCGTATGACGGAAAGACCTACTGGATTACCTCGTTCAACAAGCGTCGCCTCTACGCCATCGACGTCACCCACCCGAGGCATCCGAAGGAGATCCTCGACTGGGACTTTCCAGGCGGCCAGCCTGGCGGTGCCGGCGCCGACCAGATCTGCCACCGGATCTCGCTCAATCAATTTACGGTCGATGGGCATCCGCCCGACACGCTTCTCTTCTGTGGCGTGGTCGGTCACCTGGTCCGGCCCGGCGTTTACAGTTCGGGTAATGGTTTGGTCATCTACGACGTCAGCCAAGTGCAGGATCGCCGCCCGCACCCGGTCATCAAGGTGATCAGCTCGCTTTACTGGGTGAACGGCAATATCGGCATTGAGCCCGATCTGGCCTTTATCCATGGCAAGCCCTATCTCGGCGTCGGGGACGAGTGCGGATCCGGCGGCTGCAGTTATCCCCAGGGTGCAATCGCCGCGTGTCGGGCAGGACTTCCGCCCTACGGCATGGAGAGACTGATCAACATCAGCAACCTCAAAAAGCCGAAGCTGGCGGCCCTCTTGATGATCGGCGTGGACAATCCGAAGAATTGTGCACTGACCGAAAGGGACATCACTGCCACCATGGGCGGCTACGGCTACAGCGTACACGACTGCACCTTCGACAATCCCCGCGATGCGACGCTCTTGGCCTGTGCCAGCCATCAGGCGGGCGTTCGGGTATTCGACATCCGGAATCCGTACCAGCCGCGGGAGATCGCCTATTTCGTCGGCCCTGCGCCACCGGTTCCGACCGAGATTGATCCGGGCTCATTGTTGAACTCGTTCCAGGGCGTTTCCCCACCGATCAACTTTGCATGGTCGAAGGCGCACAGCCGCTTTGTCTGGCGGCACGGCCAGCTTTACCTCTGGATCACCTCCAGCCATGGTGGTTTCTACGTATTGAAGTTCGAGAACCAGGCCGAGATTGCGAAATTGAAACCGGTGCCGACTCCCGGGAATGAGGACTATCAGGATTAGATGCGGAATAACCTCATCGTAAGCCCCGACCCTTTGGTTTTTCCCTCCGGTTGACTTCGAGTCTTCAAGTGCAGACAGCGAGCTGGAAGTCAATTTGCGAGATCGCTTGAGAAATGGAGGGATTCGAGGCGTCGGGGAGTAAACGTCATATTGGAACAGGAGAGCGGCCCGAGGGCAGGAACTTCGAACACCTCATGGGAACTTTCTGGCAAGCCGTACGGGAAACTGCGGTAGATGGCGGCGCACGCATCTCTGTCACCAAGCCGGACTCTGGTCGTCCTAAAACGCGGTTCGCCAAACTGGACAAGGGAACCCGATCACTGCTTTTGCCGATGGGCAATGCGACTGGTCCTAGCGGGAACAGGATGGAATGTCACCGGCACCGGTGGCTGGAAACCTGTTACCCCGTAGCCAAACTGGTCGCTACCTATCCTACAGAAGCCGAAGTGGTCACCCGTTACGCACCTCATGAGGGGCCGTACGCAGGGGAAAAGTATCCCGGCATCTATGCAGGCCTCGGGACCAAGTTCGACGGGACGATCCTCCTTGTAGAAAATGGGGTCTTGTATGAGAAAATCCTTCTTGAGTACAAAACAGCAAAGTCCAGCCTGAAAAAACGGATTGACGGCAATGCCCATGAGCGCCTCACCTTCCAGATCATGCAGTATCTCGAGGTCGCCATCCGGTATACCCAATGTTCTCTTGTGGTCGTGAGCAATGGAGCCTTTGTGCGCTACCGAAACAAATATCACGTCAACTTTCACGTGCAGGCGGAGAGGTTGCGCAACTTTGCATGGTTTTCGATGGAACAGATCTGTACGTCGCCTGAGTACCTGCGCTTTGCGGATGGGCTGCTGGGTTGGCTCCTTGAAGGACTCCCGAGGAGAAGGGCCACACCTTGATCAAATACATCGGCTCAAAACGTACACTGATTCCCGTCATTCTGGATGTCATTAAATCCATCCCTGACGTACATACGGTTGTTGATCTTTTCTCGGGCACTTCCAGGGTGGGACATGCCCTCAAAGCAGCGGGATACCGTGTGCTTTCGAACGACCACAATACCTATGCGGCAACACTGGCGCGTTGCTATGTGCAGGCGGACGCGGAAGATGTGCTTGAGGATGCAGTACGCCTAGTCCAGGAGCTTAACCGGCTCAAGGGATCACCCGGTTATTTCACCGAGACCTTCTGCCTCAAGTCGAGATTTTTTCATCCAAAGAACGGCGAACGCGTGGACGCCATACGGGAAGCGATTTTGCAAAAAGGACTCGAACCCGAGCTGGAAGCGGTGATTCTCACCTCGTTGATGGAAGCAGCGGATCGTGTGGATTCAACGACGGGCTTGCAGATGGCGTATCTGAAAAATTGGGCTCCGAGAGCCCACAACGACCTCAAGTTACGCGTGCCCGGGATTTTGCCCCGTGCGCGGGAAGGCAAGGGGATGGCCTACAATCTGGACGTTTTTGACGCACTGTCGGTTTTTGAAGGCGACCTGGCATATCTCGATCCCCCGTACAACCAGCATTCTTACCTGAGCAACTACCATATTTGGGAATCCTTGATCCTGTGGGACAAACCGGAAGTCTATGGAGTCGCCTGCAAAAGAGTGGATATCCGGCAAAGGAAAAGTGTTTTTAACTCACGTCCACAATTTGCTGCAGCAATGAAACGCCTTCTCGAAAACGTACGAGCGCCGGTTCAGATTGTTTCATTCAACAACGAAGGATATCTGACCCGCGATACGATGGAACAAATGATATCCCATTTGTATGATAGAAAAGCCCGGATGACAGTTATTGAAAACGATTTCAAACGGTATGTCGGCGCACAGATAGGCATTTACAATCCCCAGGGGCTAAAAGTCGGGAAGATCAGTCATGTGCGCAACAAGGAGTTTTTGTATATTGCCTCAAAAGACGATTCCACAAGCAGATTAGTACTTCGTCAAGAAGAACGTGGTTTAGCTCGTCAGCTTTTTTTATTTGAGGCAGGCCAAGAGGCAACCCCGTAGGTTTCGAATACATCACCTGAGGGGCTTTGCATCATTCATTCTGGGACCGATGCGCGAACGGGGTGTGCTGAGGACTTGAGAAAAGGACCCCCACATCCTATCTTGGGCACGGGTTTTGCGTGAAGTCCGCCCCTAAAGGCGCAGCACGCCCCTTTCGAAGTTTCAAGACCTCATCACCGCCCTATTTTACTGAACCTCGTATAATATAGTGATATCCTGTACGGAACGGTGTAGGATGGACGCGCATGAACACTCCGGTTGTCACCCGTGTCCGGCGGGATTTCCGGGCGATGGACCGGCGACGGACCCGCG
>JAJZIH010000025.1 GCA_021810635.1 Pseudomonadota bacterium | reverse complement strand
CCCGAGCTAACCGACATCCAGAGCCAGACCCTCGACCTGCTCGGCGTGCCCGAAACAGCGTTTTCCGGCTGACCGCTGGTCGCCGACAATTCACGCCAAATCATCGCCGAGATGTGCGGAAAGTAGGGTTGGAGGGGCTTTGATCGTGGGTTTTTTGGCCCGCTATGGCAGCCAGGCGATTCGAGGTCATGGCATACCGGAAGCCATGGAATCCCGAGTACAACCCGGAAGGCCTGGCGGTTGATGCGAATCTGCCCTGATGGATGTGATCGAGTATTTAGACCGGAATCGTCTGGATTTTGTGTGTGTCCGGGCGGCCGGGTCGGATGAGCCCTTGGGCTGCATCAACCGGGACGACCTTCTGGATGCTCGGGTCAGCACGCGGCAGGCAAAACAGGTTCGCAGGAGGGTGCTTGGAATCCGCCGATCAGGCAGGCGGGCGAACCGGTCTGAAGGACCGGTCACTGACCGGGCAGCCGCCGCGCCCACGGGATCAGAAAATGAGACCGAGCTCGGAGAGCATGAGCGGAGATGGCCCCGGTGACTCTGACGGCAACCGGGATGGGTGGAGGCCGAAAACGGGTAGCTATCTCGGATCTCTGGCACAATAGCCGGGTCCGACTGCAGGCCGTGTCTGCAGGGCAGCGGATCGGGAATCGCGTTACCCGTATTGCCCTTTGATCGTTGGTGCCGAGAAGACATGCAGAGCCACTTTCTGGATTTCGAAACTCCGATTGCGGAAATCGAAGCCCAACTTGTTGAGCTCAAAAGGCTCAAGGAATCCGGCGAGCCCGTTGACCGGGAAATTGAACGATTGACGCGACAGAGCCAGGAGAAAACCGAAGCAATTTTTTCCAACCTGGATCCCTGGAAGGTCACGCAGCTTTCGCGTCATCCCCAAAGGCCGTATACGCTCGATTATGTGGAATATCTCCTCACGGATGTTGAATTCCTGTCTGGTGACCGTTGTTTTTCCGACGATCCGGCATTGGTCGGGGGCGTTGGCCGGTTCGAGGATAAGCCCATCCTTTTTCTTGGACACCAGAAGGGTCGTGATCTCAAGGAAAAAGTGGCACGGAATTTCGGGATGCCCAAGCCGGAAGGCTATCGCAAGGCTTTACGCCTGATGCGGCTCGCCGCGACCTTCCGGTTGCCGATCCTGTCTTTTATTGACACGCCGGGGGCCTATCCCGGGCTCGATGCTGAAAAACACAACCAGAGCGAGGCCATCGCGCGGAATCTCGAGGTTTTGGCCCAACTGCCGGTTCCCATCATTTGCTGTGTGATCGGTGAGGGTGGCTCCGGAGGTGCCCTCGCGATTGGCGTGGGCGACCGACTCCTGATGCTTCAGTACAGCATTTATTCCGTGATCTCCCCAGAGGGGTGTGCTTCGATTCTCTGGAAAAGTGTATCCAAGGCATCCGAAGCCGCGGCCACGCTGGGACTGACGGCCGAGAGAGTCCTTGACCTCGGGCTCGCGGATGAAATCATTCCTGAACCGTTGGGCGGGGCCCATCGGGACGTTCCGGTGACCATGAAAGCCGTTCGGGCTAGTCTTGCCAAGCATCTCTCAGCCCTTTTGGCAAAATCTGCCGATGATTTGGTCGCGGAACGGCTGAATCGTCTCATGCATTTTGGGGTTTACACCAACTGAAACCATCGTACCGGTTTGATGCCGAAGCGTTGAAGGCGGTCCTGGACGCGATTCCGGAAACAAGAGGGTTTTTGATCGCCTGCTCGGGTGGTCTGGATTCGACAGTCCTCTTGCATGCCCTGTCCAGCCGCCGGGATCTTTTCCCCCAGCCCCTGCGGGTCATTCACGTTGATCATCAAGCCCAGGTCTTTTCCACCCGGTTCAAGGAATTTGTCTCCGCGCGGGCGGCCCAGTGGGGTGTGCCTCTGATTTTGACTGCGATTGAAGTTCCACAGCAAACCCCCAAGGGGTGGGAGGCCGCCGCTCGCCAGCTTCGGTACGACATGATGGCACGGTATCTTGCAGCCGGAGAGGTGCTGCTCACGGGGCACCAGGCCGATGACCAGATGGAGACGTTCCTGCTTCATTTGCTGCGCGGTTCCGGTCATCAGGGGCTGAGGGGCATGACCCATCGGACCAAACCCCTGGGGGCGGGTCGTCTATTTCGACCCCTGCTGGGCTTTTCTCGGCAGGAATTGAAAGCCTATGCGGAACGGGTGGGGATCCAGTGGCTGGAAGATCCCACCAATCAGGATCCCGCCCCGTCGCGTAATTATTTGCGGTTGAAGGTCATTCCCGCCCTGGTCCAGCGATGGCCTCAAGCGAGCTTGAAATCGGATCTCAGTACACGCCTGCTCGAGACAGAACATGAGATTCTGTTCGGCTTCCTCAAGGAAACCTTGGATCGGGTTTTTGATCCTTCATGGGGGGGGTTGTCCATCCCGGAGTTGAGGAAACAGGGTGAAAAACGGGCACGACTTTTGCTCCGCGTGTGGATCGAACAACTGCAGGCTCCCCCGGTCCCGCAGAGACGCCTGGACGTCTTGATCCGGAATCTTCTGGCAGAGAGCCGTGAGCATTCTGAAATCCATTGGGAAGGTTATGGTCTGGTGACTCACGATTCCCATCTTTTTCTGGTCCCACCCTTGCCGGAGCCACCTCGAAGTCCTCTCTCGGATTTCGATGGCGGAAACGCGCGATGGAACCTCTGGCCCGGCTGGGGGTATCTCGAGTTGCGAAAGGATCTGCAGGAGTGGCTCTCGCAGGGGAGCCGGAATCCAAGTGAATGGCGGATTTCCATCCGCACCGGGGGCGAGCGCATGTACTGGCGTCATGCCGGCCATCAGGTGGCGCTCAAGGAATTGTTCAGGAAAATGCGCATGCCACCATGGCTTCGAGAGCGTACACCCATTCTGGCCTGGAGGGGTTCCATCTGGTCGGTTGGCGGCTGGTTCTGGGATGAGCTCCAGCAGGGTTCCGTGGATGGTGGATTTGGGATCCCGGTGAACTGGATTCCGGAAAACCCCGGTTTGAAGCACGAATGTTCCCGTTATTCGCGTTTTTTGGAGTCCCGGAGATAAAAACGAGGAGTCCAGACCTTGCGGATGCCCGGGTTCGCAAGGCACCGGCCCGGTCTCGTGGCGGGGATGTCATACCCGGTGCCTCCGAACCAAGGGACGCAAAGCCGCCCGGATCGTACCTGGGTTGGTGACGGGATCCGAGCGTCGTTTGAGTTCCCCGGATGATACCGGGCACGGCCATCCGGGTCTGTTATCCATCCGGCGGGCCCGTGCGGTTCAGGTTCGAGCCCGTGCCGATTCCCGAGTACGGACCCCCGGCTCAAACCCAAGAAACGCGCTCGGAGGCCGATGCGTGAACGTGCCGGGTGGTCTCCGGGTTGTCTCCAGATCATTCCAGGCCGTTTGAAGCATGAGATCTTTCAATCCGGCTTGGTCTCGGCCAGCGTGCGCAGGACATACTTCAGGATTCCGCCGTGGCGATAGTACTCACGTTCCTTGGGCGTGTCGATGCGGAGCCTGGCCTTGAAATGGATGGTCTGTCCATCTTCGGCCCGAGCCTCCACTTGGGCTTCGGTCGCCCGGGCGTCATGGAAGCCGGTGACGCGATAGGTCTCCCGACCGGTCAGGCCCAGGACCTGGGCATTTTCACCCTTGAGAAACTCGAGGGGTAAAACACCCATTCCCACGAGATTGGACCGATGGATCCGTTCGAAGCTTTCAGCCAGGATCGCCCGAACCCCGAGCAGGGCAGGGCCCTTGGCCGCCCAGTCACGCGAGGAGCCACTGCCGTACTCCTTGCCTGCAATGACCAAGAGGGGGATCTGCTCCCTCAGGTAAGCCATGGCTGCATCGTAAATCGGGAGGGTTTCCCCTGTCCCGAAATGCAGGGTCATGCCGCCCTCGACTCCGGGGACGAGGAGGTTTTTCAGCCGGATGTTGGCGAAGGTACCCCGCATCATCACTTCATGATTGCCGCGCCGTGAACCGTATGAATTGAAATCCCGGGGTTCGATCCCTTTCTCGCGGAGATACCGTCCTGCGGGACTCGCGGGCGAGATATTGCCCGCAGGTGAGATATGGTCGGTCGTCACCGAGTCCCCCAAAAGCGCCAGGACACGTGCCCCATCCAACGCAGGAATGCGGGGGGGGGTCTTGACGATGCCGTCGAAAAACGGCGGGGACTGGACATAAGTGGACTGGGGATTCCACGCGTAATGGAGACCGTGAGCGGTCTCCAACTGGTTCCATTCGGGCGGCCCCTCGAAAAGGTGGGCATAGCTTTCCCGGAACATCTGCCCGCCGATGTGCGTCTGGACCAGATGTTCGACTTCGCTGGGGTCGGGCCAGATTTCCCTGAGGTAGACCGGATGGCCGTGGGGATCCATGCCCAAGGGATCGTTTTCCGGATCAAGAGTGAGGCGTCCGGCCAGGGCAAAGGCGACCACTAAAGGTGGCGATGCGAGGAAATTGAAGCGCACCTCGGGGTGGATTCGTCCATCGAAATTGCGGTTTCCGGACAGGATGGCACCGACGGCCAGCCGATTCTTCCGGATGGCCTCACTGATTTCAGGGTTGAGCGGGCCGGAGTTTCCGATGCAGGTGGTACATCCGTATCCCACCAGGTTGAAACCGAGCTGTTCCAGGTCACCGAGCAGGCCTGCTTCCTCAAGGTATCTGGTCACGACCAGAGACCCGGGAGCCAGTGAGGTTTTGACCCACGGTTTTGCCTGTAGTCCGCGTCGTCTGGCATTGCGGGCCAAGAGACCTGCCCCGATCATGACGGTGGGATTCGAAGTATTGGTACAACTGGTGATGGCGGCGATGACGAGGTCACCATCCCCCAGGGCAGGTTTCCCCTGATGGCTGTTGTGACCGGGGGCGGCGGCGGGCTGCCCGTTCCGGTAGTCTGAGACCAGTCGGTCCATGGTCGACTTGAGATGGGACAATTTCACCCGGTCTTGCGGCCGGCTGGGGCCGGCCAGGCTGGTTTCCACCGTACCCAGGTCAAGGCTCAGCCGGTCACTGTAGTGGGCCGGTGTCTGGCCCGGCTCGTACCACAGCCCTTGGGCCTGGCAGTAGCCCTTGATGCGGGCAATGACCGTCTCGGACCGGCCGGTTTGGCGAAGGTACCGGAGGGTTTCCGAATCGATGGGAAAAATCGCACAGGTGGAACCGAACTCGGGAGACATGTTGCCGATAGTGGTGCGGTCGGCCACGGGCAGAGAGGCCAGCCCCGGTCCGAAGAACTCGACGAATTTGCCAACCACCCCTTTGCGGCGCAGAAGTTCGGTCAGCGTCAGCACAAGGTCGGTGGCCGTCGTTCCCGGCTTGAGTGTTCCGGTGAGGTTGACGCCGATGACCTCCGGGACGACCATGGTCATGGGCTGGCCCAGCATAGCGGCTTCCGCTTCAATGCCGCCGACCCCCCACCCCAGCACGCCCAGGCCGTTGACCATGGTGGTATGCGAGTCCGTTCCGACCAGGGTGTCTGGGTATAACCACCGCTCACCGCTTCCGGATGACTCAAAAACCACGCGGGCCAGATATTCGATATTCACTTGGTGGACGATCCCGGTATCTGGCGGAACCACCCGGAAATTCTGGAAGGCCTCCTGTCCCCAGCGCAGGAAAGCATATCGCTCCTGGTTGCGTTCAAACTCGCATGCCCGGTTCTTCTGAAAGCTGTCGGCAGTTCCGTAGAAATCGACCTGCACGGAGTGGTCAATGACCAGCTCGACGGGGGCCAGCGGGTTGATCCGGCCCGGGTCACCACCCAGTTTTTTCATCGCGTCCCGCATGGCGGCGAGATCCACAATGGCCGGCACGCCGGTAAAATCCTGGAGGAGAACCCGCGCCGGTGTGAAAGCGAGTTCGCCTCCACCTGGGTTTTCGGATGTCCAGGCCAGGATGGCCTGGACATCCTCGTTACGGACCGTGCTGCCGTCCCGGTTCCGGATCGTGTTTTCCAGAAGGATCTTCAGTGCATAGGGCAAGGAGGAAACCTGCGGGTGCTGCTTGGCGACCTTGGGCAGTGAGATGAAGGTATAGGACTGATCAACCGTCATCCTGTCACGGCAGTCGTCAAGGAAACTGGCTGGTCTGCTGGTCATCCAACGAATCCTCGGATATGGAAAATGGGAACCTGTATGCGAATTATAGTGGAGGCGCGCTCATCGCCGCAGAAGCCACCGAGCTTCGGGAACCGTTTCCGCGCAGCTTGCGCGAGGGGCTGCCCTGGAGCTCCCCAATCGTCTCCCGAGACCATCGGGGGGTGGAAATGAATCCAGGTACACGATCGATGTCCGTCTCCAGTGCCGGCAACCGAAAGCCGTGCGGTTCGCGGCATTCGGTGACTCAAAACCTTGCCGACAGCTTCCGCCTCTCTGACCAGGAGTTTGCGTCGATACTTCGGTATCCACACGAAAGGACAGGCGATTTGATGGGATGCCCATCGGATTTTGCCAGTCTAAATGGTCTTTGCACGCCGCTACGATAACACGCAGAGCTATCGGGATGTGGCCGGCGGGCCCGCCATGGACCCCTTGGCATTGGGTCGCGTGGTGGCGTTTTCCAAGCGCATCACGTCTCAGCGTCCGGAAAATCTCCGGCGTGGTCGTGGCCCGGGGCGGGCCCACGGGCCAGAAATGGCCGAAGTCGTCTGGCCGAAGCGCGGAATCAATCACCGCAGCGGACAGTTCCGTTTGGGGTTCCCTCCGGGACCGGCCACGAAGCGCGAGTATCGGCCGGAAGTCCCCCTGCTTGAGGGGGTGGGAGCGTCACACGCCTGAAGCGGATCGATGGCCTCAGGATCCGGGTTTTCCTCTCCGCCTCTGGAGCATCCTCATGTGCCGACCGCTTCCGCCGACAGGTCTTGGAACCGAGGTCAGTGCGGGCCCTTTGACTCGGACCGGGCAATGGGCCCGCCACCCCGGCACCACTCTCCCTGGTAAAACACAAAGAACTGGCCGGGTGTGGGTGCGAACACCGGGCTTTCGAAAGAGACGGTGGCGCATCCGTCGGTAGTCCATTCCAGCCCACAACCAACCTCGGGCTGCTGGTATCGGGTTTTTCCGGCCCCCCGCAAGAGGCCGGCCGGTGGAGGGTTCCCGATCCAGTGGAAGTCGGAGAGCGTGATGTCCGTGGACCAGAGGTTCGGGTGATGGGGGTCTTGCGTGACGCGAAGGATGTTCTGGGCCGTGTCTTTTTCATAGACATACCACGACGACTCCCGGCATCCCCGGATCCCCCCGATCCCCAAACCCTTGCGCTGCCCGAGGCTGAAATAGAAGGATCCGGGATGCTCGCCCACGGTTCGGCCGCTTTCGTCCAGGATGAGTCCGGGTGTGCCCGGGAGGTAGCGGGACAGCCATTCACGGAATGGTTTCTCGCCAATAAAGCAAATCCCCGTACTGTCCTTCTTCGCGTGATTGGGTAAGCCTCGCCGCCTGGCCAGCGCGCGGACTTGTGATTTTTTGAGATGACCTAAGGGAAAGAGGCTGTGTTCAAGCTGATGAGACGTCACCTGGTTTAGAAAGTAGGTTTGATCCTTTCGATGATCATGGCTCCGCAACAGGCGGCACCGACCCTGGCCGGGTTCCAGGCGGGCGTAATGACCCGTGGCCAGGTGGGTGGCGCCGAGCCGCCGGGCATGTTCCCAGAGCAGGCCGAATTTGATCTCCCGGTTGCACCAGACATCCGGGTTGGGAACGAGCCCGGAACGGTAGGCTTCAAGGAAGGGGCGAAAGACCCGGTCCCGGTAGTCGGGAGCAAAAGAAGCCCGGTGCAGGGGAATGTCGAGAAGATCTGCTACCCGGTGTGCATCCTGGAAGTCCCGGACTGCCGGGCAATCCTCGCCGGTATCGTCGTCCCAGTTGTGCATGTAGAGTCCCTCAACCTGCCATCCGGCATCCTGCAGAAGAAGAGCAGAAACGGCGGAATCCACCCCGCCGGACAGGGCAACCAGTACGAGGTTTCCAGGGGGGGCATCCGGGAGCATGCGGCAATTCTATCCCGGCCGGGGGTGACGGGAAAAAGAAGGGGCGCCCAAGGGCGCCCCTGTCAGGTTCTGGATGATTGATCAGTGAATCGGATCGCGGGCTTTGTACTGCCGGGCCAGGAACAGACCGATCGCAAGGAGGAGCAGGGCCAAAGGTCCGAAAGCACCACCGCCACCGCTCGATGAAGGCGAAACCGTGACCGTGATCGAGGCCGGCTTGGAGACGGACCCGGCGAGATCCGAGCAGGTCATGGTATTCGTGTATGTGCCGGGCTGGTTGAAGCTGACCGCGCCTGGAAAGTAGCCGCTCCCGGTCTTGCCGTTCCCGAAGTGCCAGCTCGCATTGAGGGTGCTCTCATTCGAACCGAGCTTGGTCGAACAGTAACCGGCGAAAACCACGGCCTGTCCCACGGTCGCGGAGGAATTGGTGGGGTCGGTGATGGTTGCCGTCGGTGGGATGCCCGCAATGCCGGCCTGCAGGGCATTGACCAGGCCGTAGCCGTAGATGCCGTTCCAGCCGCCCGTTCCGCCCTGCTGGCTGGCCGTTTTTTCGAGCAGGGCCGGAATGGCACCCGGGCTCACTCCGGCAGAAAGCAGGAGTGCGGCAACCGAAGCGGTGCCCGGAGAGGCCGCCGAGGTGCCGTAGAATCCGGTCATGTCCCCTTCCATGTTCACGATGTCCTCGTCAGGTGCCGTGAGATCCGGAACCTGCGAGTTGTCCACCGGACTGATCGGGGTGCACGAGGTTTCGGCGGCATTACAGTTCCAGGACAGGGTATAAGGTCCGCTGCTGCTGAAATACTCGATCGGGAATCCGGCCGTCCCCCCGAAAGGCACGATGGCACCCGCTTCGAGGAGATGGGACGTGCTCTGACCCGGGAAGTCCCGGTCGGCACCAGCCGATCCATCCGTGTAGTAGGTCAGTGGGTAGCTGCCAGAACCACTGTTGCTGATGATGGAGGCAATGAGCTTGAAGTTGAGGGCCTGAGGGGTCGGCGTGCTGACGGCCTCGATCACTGGACTGACCGTGATGGTTCCGGTACCCGAGTTGGTATATTCCAAGAACAGGGAAGGGCAGTTCGGCGCGATTCCGAGTCCCGGACTGGTCGGTAAATTGCTGGGCCCGGATGTTGCCAGGGGAGTTCCGGCCGTGGTTGAGCCGGTGGGCTCGACGAGTTCGAGATTGAAGGCGTTGTTCGTGCTCGGACAGGTGCCGGTTGACGTGCTGATGGTGGGATTGTCGTTCCAGCCGATGACGAGTTCGACCCCAAAGCCGGGCGGAATCTGGAAGTCATCAAAGGGGTTCGATGCATCCCCGATGGCCTTCCCGAAATCCTCGACCGTTTGGGAGCCCCCGTTGATCGTGGTCGGGACATAGCCGGCCTGATAGAAGCCGTCCTGTCCATCGACCGTGTTGCCCCAGTTACCGGCGGCGGTAAAAAAGAGCACGTTGGGGTATTGCTGCATCAGGGCTTCGTACCCAATGGCATCCGGGAACGGGAAGTAAAAGGTCGGAACGATTCCCAAATCGTCCGAGACAACATTCGCCCCAAACCCGGTTATGAGACTTTGTGCGCATCCGGGGATGTCAAAACTGCTCTGGACCCCGGAGCAGAATCCCAGACTGGCGTCGGGAGCGTCCTGATAGACGATCTGCATCATCCAACTGCCCTCATCCGCACCCCCGTCTCCGCTGGGGGGATAGACGAAGTACACGTTGCTCGGCAGGAAACCTTCCTGGGCGTAGTAGGAGTAGTAGTACGCGCCGGAGGAAATCAGCCCGACGTTGACGCCCTGCCCGTTGTACCCTGTCTGGTTGAGGGCCTCCGACTGCATGGCGAGCGCTTGGATGGGGGTTTGACCGCCGGCACCGATCGGAACTGTCCGCGGGACGAGCCGGTGAGGCAGGTTCATGGTATGAACGTACATGGGATTGCGCACGAAGGCCACGCCGGGGAGCCCGGACAGGGCCGGTAACGCGCTCACGGGAACCCAAGCCTGGATCATCGAGGTCCAGGTGGCGGTCCGGATGTGTTGTGCGCCAAGCGCTTCAAGGCTCGATGGCAGGACACTGCCCCGGGCCGTCGGGACGATCCAGACCATCGTGTCGCCGCACGAGTTGACCATCGGCGTGAAGGTGCCGAGCGGTCTGGCATCGAACGTACAGCTCCGATTGACTCCAGGGGGTTGCTGGATGAAGTTGTCGATCGTCTGTGGCAGGGACAGCACCTTTGTGTGACCCAGCTGGAAGGGAATCTTTCCAAGGTAAAGGGCTCTCAGGACCGGACTCAGCCGGGTGAGCGACGGGGTGGTTTGTGCGAATGCCCCGCTGGTGGTACAGGCCAGCGACAGGCCGGTGAGTGCCAGTAAGGTTGCAAGTGACGAAGAAATACGAGTGAAGGGGTTGGATTTCATGACCTAATCTCCTCTATGTCCATGCCACGGTAGAGCTACCGTGAGCGAATCGTACCATGGGTCAAGGCGGCCGGCAACTCCGGGCCGGATTGAACTGTTGGCCCAAAGCAGCAATGTCCCCTTTTGGGTTCAGGGAGGGCCATGACCGAGGGGTGCACCACGATGAGTCAGAGGGAAGTCGACCGGCTGGGAGTGATCCAGGCGGTCCAGAGCAAAGAGCTTCGTCAGCGCGAGGCGGCCAGGCAGTTGGGGGGGGGGGACTGTGCGGCCCCCCGGTGTCAACATGACGTAAGACGCTTCCCGGCTCGAGTTTAAAGAGCAAAGGCAGGTACCACATGAGCCGTTTGACGGATGAATTGTTGCCGCAAGGCGGAGCCGGTTGAGTGGCGGATTCCGCGGGGGGCGCGGGGAACCCGTAGGGCGATTGGAGGCGCGGGATTCGCCGCGCCGGAGGTCGACCGGGCCCGCGTTTGCCGGGTGCGTGCCCGGCACTGTCGCCGTCAACTGTCCGGGGCATTCATTGACCGCGGACCGCGTGCCCGGCCCCCATTGGGTCTGGGCAACAGCGGGCAAAAGGCGCCGCTCGAGGTGCTCGACAGCGATCGCTTTGCCGATATGGCCCCGGTTGGCATCCACAACACGCCGCTCGACGAGGGCCGCTACCTGGGATCGGCACGCGCCAGGTGTCGGCTGCTGGCCTCCTGCGACGCGGCGCGCGAGCGGCTCGCCCACCCCGTCTGCGCCAGGCCCGAACTGCCAGCCACCGTCTTGCGCGAAGCGTGGTCGCGGGATATCGCCAAACTCAAGGGGCCGGGCAAATGGACCTGCCATCGCTGGTACGCGATCCTCGACATCTTCGGCCGCCACATCGTTGGCTGGATGATCGCCGCACGCGAGAGCACCGAACTGGCCGAGCAGTCGATCGGCGATGCCGCCGCCCCCATCCCATGCGTTTCAAGGGCATCGCCCCGCAACCCCCGGAACTGCCCTCGGCAGCCTGGATCAATCCCCCCAAATTTAAGGAACCGTCGCCCGGAAAACCTGGCCACGGCTGTACTCTAAGCTATTTCCACCCGGTGTCTCACTCTCATTGACACGCGCCGCCTTTAATGAAACTGCGGCGCGAGGAAATCAGGCTAGTGGAACAGATCCCGTACCTTGCTCAGAAATGAACCGGAGCGCATGCGCCTGAGAGTTGCCGCCCACTGATCTTCCGCATGCAGAGATCTTTGCACACCCGCCTCCTCCTTTTTCATCAACTCGAGCACTCGGGTATCTTCGTCGTCCTCGAGCCAGTACCCGTGCTGATTCGGGCAGAACGCCATCTCGAGATCGTAGAGCCTGTATTTGAATTTCTTGAGAAGATCGTTGCATTCGGGGCATTTGGCGGTCGTGGACGTCGAACTGAAGATGAGTGTTCCCTTCGCCTCCTCGCCAAAGTCGAAGACTTCATCTTCGAGTTCATCGAGTTCCCGATATTCGAGCCACATGCCCTTACAGGATGGGCAGGATGTAACCTTGAGCTTGTGCCGAACGGTTGGCACGAGATCCAAGTTGCATTTCGGACATTTCACATGCGACTCCGCACTGTGCCAGCGAGAAGACCCGACCGGTCTGTTTTCGCCCCCATTCTACGCCATTCGAAGAAGACTGCTCCAAACATCATTGTCTAGCCAGTCCACCCATTGAGTCCGACTGGGGGGGTACTGTGTTCCCATCGCTCATCGAAACGGTTGGCCTCGGGGAGCGCCTGGTGCGGATCCTCAAGCCGAAGATAGCCCTTGGCCTCGGGGTCCCTGGGGATCCGGATCAAGTGGCGGGTATCGCCAATGACCAATCTCCACGGGTGCCCCGGCTCCTCGGTCGCGGGACAGCGGACGGCCACGTGACTGGGCAGGCGGCGGGTCAGGTTTTTCCAGCCGGCCATTTCGGCTTTTTCCAGGACTTCCGGAAGGACCAGAACGCGGACCGGCAGGGGTATCGGATTCCTGGACAGGCGCAGAACGGTTTTTTGCAGCGCGGTCCACGATTGACTGATGGGCAGGATATCCGGCAACTCGAGCCGTAGTCGCTGCCGGGTCATCGCGGCCAGTCGGCAGATGGCCCGGTCGAGTCCAGCGGAGTCCTCCACGACCTGGCTGATCGGTGTCGCTGTCGGACGACTCATTTTCAGGTGGGGGATTCCGGCTTCATAAAACAGGAACCCTTCTTCTTCGAATCCATGCCGATGGTAAAAGGGGAGGGCATGGATTTGTGCGTGCAGATAGCAGCTTGCAAAGGATAGCTCCCGCGCCCATTCGATCAGCGCAGTCAGAACCAGACTGCCCACACCTGAGCGTCGGGCCGCCTGCAGGACCGCCATCCTCCCGATCTTCCCGTGCGGGTCCAGGCGACCGGTCGCGATCAGCCGGTGGGTACCGTCTTCGACCAGCACATGACGGCAGATGGCATCACGGCTGTCCCATTCCATTTCAGGAGGCACCTTCTGCTCCAGGACGAAGACCTGATGGCGGATGGAACGGATGGCCTCTTCCTCTTGCGGCCACCTCGCCCGGAAAACGCGGTAAGGCCGGCCCGTCTCAGGGTTTCCTGGTGGCCTGGTTTCTGAGTTCATCGAATCGCTCGGTGAGCTCGGCAGCAAGACCGAGATAGGTCAAGGGGGTGAGGCGCTCCATGGATTGCCGGGTTTCGGCATCGAGATCGAGGCCCGCGATCCAGTCCTTCAGGCTTTTGGAGTCAAGAGATTGCCCCCGGGTGAGTGCTTTGAGCCGGTCATAGGCGTGGGGATCTCCCTTGAGTCTCAACAGGGTTTGAAGCCCTTCGGCAATGACCTCCGGATGCTCCAGAAGATCCTGCCGGAGCCGTTCGGTATCCGGTTCAAGTCGGGACAGGCCTTCGCGGAGCATCCGCCAGGCGAGCAGGGTATGTCCCAGTGCCGTCACCAAGCTCCGCTGGGCCGTTGAATCGCTGAGATCCCTCTGAAATCGGGAAACCGGGAGTTTATCCGACAGGTGCCTGAGCAGGGAGTTGGCCACGCCGAGGTTGCCTTCCGCATTCTCAAAGGCAATCGGATTGACCTTGTGCGGCATGGTCGACGAGCCGACCTCTCCGGGGATGACCCGTTGACGGAAATATCCCCAGGAGATGTAACCCCAGAAATCCCGACACAGGTTGACCATGATCCGGTTGGTGCGGGCAAGCATGTCCAGCCAGGCCGACAGGCGGTCATGGGACTCGATCTGGGTGGTGAAGGGCTGGAAATCCAGGTCAAAGGAACGGACGAACTCCCGCGTGAGCGCGATCCAGTCGACGTCGGGCAGGGCCACCTGGTGGGCATTGTAATTGCCGACGGCTCCGTTGAACTTGCCAGCGAATCGATACGCGGACAGGGCATCGCGGGACTCTGAAAAACGCCAGGCAAAGATGGCCAGCTCTTTGCCCAGGGTCGTCGGCGAGGCGGGTTGTCCGTGCGTGTGCGACAGCATCGGAGTTCGCGAGTGGCGGTGGGATTCCTCCTCGAGCCAGGCGAGGATCCGGGTCAGGGCGGGAAGCAGGAAGTTCCGCTGCGCATCCCTCCAGATCAGGCTGTAGGCGAGATTGTTGATATCTTCGGAGGTTGCCGCAAAATGCCAGAACGGCGCCAAGGTGGGGCCGAATGCTTCCCCTGCCGTGGATTCCCTCAGGAAAAGCTCCACGGCCTTGACGTCGTGGTGCACCGACAATTCGATTTCCTTGATGCGGAGGACCGTGGCCCGGTCGAGACCCCTGATCCGGGCTTCCAGGGCAGCGCGGTCCGCAACTGAAAGGGCGGGGAAAATCCGGCCTGGCAGCATCTGGTCCAGCCAAAGCAGCCAGCGGATCTCGATCTCCAAGCGCCGCTGGAACAGGGCATACTCGTCAATGGCTTGCCCGAGGTCGCCGACCATTCCTGCGTAACGACCGTCCAGAGGCGATAAGGAACACCGATCAGGTGGGTCCATGTGTTTTCGGAGTTAAAATAAGATCTTGCATGATAACTGAAGCCAGCCTGCCGTGCAGGGGAGAGCCTTGTCCAATATGAAATGAGTCTGGGGGGGGGCTGTGTTTCTAACATGAAATGAGTCTGAAGCCGGATCGGGGTTTGTTCATGATAGGGAGATGAAAACCCTTATGAACCTCGATAACCTGACT
>JAJZIH010000013.1 GCA_021810635.1 Pseudomonadota bacterium | reverse complement strand
TGTTCAGTGCTTGTTCGTTCATGTCGATCACCATGGGGGCAATGATCGACCCAAACCTCAGCCTTCAGGCTCATACCTTGTTGGAAATACGGCCCCCGTTCGGGATCAAACCATATTGGAAGAGACTGGGATTTGCGAAAGTGGTCCTTCGCACGGTAAACTAAACCGTTTAAATCCTTCATTTTTCCGGCTGGTCCGACCGGCCGGCGGAGAACAGGCTGTGGCGCTCGAGCGGACCCTTTCCATCATCAAGCCGGATGGCATCTCCCGCAACCTCATCGGTTCCGTGATCGAGCGTTTCGAACGGGCAGGCCTCCGGGTCGTGGCCGCCCGCATGCGTCGGCTCGATCGCAACGAGGCCGAGCGTTTCTACGCGGTGCACCGCGCCCGACCCTTTTTCCCCTCGCTCGTGGGCTACATGACCTCGGGTCCGATCCTGGTCCAGGTGCTCGAGGGAGAGGATGCCGTCCGCAAGAACCGCGACCTCATGGGAGCGACTGACCCGGCGCGGGCAGCTCCCGGCACGATCCGGCGGGAGTGGGGCGAGAGCATCGAGCGCAACCTGGTCCACGGGTCCGACAGCCCGGAGACGGCCCGGGAGGAAATCGGCTTCTTTTTCGGTGCCATCGATGTCTGCGATCGAACGGATTCCTGAGCCGCGATCCCCGGCACCGCTGCCCCTCATCGGGGCGGACCGGGCCGCGCTCGCAGCCTGGATGGCGCGCGAGGGAGAACCTCCCTTTCGCGCGCGCCAGATCCTAGCCTGGGTCCATCAGCGCGGCGTCGTCGACTGCGCGCAGATGACGGATCTGGGCCTCGCCCTCCGCGCCCGTCTGGCGGACGCGGCGGTGGTGGCCCGGCTGCCCGTGGTTGCGCACGAGCGCGATGCGGACGGCACCGAAAAGTGGCTGTTCCAGGTGGATCCCCAAAACGCCGTCGAGACCGTGGTCATCCCGGACGAGGACCGTCGCACACTCTGTGTCTCAACCCAGGCGGGTTGCGTCCTGCACTGCGCCTTTTGCGCCACCGGGGCCCAGGGATTCAGCCGGAACCTCACGAGTGCCGAGATCGCGGGCCAGCTGTGGCAGATCTGGCACGCCGCACCGCCCCGCACCCCGTTGCGGCCGATCCATAACGTGGTGTTCATGGGGATGGGCGAACCGCTCGCCAACTATGCCGCTCTCTCCCCGGTGCTCCGTCTCCTGACGGATGACTGCGCGTACGGGTTTTCGAAGTGGCGCGTCACCGTGAGCACGGCCGGACTGGTTCCGATGATCGACCGGCTGGCGGCTGAACACGACGTCGCGCTGGCGGTCTCGCTCCATGCCGCGCGTGACGACCTCAGGGACCGTCTGGTACCGATCAACCGCATCCATCCCCTGGACGATCTCGTGGGGGCGATGCGCCGCTACGCCGGGCGGCATCCCGACCGGGAGGTGCTCGTCGAGTACGTGATGCTGGATGGGGTCAACGATACGCCGGCGGATGCCCGAGACCTCGTGCGCCGCCTCGCGGGGATCCCCATCAAGGTCAACCTCATCCCCTTCAATTCCTTTCCCGGCAGCCCTTTCGCCCGTTCTCCGGCTGCGGTGATCGAGGCCTTCCAGCGCCGCCTGATCGACTCCGGGATCCGGACCCTGGTCCGACGTCCCCGGGGCGAGGCCATTGCCGCGGCTTGCGGGCAGCTGGCCGGCCGGGTGGCGAACCGGCTGCCGGAACGGCACCGCTTTACGGGCACGGGAGTTTCGGCATGAAACCCACGCGGGGACTGCTGGTCCTGGCGGGTCTGGCCTGTGCGCTGGCCGGCTGCGTCACCGAGTCCTCGGCGCCGCGCCCGACCGTCCATCTCAGGACGGCGGCCCGGGACAACGTCACCATGGGCATGATCTACCTGCGCCGACGGGAACGCACTCTCGCCATGCACAGTTTCGAGCGCGCCCTCAAGCTCGATCCGCGTTCGGTGGGTGCCCATGATGGGCTCGCGCTCCTCAACGTGGAACTCGGCCGCAACTCGATCGCCAACCAACTCTACCGGCAGGCGCTGTCGATCCGGCCCCGTGATCCCTTGACCCTCAACGCCTACGGCGTGTTTCTCTGCCACACGAACCAGATCCGCAAAGGGGTGGCCTACCTGCTCCAGGCCGGACGGACCGCGTCCTACCTCACCCCGGAGGTCGCCTATACCAATGCCGGAATCTGCGAGTTGCGGCTTCATGAGGCGGGCGCTGCCCGCCGGAGCCTGAGGCGGGCTCTGTCCTTCGACCATAACTACCCCCCGGCACTCTGGCAGCTGGCCAAGATCGAACGGCAAGCCCACCATCTCCACCGGGCCGCGCGCCACTTGCTCCAGCTGGCCGACCTGGGTCCCCGTCCGGCCCCCGAGGTCCTCTGGCTGCTCATCCGGACCGAATGGGCGCTCGGCGCCGGCCAGGTGGCCCGCCGCTACGGGGCGATCCTGCTCCGCGACTATCCGGGATCCCCCGAAGCGCTGGCCTTCCTCCGCCATCCAGGTCCGTGACCGATCCCGAACCCCGCCTGAACAGCGTGGAGGCCGGCACGCTTTTGGCCCGCTGCCGCGCCGAGCGGCAGGTCAGTCTCGAACAGGCGGCCCAGGCACTCCACCTGCCGCGTGAGATTCTGCTCCGCCTCGAAGAGGGTCGCGTGGGTGCCTTTGATGCCCGGATTTACTACCTGGGCCATCTCCGGCGTTATGCGCAGTGGCTGGGCCTCGCCCCGGATGCCCTGGTCGGCCGGCTGGCGGACCTGCCGGCATGGACCCCCCCCCTCCGCCCGGACCCCAGTGAAGCGGAGAATGCTCCGTGGGGAGGGGTGCGCACCCGCTGGCTGCCGGTCGCACTGAGCGGGCTTTCCCTCCTCGCCGCCGCCGGGATCCTCATCGCCTATTCGGGGCTGTCGACCGGACCGACCCGGTCGCCGGCGATCCCGGGAAAACCGGCGGGACATGGCACCCCACGGTCTCCGGGTTCCCCCCCGGTCCAGCGGGGGCCAGGGGGTCCCCCTCCTTCTCCGGGTGCGGCCCTCCGGCCCCCAGCCAGGCCTCTTCTCGTCCTCGACTTCAGCTTCCGGCACCGCTCCTGGATCGAGGTCGACCGGGACGGCCACGTCGTCTACGCCGGCCTCGTGGTCCACCAGAAAACCCTGACGCTCCGGGTTGCCCCGCCGGTCAGGATCCACATCGGCAATGCGCCGGCGGTCCGTCTCACGGTCAATGGAGAGCCCTTCGCCCTGGCTCCCTGGACCGGCCCCCGGCGGGTGGCCGTCTTCGGTCTCGCGGGACCCGTGACGGGGAGACGCCCGTGAAACGGGAGACGCCGCCTGCCCACGTCCGTGGCATGAACGATCTCCTGCCCCGCGAAACCCCCCACTGGCAGCACATTGAACGTGTGGCCCGGGAAGTGTTCCGCCGCGCCGGCTACCGGGAGATCCGGCTTCCCCTGGTGGAAGAGGCGGCCCTCTTCGTCCGCTGCATCGGCGAAGCCACGGACATCGTCGAAAAGGAGATGTACCTCTTCGAAGACCGCAACGGCGACCGTCTGGCGCTCCGCCCCGAAGCCACGGCCGGCTGTGTGCGGGCCGTGATCGAGCACCACCTGGAACGCGAGGGCATCCAGCGGCTCTGGTACGCCGGGCCCATGTTCCGACACGAACGGCCGCAGAAAGGGCGACAGCGGCAGTTCCACCAGATCGGCGTCGAGGTGTTTGGCATCCCGACCCCCGACCTCGAAGCCGAGCTCCTGCTCCTCAGCGACGAACTGTGGGACGCGCTCGGGCTCACCGGGCTCGTGCTCGAGATCAATACGCTGGGGACTGCCGCCGAACGGGAGCAATACCGGAACGTTCTGCTCGACTACTTCAGGCCTCACCGGGGGGAACTCGAGCCGGATGACGCACGGCGTCTCGACCGCAACCCGCTGCGCCTGCTCGACAGCAAGTCCGGTCCGACCCGCGCGCTCCTCGAACGGGCGCCGCCCTTGGCCGACTCCCTGGGTCCGGATTCCCGGGCCCACTGGGAGCGCGTCCTCGAGCTCGTCACCGCGGCCGGCGTGGACTACCGGGTCAATCCCTACCTCGTGCGCGGGCTCGACTACTACACCCAGACCGTTTTCGAGTGGACGAGTCCGGCACTCGGCGCCCAGTCGGCGGTGTGCTCGGGGGGACGCTATGATAATCTGGTGGAAGAGCTCGGAGGGCCCCCGCTTCCGGCCATGGGATGGGCGCTCGGGGTTGAACGGCTGGTGGCCCTGGTGCCGGCCGGCCGCTCCGAGGGTCCCGATGCCGTCGTGATCCCCTTGGGGGCGCAGGCCGAGGCCGAATGCCTCGCCCTGCTCCGGGACCTGCACCGGATGCTCCCCGGCCGGGAGATCGAACTCAGCCTCGGGGCCGGTTCGCTCAAGGCGCGACTCAAGCGGGCCGATCGCACGGGCGCCCGCCGGGCGGTGATTGTGGGCGAGGACGAACTGAAGCGGGGAGTGATCCAGGTGAAGGTGCTCGTGGGTGCCCGCCGCACGGATTTCGTGCCGCGGGCGCAGCTGGCGGAATATCTGGTCGGCGGGATTCCTGCCGACCCGTCTCAGTAGACCGGAGGTACGGTGGAAGAACAGTGGCAGGAACGGGAAATCGAGCTTTTCGTCAACTTCTGGAAACAGAACGGGCGGTTCATCGCGATCAGCGTGATCGTGGTCCTGCTCGGGTTTGCCGGATGGCGGTTCTGGCGCTATGAAGTGAAGATGCGGCAGGAGCGAGCCGGTGCCGCCTATACCCGGCTCGGGAATGATCTCCAGCACGCCCGCTGGGCGGCGGCCGCCGCCGAGGCCCGCCTCCTCATGCATCGGAACCGGGGGACCATCGAAGCCACGTTTGCCGCCCTCACCCTGGCCAAGCTCGAGGCCCGCCACGGCAAATGGCCCGCCGTGATCCGCGACCTCGGGTGGGCGCTGGCCCATGATCCCGATCCGGCACTGGCGCCCCTGATCCGCATCCGGCTGGCCCGGGTGGATCTCGAGGAGCACGATCCGAAAGCCGTGCTGGCACTCTTTCACGGGGAGAACCCCGGGGCCTATGTCGGACTCACGGCCTGGCTCAAGGGCCGGGCGGACCGGGAGCTGCATCACTGGCAACGGGCCCGCAACGACTGGACCCTCGCGCTCGACAACCTCGGCGCGGGCGGGGGCCCGCTGCGGCGGATCATCACCCTCGAAATGTCGACCCTGCCCGCCTCGGCCACGAAAGCTCCGCCCGTGCGGGTGGCCCGGCCGGCAACCGGAGCGCAGCCATGAAACGATCCCGTCTCGCAGTTGCGTTCGCCCTCCCGGCTGTCCTGTCCGTCCTCCTTGCGGGGTGCGGCAACCGCAGCACGGTTTTGCCGCCCACGCCCCTCAAGCCGTTCCATCCCCTGATCCGCGTGATCCGGCTGTGGTCCCACCAGGTGGGATCGGGTGCCGGGAAGCAGCGCTACGGGCTCGTGGCCGCGGTGGGCGAGACGGGACACTCCGTCTTCGCCGCGAGCCGCGGTGGGCGTGTGGCGGCGTGGCGGGCGAAGAGCGGCCGGCTCCTGTGGAGCGTCCGGGTCGGGCAGACGATTACCGCGGGACCCGGTGCCGGGGATGGGCGCCTGGCCGTGGTCACCCGGCGCGGCTGGCTCATCGTGCTCAACGCCCACGACGGCCACCAGCTGTGGCGGAAACCGCTTCTGAGCTTCGCCCTGGCCCCGCCGGTGATCGCCTCAAGGCGGGTGATCGTCCAGACCGGAGATAGCCGCATCTGGGCCTTCACGGCCGGCCGGGGACGGCTGCTCTGGAAGATCCACGAACACCAACCCCACCTGCTCCTGCGCGGCACGGCGCGGCCGATTGTCACCCGCCAACGGGTCTATGCCGGTTTCAACGACGGGCACGTGATGGCGATCCTGGCGGCGACGGGCCATGTGCTCTGGCACACCACCCTGGCCTATGCCCCCGGGCACAACGAGGTCCAGCGCATGATCGATGTCGCGTGGCAGATGGCCCGTCACCACCACCAGCTCTTTGCCGCGAATGACCACGGCCGCCTCGTGTGCCTGTCGACCCGGACCGGGAAGCCGGTCTGGTCGCGGCACGCCTCCAGCCTGGCCGGACTCGGCGTGGGGCAGGAAACCATCTACGTCACCGACTCGAAAAGCATCATCCGGGCCTACGACCGGACCACCGGCCTGCCGATCTGGACCAACCCGGATTTCCTGGGACGCCGGCTCACGGCGCCGGTGCCTTTCGGGCCGGCCGTCGTGACCGGGGATCTCCGGGGATGGGTCGAGTTCCTGGCGCGCTCGACGGGACATCTCCTGGACCGCGTCCGCGCCGGGGATTCGGCGATCGAGGAGCCGCCCGTGGCGGACGGAGGGCGCCTGTTCGTCCTGACTGCGGGCGGGCGGCTCGTGGCGTACCGTCTGCCCTCCCGGTGAAGGGGCGCCATGGCCGTGCTCGCCGTGGTTGGCCGCACCAATGTGGGGAAATCCACGCTCTTCAACCGGATGGTGCGTTCCCATCAGGCCTTGGTCTCGGAGCATCCGCACTGTACGCGCGACCGGCTGATCGGTAGCGGACGCGGTCCCTTTGCCGGCCATGTCTTCATCGATACGGCCGGCGTCGGTCCGCGCGCGCCAACGCCGTTTGACGGCGCGCTCCGCCACCAGGCGGAGACGGCCATCCGCGAAGCCGACGGCGTGCTCTGGCTGGTCTCGGCGGTGGAAGGCGCCCTCGCCGAGGATCAGGACCTGTCCGGTTGGCTCCGGGAGTTCGGCAAACCGGTCCTGGTCGTGGCCAACAAGGCCGAAGGCCGTGCGTTCGCCGACCGCGATTTCGACCTGACCCGCCTCGGCTGGGGCCTGCCAGCCTGGATTTCGGCCCTTTACGGCGACGGGCTCGCCGGGTTGGCCGCGCTGCTCACGGAGCACTTCGGTGCCCCCGGCCCCGGCGCCGGGACATCCCTCGTCCCCCGCATCGCCCTGATCGGCCGCCCCAATGCCGGCAAATCCACCCTCCTGAACCAGCTGGCAGGCGAAGAGCGGGTGCTGACTTCGGAAACGCCGGGCACGACCCGCGATGCCGTCGAGGTCCAGGTCGAGCGGGGGGGGCGGACGTGGATCCTCGTCGACACGGCCGGTGTCCGCAGCCGGACCCGCCGGCTGGATCCCCGGGACCAGCTGGCGATCGCCCGCAGCCTGGCCACGATCCCCCGCTCCAGCCTGGTCACGCTTCTCATCGATGCCACAGCCGGTCCCACGGATGACGACGCCCGCCTGGCTGCGGCGACCCACGAGGCCGGTCGGCCCTTGGTCGTCGCCCTCAACAAGTGGGATGGGCTTGAGCGTCACCAGAAGACCTGCGCGCGGACCGAGTTGTCCCATCTCCTGTCCTTCCTTCCGCCCGCCGAGCCCGTGCCGCTTTCGGCCCTGCATGGATCGGGACTGGGTGATCTCGTCTCCGCCTGGAGCGACCGCCTCGAGAAAGCGGCGGCCGAGCTGCCCACGCCCCAGGTCAACCGCGCCCTCGCCGCAGCCGTCCGTGCCCATCCCCCGTCTTTGGTCCGGCGGATCCGGCCCAAGCTGCGCTATGGACACCAGGGCGGACGCAATCCTCCCCTGCTCGTCATCCACGGCAGCCGGCTCGAGCTCCTGAGCGCCGATTACCGGCGCTATCTCACCCGCCACCTCTCCGATGCATTCGGCTTGGGCGGCGTACCGCTCCGGCTCGAGTTCAGGGACAGCTCGGACCACCATGCCTGGCGCCGCGCCGCACCGACTCTCTCCCGCGGCCGGGTCTCGTGACCGGAGTGGAGCCGGCCCGGCGCAGCCTGGCTTTGCCCGGACCGTTTCGACTGAAGGGAGGCGGCCGGCTGCCGGCCGTGACCCTGGCCTATGAGGCCTGGGGTTCCCCGGCGGCCGGATCGCGGCCGGTGCTCGTCCTCTGTACGGGACTTTCGCCTTCGGCCCACGCCGCTTCCAGTGCGGCGGATCCGAGTCCGGGCTGGTGGGAGCCGCTCATCGGGACGGGCCGGGCCCTGGATACGGACCGGTTCCGGATCTTCTGCTTCAACCCGCTGGGTGGTTGTTTCGGTTCGACCGGGCCGTCTTCGATTGATCCCTTGACCGGCGAACGCTACGGCGCGCGCTTTCCCGAGATCGCGATCGAGGACATCGCCGCCGCCATTCACCGAGCCCTCGGCGCGCTCGGGATCGGCCGGGTCGATGCGGTGGTCGGTCCCTCCATGGGAGGGCTCGTGGCGCTGGCGCTGGCACTCCACGAACCCCGCGCGGTCCGCCGTCTCGCCGTGATTTCGGCCGCTGCGGCGGCGGAACCCTTTGCCGTGGCCATCCGCTCGCTGCAGCGCGAGATCCTGTCCGCCCATCTCGGCCAGGAGGCGGACCGGGTCCGTCGCGGCATGCGCTTCGCGCGCAAGCTCGGGCTCATCTCCTACCGCTCGCCGGTCGAGTGGCGGACCCGGTTCGGCCGTCGGCGCGAGACGGATCCCGCCGCCCGGACCGGCCGGCCGGCCGGATCGGCCCCGCCGTTTGCGGTAGAATGGTACCTGGAGACGCGTGCCCGAGATTTCGCCGAGCGTTTCGATCCCGAATCCTACCTCCGCCTGTCCCGGGCCATGGATGAATTCGATGCGGCGGACCCGGGCGGTGGCGACCTCGAACGGGCGCTGGCAGGAGCTGGGCTCGAGGCGGTCCTCGTGGCCGGCGTGACGACGGATTTGCTGTATCCGTCCCATCAGCTCGAATCCTTGGCGCGGGGGTTTCGGGGCAGCGGAACGCCGGTCGAGCTCCGGATCATCGACTCGCCGACTGGGCACGACGCGTTTCTGGCTGACTGGGTGCGGTTTGAAGAACCACTTCGAAAATTCCTGGAGTTCTGAATGAGCATCACCTCGCCCGGCATCCTGTTCGGGGTTTCGATCGTGGCCGGATTCATCGGGGCGATGAGCGGCATGGGCGGCGGCATCGTCCTGATCCCGGCGCTCACACTGTTCGGAGTCGGGATCAAGCACGCCATCGCCATCAGCATCGTTTCCGTGATCGCAACCTCAAGCGGGGCCGCCTCCGCCTATGTCCGTGACGGCGTCACGAATCTCAAGATCGGCATGTTCCTCGAGATGTTCACCATCCTGGGTGCCATCGTCGGCGCGACCGTGACCCTGGCCTCATCCGACCAGCCTCTCTTCATCGCCTTCGGCCTCGTCCTGCTCCTGTCCTGGGGGACGCTCTTCCTGCGCAAGGCCCAGCACGCCGACTATCTCAAGCCGGCCGATCCGATTTCGCGCTGGCTGGAGCTCAGGGGTGGCTACTACGACCATGCGGAGAATCGCCAGATCGACTACGAAGGACGGCGCGGCTGGCTGGGCGGACCCTGCATGTTCGGGGCCGGTTTCATCGCCGGTCTGCTGGGGATCGGGGCCGGTGCGCTCAAGGTGCTCATCCTCGACCTGGCCATGGGACTGCCTCCCAAGGTTTCGACCACGACCAGCAACCTCATCATCGGCGTCACCGCGCTGGCCGGGACGAGCATCTACATCGCGGCCGGGTACGTCGACCCCGGGCTGGCGGCGCCGGTCATCATCGGCGTCGTGGCCGGTGCGTTCATCGGCACCCGCCTGCTCAAGCGGCTCAGCAACCAGGCCATCCGCCAATTTTTCCTCGTGGTCCTGCTTCTGCTCGGGGTCGAAATGATCCTGCGCGGGATCGGGGTCTTCGGCCACGGCGTCTAGGGAGAACCCCATGAACCCCACTCCGCGCGAACCCTCCGATGCGACCACTGCCGCCCGGCGGGAGGCCCGCCTCGAGCATGACATGGAACTCCTCGTGGGCTACATCCTGCTGGCCGGTGTCCTCTTCAGCATTGTCCTGCTCCTCACCGGACTCGTCTGGCAGTACGTGCGGACCGGCTCGCTCCACCTCAAGTATCTCATCGCCGGGATGAACTACTTCGACTTCCTCGTGCACGATCTGCGCGCCATGTTCCAGCTCTCCGGGTGGGGGCCCAGGGCCTTTATCGATCTCGGGATTGCGGCCCTGCTTTTCACGCCCTACATCCGGGTCGTGAGCTCCATGGTCTTTTTCGCCGTGGAGGAGCGCAACTGGAAATACACGGCCTTCACCGCCTTCGTCGGGGCCGTTCTCACCTACAGCCTGTTCCTGCGCTGAGCCCGGATCCCGCGAACGGGGTGAGAAAGCGGCGGAGCGCGGCGAGCACCGGGGTTATGGAAAATCCCGGGTGCGCGGGCGTCCCGTTCACGAGGACGGCGAAAGCGCCGATGCCTCCGTCGGCGCGCCGGAAATAGCCGGCCAGCCCCAGCACGCTCACCGGATCGCTGAGCGTTCCGCTTTTCACGAAGAAACAGCGGCGCCAGACCGGATGGCCCGCCGTGAGGAAAGCCAGAGGGGACTCTCCGGCGGGCGGCAGGGCTGCCCAGAACGCCGGAAAGTCACGGCCGTCGGCGGCCATGCCGGCGAGCACGGCGATCAGGTCGGCGGCGGAACTCCGGTTTCGTCGGCTGAGCCCGCTGCCGCTTTCGAGCCGCACGGGCGGCCGGGCGCCCCAGCGGGCCAGCCACGGAGTGAGGGCGCGGGTCAGCGCGCGGCTGGCCTCCGGCAGGGTCGGTGCGCGCGGACGGCTCCCGCCGACTTCCCGCGCCAAATCGAAGGTCAGGTCGTCGGCGATGAAGTTGTTGCTGTAGGCCAGCATGCGGCCGATCAGGGTCGCGAGCGTCACGCTCCGTTTGACGAACCAGACCGTTGAACCGGGAGGAGGATGCCGCCGGATCACGGTTTGGCCGCGGATCCGGATGCCGGCGCGGGCGAAGGCACCGGCCCAGAGCGCCGCGGCCAAGGCATCGGGGTGGGCGGCGGCCACGTACAGGCGGAGGGGGCGGTGGCCGACCGCGATGGCGCCCGTCACGCGCACGGATTCACGGCCGTGGCTCAAGCGCTGGCGGATGGCGAGCGGGCGACGGTTCGCGGGGGCCACGGTGCTCACCCGGTTCACGAGCCGGATCCCGGCGGGCGGAAACGGCAGGAAGGCGACCCGGGCGGGCGCGCCGGAAGCGGAGCCCGGCGCCACGAGCACATCGATCGTTCCGTAGTCGGCGGCGAGCGAGGTGGGCTGGGCCGCGTAGGCGTGGCGGCTCTCGCGCATCGCCCGGCAGCGGTCGGCCAGCCGGCACGGCGGACGCCCGTAGCCCGCCGCCACGAGGACGAGTCCCCCCTGGACGGCGGTCAATCCGAGCGCCCGCGCTTCCCACGCGGTGCGAAGCATGTTGTCGTGGACCAGTCCGGGATCCCCGGAGTCGACGAGGACGAGCGGGCCGCTGAGGTAGCCGTCCCGGAGGGGTGTCGTTTTTTCGACGGCGAGCGTGAACCGGTGCCGCCCGCCCCAGCGGCGGAGCGCGCGGGCGGCGACGAAGAGCTTGGAGAGCGAGGCTGGAATGAGCGGAAGATCCGGCTGGAAACGGGTGAGGATCCGCCCCCCCGGTCCGAGCGCCACCACCTCCGCGCTCACGGCCAGACCACGGGCGGTCAGGTGCCTGAGCACGGCGGATGAGGGAACGAGCCCCCGCCCGACCGCCGGCCCGGGGGGGGCCGTCAAGGCCAGGAGGAGGAACCCCAGGATCCCGCGCCTAGACCGGGTCACGGTCGTTGCCGTCAAGGCTCTCGACCCGGGTCCAGGCGCTGCCTTCCTGCCAGCCGATGGAGAGCCGGTCCCCGGGGGCCAGGCCCGCCGGGCCCGTGACGAGCCGCCCCGCCGCGTCTGCGACCAGCGCAAACCCCCGCCTGAGTGCTCCGCGCGGGTCCAGCGCTCGGAGGCTCCGTCCGTCCAGTTCAAGGTGATGGAGGGCTTTGCCGAGGGCGGTGGCCATGGGGGTGGACAGTCGTTGGGCGAGGTCGGAAAGCGCCGTTTCGGCCGGGCCGAGCGGGCGGGTGGCGGTCAGCCGGGCCCGCCAGTGGACGAGTTCGCGCCCGATGCCCTCGAGGCGGGCACGGGGATCACCCGCCAAGAGGCGGACCCGCAAGAGCGCCGACCGCTCCCGGGCCCTCTGCCAGAGCCCGCCGAACGCGCGGTCGAGACGGGCCGCATCGTCGTCGAGCCGCTGAGCGTCTTCGGTCAGCACCCATCCGGGATGACGGCGCCCGAGCCTGTGGCCGAGGTCGGCGAGACGCTGGGCCAGTTCCTCCGCGTCGGGGCTCACCCGTTCGGCGGCGCCGCTCGGCGTGATGCCGTTCACGTCGGCGGCGAGGTCGGCCAGGGTCACGTCGATCTCGTGTCCGATGCCGGTCACGACCGGTACCGGTGCGGCGCGGATGGCCCGGACCAGCGATTCCGTGTTGAACGGCGAGAGGTCCTTCAGGGATCCGCCGCCGCGGGTCACGATCACGACGTCGACTCCCTCCGTGCGGGTGAGGGCCTCGAGAGCCCGGACGAGGGTGGCTTCGGCCCCTTCGCCCTGAACCTGCGCGGCGGCGATCAAGACGGGGATGAGCGGCATGCGGCGAGCCAGGACCTTGAGCACGTCACGCAGTGCGGCGGCATTCGGGGAGGTCGCGATACCGATGCGGCGCGGCAGGGCGGGGAGGGGACGCTTGCGGCCCTGGTCGAAAAGCCCCTCGGCCGCCAGCCGGGCCTTGAGCCGTTCGTAGTCGCGGCGCAGGCTGCCTTCGCCAGCATCCTCGAGACTCTCCACGATGAGCTGGAAATCGCCACGGGCGGCATAGAGCCCGATCCGGCCATCGGCCAGGACGGCCTGGCCGTTGGCCGGGGTGAAGGCGAGCCGGCGCGCCTCCCGTTCGAAGAGGACGGCATGGAGGGAGGCGCGTGCATCCTTGAGGTTGAAATAGAGATGTCCGGCCGCCGAAGGGCGCAGATCGGCGATCTCGCCGGCGACCCGGAGGGGGCTCACGTGATCGGTCAGGAGGCGCTGGACACGTCCCACGAGCTCGGAGACCGAAAGGGTCTCGCCTTCCGGGCAAGTTCCGGCGGGAGGGTCGCTCATGGACTGCCGCATGGCGTCATGATAGCGGCTCGTGGGGCGCTTGCCTATCCGCGCCCGGCCCCGAGCGGGGGCATCGGGTAAAATGACCCACCGACCCGTCTCCGAGGTCCTCCATGCGCCTTGCGCCCGAAGTCGCCCTCACCTTCGACGACGTGTTGCTCGTCCCCGCGGCGTCCTCCGTGTTGCCCGGGGCCGTCCGTCTGGAAACCTCGGTCACGGACGGCATCCGGCTCAACATCCCGTTTCTCTCCTCCGCCATGGACACGGTCACCGAAGCTCGGCTGGCCATCGCCTTGGCGCAGGAGGGTGGCATGGGCGTGATCCACAAGAACATGCCTCCCGAACAGCAGGCCCGGGAGGTGCGCCGGGTCAAGAAGTTCGAGGGTGGTCTCGTGGTCGACCCGATCACGGTCGGGCCCGACCGCAGCATCGGCGAGGTTGTCGAGCTGACGCGGGCCCATGCCTTCTCGGGGGTGCCGGTCGTCCAGGGGCGCCAACTGGTCGGCATCGTGACGAGCCGGGACCTGCGTTTCGAAAGCCGTTTCGACGAGCCGGTCTCGACCATCATGACGCCGCGCGAACGACTCATCACAGCCCGCGAGGGAGCCTCGCGCGAGGAGATCGTGGGCCTGCTCCATCGCCACCGTATCGAAAAGATCCTGGTCGTGAACGGGGACTTCGAGCTCAAGGGACTCGTCACCGTGAAGGACATCCAGAAGGCCCGCGACTATCCGTCCGCCGCGAAAGACGTCCATGGACGGCTGTATGTGGCGGCGGCCGTGGGCACCGGTCCCGAGGAACACGAGCGCGCCCGCCTCCTGATCGAAGCGGGAGCCGATCTGTTGGTGCTCGATACCGCCCATGCCCATACCGACTCCGTGCTGGCCCAGCTCCGGCTCCTCAAGAAACGTGACCCCGGAACGCCGGTCATGGCCGGCAATCTCGTGACCGGACAGGCGGCCCGTGATCTTGTGGAGGCCGGGGCGGATGCCGTCAAGGTCGGCATCGGTCCCGGTTCGATCTGCACGACCCGCATCGTGGCGGGGGTCGGCGTGCCCCAGGTGAGCGCCATCCTCGAGGTGGCCGAGGCCCTGCGCGGCCGCCCGGTGCCCATCATCGCCGACGGCGGAATCCGCTATTCGGGGGATGTGGCCAAGGCGATTGCGGCCGGAGCCCACGGCGTCATGATCGGCAGCCTGTTCGCCGGCACCGAGGAGGCGCCCGGCGAGGTGGAGCTGTTTCAGGGACGGACCTACAAGAGCTACCGGGGGATGGGATCGCTCGGTGCCATGGCGAGCCGCCACGGATCCGCCGACCGGTACTTCCAGGACAGCGCCCAGGCGGTCGAGAAACTCGTCCCCGAAGGCATCGAGGGCCGCGTGCCCTACAAGGGGCCGCTCAACGTCGTGGTCCAGCAGCTCGTGGGCGGTCTCCGGGCCGCCATGGGCTATACCGGGTCGGAGTCGATCGAGGCCATGCGCACCCGCCCGCGCTTCGTCCGCATCACCGCGGCCGGCCAGCGCGAGAGCCATGTCCATGACGTGACGATCACGAAGGAAGCCCCCAACTACCGGCTGGACGGATGACCCCGCCCGCCCGGGCCGGGGGCCTGGGACCGGCCGCCTCGCACGAGCGGCTGCTCATTCTCGACTACGGCTCGCAGTACACCCAGTTGATCGCCCGCCGGGCCCGTGAACTCGGGGTCTATGCCGAAATCCGCCCGGGCACCGGGGATGGATCCGGGATCCGCGACTTCGCGCCGCGCGCGGTCATCCTGTCCGGAGGGCCCGCCTCCGTTCTCGAGCCGGGCGCCCCTCCTGTCCCGGCCGCGGTCTGGGCGGCCGGAGTCCCCGTGCTCGGCATCTGCTACGGCATGCAGGCCATGGCCCACGCGCTCGGCGGCCGGCTCGAGGAGAGTTGGCCACACGAATACGGGGCAGCCGAACTCGAGCTGGCGGAGGCCCCCTCGCGGCTGTTCGCCGGGCTCGCCACTCCGGAGGGTGGCCGCCTCCAGGTCTGGATGTCGCATGGCGTGCGCGTCACCGGGCTCCCGCCCGGCTTCCGGGTTTTGGCCGGCAATGCCGTAACCCCGATCGCCGCCATGGCCGACGAGGCGCGCGGCCTCTACGGGCTCCAGTTCCACCCCGAGGTCCGGCATACGCCGGAAGGGCTTCGCCTGCTGGCCACCTTTCTCCGCGACATCGCCGGTTTCCGGGGGGACTGGCGGATCGAGGACTTCGAGATCGAAACGATCCGTGAGCTCGCCACCCGCCTGCCCGACGGGCGCGTCCTCCTCGCGCTCTCCGGCGGAGTCGACTCGGCGGTCACCGCGGCCCTCCTGGCCCGCGCAATACCGGGACGCGTCGTGGCCATCGTGGTCGATACCGGTCTCCTGCGCGAGGGCGAGCTCGCGGGGATCCGGGAGACGTTCCGGTCGATGCCGATCGACCTCCGGGTCGTGGATGCGTCCCCCCGTTTCCTCGCGGCGCTTGCGGGTATCGCGGATCCCGAGGACAAGCGCCACGTCATCGGTCGCCTGTTCATCGAGGTCTTTGCCGAGGAAGCCCGTCGGCTGACCGATATCCGCGTGCTCGCCCAGGGCACGATCTATCCCGATGTCATCGAATCGGCTGGCGGGACCGGTTTTGCCCAGGTCATCAAGTCCCACCACAACGTGGGGGGATTGCCCGCCTCGCTGCCCTTCGAGATCGTGGAGCCCTTGCGCTGGCTGTTCAAGGACGAGGTGCGCGCCCTGGGGCTGAGGCTCGGATTGCCTGCCCATCTGATCACCCGCCAGCCCTTCCCGGGTCCCGGCCTGGCCGTGCGGATCCTGGGACCGGTGACGGCTGCGGGGGTCGATCTCCTGCGCCGGGCCGACCGCGTGTTTCTGGATGAACTCACCGGCTCGGGCTGGCTCGAGCAGACCAGCCAGGCCTTTGCCGTG
Organism: Pseudomonadota bacterium; assembly: GCA_021810635.1. GTDB lineage: Bacteria > Pseudomonadota > Gammaproteobacteria > JAKAQQ01 > JAKAQQ01 > JAJZIH01. The sequence goes on along the minus strand of JAJZIH010000013.1, from coordinate 41,246 downwards.
CTCCTGCCGGTCCGTTCCGTCGCGGTCAAGGGCGACGGCCGGGCCTACGAACCCGTGGTCGCGCTCCGGGCCGTCGTCACGGATGATTTCATGACGGCACGCTGGGCCGAGTTGCCCCACGCGCTTTTGGCGCGGATTTCGCTGCGTCTCACGAACGAGGTGCCCGGCCTCTCGCGCGTCGTCTACGACATCACCGGCAAGCCCCCAGCCACGATCGAGTGGGAGTGAGGAGACTGCCTACAGAGTTTGCCACGGCTCGCGGTCAAACCGGAACCCCGGAAAGTAGGTCGAAACTGGCAAAAACCCTACTCGCGTGTACGCCAACGGCCCTTCGTTGCCGGTGCGAATCGTGAGCTGACCGCGATCGCGGCGAACGGCCGGAGTCGGGGAAAGCGCGACCGCCGTTATCGGCAAAAAGCGGTCAAGAGTGGTTGCCGGGGCCTACAGCGACCGCTCGTCTTATGGGCACAAGCGCTAGCGCGTGAATGCAACACCGTGCGCCTGGGCCGTGCCCGTCCAGCCATGCGGCCAGGCGCGATTGCTCAGATCAAAACCTGGGCGGCCCGGCTGATCGTGGAAGGCGCTATCCCTAGCGACGACGCTTTCTGGATCGAACTTCAGCATAAACAGGCGGTTTTTCCCGTAGCCGGTGATGGCAATCCGGTGAGTTTTCGAGTCATGGCCGCTCCAGTGCGGGAACATCAAGCCGCCGATTACCGCGCGCGAGACTCCAACTGGGTGCTCCGGGTTGGCAATGTCAATGACAACTACTGCATGGCCGAGCCGCACAGTCTGGATCAGATAGTGTGAAACAATGCTAGGCACGCCGCAGAAAGAGCCTGGGAATTGGTAGACGAGCATTGCGTGTGGCGTATTGCCTTCGATCCCGGTGATCCGCTCGATGCCACAGCCCGTGGTCTGGATGAAGACCGAGCCGTCCGGTCCCCTGCGAGCTTCCTCAGGGATTAATCTCGCCGTAGCTGCCGGCAGGCGCATCGAGGTCGTTGGTGGAAAGGCGAGTCAGGTCCGACAGCCGAAAGATCTGATAGGTGTGGCCGGTCTTGTCCTCGTCCCGCATGGAGGAGTGGGTGACCAGCACCCGGTCGATATCCGGCAACGGCAACAAACTGTAGGCCATCAACAGATCGTCCGGACGCGCTGGATCCGCGGTGGAGGCCGCGCGGATCATCTTTCCCTGCTCATCGAGTTCCACTATGCCGCCATGCACCGCCTTGCCAGAATCGGTTTCGCGCATCAATACGGGCGAAGATGAGCCCGCCCCGTGATCCATGTGCCCTTCTATCTGGAAACTCGCCAGCACATGACCGTTGGGTAGGCGAAGGAAAGAATGCGGGTGACTGTATCCAGCCAAATCGCCAAAGCTGGCATGGACCTTCGGGTGAAGCGGATCGCGCAGATCCATCACAACGGTGCGCCCGGCAGCGTGGTCATTCGCGAACAGAAGACCACTTTCGGGCATCCAGTATTCGGTGTGATGCATTTGCTGGGTTTTGATGCCGGAGGCGCCGGTGGCGACCAGATGACCATAGTTAGGAGAAGCTGGATCGCCATCAATTACGGCGATGAAGTCTTCGCCCTTCCCGACCGGATCGCCGGCCCATGCGAATCGGTAGTGCCCTTCGGCAGCAGGCGGCGATGAAAGGGCAGCGGAGCCAAGGGCGAGAAGCACGGCCGCAATCGCGGTCGATACCCAGTGCCTGATCACACAACCTCCTACTGTGGTGCCATCAAAAATCAACCCAAGCCTATTACTGCGGAATCGCGGTTGGCCGCTGCGAGAGAAGTGAATTCCCGGCTACATACGCAGCGAGGTGAGCGGCCCCCCGGAAGCAGTCATCGACATGTGGCAGCTTGGGTCAATGACGCCCACTGGCCGACGTTGGCGAAATAAATGCTTTTGAGTGGGGGTTTCCTGACCCAAGAGTGGGGGCAGATTCGGCTCCTTGCGATCGTTACTTGATTAATTACACCGTGAATGATTATCATTCATGACATGAAGACACTCCCGAGGTTGGTCGGAGCGGCCCTTTCTGAGCGTATCCGGGTTATGCCGGCAGTCGTCGTCACGGGCGCGCGTCAGACCGGAAAGAGCACTTTAGTGGAACATCTCATCCCTGGAGGGAGACGCTACGCCACGCTCGACGATCTGGATGTGCTCGACGCCGCCCGGCGCGACCCGGAAGTGCTTGTAGGTGGTCCGGACCCTGTAACGCTTGATGAAGTGCAGCGCGAGCCGGAACTGCTGCGCGCTGTGAAGCGCGCCATTGATCGGGACCGGACACCCGGGCGTTTTCTACTCACGGGCTCCGCCAATCTCCTGTTGATGCGGCAAGTATCCGAATCATTGGCCGGCCGCGCCAGCTATCTCACCCTTTGGCCGATGACACGACGGGAGCAGCGGGGCCTCGGACAAGGCGGCCGCTGGAACGATTTGCTTGCCACGCCCGATGCCGGGTGGCGCGAGCTCTTGGGCGACGAGAAACACGCCGCCGAAGATTGGCGCATGCTTGCTCGCCGTGGAGGATTCCCAACGCCGGCGCTGGAGCTTACTACGGCCTCGGAACGACGAATCTGGTTCGACGGCTATGTGCGCACCTATCTTGAGCGCGATCTGCAAGACCTGGCGTCGATCAGCGGGTTGCCGGATTTCCGACGGCTTATGCGGGCGGCTTGTCTGCGCATGGGTCAGCTCGTCAACCAGACCGAACTCGGTCGCGACGTAGCGCTACCCCAGCCCACCGTACACCGCTGGCTTAATCTCCTGGAAACTTCGTACCTGCTCGTGCGTTTACCTGCCCATGCGGTGAATCGAACCAAGCGCCTCATCAAGGCGCCGAAAATCTATTGGGGCGACACGGGCATTGCGATGCATCTGTCTGAAGCGGAAGAGCCGAGCGGAGCCCACTTGGAAAATGTGGTGTTACACGATCTGCTGGCGTGGCGCGATGCGCGCATTGAACGCGCGGAGTTGACTTATTGGCGTACGTCCATCGGCGAGGAAGTGGATTTCGTGATTGAGTCAGGCGGCAGGCTGCTGCCGATCGAAGTGAAGTCCACTGCGCGTCCGAGGCTTTCCGATGCCGCGCATTTGCGCACGTTCCGCGTTGAGTACGGCAAGAAGGCGCGCGCTGGTCTGCTCCTGCACACTGGTAAGGCGATTGAATGGCTGGCACCCGATGTGTTGGCTGCGCCTTGGTGGTCGGTTCTGTAGGGTTTGCAGAGAGGTGGCGAGCGTGCAGGTAACGGGGACGCGGGAGAGCGCGAATAGAGTGAGTCGTTCGCCATCGGCGGCTGTCTGCGTTATCCTAGGAGGTGATTGATGATCAGTCGGTGCTCCGCAAATCGCTCCATTTCCCGTGCCAGCAAAGGGCGTGTGTTTCTGACGGTCAAAGCGACGGTCCAGGCCGATGTCGATCACAGCAAATCCTTTAACCACGCGGGTTTGGGCGGTCTGTTGATGATCGAGTGGGAGTGAGCGATGGCCGGGACGGATGCGGCCCGGGACGAGGCCTGGATGGATCAAGCCCTGGACTGGGCGGAGCAGGCCGGGCAGGCGGGCGAGGTGCCCGTCGGTGCCGTCCTCGTTCGCGACGGAGCCTGTCTGGCCGGCGCCGGCAATGCGCCGATCGGCCGGACGGATCCCACCGCCCACGCCGAAATCATCGTGCTCCGCGAGGCGGCGGACCGGACGGGCAACTACCGGCTGGGTGGGACCACGCTCTACGTCACGCTCGAGCCCTGCGTCATGTGCCTCGGCGCGCTCATGTTGGCCCGTATCGGACGACTCGTCTATGCGGCGGCTGATCCCCGCTTCGGTGCCATCGAGCGGCTTTCGCCCGGGCAACTCGGCTGGATCTTCAACCATCATCTGGAGATCACGGGCGGGGTCCGGGCGGAGCCGGCAGGGCGGCTCCTCCAGGAGTTTTTCGCCATCCGGCGATCCGGCCGGAGTATGCTGGAGCCTGGAGGCAAGCCGGAAAAATGAAAGCGAACCCCCACGAACCCCGTATCCGATTGAAGGCAGTCTGGCGGATCGCCGTGGGCTACCTGAGCCTCGGGCTCGCGCTCCTGGTGTTGGCCGGGATCATCGACCACACCCTCTTCGGACACCAGACCTACGACCCGGCCGTCGAAACCGTGGCCGGCTTCATGGCCGTCTTCATCCTGCTGTCGACCCTGATCGTGGTGCAGGAGGAAAAGCGCTTCCTGACCGATCTGCGCCGGCGGGAACGGATCCGACGCGTCCAGCAGGAGCAGGCGCTCAAGTTCCGGCTGATCGCCGAAAACTCGGTCGACCTGATCAGCATGGCGGGGCTCGACGGCCAGATGGAATACGTGAGTCCCTCGCACCAGATGCTGCTCGGCTTCGAACCCCAGGCGTTGCTCAACCGCCATCCCGCCTCCCTCATCCACCCCGTCGACCTCGAGCGGATCGGCGACTGGCACCGCTATCCCCTGAGCGAGTTCCGTCTGGCCATGTCCGATGGCGGCTGGCGCTGGGTCCAGGGATACCGCTACCTCATTCAGTGGGAGGGGCGCGATTACAGCGTGGGCATCGCCCGCGACGTGACCACGCTCCGCACCGTGCAGAAGACCGTGATCGAATACGCCGAGCGCCTGCGCCTCCTGTCGCGCAAGCTCCTCGAGACCCAGGAGAACGAACGCCGCCACCTGGCCCGCGAACTCCACGACGAGGTCGGCCAGACCCTCACCGCGACCAAGCTCGGGCTCCACGCCATGTCCGACCTGTTCCAGCTCAGCCGGCGGGAAAAACTCTATGAGGAACTCGTCGCGAACCTGGACCGGGTCCTGACCCAGGTCCGCAGCCTGTCGCTCAATCTGCATCCGTCCCTGCTCGACGACTTGGGTCTCGTGGCGGCCGTCCGTGGACTGGGCAGCCGGATGGCGACGCTCTCGGGGCTCAAGCTGACCCTCGACCTGCCCACCGACAACCCGCGCTTCCCTCCCCTCGTCGAAATTACGTGCTACCGGGTGGTCCAGGAAGCGCTCAACAACATCGCCCGCCATGCCGGGGCGATCAAGGTCGAGCTTGCGCTCCGCGCCGACGGAGACGAACTCCGGGTCACGATCCGGGACGACGGACACGGCTTCGATGTGGAAGCCATGCGCCGCAAGGTCCAGGGAGGCTCGAGCCTGGGACTGCTCGGCATGGAGGAACGCGTCCAACTCGCGGGGGGACATTTCGATCTCGTGAGTGCCCCGGGACAGGGCACGACCATTGCCTTGGTCTTTGCGCAGGGCCAGACAGCGGGAGAAGATCAGGTGGAGGTGGAAGAGGCTGAAAAAACGCCGGTTTATGAAAATTCAAAGGAAATTTCACAGGTTAGAGATCCCGTCGTGGCGGATGGCCGGATTCGGGGCTGACGGGAGGATGAAAATCGTATACGATCAACGGTCTGGAACATGGAGAAGGCTTGGATGAGTCGACTCAAAGTCCTCGTGGCCGATGACCACCCGCTCTTCGTCGAATCGGTGGCGAGCCTTCTGGCCGCCCAGCCGGGTGTGCAGGTCGTCGGCCTAGCCCGCTCCGGCGAGGAGGCGCTCGCTCTGTGCGAGTCTTTGCGGCCGGATGTCGTGCTCCTTGATGTGGCCATGCCCGGGATCGGCGGGCTGGGCGCGGCGGAGGCGCTCAAGCAGAAGGCGGATTCCCCGAAGGTGGTCCTGATCACGCTGTACGATGACCCCGAGTACCGCGAGCGGGCGCAGGAGATCGGAGTCGACGGCTTCGTCAACAAAATCGAGTTTGCCGCGGTCATCGGTCCGATTCTGGGCGAGATGGCCGCATCCATCGCACCCTGAGGGCGGCGGCCGGCACGCGGTGCCCTCCGGCGGGACCCGGATCGGGAGAGTGGATTCCGCGGGCGCGGCCGGCGGAGTGGAGGAGCGGAAGGATGGGGGAGATCGGAGCGGGCGCGGCCGCACTGGCCGGCTTCCTGTTGGGCGTGATCCTGATCCGGCGCAGTCTGGGCGCCTGGGGTCGCCTTTCGGCCCGCGGGAGGCGACCGGGCCGGCGCCATTCGCGCGGACGGCGCATCGCACCGCGCACCCTGTCCGGCTGGCTGCGGGACTCTGGGCTCCGACTTTCCGGAATCTTCGCCCGGACCCGCGCGCTCCGCGTGGGTGCCATCCGGATTCCGCTGCCGCTCGAACCCTATCACCTCCTCTGCGCGGGCAGCCCCGGTTCCGGCAAGAGCGTGGCGCTGGCTGACTGTCTCGAGACCCTGCGCAGACGCGGTGACCGGGTCCTCGTGGCCGATTGCGGCGGCGATTTCCTGTCCCGCTTCTACCGGCCCGGGGACCGGCTCCTCAACCCGGTCGACGAACGCTCGGTCGACTGGGCACCGCTCGCGGAGATGACGGCGGCCTGGGATGCCGAACGTTTGGCCCAAAGCCTCATCCCGGCGCGCGGCGGGGCGGATGCCGAATGGCACCATTACGCCCAGTCGCTCGTGGCGGCCGTGCTCGAGCGCTTGTGGGAGTCGGGGACGACCTCGACCGGTGCGCTCGTCGATATCCTCACCTGCGCCCCGAACGCGGACCTGGCCCGTCATGTCGCGGGCCATCCGGCGCAAACCCTCTTCGAGGAAGGAGCCCAGCGCATGCTGGGTTCCGTCCGGGCCATCGTCGGAACCTACATCGCTCCCTACCGCTTTCTCGATCCCGCCACGGATGCCGGAGGCTTTTCGGTACGCCGGTGGGCGACCGGGGATGCGGGGGGGTGGCTGTTTCTGCCCTACCGCGACGACCAGCGGGCGGCGATGCGCCCCCTGCTCGCGGCCTGGATCGACTTGGCCGTGGGTGCCCTCCTGTCCGAACGCCCCGACGGCAGGCGACGCTTCTGGCTCGTCCTGGATGAACTCGGGGCCCTGGGCACGATTCCGGTCCTGGCCGATGCCCTGACCCGCGGCCGCAAGTATGGACTCGCGTGCCTGGCCGGCGTGCAGTCGGTCCACCAGCTGGATGAGGCCTACGGCAGCCAGGCCGCCCGCATCCTCCGGTCCTGTTTCGGCTCGCTCCTCGTCCTCCGGACCCAGGAGGCCGGGACGGCCGAGGCATTGAGCCGCGAGCTCGGCGAACGCGAGATCGTGGTGCGCGAGTGGTCCCATGGACGGGGCGGGGCGTCGCATACCGATCGGCGGCAGTTCGAGCGTTTGGTCCTGCCCGGCGAGATCCAGGCGCTCCCCGACTGCAGGGGTTACCTGGCCCTGGCCGGACGCCATCCCATCCGCCCGGTCCGGCTCAGGCCCCGCGCCCGGCCGGAGGTGACCGTTCCCTTCCGCCCGCGGGTGAAACCCCAGCCGGCGGAGCTCCCGATCGCCGATGGCGGAGTGCCCTGGTGAATCCGGCCGAATCCCGGGTCACGCCATGCTGAGCCTCCGCACCATCCGGGATGCGGCCCATGTCCAGCACTATTTCTCGATCGACGACCTCACGGTCGAGTCCCGCCAGTCGAGCGCCTGGGAGGGACAATGGGCGCGTGCCTGGGCGTTGGCCGCACCGGTCGATTCCAAGGTTTTTCGCGCGGTCCTGGAAGGTTGTCTGCCCAGCGGGAGGGCGCCCCCTCCCCGGACGGTCGTGCGCGGCGTGGATGCCACCTTCAGCGCACCCAAGTCGGTTTCGATCGCCGCTCTCGTGTGGGGGGACCGCCGCCTGGTCGATGCTCACGACCAGGCCGTGCGCGAGGCCTTGTCCTGGGTCGAGACGGAACACTGCTATTTCCGGAAATATTGCGGCCGGAACGCGACGGCCATGGCGGGGAGCGGTCTTTTGGCCGCGACTTTCCGGCACGGACTGTCGCGACTGGCGGATCCCCAGCTCCATACCCATGCCGTCATCCTCAACCTCACGGCGACGCCGGACGGAACCTTTCGTGCCCTCGACCGGGAGTTTCTCTTCAATGCCATGAAACTGTTGGGCGGCTACTACCGGCTCGATCTCGCGGCGCGCGTGGCCCGGCTTGGCTACTCGGTCCGGCCGACGGCCCATGCGTTTGAGATCGGAGAGATCCCGGGGCGCCTGCTCGCGCTCTGGTCCAAGCGCAGTCATGCGGTCGAGCAGGCGCTCGCACGTGGCGATTCCTGCCGGGACCTCGCGAGTGGCCGGGAAAAACAGTACCTCACGCTGGTGACGCGCCCGCCCAAGGTATCGTCCTCGTGGGCGACGGTGGCCGCCCGCTGGCGCGAAGAGTACAGCCGGATCCAGCCGGAGCGAATGCCCGCACTGCCGTGGAGGGGATGGTCCGAACCCTTGGCGGTTGCCCCCTCCGTCCTGGCCGGACTGGTCGGCGAGACCGTGCGGGAACTCGGCGCCGAATACGGATCGTTCCGCCGCATCGAGATCTACGGCCGCCTGTTCTCCCGCGCCGTGGGCCGAATGGATGCCGGAACCTTCCGGACCGTCCTCCCCGGGCTTCTCGAGGGGATGACGGTTCCGGCTGTGGGGGGGAGGGGGCGGTGCCCCTGTTTCGGCAGCGACTGGCATGAATGTCCGGACCGGCCACGTTCCGCTGGACCGGCGGGCCCGGTGTTCTACCTGTGCTGGGGAAACGGACGTGATCTCCTGGCATCTCTCGGATCGTGTGATCCATCCGGATCGGTTCCGCCCCGTCCCGACCGCTTGCAGCTCGCCTGGTCCTTTCTCGAAGTGGGAGCCGGCGGGGAGCTTCGGCCGGAGTCTCGCTGTCTTTTGTTCTACCTGCCGCGCCGGATGCCTCTTGCCGCGCTCGAAACGGTCCGGACGTACGCCCGTGACCAGGGTCTGACTCTGGTGCTCATCGAGTGGCCGCGGCGTGAATATGGACTGCTCCGCCTGCGCGGGCTGGACTACCTCCGGCGGTGTGGCGATGAGATCATCTGGCTCCGCGACGTGGCACGCGATGCCTTTATCGTCTCGCGCAGCTGGCGGCGGCTCCACGAACGGGAACTCACCCTGGCCTCCGCCGTCGATCGGAGGCGCGGTTTGGACCACGGACCAACCGTTTCCGGATGGATGCCCGCCGCGTCCCGATGAGCCCCCGCGCGCATCTGGAAAGCGGCCGGCCGAACCAGCCGTGTGTCGTTGCGAGGGCCCGATTGTAGCGTCGTTCCAGCCACCGCATCCAGCCTTCGGAATCGGGTTTGCGGAAGCGGTGTCGCTGCCAGTCGTGCAGCAGCTCGGTGCGCCAGCGTCCGGTCAGCGCATGCCCCGGCACGAAAACCGCTGTCCAGACAGGCCGGCCGCCAGGCATCGAGGGGGCGATGGTGTACCGTGGCACCAGAAGTGGACCCCGATTCTTGGACACCTGGATCAAGCCGTTCAGACATTCCGTGTCGGCATTCGTAATGCGTGGGTCGGGAGAGTTCGACCCTCTCCGCCGGAACCAATAAGAATCAAGTACTTGCGTAAAAATAACGCTCATCAGTTACTTCAATATGGCGATTTGCCATCGATACGCCATAGTGAGCTTCAGGTAGGTTCTCGGTGCGGCCAGAAATATAAACCCAAGCCGCTTAGGTTATGCTAAAATGGCGACCGTTCCCAGGATATCTGGGCTTCGCGTGGTGATCTACCCAAATGACCATCGTCCGGCGCATGTCCACGTGATTGGAAGCGATCATAAAGCGGTGTTCACTTTGCACTGCCCGGACGGAACCCCTGAGCTACGTGAAAATTACGGATTTTCGCAGAGGGAACTGGGAAAGATTGCTGACGAGTTAGCTGCCAATTTGGCACAACTCTGTAAGAGTTGGAGGAGCATCCATGGCCATGACGAATGAAGATTTTGCAGCGGCAAACCGCCGCGCTGCAGATACTAAAGCTGCTTTCCCCGCCGCTGTATCCGTGCACTATGATCGCCGCATTGCCCGCGTGGTTATCTCGCTGGCTTCCGGACTCGAATTGGCGTTCTCCCCAAAGCATGCGCAAGGGTTGGAGCGCGCAAAGCCTGCGGATCTCTCGCATGCGGAAATCACGCCATCCGGCCTGGGCATCCACTTTCCGAGCTTGGATGCCGATCTTTACATTCCCGCGCTGCTCGACGGATTCCTGGGTTCGAAACGGTGGGTCGCAGCGGAAATCGGGAAAATCGGCGGCAAAGCAAGCACGGCGGCAAAAGCGGCCGCAGCTCGCCAGAACGGAAAACTAGGCGGCCGACCCAAAAAGCCTAAAAAGGCTATCCCCGCCTAGTTGGGAATCTGAGCGTGGCCGCCATCCGTCAACGTACTGGACCCCGCGGCAAACCTGTGTGGCAGGCGCAGATTATCCACTTGGGGTTCAAACCCCAATACCACATGTTCGACACCAAAGGTGAAGCGGAGGCGTGGGCTCGTTGGACCGAGTCCGAGATGGATGCGGGAGCTTGGCAGGATCGCTCGGAGGGCGACCGTACATCGTTGGCAGATGCATTGAGGCGTTACGGCCTGGAAATCACTCCGCGCAAAGCGCCTGCGACCGCGCAGCGCGAACGATTCAAGATCAAGCGTATGCGGGGCGATGCTCTCTTGCCCATATCGCGCTGTCGCGCCTCACGGGCCGAGATGTGGCCGATTACATACGCGAACGGGAAGGACAGAAAGTTAAATCCGCGACAGTGCTGAGTGAACTCGCTACACTCAGCCACCTGTACACGGTGGTCCGCTCCGCTTGGGGTATGTCCTACTTGGTCAACCCCGTACCACTTGCCAGGGCTGCTAAGCCGAAGGTTCCTCGCGGCCGGGAGCGTCGCTTGATAGGTGATGAAGAAGCACGCCTCTTGGCTGCCGCCTCGCCAGAGTTCCGCGCGGTGATTCGCTTCGTACTCGCGACGGCAATGCGCCGAGGTGAAATCGCAGAAATGCGTTGGGAGCATGTGGACATGAAGCGACGGGCGGTCTTGCTGCCTAAGACAAAAAATGGCGAGGTCCGCGACATGCCGCTATCACCCGTCGCGCTGGAAGTCTTTGGCAGTCTGCTGCGCCGAATTGACGGATCGGTGTTGGGGGCCTCAACCAACGCTATCTCCCTCGCGTGGAAGCGGACTGTGAAGAAGGCCGGTATCACCGGTTTGACCTTTCTTGATTTACGGCACGAGGCCATATCACGGCTTTTTGAGGATACCGATCTTGACATGCTGGAAATCCGTGCGATCAGCGGTCATAAAACGTTACAGATGCCAGCTCGCTATACTCATTTGCGTACGCATCGGCTGGCGGATCGTCTTGCGGGAATGGGCCGCACCGAGTCGGCCCCCGTCAATTAAGTTCTCCCAAAAATTTAGGGGCTCAATTGGAGCTAACTGACTACCAAGCTAAATACTTCGCCTACGAGCTAACAAAGCGCTGTCCATCCGACAGCGCCGAGAAGCTTGCAGGCGCCGTGGCCAGTGCCCAGGTCGATCTGAATCCGCACCAGGTCGATGCGGCACTGTTTGCGTTCAAATCGCCGCTTTCCAAGGGGGCGTTGCTGGCCGATGAAGTTGGCTTGGGCAAGACCATTGAAGCCGGCCTGGTACTCTCGCAGAAATGGGCAGAGCACAAGCGGCGTATTCTGATTATTACACCTTCCAACTTGCGCAAGCAGTGGTATCAAGAACTGACCGAAAAGTTTTTTCTTCCCTGCCGCATACTTGAAACCAAGTCCTACAACACCGCCGTCAAGCAGGGCCAAGTCCACCCATTCGAGTCCCCGGAGATAGTCATTTGCTCGTACCACTTCGCCAAGAGCAAAGAGTCGGATGTGCGAACTATGCCGTGGGATCTCGTGGTCATTGATGAAGCGCATCGGCTGCGCAATGTGTACAAGCCGGCCAACGTCATCGCCAATACACTCAAAACAGCGCTAGCCGGCAAGGACAAGCTCCTCCTCACTGCGACACCGCTGCAAAACTCCCTGCTGGAATTGTTCGGGCTGGTCAGTTTTATTGACGAACATACCTTTGGCGACCTCCAGAGCTTTCGCGAGCAGTTCGCCAATCTGAACCAGGAGCAGGTATTTGCGACGCTCAAGGCGCGGCTCAAACCGATCTGCCACAGGACGCTGCGCCGTCAGGTTACTGCGTACATTCCGTTTACCAGACGTTTGCCGCTGGTCGAGGAGTTCACACCGCACGAGAGCGAGGATCGCTTGTACGAGCTGGTATCGGAATACCTGCAACGGGAGAATCTGCAAGCCTTGCCGCCCGGCCAACGCTCACTGATGACGCTGGTACTGCGCAAGCTGTTGGCCTCATCCACATTTGCCATCGCCGGCGCATTGACCTCGATCTCCAATCGTCTCCGGGCCGAGCTGCAAAAACAGGAACCGTCGGAATCGCTCGATGAAGAACTCGACAAGGACTACGAGGCGCTTGGTGAAACCAGGGAAGAGTGGCCGGAAGACGATCCGCCGGATGTCTTGACCGAATCCGATCGACACGCGCTCGAACAGGAAATCGCTGATTTAGACGGCTTCGCTGAACTCGCTACCTCCATCCAGGATAACGCCAAGGGTAAAGCCTTGCTCAAGGCGCTCAACATCGCCTTTGCCAAGTTACGTGAACTGGGCGCCGAGCAGAAGGCCATCATCTTTACGGAGTCCCGCCGCACGCAAAACTACCTACTGCGCGTGCTCGCCGATAGCGTGTATGCTGACGGCATCGTCCTTTTCAACGGCTCGAATACTGACGAAGGTTCAAAGCTGATATACAGCCAGTGGCTCGAACGCCACCAGAGCACCGATCGCGTCACTGGCTCGCGCACCGCCGACATGCGCTCCGCGCTGGTGGATTACTTTCGCGAGCAGGGCCGCATCATGATCGCCACCGAAGCCGGCGCTGAAGGTATCAATCTGCAATTCTGCTCTCTAGTGGTGAATTACGATCTACCATGGAATCCGCAACGTATCGAGCAGCGCATCGGCCGCTGCCACCGCTATGGGCAGAAGCACGACGTGGTTGTCGTGAACTTTCTCAACCGCAAGAACGCTGCCGACCAGCGCGTCTTCGAATTGCTCGACCAAAAGTTTCACCTTTTTGAAGGTGTGTTCGGCGCCAGCGACGAGGTGCTGGGCGCCATTGAGTCCGGTGTGGACTTCGAGAAACGCATCGCCGCCATTTACCAACGCTGCCGCAAGCCGGAAGAAATTCAGACGGCCTTCGATCAACTCCAGCTCGAATTGAATCTGGAGATCAACGAATCGCTGTCGCGCACACGCCAGCAACTGCTGGAAAACTTCGACGATGAAGTACGGGAGAAGCTGAAGACCCGCAAGGATGCCTCGGAGGAGCAACTGGGGCGCTATGAACGGTTGTTGATGCAGCTCACCCGGCACGAGCTGGGTGATCACGCCGAGTTTTCCGGTGACAGCTCATTTCAGTTGAAGGCATCTCCGTTTGCTGAAGGTACTCGCGACATCCCGCTGGGCTTGTACGAGCTGCCGCGTCGCACTGGGGAGGCGCACCTCTACCGTCTCAACCATCCGCTGGCCGAGGCATTGATTGCGCATGCCAAGGCGCGAGAGCTGTCTCCGGCGGAAATCCGCTTCGACCATGCCCGGCACGAAGGCAAGATTAGCGCCTTGCAGCCGTTCATCGGCAGGCAAGGCCAACTGGCCGTCTGGCAATTTAGCGTCGAATCGCTGGATCAGGCCGAGGACCACCTGATCGTCGCCGCCGTCACCGACGACGGCGAGGCGCTGGACGAGGGAACGGCCATTCGTCTGCTAACATTGCCGGGAGAGATGGTCCGGCAAGACGTAACGGTGGACGAGACCCGGTTGAACGAGATTGCCGAAGGGCGGCAGGCCGCCATCCAGCGAGGCATTTCAGAGCGCAATGCGCGCTTCTTCGAAGCGGAAGCCGAAAAGCTTGATGGCTGGGCGGATGACCTGAAACTCGGGTTAGAGCGGGAGATCAAGGAGTTGGACCGGCAGATCAAGGAAGAGCGGCATGTGGCAACCGCCGCGCTGACACTGGAAGATAAGCTAGCTGCACAGAAGCAGGTCAAGGTGTTGGAAGCGCAGCGCAACCAGAAGCGGCGGTCGCTGTTTGACGCGCAGGACCGCGTGGATGCGCAACGCGACGAGATGATCGCTAACATCGAAGGCTGGCTGCAACAATCAGTCAGTTTGACGCAACTGTTCTTGTTGCGCTGGAGTCTTACCTGATTCGGGGTGGGAATGGTGTCTTCATTTGGAGAGACTGTCAGATCATGAAACACGAACCCGTAGCCAGCGTTCAGCCAGATGTCCTGCGTTGGGCCAGACAAACGGTTGGGCTCGATTTGGGCGAGGTTGCACATCGACTCAAACGTCCACTGGCGGAGATCGAGGCTTGGGAGGATGGGACAGCAGCGCCTACATATCCTCAACTCGAAAAGCTCGCTTACCAAATTTACAAGCGTCCGTTGGCCGTTTTCTTTCTGCCCGAGCCGCCTGAAGAAATATCGCCACAAAGAGAGTTCCGCACGCTACCAGATGCGGATCTGCGGTCCTTGCGACGCGACACCTATCTCCATATCCGGCGCGCGCATGCTTACCAGCTCGCCTTGGGCGAGTTGTTCGACGACCAAAATCCGGCCAGCCGACAAATCTGGAAAGCTGTTTCCCTGTCTCTCTCGAAAGATGTTGCCGCGCAGGCGCGAACCATACGCGAATACCTTGGCATCACACTGGAGACGCAGGTTGCCTGGAAAACCGACGAACATGCACTGAAGGAATGGCGCAAAAGTATCGAAGATTGCGGTGTGTTCATCTTCAAGGCTGCATTCAAACAGAAAGAAATTTCCGGTTTCTGCTTGATCGACAATGTTCTGCCGCTGGTCTACCTCAACAACGGCACTACCAAAACGCGCCAGACATTCAGTCTCCTGCACGAGCTCGCGCACATCCTGTTCAGGATCAATGGTCTGAGCAAATTCGACACCGCTTACATCGACCTGCTACCGAATCGCATTGGGAAAATCGAGCGCTTCTGCAATGCCATAGCCGCCGAAGTGCTGATTCCCGAACACGACTTTGCGGATCAGATCAAACAGTTCCCGTTGAACGCGGAAGACGCTACCGAGGCGCAGTTTTCCGCCTTGGCCATACGCTATGGCGTCAGCCGGGAAGCCGTTTTGCGACGGTTGCTGGATCGCGAACGAGTTGGGAAGGTCTTTTACGAGAAGATGGCCAAATTTTGGACCGCACAGAAGAAAGGCGCCACCGGCGGGAGCTGGTATTCCAACCAAGGTGCTTACATCAGCTCCCGTTTCGCACGGGAAGTTGTCAGTCAACACTACCGCAATCAGATCAGTCTTGAGCATGCCGCCGACCTGCTCGGCATCAAACCCAAAAACTATATTGGCTTCGAAGAGCGCCTCCTGAAAGGGGCCGAAGCATGATCCATGTCTTCGACACCAGCTCTCTTCGATCCCTCCAGCATTTCTATCCGAGCGTCTTCAAAAGCATCTGGGACAGCCTGAACACGCTCGCCGACCAAGGCGGACTGATTTCCACACGCGAGGTGTTCAACGAACTCGAACGGCAGGCGGTTAGTGAAGAAGTCTTGAGATGGGCTAAGGCCCACAAGTCCCTGTTCGCCATGCCGACTGGCCCGGAATTGCAGTTCGTCGCTGACATTTTTAATGTTAAGCATTTCCAGGGCCTGATCGGTGCGCAACAACGCCTCAAGGGAACGCCGGTCGCCGATCCCTTCATTATTGCCTGCGCTCGGATCAACAAGGCGACGGTTGTCACCGAAGAGGGCTGGGACCGCAGGAGCAGGCGGCTCACGCTCAAACCCAATGCTGCAAAAATTCCCAACGTTTGTGACCATTTCGGAATCCCCTGCATCGACTTGGAGGAGTTCATGCATCAACAGGGCTGGGCGTTTTGATGCCGAAGAAGCAAAAGCTGGAGCTGACGTGGATTGGGAAAGAGAGCCGGCCGAAGCTAGAGCCACGGATTCTGCTGGAGGATGCGGCAAAGTCGTATCACGCGAAGCAGCAGGTGACGGACAAGGACATCTTCGACAACCGACTGATCCTTGGTGACAACCTGCTGGCGCTGAAGGCGCTGGAGCAGGAGTTTGCGGGGAAGGTGAAGTGCGTCTTCATTGATCCGCCCTACAACACAGGCAGCGCGTTCACACACTACGACGACGGGGTGGAGCATTCGATCTGGCTGTCGCTGATGCGGGATCGGTTGGAGATCATTCGGCGGCTACTATCGGATGATGGCTCGCTGTGGGTCACGATTGATGACAACGAAGCGCATTACCTCAAGGTGTTGTGTGATGAGGTGTTTGGGCGTCCAAATTTCGTGGCGAATGTTATGTGGGAAAAGAAATTCTCGCCTCAGAACGACGCGAAATGGTTGAGCCTAAATCACGATCACATTCTCGTGTTCTCAAAAAATAAAGAAACCTGGCGTCCAAATTTGTTGGCGCGTAGCCAAAAGCAAGAAAAGTATTTCAAGAATCCTGATAATGATCCAAGAGGAATGTGGAGTTCAGCAGATTATACATGCGCAAAATCAAAATACGAAAGACCTAATCTTTACTATCCAATACTAAACCCGAATACGGGCGAAGAAGTTTG
Source organism: Pseudomonadota bacterium (assembly GCA_021810635.1). GTDB lineage: Bacteria > Pseudomonadota > Gammaproteobacteria > JAKAQQ01 > JAKAQQ01 > JAJZIH01. The sequence continues at coordinate 24,693 of JAJZIH010000013.1, read as the reverse complement.
GCCGAACCCAATCAGAGTCTGGGCTTTCGACAGAAACACACACGAAAAAAATGTTGGAGATAATCTTCTTTGGTGGGGGAAGGATGGCAAAAATCCTGTGCCACGTTTGAAAAAATTTGCTGATCGGGTAAGAGAAGGAACTGTGCCAACCACGGTTTGGCGGCATGAAGATGTCGGTAATAATCAAGCTGCCAAAAGAGAGGTTATTTCATTTAATGAAACGGATCCTTTCGCAACGCCAAAACCAGAGAGCCTTATTCAACGTGTACTAGAAATCGCCACCAACCTCGGCGACCTCGTCCTCGACTCTTTCGCTGGCTCCGGCACCACCGGCGCGGTGGCGCAGAAGATGGGCCGCCGCTGGATCATGGTGGAGTTTGGCGAGCATTGCCATACGCACATTATTCCGCGTCTGAAGAAGGTGATTGACGGCGAAGATACGGGTGGCATCACCAAAGTGGTAGCGTGGAAAGGCGGCGGCGGGTTCCGCTATTACCGGCTGGCGCCGTCGCTGCTGGAAAAAGACAAGTGGGGCAACTGGGTCATCAGCCGCGAGTACAACGCGGCGATGCTGGCAGAAGCGCTGTGCAAGCTGGAGGGCTTCACCTACGCGCCGTCGGATTCCGTGTACTGGCAGCATGGCCATTCCACCGAGCGCGATTTCATCTACGTCACCACCGCCAGCCTGACGCACGAGCAGTTGAAGCAGTTGAACGACGAGGTGGGGGCGGAGCGCTCGCTGTTGGTGCTGTGCACGGCTTTCCGCGCGCGCGCCAATGCTTACGAGAACCTCACCGTCCGCAAGATTCCGAAGCAGGTGCTGTCGCGCTGCGAATGGGGGCACGACGATTATTCGCTACAGGTGGAGAACCTACCGCGGGCACCGGAACCTGACAAACTTCCGAACTCCCACCTCAATTCCTCTCCTGAGGGGAGTGGGGCGCAAGAAGAGTTGTTCGGGGATGATCCGGCATGAGCGCCAAGCGCATCATCATCATCGCCGGGCCGAATGGCGCGGGAAAAACCACCTTCGCCATGGAGTTTCTGCCGAACGAGGCAGGTTGTCCGGTTTTCATCAACGCCGACCTGATCGCAGCGGGCCTGTCCCCTTTTCGCCCGGAACTGGCTGCGATCAAGGCGGGGCGCTTGATGCTGCGCGAGATGGCCGAACATGTAACATGTGGCGAGAGCTTCGCGTTTGAAACGACGCTCGCCGGTACGCAGTATGCCCGCAAGATTCCTCGCTGGCAGAAAGCCGGGTATCACGTGACGCTGATTTTTCTGTCACTGACAAGCAGAGACATGGCCATCGAACGCGTCGCGGAGCGGGTGCGCCAGGGTGGCCACGCCGTGCCCGAAACGGTCATCCGGCGCCGCTTCGCCACGGGCCGCAGGAACTTCGATGAGTTGTACCGGAATCTGGTTGATGACTGGGTGGAATACGATAATTCCAGTGCTGAGCCGAGGATCATTGATTGGAAGGGTAAATCATGAACACGAAGAGCATTACGCAATCGAACAACCCGGTGCTGGCCGGTTCCTTGCCGGCCTTGCGGCGTTCGGCGAAGCGCGCGAAAAAGATCGCCGCGCAGACGGGAACCCGCCTGATCGTGGCGTCCAAACCAGCCACCCACAAGGTTTCGCGAAGCGCCGAAAGCCCCAAGCGATGAATCGAGACGTCAACGCCATTGCCGGCCGCTTGAGCCTGCGCCCACCGCAGCGCCGCTCGCTGGAGATTCTGGACCGCACCACTGAGATCGCGCCGCCGTGCAAGGAGGCGGACGTGGCGACCGCGCTGGAGGCGATCAGGAGCGAATTTCCCTCGGTGACGGACTTCGAGCGCGAGTTTCCCTCGCTGTGCTTCGCGCTGGCGACCGGCGTGGGCAAGACGCGGCTGATGGGCGCCTTCATCAGCTACCTGCACCTGGCGCACCGCATCAACAATTTCTTTGTGCTGGCGCCGAACCTGACCATCTACAACAAGCTGATCGCGGACTTCACGCCCAACACGCCGAAGTACGTATTCAAGGGCATTGCCGAGTTTGCGGTCAATTCGCCAGTGCTCATCACCGGCGACAATTATGACCAGCGCGACCCGGTCAGCGGGACGCTGTTCGGCAGCGTGCGCATCAATATCTTCAACATTTCCAAGATCAATTCCGAAGTGCGTGGCGGCAAAGCACCGCGCATCAAGCGGCTTTCAGAATACATCGGCGAGAGCTATTTCGATTACCTGGCTGGTCTGCCGGACCTGGTATTGCTGATGGACGAGTCACACCGCTACCGGGCGAGCGCAGGTGTGCGCGCGATCAACGAATTGAAGCCGATCCTGGGCCTGGAATTGACCGCCACGCCGTTCGTCGAATCCAGCCGCGGCGCAGTGCCGTTCAAGAACGTCATCTACGACTATCCGCTTGCCCAGGCGATGGCCGATGGCTTCGTCAAGGAGCCGGCAGTCGTCACACGCAAGGATTTTGATCCGAAGGGTATGTCGGCAGACGAGATCGAGCGCCTCAAGCTGGAAGATGGCATCCGCCTGCACGAAAGCGTGAAGGTGGACCTGGAGACCTTTGCGCGCGAGATGGACAAGCCGATCGTCAAGCCTTTCCTGCTGGTGATCTCGCGGGACACGACGCATGCCGGGGAACTGCTCGCATTGATCCAGTCGGATCGATTTTTTGAGGGCCGCTACAAGGACAAGGCGATCCAGGTCGATTCCAGCCAGACGGGCGCAAAGGAAGAGGAAATGATCGAGCGATTGCTCAAGGTGGAGCACGCCGACGAGCCGACCGAGATCGTCATTCACGTCAACATGCTCAAGGAAGGCTGGGATGTGACCAACCTCTATACCATCGTGCCGCTGCGCGCCGCCAATGCGCGCACCCTGATCGAGCAGTCCATCGGTCGCGGCCTGCGCCTGCCGTATGGCAAACGTACTGGGGTAACGGCTGTGGACCGGCTGAACATCGTCGCCCACGATAAATTTCAGGAAATCATAGAAGAGGCAAACCGGCCGGATTCGCCGATCCGATTGCAGGCGGTCGTACTGGACAACACGCAACTCGATCAGAAAACCAGGACCGTGATTTCACAATCGGTGCTTGTCAGTAAGTTGCGCTTCGTGCCGCCAGCGATGACTAGCAGCACGACGCTGGCTGGCCGGTACGAGCAACCGGCGTTCGCCACAACTGTTGAACAGAAAGTTGCGCAGGCAACCTATGACGTCATCCGCAGGCTCGAGAACCAGCCGCAGAAGCTGCCGACGATCGAGCACTTGAAGAAGCCGGATATACAGGCGGCCATCATCAAAGCTGTCGAGGCGCAATGCACGCCTACACAACTTGGATTGGAAGGCATTGCGGAGAAGCCGGATTTTTCTGCTGTGGTGGCGAAGACTGTGGAGCTGATCGCCGAGCGCACCATCGAAATTCCACGCATTCTAGTGGTGCCTAAGGGCGAAGTGACTTCAGGATTCCGGCCTTTCGCGCTCGATCTGTCTGCTTTGAAGTATCCGCCCGTGTCAGATGAACTGTGGGTTCAGCATCTGCGGACCGGCCAACGGGACTTCGTCGCGCTCGGGCATGGCGGCGTGGAGGAGGCACGGCTCGAAGACTACGTGGTCAGCGGGCTCGTGGACTTCGACGATGTTTCTTATGACGACCAGGCTGAATTGCTCTACGGGCTTGCCACGCAGGTGGTCGATCATTTCAAGAGCTACCTTTCCGAGGAAGACGCCCGCAAGGTGCTGCGTTGCCACCAGAAGCCGATCGCGCACTTCGTCCACGCGCAGATGCAACCACATTTTTTCGAGGGTGCCACGGATTATGAGGTTGTCATCAGCAAAGGCTTCACAGAGTTGAAACCGAGCGCCTACACGCTGGGTGTGAATGAGGAACCCGCCAATTACCGTGTTGCGCCGGAAGACAAAAGCAACATGGCGAAGTACCTGTTTGGCGGCTTTCAGCGTTGCTTGTATCCGGTGCAGAAGTTTGACTCGGACGCCGAGCGCAAGCTGGCGGTGATCCTGGAACGCGACGCTTTGAAATGGTTCAGGCCAGCCAAAGGCCAATTCCAGTTGTTCTACCGCCTTGGCGGCGAAAGGCCGGAATACGTACCGGATTTCGTAGCAGAAACTACCGATGCAATCTATATGCTGGAATCAAAAATGCGCAAGGAGCTTGAAGACCCGGCTGTCGTGGAAAAGAAAGAGGCTGGCGTTGAATGGTGTGCGAACGCCTCCGCTTACGCACGCGATCATGGTGGCAAGCCGTGGGAGTATGTGCTCATCCCTCACGATACCATCGCGGAGAATGTGACCCTGGTAGGTCTTGCTCAGCAGTTTAATTGCTCATAGGACAAAGGGAGAGATTCCTCAAAATGTTATACATCTGCAGTAGTAAGGAACATCGGACATGTGGCCTGGTGGCTTTCTGCTGGAGTGAGAGCTGGCTCGGTTCTGGGGTTTGAGGGTCTTGGTCTCACGGTACTGTGCAATGAGTCGGGACAGATGCTGCCGCGAATATCCGGTCAAGCGCCGCATATAGGCAAACAGAACCCCCCGTTGCCCCTTGGGCAGTTGGAAGTAGCGAAACCGCTTGATGACGGTTGCCACAAAGGCGCGAAGCCTGGATTCATCGGCCGGGATGGAGAAGTCGACATTGGCCGTACCTTCCAGAAACTCCCGGATTTGCTCGATCGTGTTGAGCCTTGAGTCATTCATGTCGATCACCATAGTCGGTAGATGATCGACCCAAATCCCTATTTCAGCCTCATATGCCGTTGGAAATACGGAACCCGTTCAGCCTCATATGCCATTGGAAGAGGCTGTGGCCCCGAATTGGTGGGACGGGACAGCACCCGCGAGAATGCGGTGAAGACCCAAATCTGGTGCACCGTATCCACCTATGTCTCATTGCTATCGTCAAGAAGGAGCTTCACCTGAATGCCTCGCTATACACGTTGCTACAGATTCTCTCCGTCTCAGTTTTTGAGAAAACCGAGATTTCATGCGCCTTGCAGCTCGATCCACCCGCTTCAGAAACAGCCTTGACTCCTAACCAGTTGAGTTTGCCCAATATTTAACCGGACACTACTGGGAGGGATTTTATAATCCGCATCGGTTACACTCTTCGGTCGGTTGTCTCTTGCCGGTTAACTTTGAACGGAGGTACGCTCCTCGGAAACCATCGAAACTCACACGTCCACGTGTCCACTAAAACGGGGGAAGTCCAGCGGGTGCCACTCAACTCGCGCGCCGTTAGCCGGCGCCGAGTTCCGTGGACTCTTCACCATGATACTGATGCATTCCCGAGAGCCACCGTCGCTGTGGCCGGTCCTTGGATGCAACGAGCCTACAGGGCACCCGCTTCGAGAGAGTTGTATCGACTTTATAGGAGGGCTGACGCGAGCGTGAAGCAACCGGAGCGGCGCCAATGAAGAGCCTGAGAGCGTGGATCGCTAACGTCATGTCGCGGTTGCGCCGCTTGTTCGTACGGGGTCGGACCCAGCGCGTGCAAGAGAAAACCGAGCGCGCGAGAGCACCATTGGGGGACACCCCGCGAGAGATCGAAGTGACGTCGGCCCAGCAACGGAACACGGCTACAGGCTCGGTTGCCAACTCCGCCATCTCTTCCCGAGCGATCATGGATCCCCAGTCCGGGGGGACTGCGCCGGAGGTGCGTCGAGGACCGACGCCGGATGGAACATCGGGGGGGAAAGCATGTGCATCCCCGAGCTCTTCAGATTGCGAAGCCACAGCATCGGTCACGTCGGACGCGCTTGAGGACGAAGGCGTATCGTCGCCGATCGTCGATGATCCTCTGGGGCCAGGGCCGGCTCGCGGGCCCTGCTCCGTCGTTCCGGATTCCCAGCCGTCGCCTTCCCTTCCGGAAGCTCACCCGTCGGAAACAGACACCCCTGGTGTGACCACGAGCGCTAGCGTCGTCAAATCCGACGATTCCGAGGGGCTTGAGGACGTGCTCGAACCAGGTAGACCGCGACCCGATAGGGATCCAGTGGCTGAGCAGGTGGCGGGTGGGGCGGGGTTTGACGACACGCCCATGTCCCAAGTGGGGACTGGTGGAGCGGGGCGGTCCGACGGCGAGATTGCAGTTACACCGCCGCCACCAAGCGCGCCGCCATCGAGGCGTTCGCGTCACGTCGCGCCGGAGCAGCGTGGTGGAAGGCCGCGCGGACCTGGTGGACTGGCCGATAAGGCTGCTTCCACGACGGGCGCGCGGGACGTGGGCCGAGTCCGCTCATCGCGACCGGAACTCGTCTGCTGGAAGGAAGGCATGGCGTGGGTGGTCGGGGTGGAGGTGCCTGACGAGCTGGTGGAGCAGGACCTGCGCGTGCTGGATGCCGAGGACAACGACCTCCAAGAAGATCAACTACACGAGCTGCGCTGGCCGCTGATGGATCCACTCGGAACCGTCACAGTTCGCTGGTCCAATGAGGCAGGAATGGAAACTGAACGGTGCTTCGAGGCGCGTAATCACCGTGTTTTCAAAGTCACGAGATCCGGGGTGAGCGGTAGGCATGTCGCACGCGTGACGCGTGGGAACTATGTCGTGATCGCCCCGCGGGTACTGACACGAGACTTGGCGGCCGGTGGCACGGCGCCAGTCGCGCCGGAAAACGTCATTCCGGAGCAGGCGAGGGTCTCAGCCAACCACCTGCTTGTGGAAGGGGAAGGGGACGACCTTCTGCTCGACGGAAGCGACTCCTCACGCATCGAGGTCCGACCTTCCACTGCCACGAGATTCCAGCTCATCGGAAACACAATCAAGGACGCTCACACTGGAGCCGGCCCGCTGTTCGGCCGAGAGCCTCCGCGTTTTCGCGTGGAAGGAGTCGAGGAGCCGTCCCTCTTTGTAGTGGGCGTCGAGGGGCCATCACCGGGGTCGCGATCACGTCAGGCGGCGGTGAGCTTCGATGAGCTGCGGGACTGGTTGGACGACAACGAGCCGGGGTGGTTCTATGTTCGAGCGTACGATGCGAATGATGAGCTTCTTGAGAGCCTCGACTTCCGCTACATGAAGGGCCTCGAAGCGATCGAGGTCGACGAGCTATCGTCCCCCCTTCCAGGGCCTGAGGGACATCGTCCAGCCACGGTCGTCTTTCGCGTTGCACCCGGCACCATGGTGTCACCGGTCGATGGTCCGCCGGAGATCATTTCGCTCGACCCTGCGCGCGCCGAGAGAGTCGTCCTCCCCGCACGCCCGGATGCCGGCAGGTCGACTTGGCGTCTGAGCGCTGGGACGGGGAACTGCGTAGACGTCGTCGTGCATGTGCCGCGGATCTGGTGGGCGATCACCGCGTCTGGGAACGCAGATGAGCCGCATGCTTGGTCCGACAGGCTCCACATGCTCTCAGTCGACGATTTGCGGCCGACCTCGCCGATGCATCTCAGCGTGCTGCTGCCAGAGCCGGGCTGGGCGGACGAGGTAACGGTCGGTTTCCGCGATGGATCTCCCCGACGGCTTCCCGTGCCGCGATCTGAGCGGGTGCTCCTCTACCCGCTTCGAAATCTGGGTGAAAGCGACGCACTGCGAGGGGCGGGCGGCACGTGCGACTTGCTGGTGTCCGTACGAACACCTGTCACGGAGCATGGGCCCGTCGTCGTCGCAACAGTTCAGTTGACAGAGAACCTACCGGAGGAAGAGAGGGCTGGACGCCTCGATCTCTCGTGCTTGAGAGCGCCTCGCCTCATGAGCAAGCTGACGCAGCTCGGCCGGATCGGCACCGTGCAGGATCGACAGGCCGTGAAACGACTCCGCAACACGTGGTACAGAAAGGCCCGCCGCGGTGGCCGGACCGAGACACTGGAGTTCGTCCGTCAAGCCCTTACCCTCGCTGCCGCCTTGCTAGAACGCGAGCCGGCCCGGCGACTGCCGTCGCGGTTGCAGAGGCACGCGCGGTCGTTTTCCGCACAGGATCCGACCGCTGTTGCGAGCTGGCAGCGCTGGCTGAGGGCGTCCGAGCCTCACAGGGAAACAGGTGCTGACACTGGTCGGGGAAAGGTGGGACAGGCATGAGTACGCCGCACTTCGATCCGATCGAAGCAAGCCGCGAGATCGCTGACCGGTATCGGCGCTACCTCCGGACTATGTTCTACTTCCGGGATCTGGAACTCAGGACATCCTTCGAGAAGACGCTCGCCGACTGGGAACTCGTGCGTGGACCTTACCTCGAGGCAACTCCTATCTATCGGAGAGTCAGAGCGGTCTCCGAGGTGCTCCGAGAAGTCCTCGGCGAGGAGATCGACCCCGGGTTCGCGCGAGCCGCGATCGGTGACCGTCCGCTCTTCAGCCACCAGGAGGAGGCTATCCGTCGCCTGGCCAGTGGCCGGAACGTCGTGGTCGCAACCGGCACCGGTAGCGGGAAGACCGAGGCGTACCTGCTCCCGATCCTTCTTCATCTCCTGCGCGAGCAGCGAGCGGACGGGCGATCGGTCGGGATCCGCGCCTTGATCCTCTACCCCATGAACGCGCTGGCGAATGATCAGCGCCGCCGCCTCCGCGAGTTCCACGAGATTCTTGAGCAAGACCACAGCTCGTTCCAATTCACATTCGGACGCTACACCGGCGAGACACCGGAGGATGCTCATGACGAATTCCGGAAGGCACGTCAACAGCTACAGCTCGCGCAGCCCCGCCATGGCGAGTTGATCCTTCGCGAGGACATGCGCGAGCATCCACCCGACATCCTTCTCACGAACTACTCCATGCTCGAGTACCTCCTGCTGCGGCCGAAGGAGACGCCGCTCTTCGATGACGGCCGTGGCGCGACCTGGCGTTTCCTAGTTCTCGACGAGGCACATCAGTACAAGGGCGCGAAGGGCATGGAGATCGCCATGTTGCTCCGTCGCCTGAAACAGCGGCTTCGCGAAGGTGGCCAGGAGGCGGGATTCCAGTGCATTGCGACGAGCGCGTCCCTCGGTGGCGGGACTGATGACCGGAAGGCCCTCGCGGATTTCGCAACGGAGCTCTTCGGTGAGCCATTCGAGGATGAGGACATCCTCACCGGCGAGGTAGTGCCCATTGAGCCCGTCAAGTCAACCTCCTTTCGAATCGGGGTGGAGCCGCTGCTCAACCTAGCCGAGCGCATCCGTCAAGAAGACGCACCCGGATCCGCCGCGGTGCTAGAAGGCTTGGCGCCAGCGGCCGCCGATGGGACGCAGGGTGGCTCGATTCCTGGCCGCCTCCATGGGCTCTTCGCGACCGAGGAACGTGCTCTCCGCCTTCGACAGTTGCTCCAGTCGCCGCGCCAATTGACCGAGATCGGTGACGCGATCTTCGGAGATGCTCCTGAACAGGACCGACCACGCCTCGTTTCAGCGTTCGTCGATGTCCTCGTTCGCGCGGAAGACCCGCGATCGAAGTCGCCGCTCCTGTCCTGCCGATATCATCTTTTTGTTCGCGGTCTCGAGGGGGCGTTCATCCGCTATCACCCGCAGCGGGAAGTATCGCTGGCCCGAGGCTCGGGAGTCGGGGCAAACGCACCATCCTTCGAGATCGCATTGTGTCGAGAGTGCGGGCAGCACTACCTGGTCGGACGACGCGACGGCGATCACCTTGCCGAGGCGATGCGCGATGAGACCGAACAGGACTACAAGATCGAGTTCTACCGGCCGCTTGATGGATCACCCGGCGAGGAATCTGGGAGCAACAATAACCGTCTCGTGAGCTTCTGCACACAGTGCGGGAGGCTTAGCCGGAAGTCGGCCAATCCAAAGGATACGTCGTGCGGACATGGGGCGACGCTCCGTCTCGTCTTCGAGGAGGAGCGCGAGAGCCATGAGGATCAACTCAGCCGGTGCGGGCGGTGCGGCTACAGAGCGCCGGATCCCGTCCGGGAGATCACGCACGGAACGGACGGCCCAAACGCGGTCATCGCAACGACCCTTCACCAGCTCCTTCCGGAGAGCAGACGGAAAGTCCTCGCGTTCGCCGACGGCCGACAGGAAGCCGCGTTCTTTGCTTGGTACCTCCAAGACACGTACGAGGCGATCCACAGCCGCGTGCTCATTTTGCAAGCCCTGCGCCAGATCGCGAGCACTGATGTTGCCGAGTTCGGACTACATGAGCTCGCGCTCGAGATCCGGGAGCTGCTTAAGGGTGAAGGAGGCGGCGAACCGCTCACCGACCGGGAACAGCTGCAGAGCGCGTGGGTCCATCTACTCCGCGAACTCCTGACAGATCAGCCGCGCATCTCTCTCGAAGGCGTAGGACTCGTCAGGTGGTTCTTCCACCTCCCACCCGATGTGAACCTTCCCGCATCGCTGGGGCAGCAACCGTGGAACCTGGAGGCTGCGGAGGCTCGCAAAGTTGTCGCATATCTTCTCGACAGCCTTCGGACCGATCACTGTGTGGAACTGGATGTGGATCACTCCGTGCGTATCCAGTGGGACGACTTGAAGCTCAAGGCCAAGCAGAGCCAAATGGCGATCGGAGGGGGGCAGTCGACCAAGGCGTGGGATGGTGCGAAGACGAGGCGGGTTGCGCTTCTCACCCGTTGGCTCGAGTGCCACGGGCCGGCCGGCATGACCCCAGCCGAACGCGTTGCCGCCGCCCGAGCGCTCCTTCATGAGGTCTGGGAGATGGTGTTGCGCTATCAGGGTACCGCGCCACTGCTGCGCGCATCCGGGAATGGCCGTCGAGCCTACCCGCGGTGGTGGCGTGCCCAGCTACTCCGGGCGGACGACCGACTCTTCAGGTGTACGACCTGCGGACGCCTTCATGCTGATTCCATCGGTAACGTGTGCGCCCGCTACGGCTGCCCCGGAGTTTTGGCTCAGGCCGATTCCGAAGCCGCAGTCGCGGCCGATCACTATCGGGTGCTCTACGACCGGCCCCTGCCGCCGATGCTCCGCGCGGAGGAACACACCGCGCAGATCGCCCGTGAGGAGGCCCGCAGCTTCCAAGATGACTTCGAGGCAGGGCGCATCCATCTCTTGAGTTGCTCGACTACCTTCGAGCTTGGGATCGACCTCGGCGATCTGGACACCATCTTTCTGAGGAACGTTCCCCCCGAGCCGTTCAACTATGCGCAACGGGTTGGACGTGCAGGCCGCAGAGTGTATCCTGGTTTCGCAATCACCTACTGTCGGCGTCGACCGCACGACCAGGCGGCTTTTGATGACCCGTTCCGCATCATGGCAGGCACGGCCAAGCCGCCGATCCTCACCGTCACGAACGACAAGATTGTCTTAAGGCACGTCGTGGCTGTCGCGCTCGCGGCGTTCTTTCAGGAGCATCGCGACCGCTTCGAGACTAACGTGAAAGGCTTGATGGGAACGATGAGCGAGCCGACGGCTGTCCAGGAGGTCAGACGCTTCCTCCGCGATCACCAAACCGAGATCGAGAGGCGTCTAACGGCCATCGTACCTGATTCCTTGAAGGAAAAAGTCGGTCTGTTCGACGGAACCTGGACTGACAGGGTGGCTGGCACGGGCACGGCTTTGGATCGAGCCCAAGCCGAGGTGTCGGACGACTATCGGAAGGTTGAGGATCTCCAGTGTGACTGCGTGAACCGTAAAGACTTCAAGAGCGCCGAGTGGACACAACGACGCCTGGCGACGATCGTTGGCGAAGACGTGATCAGCTTCCTATCGCGTAAGGCGGTGATTCCGAAATACGGATTTCCGGTGGATGTCGTGGATCTTGATCTGCAGCGGAGCAATCAGGCTTCCACAGTGGCTTTGCAGCGTGACTTGGCTATTGCGGTGGCTGAGTTCGCTCCAGGCGCCGAAGTAATTGCGAACAAGCGACTGTGGACGTCGAACGGCCTGAAAAGAGTGGCCGGCAAGGCGTGGGATCGGTTGCAATACCGGAAATGCAGGACGCACGGTACTTTCGAGACCTGGCCCGAGGGCCAGGAACCCAGTGGTCTAGGCTGCTGCACGCAGGCGCGCACGCAAACTTGGGTAGATCCGATATTCGGGTTTGTGGCCGCGCGAGAAGGAGGCGAGCCAAAAGGAAGACCGAGGCGTCTTTTCACCTCGCGTCCGTACTTCAGTGGCATGGCCGGTTTGGATGACGAGTCGGTAATGCTGGGCGGCATTGCTCAGGTGTGGAAGGCGTCTCCAGGTTATCTCGTGGTGCTTTGCGAAGGGCGGAAAGGCGGAGGTTTCTGGATCTGCGCCGAATGCGGCGCTGGCTTCGGGAGCGCACTGGCGACCGTTGAGCACGAGTCTCCGACAGGCCGCGCATGCAGGGGCACGCTCGAGTCGGTCGCTCTCGGACACCGGTTTGTCAGCGACGTTCTTCGCATTCGCTTCGTTCGCCAGCCGACCGAGCTTTCCCCGGAGGAGCGCCTCTGGTTCTACCACTCGCTCGCGTATGCGCTCGCTCATGGCGCGGCGGAGGTTCTTGAAGTACCACGCCAAGACCTCAACGTCACGGTTCGCGCTTCTGGACCGGATACACACGAGATTGTCCTGTACGATGCCGTCCCAGGCGGAGCCGGCCTGGTGGCGCGACTCGAAGAGCCGGAGACGTTTCGTCAAGTGCTCGAGATCTCGCGCGCTCGAGTCGCCGATTGCCGCGGTTGCGCCCCCGACGCGAGCTGCTACGCCTGTCTGCGCCACTATGCGAATCAGTTCGCCCACCCCAAGCTCAAGCGTGGGCCGACCGCGGAGTTCTTGGCTAGCATTCTGAGGGACTGGGAATGATGAGCTTTGTATCTGAATGCGGCATACGGGGAGGGCACGCACCCGGGGAGCCTTGACCGGAACCTCGCCGATGCCGGTCTAGATGGTGCGGGCCGGCAGATAGCCATTCCGGACCAGCCGCTGGCGGCCGGCGTCATCGCGCAACCCCCGATGCTGCGCAAGGAACTCCGCCACCTCGGTTTCGGTCGCCTGGGCCAGCAACTGTTGCGTTCCTTCCCGAAGGACTGCGGTCAATGGATCCTGGACCATCCCGGGACCCCTGGATTCTTCAGCGTCACTACTGTATCGTTTCTCATAACGGCGTATTCACTCCTTGGTAAAAGGTGATGATCTTTGTTGACCATCAGAATACGCCGCCTGAACTGGAGGGTTCGAGATGAGGCTTTACTATTCTCCCGGTGCCTGTTCGCTTTCTCCGCACATCGTCTGCCGCGAGGCCGGCCTTCCCGTCTCCCTCGAACGGGTCGACCTGAAGACCAAGAAAACCGAGACCGGCCGGAACTTTCTCGGCATCAATCCGAAGGGTTATGTGCCGGCCCTTGAACTCGATGATGGAGCGATCCTGACCGAGGGGCCGGCCATCGTCCAGTATCTGGCCGACCGCAAGCCCGAGAGCGGGCTTGCGCCGCGTGCCGGAACCTTCGAACGCAGCCGTCTCCAGGAATGGCTCAATTTTGTGAGCACGGAGCTCCACAAGCAGTATTCGCCCCTCTTCAACCCACAGATTCCAGCGGACATCAAAAAGATCTTCACGGGCAATCTCGAACGGCGCTATGCGTTTGTATCCGAGACGCTGGCCCGGCAACCCTTTCTCATGGGCGCCACCTTCACCGTGGTCGATGCCTACTGCTTTACCGTGACCAACTGGTCAAAGACGGTCGGTTTTGATCTCTCGCCCTGGCCGGCTCTGGTCGACTACCAGAAGCGGATCGCAAGCCGTCCGGCCGTGCAACAGGCATTCGCGGCCGAGGGACTCAAGGTCTGAGACCAGCCGCCTGTCCACCCCGGCCGTCCCGTTCCGAGGGAAGGGTGGTTCGACGCGGCGGGATCAGGACGAGGGGAGGGTTTCCGGAGCGGGCCGGGGGCCCAGCCGGCTTCGCCGGATGCCGTAGCCGAAATAGACGAGGACGCCGAGCCCGATCCAGATGGCGAATCCCCAGTCGGTCGAGGCCGGCAGGCCCGTGATGAGCCACGCCGAAAACCCCATGCCGATCAGGGGAACCACGGGGACCCACGGGGTGCGGAAGCGGCGCGGAAGGTCGGGTCGGGTGTGGCGCAGGACCAGGATCGATCCCGAGATCACGATGAAGGCCGACAGGAATCCGATGTTGACGAGACGGGCCACGGTGGTCAGCGGAAACAGTCCAGCCACGACGGCGATCAGGAGGCCGAGCGGGAGGGTGGTCCGGTAGGGAGTCCCGAAGCGCGGGTGCACGCGGGAGAACCAGGTCGGGAGGAGCCCGTCCCGGGAGAGGGCGAAGCCGATGCGGGCTCCGGCCAGGAGGTTCGCAAAGAGCACGCTCGTGATGCCGGCGATCGCGGCCAGCGAGATCACGACCATGACCCAGGGAAGACCGATCGCGGAGAAGGCGTTGGCCACGGGGGCGGCGTTGTTGAGCGAGGTGTAGGGGACGATCCCGGTCAGCACGAGGCAGACCGCGAGGTAGAGCGCCATCGAAATCGCGAGCGAGAGGACCACCGCCCATGGCAGGTCGCGCTGGGGGTTCTTGGATTCCTCGGCAGCGGTCGTCAGTGTGTCGTAGCCGAAGACGGCGAAGAAGACCACCGCCGCCCCCACGAGCACGCCGTGGAAGCCGAACGGCATGAAAGGATGCCAGTTGGCGGGGTGGATGAAAAACAGGCCGACCGCAACCACGAGGAGGAGCCCCAGGATCTTGACGGTGACGATCGTCGAGTTGAAGCGCGCTCCCCACTCGGTACGGACGGTGAGCAGGATGGCGATCGCGATCGCCACGCCGGCCGCGATGACGTCGAAGACATGGCCCGGCCCGCTCCCCATGGCGCCTTGGGCCCACGTCGGCAGATGGATCCCGGCCGAACCGAGGAGCGCCTGGACATAGCCGGACCAGCCGGCTGCGACCACCGCCACGATGAGCGGATACTCGAGCAGGAAGTCCCAGCCGATGAGCCAGGCCGGAAATTCTCCAAGGACGGCATAGGTATAGGCGTAGGTGCTGCCGGTCACGGGGAGCATGCCCGCAAACTCGGCGTAGCAGAGGGCCGCCGCCGCGCTCGCGGTACCCGCGATGAGGAAGGAGATCACGATGGCCGGCCCCGAGTCCTTGGCTGCCACGATTCCCGTGAGCACGAAGATGCCGACGCCGATGATGCCGCCAAGCCCGATGGCGGTGAGGTGACCGAGTCCGAGCACGCGCTTGAACGCGTGGCTCTCGCCCGCTTCTCGCTGGATCTCCTCGACCGACTTGTGGCGGGTCAGCTGCTGCCAGATCGCCATGGGTTGCTCCGGGGGGCTGGGGCCGTTCTGGGGCGGGGTCGGGCCATCATAGCAAGGCCGGCGTTCCGGCGGTGGCCTTCAGTCGATGTCTCCCGAAATCCAGTTGCCGTCGACCAGCCGCCACAGGCCGGGGACCGGATTGGGGTTGCCGAGTTCGTCGGGCAGCCGGTCGGGGCGGACGTTGTCGTAGCAGTAGAGCATGGTCAGGCGCCGGATGGCGCCCGGCAGCCCCACCGACGTGAACCCGGGCTGGTTCGTCGCCGGGAACGGACCGCCGTGGTTCATGGCCGGGGACACCAGGACCCCGGTCGGCATTTTGTCGTTGAGGAGCCGGCCGGCCCGGGTCCGCAGCACGGAGGCGAGTGGCGTGTAGAGGGCCTCGTCAGCCCCGGCGTGGTCGGAGAGGAGGGTTGCCGTGAGCTGGCCCTCGAGTCTGGCGGCGAGGCTGGGCATCTCCCTGGGGTCGATGTCGTGGACGACGAGCGCCGCCGGGCCGAAGGCTTCCGTCTCGAGTTCGCCCGGGTTGGCCAAAAACGTCCGGGCATCGACCCCGAACAGTGCGGGGCTGACCCGGAAACCTGCCTGGGTGACGGGTCCACCTCCGCCGAGCCGCCGAGCACCGGCCCTCTCCCAGCGCGCCAGGGCGGCTTCGAAGCGGTCGCGGACGCCTGCGGCGAGGAGGGTGGCGGGCGGGGCGGAGGCGAAAAGACCGGTCAGGGTCTCGAGCCAGGCCAAAGCGCCGGGGCAGGCTGGCAGAACGAGGAGCCCCGGCTTGGTGCAGAACTGGCCGGATCCCATGAGGCAGGACGTGGCGATTTCGGAGGCCAGGGCCTCGCCGCGTTCGGCCAGGGCCCCCGGCAGGATGAAGACGGGGTTCGTCGAGGAGAACTCGCCGAAGAACGGGATGCCGGCGGAATCGGCGTGGGCCTTGAGCGCGAGCCCGGCCGTGCGGCTTCCCGTGAAACAGACGGCGCCGACCCGCCGGTCGCCGACGAGGGCGAAACCCGCCGTCTCGTCGAGTCCGTAGCAGAGCTGGATGGATCCCGGCGGCAACCCCGCCGCCGCGAGCGCCTCTTGAGCCAGATCAGCCAAAGCCTCGGTCACGTGCGGATGGCCGGGATGGGCCTTGGCCAGGACGGGGTTCTGGGCGACACAGGCGCTCACGAAGTCGCTGCCGGACAGCGCATTGAAGGCAAATGGAAAGTTGTTGGGGCTGAAGATCACGACGGGTTTGCCGAGGGGCCCCCGCAGCGTGCGGAGGTTGGCCCCCGTGTCGATCACAGGTTCGCGCCAATTCCGGCTGCGGGCGATGCGGGCTCCCTCCCGGAGCTGCTTCAGCGTGCGCGGCAGCTCCACCTCGAAGAGGCGCGGCCGGACCGGCAGCGCCGTCTCTTCGTAGGCAAGCCCCGAGAGCGCGACGGCACGAGACTCGATGCGCGAGGCGTAACCTTCGAGGAAGCGGGCGATTGATTCGGCGGGTGCTGCGGCCAGTGCGGGGGCAACCCCGGAGGCAGCGTCGAGGAAGGTGTCGAGGTCGCGGAGGCCGCTCGTCGGGTATTCGCCCGAGATCGGCCGGCCGGTTTCGGGATTGAAAGCCCGAAAGCCCGGCAGGCCGTCCGCCGAGGGACGGAACGATCCCCCGATCCAGAGCGGGGCCGGGTTCATGACGGCCGCGCGGCGATGGCCGCGTCGATCACGGCCAGCACCTCCTGGCGTTCGGACCCCTCGAGGGGGAGGCGCGGGGGCCGTACGCGTTCGCTGCCGAGTCCGGTCCGCTCCTGCGCGAGCTTGATGCACTGGACAAAGTGGGGCCGGGTGTCCAGGCGCAGCAGCGGCAAAAACCAGTGGTAGAGCGTCTCGCATTCGGCCCGGGAGCCGGTCTGGGCCAGATGGAACAGGCGCATGGATTCCGCAGGAAAGGCGTTTGCGAGTCCCGCGATCCAGCCACGGGCACCGGCGGCTATGCTTTCGACGAGGAGATCGTCCACGCCGACCGAGAGCAGGAGCCGTTCACCCATGAGCGCACGCAGCGCGTGGAGGCGACGGACATCGGCCGAAGATTCCTTGACCGCCACGAGATTGGGATGCCGATCGGCGAGCCTCCGGATCGCCTCCGGGGTGAAATCGGTGCCGTAGGCGATGGGATTGTTGTAGAGCATGCAAGGCAGGGTTGTCGCGGAGAAGACGGCTGCCATGTGGGCCTCCATCTCGGACTCCGCCCCGACGTAGGCGTAGGGCGGCAGGACCATGAGGCCTCTCACGCCGAGATCCGAGGCCGTGCGTGCGAAGGCGACCGCCTCGTCGGTGGCGAGCGCCGAGACCGCCGCCACCACCGGGACCCGTCGGGGGCATCCGACCAGAGTCTTCACGACCGCGCGTTTTTCCGGAAGCGAGAGGGTTCCGCCCTCGCCGAGCGAGCCCAGCGCCACGAGACCGTGGACGCCGGCCTGAACCAAGCCGTCGGCCTGCTCGGCCAAAGCCTCGTGGTCGATACGGCCGGATTCGTCAAAGGGGGTGGTGATGGCCGGCCAGACGCCGGCAAACGGTGGGGTTGGATTCATGGGGGCCTCATGTCGGGGGGACGGGGTTGGTGCCGTCACCGAGACCGGCCAAGGTCTCGAGACGGGTGGGAAACAGCGGCGGGCGGGGCCGGGCGAGCCATTCCCGGAGGAAGGGCTCCGGTCGGGTTTCGGCCAGGGCATGCAGGCAGATCCGGCCTTGGCAGTGGCCCATGCCGATCCGCGTGAGAAGTCTCAGCGCGCGTGGATCGACCGGCGAGGTTCCGTGGGCCGGGCCGAGTGCCGCATCCTCGCAGCGGCAGACCACGGTCGCGGGGCCGGCCAGGCGGCGCACCGGCTCGCGCAACCGGAAATGCTGCGCCAGGTGTCCGACGTAGGCGTTGGCGTGGCGGGCGCGGCCGAGGAGCCCGTGGATGCGCTGGGTTTCGCCCATGGCGGCGACCCCGGCGAGGGCTCCCTGGAGGCGGGCGCGGCCCACCCCGCCGATCCCGGTGACCTCGCCGGCCGCGTAGATGCCGGGCAGGCTCGTCTCGCCCTGGGAATCGACCGCCACGGCGGGGTGGAGACTGCCGGTGAGCTTGCAGCCAAGCAGGTTCGGGGCTTCGATGTTCGGGACGAGCCCGTAGCCCGTGCCGAGCGCTTCGCAGGGCAGGATGCGGTTCGTGCGGCCATCGGTGACCTCGACTTCGCACAGGCGGTCCCGGCCCCGTGCCCCGCTCACCCAGACGCCGCGCCAGTAGGGCACGCGGATGAGTCGCCGGATCAGGGCGAGGGCAGCCAGGGTCTGGAGCGGCCAGCGCGGAAGCAAGGCCAGGAAGCGCGCGACTTCACCGGTCGGCGCCTGTTCGATGATGGCCTCCACCCGGGCCCCGTGGCGGAGCAGCGTCACCGCCGAGGCCAGGAGAAGGGGGCCCGAACCCGCGAGGACCACAGTCCTTCCGGCCACGGGCAGGCCGCCCTTGGCCAGGGCCTGGAGTCCGCCGGCGCCGTAGACGCCGGGCAGGGTCCAGCCGGGGAAGGGCAGGAAGAGCTCGCGCGCGCCGCAGGCAAAGAGGAGACGTTCGCCCCGGATGCGTCGGGTGCCGGTTGGGGATTCGAGGACGAGGGTGGGGCCCGACTCGAAGGCGACCAGGCGATGGCTGCACAAGAACCGGGTACCGGAAGAATCCAGGTGGTCCCAAAGCGAGCGGAACGCGCGGGGAGGATCCTGCGTCGGATCGTGGCGCCAGATCTGTCCGCCGGGCCGGGGATTGTCGTCGACTACGGCGATCCGCCGTCCGGGCGCGAAGGCGGAACGGGCGGCCTCGAGGCCGGCCGGACCGGCCCCCACGATCACGAGGTCGAAGACGTCAACCACCGGTTTCGACCAGAAGCCCCGGGGAGACCGGGGTTTGGCAGGCGAGACGGATCACGCCGTCGATCCTCACGCGGCATTCGCCGCAGTATCCCATGCCACAAAATGGCCCGCGCGGGGCTCCGCCCGGTGCCGCGCGGAAATGGCCGGTCACGCCGGCGATGGCGGCCGCCACGGTCGTGCCTTCCGGGAGCGTGACCGGCACGCCGTTGACGTGGACCGTCACGGATCGCGGGCTCATCCGAGACACCGGGCCGGATCGTAGGGAGCGCCGTCAAGTACACTCCCCCGCGCCAGGATCCGATCGACCAGAAGTTCGGCCGTGGCGGGTGCGGTCGTGATGCCGAGCCCTTCGTGGCCGA
Organism: Pseudomonadota bacterium; assembly: GCA_021810635.1. GTDB lineage: Bacteria > Pseudomonadota > Gammaproteobacteria > JAKAQQ01 > JAKAQQ01 > JAJZIH01. The sequence continues at coordinate 5,309 of JAJZIH010000013.1, read as the reverse complement.
AGGCGGCCCAGACCGGACCGCGCCCGGGAACGTGGCCGATATAGGGCAGACCATCTGGAGTGGCCGGCCGGAAGCCGGTCCAGATGCGGGTCGCGGGAAGCCGGCCCAGGCCCGGCAGAAAGCGCAGAGCCCGTCTCACCAGGGCCGCGGTCACCTCTGTCGAGACGGCTGGGTCAAAGACGCCGTTCTCGCGCGACGATCCGATCAGGAGCTGGCCGGTGGGTCTCGGCTGGACGTTCATGGCGATGCTGAGTCCGGAGGGTGCATGAACGCCCTGCGTATAGCCGGCCTCGACCAGCTGGTGGCGGATGGAGGGGCCGGAAACATCCGTGATGACGAGGTGGCCCTTGCGTGCCATGAGCGGGAGTTCGGGCAGCAGTTCGGATCCGGCCCCGCCGGTTGCGACCACGACCTCGCCTGCGAGGTGTTCGCCGCCCTCGAGGACCACGCCGTCGCCCGCGAGGGCGGTCACCCGCCGGCCACACCGCACCGTCGCCCCCAGCGCGACGGCACGGGTCAGGAGTTCATGGACGGCTTTCGGCGGGTAGACGATGCCGTCTCCCGGCAGGAGCAGCCCGCCAGCGAGATCGGGGGCAAGAGCCGGCTCCTCCAGGTTCAGCGCTCGCGGGTCCAGCCAGGCGGAGGCAATGCCGGCCGCCGCGAGTGTGGCTTGCCGGGTGGCCAGTGCGGCCTGATCGGCTCCGCTTTCGGCGACCCAGAGGGTGCCCGTCTGACGGTACTCGAAGGACCGGGGATTTCGTTCGAGAATCTCCCGCCAGAGTTCGAGGGATCGGGCGGAAAGGGCGAGCTCGGGTCCGTCGAGCACGACGAGGTGACCCATCCCGGCGGCGCTCACGCCGGCTCCTGGAAAGCGCGATTCGACCAACTGGGTGCGGAACCCGGCCTGCTGTGCCGCGAGTGCGGTGCAGGCACCCACGATCCCGCACCCCACGACGATCAGGTCACGCGCCATCGGGGTTTCGGGCGAGGGTCCTCAAGAGCGGGTCGTCCGGCTCGAAGAGGAGGCGGGCCCGGGCCAAGAGGTGGGCACGGCCCCGGATGCGGGGCCGGATCCCGCGTGTTCCGGGCCGGTACGACGCCTCGAAGCGGCTTCCGGTAAAACCCTCCTGGCGGAAGGTTTCCCCAGGCGCGAGACGGCCGTCGGCGGCGAGGCAGGCCAGCCGGGCGCTGGTCCCAGTCCCGCAGGGCGAGCGGTCGTAGGTCAGGGTCGGGCACAGCACGAAGTTGCGGGAATCGGCGTCGGTCGACGACGCCGGTGCGTGCAGCTCGATGTGGTCGATGACGGCGCCGCCCTCGCCCGTGATCGCCTCCTCCTCGAGTGCCCGTCGGATCGCCCGGGTAAAGGCCTCGAGCACGTCCCGGTTCCGGGGTTCGAGCGCGACCGGGGTGGCCCCGGTAATGAAGAACCAGTTGCCGCCCCAGGCGATGTCGCCCGTTACGTGGCCGTGCCCCGGAACGGCGCAGGACACCTCCTTGCGGAACCGGTAGCTTTCGACGTTGTCGACCGAGACCGCACCGTCGGCGTGAAGCTCGACCTCGACCGGACCCACCGGGGTCTCGATCGAATGGCGGCCGGCTCCGAGCCGCCCGATTGCGGCCAGGGTATGCACCAGCCCGATCGTGCCGTGTCCGCACATGCCGAGCGAGCCGCCACTGTCGGCATAGAGGACGCCGGTCGCGTGCGCCGAGCAAGTGGGGGGGGTGAGAATGGCCAGGACCGTGGCCAGGGAGGCGCGGGGCTCGGTCGTGAGCGCGAGGCGGAGGGCCCCGCAATCGCGGTCGAGCCGCCTCCGGCGGCCATCCAGCGGTCCCCCGCCGAGATCCGGGAAACCGGCCAGCACGACGCGCGTCGGCTCCCCGCCCGTATGGGAATCCACGACCTCGATCTCCTGCATCCCGCCAGACTATCCCGATCAGGGGCGGAAGGCTTGGCCGGAGTCGACAGATCCGAAGCCGATTCCTGCATAATCACCGAGTGGCCGCGCGGCATGTGTCCCTCGACGATCTCGAACGCCTGTTCGACGCCTTCCCGGATGTCGTCTTTTTCGTGAAGGACCGGGAGGGCCGCTATCTCTACGCCAACGAAACCCTGGTGCGGAGGCTCAGGCGGGAACGGCGTGGGGAAATCATCGGCCGACGGGCCTCCGAACTGTTCCCGGCGGCTTTGGGCCGGCGCTACGAGGCGCAGGACGAAGCCGTCCTCGCGGGGCGCGTCATCACCGACGAACTGGAACTCCACCTCTACCCGGACCATGCGCCCGGCTGGTGCCTCAGTACCAAGCAGCCACTTTGGGCGGACGGCGAAATCGGCGGACTCATCGGCGTGTCCCGCGACCTCGGTCGGCCGGATGTGCGCCATCCGGGTTACGACAGGCTCCAGCACATGGTCGGATGGCTCAGCCTCCATTACGGGGAGCCCATCGTCTTCGGACGGCTTGCGGGTGAGGTCGGAATGAGCCTGGGACAACTCGAGCGGCTGTGCCGGCGCGTCTTTCACCTGAGTCCGCGCATGCTGCTCACCAAGATCCGGATCGACCAGTCCATGGTGGCCCTCGAGCGGGGGCGGGCGGTCGCCGAGGTGGCCCAGGCCTCCGGGTACGGGGACCAAAGCGCCTTCTCCCGCCGGTTCAAGGCCTTCGTGGGACTGACCCCGCGCGACTACCAGAGACTCGTCGGCCGGCGCGAACGGGCGAAACGCGGCACCGCCGGAGCGGATGGCCGGCCGCGGAGCCGATCGTGATCGGGAAACTGGCGGTGCTCTGCGCCGGGAACATCTGCCGCAGCCCCATGGCGTTCGGGCTCCTCCGGGCGGAACCCGCACTCGTCGAAGCTGGCGTCGGGCTGAGCTCCGCCGGCCTCATGGCGGAGGTGGGGACCCCACCCGTGCCCGAGGCGATCCGGCTCCTCCAGGCACGTGGCCTCGACATCCGGGATCACCGTGCACGCCAGGCGACGGATGAACTCTTGAGGTCCCACGACCTCATCCTCGTCATGGAGCACTGGCAGCGCGAATGGATCGGTGCGCGGTGGCCGTTCCTGATGGGCCGGGTGTTTCTGCTCGGGCACTGGGGCGGTTACGAGATTGCGGACCCCTATGGCAGCCCCGCGCCGAGTTTCGAGCGGGCGCTCGACGGCATCGAGCGGGGGATCCGGGACTGGCTGCCGCACCTCACGAGACTCCGGCCGTATCCGCCCGCCCCGGACGAGAGGGACGCAGGCGAAGGAAATCCTGGCTGAAAGACGCCGCGTGGAGGGCGTCGGTCAATCAGGCGATTGCATTGCCTGCCGGGCCCGCAGGCAATCATGGAGGGGTGATCCCGTTGTGGGGCGTACCAACATCGTCTCGCTCAAAAATGCCCCAAATCGCCGACGACCCAGGTGGCGCCTGCGACCAGGTAGGTCTCGGCGAATTCGGATCAAACGAAATGTGCCTCTGGGCGAGCAATGAGGTGCGGCACCCACACGAGCAATCCGAAGAGGCCCACCATCAGCGTCATCAGGCGCATCGCAAGCTGTGTATGACGATTGCTGCGAGCGCAAAGGCAACCGTCGTAAGGACCGCCCAAAACATCTGGCCGGCTGGAATCCACGTGGGGACTGCGTTCGCAGTCGCACGAAGAAGGAGCCCCTGTTCCAGCGCAAAGGAAATGGCGCAAACACCGAGTCCAATGCGCGCCAGATGGCCGAATGCCAACCTCCTGCCCCCATTCGGCTCCTCCGCAGCGTAGAGCGCGACGGCCGCGAAGAATAAGGAAAGGAAGAGGAGGAAGCTGCCGCCGTATTTTTCGTAGACGTTTTGTGTGGCGACGATGTCGGGGACACAGGCCAGCGCAAAACACAGATAGACGACGCTGAGCGCGACTGAGGCCGGGCGGGCCGTCCGTGAGTTCTGGATCCCGATCCCGCCTGCAATTTGAGCGGCCATGAGACCGTCACCGAGGACGGCGCCCAAGGGCAGGCTCCAGATGTGGTGGATGTTTTGCCAGGTGGCGAGTCGTGCCACAGCCAGGCGATGGCGCCAAAGAACACCGCCGAGACGCCAAAGACCCTCCGCCCGCCGGCTGCGGATTTCATTGCGATTCCTTCCGCCGTCGCAAACCCTTTATCGATCTTGACCCATGTCCCGCACCCGGTTGGATGGTATGCCATTTCACTGAATACCATCAACGGGTTGGTTGAACTGATTGTGCCGATGTGGAGGGATGCGATGTGCCAGCGATTCGGCGACGGGCTTGGGGCCGGCCAACACGGCGGAAGACGGCGCAATCGGCGAGGTGACGAAGAGGCGCGACCGGAATGCGCCATTGCGGACGTCGCCCCGTCACGCGGATGCGGCGGGACGGACGGCCCGGATGGGGGGCGCCTTCTTCGGGGTTCTCGTGGGTGCTCCGCGACTCGAACCGGCTGCGCCATGATGAGGGCCGGCCCTCGACCCGGGAGCGCCCCAAGACGGCCCGTTGCTCCAGAACACGACGGTCAAAAGGGGTGTCGGCCTTTCAGGACAAGGGGGGGTACATGATCGTGCCGAAGCGTTCGTCTGGGTTTTCCAGCATGAGATCGACGATGATCGGCACGATTTCGAAGAGGATCGTGGAACCGTCCTTGACCTGGTCCCGGTTGAGCTGGCTGTTCCAGGTGGCCCCGCCGTGGATCAGTTGGTTACGGAGAACATAGAGGCGGTCGAAGACCACGGACAGGACCGTTCCGACCTTCTGGTCGAGCAGGGCCTGGGTTGCCATCCGTGAACTCGCCTGGAACGATTCCTTCCAGTGCTCACTCGCGTCATGTTCGCGCAGCGCGCGCCAGAACGGCTCGAAAACAAACCGGTTCGAGGTGAGAGTCCGGATGGGCCCCGAGTATTTCCGGAGCAGCAGCGAATGGATCCGGCCGGTTTTGTCCAAGGCCAAGAGCCGGTCGAAAAACCCCCGGAGTTGCTGACGCGCCTCCTCATCGGGTTCAAACTCTTGCGCGTAGGCGGCATTGAAAGCGATCCAGAGGAAGACGAACCGGGCGTCGAGGTCGCCGGATTCCCGTTCCGCGCGTGCGAGCCAGCTGATGGCTCGGTGCAGCCGGATGTAGGAAGAGGGATCGTGGGTGTCTCCCAGCGCGTGGAGTTTGTCTTTGAGGGCCGCGGCGAGCGTTCCTTCGTTCTTGGTCATGGGAGTATTTTCCAATCGTAAGATGAGGCTGAAATCGTAGCAGTCATGCTGCGGACCTGGATCGACGGTTGATGAACTGGAACAGCTTTTTTCTTTCCTCCTGTACCTGTCTGGCCGCTTCATTATCGC
>JAJZIH010000024.1 GCA_021810635.1 Pseudomonadota bacterium | reverse complement strand
GGCGCGGGTCCGTCGCCGGTCCATCGCCCGGAAATCCCGCCGGACACGGGTGACAACCGGAGTGTTCATGCGCGTCCATCCTACACCGTTCCGTACAGGATATCACTATATTATACGAGGTTCAGTAGTATAGGAGCGCCGGTCGTTTCGATCTCAACGTTGCCACATGAGCAACGAGCGGTCCTGTTCTGTTTCAGTGCGCCTGGCATGCCTATTTCCTTTCTCGTGGGCCCAGCGGTGGGCTTCACCTGCGCCGCGAAGCACAGCGGAGCGGCGTCAGGTGCAAGCCAGTGTTGGGTGGCATTAATGCTTATCGTTGAGATGTTCTCATTTTGATAATCAGCGGAAGAAGTTTCAATCCAAGGCTGATTAAGATGCTGCGACTTGTGTCCACATATTCGTGGATGCGGTCAAACTTTCCATCCCGCATATGACATACCAAACAGACATTTTCTGTTACGCTAATATGAAACTTCGTAACGATAGCACTATGAAAATATTCTACGCAAAAATTCTCACCATCTGCGAACCAGTTACGGATTTCAACTTTATTATCCTGATTATGAGATCTGGAACCCATAGCCACCTTTGAAAAGGATCTGACCCGTTGCTTGCCGCTAAAGGTAAAACCGGGGGGAGTGATAAACCAAATGCAATCGTCGCTTAGTAATTCCGAGAAGCGATCAAGATCCTCGGAAGCATTGACCGCAATATCTAGATATTCCTTTATGAGTTTCTCGTTTTCGGCATTAACCATATGTCCTCCATACTCAACGAAACTACTCGGTGTCAATACTCTGAGCCGCCCAACGTCCGACATGAGCGGCGCACGGAGGCCGCAGGCCGGAGTGCGTCCGTTCGATGGAGGGGTTATGCCTCACAGCCACCGCCGAACCCTTGCCTTGTACGACGCGTATTCCGAACCGAAGAGCGCGGACAAGGCGCGCTCCTCGGGCTTGATTTGGAGTTGGTTGATGTAGAGAACAAACACCGGCACAAGGAGCAGGGCCAGCCAGTTTGACAAGTACGCGGTCCACGCAAGCAGGTACAGCAGCAGACTGAGGTACATGGGATTGCGTGTGAAGCGAAACACGCCGCCAGTGACTAGCGATGACGCGGCACCCGGCTTGATTGGGTTCATTGTTGTTTTTTCCCGTAGGAACGAGAGCATGGCGGCGACCCCAAAAGTTAGCCCAACGGAAGCAAGAACAACTGCAACACCCACCCGAGCAGCGAACGGAACTGAAACCGGCGCAACCACTAAGGAAGCGAACCACATGAGCAGGCCAAAGAGCAACGCGCGTGCTTCTTAACCGCGTTCTCGATCTGATGGCGCACACATTGCAAATGTTTTTCTGCAAAACGTCGGCCGCAGGCGCTCTTATCAGGGTCGGGATCAGGGGCGGTATACGCGTAGAACGGAGCAACGTAGTAAAGTCCGTCCGCATCTCTGCGGCAAATGTCGGTGACCCACTGTTGCATGGACTTTTCAATGAGTCCAACAGCAGCGTCATAAACATCCTTGCTAATTAGGATCCTTGGGTATGTAGCAAGTTGCGATTCCATCTCATAAGCTTTAATCAATCCGCTGCCCAATAAATGGTCCTGATCGTGCAACAGCAACCCTTTTACGACAGCACCTCGGACAAATATCCCCTTCTGCATCAGGCGCATCGGCAAATCCATTACCCTTGTGAGAATGGACTTAAGACCTCCTACATGGTCAGCGGTTGAGATCACGAGGCAATCTGAAAATAGTGTATACATGGGGTGAGCCGACTGCATTTGAGAGGTGTCATTTGCTGTTTCCTTCTCGGAGATAAAATCATCAATTATCTTCTTTACAGTCCTTAGCAGTTCATTTCCATTGACATCGTCTGTTTCCACGGTGTTTACGATTTCTCTGAAGCCAAGAATATCTAGATACAAAACGTATCTGGTGGGGTAAACAGTGGGGAGTGAATTATTAGTCATACAGCCTCCTGGTAATTTAACCGGTGCTCCTGCATCTATGGGATGACAACCGCCATTGCAGCATCTATGTCACCTGATACCTGCTCGGCTAGTATAAACGCGTTCACGATGCCCAGGTATGCTTGGATATCGTCGTGAGACAGTTCGCGCCCTTTCTGGTAACCGCTGATCTTACCTCGGTCATTCCGCGCTCGCACCGCCTTGAGTAAGAACACTTCTAAACGTATCTATGGAATGAGGGGGATTGCGTGTTATGGTACAGGCTGAATTTATTTTCTAGCGAGTGGAACTGGCATGCCGTCCGGAAATATTGAATTCGCAAACGAAACCATCGGATCGGAGGGTGCCTCGCTATTACTCAGCAGTCAGTACGCCACGCAGCAGGAAATGTCTGGCGCGGATCGAAACCCAAAAGTACCGTTTCGCAAGGCCTCTAATCGTGCCAATGTCGAAGATGTTGCATGTACTTCTATGTAGATGAAAGCGGCCACACAGGACTGAATCTGTTTGACGCCGAACAGCCGATGCTGTACTACGGGGTCTTGTCCAGCAAAGTCAATATCGACATCTTAGCTGAGGATCATCTTCGATCGTTAAGGCGTCTGACGGGATCGCCACGTCTTCACGCGTCGGAGCTCGGAAACGGCGGGTTGACTCCTTTGGCCAGCGGTCTCGCCGCACTCCAAAAACTACTCGATTTTCGATTTGATCTGTATCGCGTTGCCAAACCGGACCAGGCAATCATTTGTTTCTTTGACCAGGTATTTGACCAAGGAAACAATCCTGCAATGACATGGTCCGGCTACTGGACACGGCAACGATATGAGCTCCTACTGAAGGTCGCATGTCTATTTGACGAAGAACTTGCCAAGCGTGCGTGGGAAGCCAGGATTGAGACTACCGATGCGGACGCCGAACGTAATCTTGTGTCCGTTTGTGTGGAGTTGCGTTCCCGAGTAAAAAGATTACCCGATGCGCAGTCCAGGAAGATCATCTCAGACACTCTTAATTGGGCTGAAAATAATCCTTCAAAAATCTACTACAACACTAAGAGCAAGAAAGATCGACTACATATCGCACCAAACATTATCGGGTTTCAATTGGTAATGCACGGTATTGCTTCGCGCATCAAGGAGCGCGACAGGAAGGAATCTGCGGTCATCGTTGACCAACAGTCCCAATTTAACCAGGCACAAAAAACGTCGTCTGAGTTCTACGCTGCGGTGAGGGACATACCCTTTGTCAACGGCCCAGGTCTTCCGGCAATTGATTTCAGCAACATGCCCACGACACCAATCACATTTTCGTCAAGCACGAGCAGCGCTGGCCTCGAACTTGTTGATATTTACCTGTGGGTTTTCAGGCGCATTTTCGAACAGAAGGAACTTGCGCCAGCACTTTATACCCTCGTCAAACCGCTTATACTGCGGGGACGAACTGATGCAATCTCGCTGAAAGCAATTGCCGAGAGATGGGCGTGATGAGGTGCAGAACTTCCTGATTCCACAGACGAGCAGAAAGCAAGAGAGTTAATGGCTGTCGATGAGGAACGGCGCCTCCGTGCGGTGTGCCGAATGGCTAGCTCGAGGTTGATTGGAGGCGACGTGCAATGATTCCTTGCCGCTGCTTTGACGGCGGCGTTGACGGGGAGTCTCTTATGGGACAGGGTTGGGTTCAATGCCGCAATTTAAGAAACGACGAGAATTTTTCATCGAGAACCTTATATTGCGCGAAAAACCATCTCTTGATTTCTGCTTGTTTCCCAACGTTTTCAGGTCGTTCTTCCCCAGTCAGACCGCCCTTTAGTTCGTCTTGTAGAGTCTGCAAAGCAATAGCTTTGTCATAAAGCATTTTTAGGTAGTCCACTACTTCCTTATTTAGTAGCCACTTTGCTTCGCGAGTGGCCGATGAGAACTTGTAAACTTCTTCGCCCTTGGCCACACCGCTTGTCATGATTGATGCGATTAAATTTCGCGTTGCTTCGTACAAGGAGAAACGTCGGTCAAACAGGTTGAATTGCAGTTTGTTCTGCGCTGTCCGCCACTGTCGATAGGCGAGATATAAAGCCAAGACTGCAACGATCGGCGTCAACAGCGCGGATAAATAAATTGTCCAATGCGGATTGCAGTTCATGGGAACCTAACACCGTCCACGCGCAGGCCGAACTCGCAATGCGAGGACCGTCGCGTGGAGTGCCTGGTTGGGTATCACGTTTCTACAAGGCCCCGATCAATTTGTAGACCGCAATACACATTATAGTGGATGGGGAAATTTAGACAAAAACCAGAGGGTGGGATTTAAGAACATCATGGGCTCTCTTCGAAAGCGCTATCCAATCGAACTGAAAGTCAAGGTTATCCTCGAAATCCTGAAGGAAGAGAAATCGGTGACTCAACTGGCATCCGAGCACCAGATCCATTATTCGCAACTCCTGAAATGGAAGAAGCAGGTTCAGGAAGGCCTTCCGAATGTCTTTGGAGATCCGAAGACCGAAGCCCTGAAAACCATCCACGAGTAAGACACCGTGCAGCAAACACTCTCCCCCACCAAACATGACCCACAACCTTCTCGTCAAGGATTTGATGGAGCCGCTTTACTTCTGCGTGGATCTCCCTAGATTATCGAGAATGGCTGCTACTCCCAGCCAGCCGTTTTGGCGACGCGGATGAGGAGGGAGTGTGTTTTCAGGAAAACACTGTACAATTTCCCTTAATTCACGGATGATTTCACCAAGGGTTCTTATATCAATAGACATAGAGTCTGCGCTATTCGGATATTCTAATACTGAATTAAGGTCTGCATGGGCAAGAAGTTTATTCCTCGCACAATGTCCATTAGCAAAAAGTGTGTCCGCCTTGTCCAGTTTCGTCGTTAGAGCTCTTTGATTAGGATGTGTAGCTAAAATTCTCCTCATGCAGAGGTTTTGATGTTGTCCTTGACCAGCATCGTCCAATAATCTCGCTATGCCAAAATAAATGGCATCAGTCAATAGATCTCTAAGCATATTTATGAATTGAGGGGCAATTCTGTATGCATTTTCAAACTCTTCTGATGAAAGTTCGGGTATCGGCTGCTGAGAAATACAATCCCGTTCGTAGCAATAACGTTCTAGCCATGCTATCTGATTGCATATCGCTTCTAGTTCCGGATTCACCTAACCCTCCTTTTCGCAAAATCCCCTGCTTTCAAATGAGAGCTATGCTCAAAAGTTGTGTATGACCTGAAATGAGAAGGCGGCGTATTCTTGATGGTCGACCAAGATCATCACCATATAATGCGAAACGCCCCAACCGAGAATTGCTACAAATACAGCCAAGAATGGGATCAACGTTTGCATATAACCCTCCGGTTCAGCGGCGGCGGGCCGCGCAGCGGACCGTCCGCTGCAACCGGCTATTATGCTCCGTGCCGGACATTCAGTCCCCCTGCCATAGTGGGCGGTAATAAAACTTGTCTCCAGCAAAATCTTATCACCTCGAGGCTGACGATGGGCGAGCGCAGAGCGGTGATACGGCAGGCGGCGGGAGCTACCGCAAGGCAGGCAAGAAGCGCAAAGGGCAATGGCTCGATGAGCTCGTGGCACTTGCCAGCTATCACCGATGGTATTGCGGGGCGGGTGCAGCACCTCGCCGATGCCGGGCTGAAGGCTCGGCGCGGTCGCCAGCCCGTCTATGATGCATCGATGTTGAAGGGGCGCAAGGAGAAGAACCTGAAGCCGTTCTGGGCGTGATCCGGGAAGGATCGGTCCCGTCGGATCACTCTTGGGGTCATGGACATGTGGAAGTCGTACCGGTGGATTGGCCAGTGCGGTCGATCAGCTCACTATGCTCAAATGGCGTACAGATTCAATGAAATCGCTGAGGGGAATCAGTTCCGCCCGGATCGACTCCGGGAACTTTGTCATCAGCGACTGCGGAATGACGAGCCGCACGCCTGCGTCCTTCATCTCGGCATACTGGTTCTCCGAGACCCCTTCCTGCAGCGTCAGCAGGTGCTTTGCGCGGATGCAGTCCGCTTCGTTGAGTACCTGGTGCCAGCGGTCCTTGCAGGTCGTCTTGGTTGCCAGCATGCGCAGACGCGCGGCCGAAAATGCAGGGTTCCTGTACGCCGCTTCCGATGGAAAGAGGAAGTCCGGCCTCTTCCCCGCTTCGGACTCCCCGTTGTGGGAAAAGTCAGTGCCCGCCACGAACCCCTCTTCGATGAGGATCTGCCTGGTCTGCAGCTCCAGGGACTTGCCGGAGCGTGCCTTGCGTCGTTGAAAAATGCGCTGTGCGTGCGTCAGAAATTCAGCAACCGAATGAAAACCTCTCGTGACGACATGACCTTCCAGCACTTCTTCGACGGACTGGAAGACTTCGAACTCGCAATCACGGCGGCGCATCAGCCGCTCATCCGGTGCAGTGCCATCATTCGGCCGGAGTTCGCAGACCTTGCGAACAATCTCAACCCCTGAGGGGAACGCCGTGAGCCAGCCGGGCGGCATCTGCGCAGGGGTCAAGCGGCAGGTGATCCCGCGACCGGCTGCATCCATCCGGCTCGGCTTGGTGAAGAAGGGGAAGGCTACGACGGTCACCTCCCAGATCGTCACCGCCTTCGATATCTGGTTCCCGAAGGACGAGCGGCAGCGGGTAAAGCGCGGATTCGCTCATCGTTTCCTCCACAGGGGTGGATCGTGACCGATCAGCAGCCCCATCTCGAACCCGGGCGGGCAACCACGACCGGGAGTCGGTGTCACGCGCCGGGCACAAAAAAACCCGCTCAGCTTTTGCTAGAGCAGGTTCCGCGGCGGAACGACCGCTTTAGCAGCATTTATTGAGCGCCCGCAAGCTGAGGATCAAATCGGCGCTGCCTATCCAACAACTGGCACCGTACATCGTCTTGGTGCTTCCTGTCAAATCGAGCGACCCGCAGACCCTGGCCAACCGCGGCGTCAACCCCCTGGCCGCTATCCAAATGGCCCTATCCGGTCAGCTCTACGCCTAAACCGGGTGAGCAGTTACAGACGAGATTCATCAACTGAAGCCCGGATTGGTGGTAGACTGGAATCTCCTTGATGGAATATGGAGTTCATGGATCATGAACACTCAAATGACTGAACCTCTCTTGAACACCCCTGCCCTGGCCGAGCTCCTCGGCCTCACGGTGGGCGGAATCCGCAACATGCTCTGCAGGAATCCCGAACACCTGCCGCCCCCGGTCCGGATCGGCCGGCGGGTGCGCTGGCGGCGAACGACCGTGGAGCGCTGGCTCGCCTCCCGGGAACCCCCCATCGAGCCCCTTCCCCCTCCCCGCGGACGGCCCCGCAACGGGCCCGACGGCTTCCCGGCCGGCGGCCGGAGACGGCCACCCACCCGGGTACACAAAATGGAATCACAAGAGCAGCTTTCGGGTACACAAATTGCTACACAGTCTGGTGGTACGGCTGGTCGTCATGCCGGTGGGGTGGCTGGGTCCTCCGCTGCGATCAGGAGGGTGAAACCATGAAAACACCCCCCTGGTTCTTGGCAAACGAAAGACACTATCAACGCCTCGAGCGCATCCTGCGCGCATGGCAGAAGGATGACCGGACCTACGTCTACCGGGCCAGCGCAGACGGAAAACAGGTGATGACCCCGAAAATCGCCAAGTACTACCCCGGCCTCTGCGAATCCGCCGGGGGACTTTTCGAGATGATTCAGCACCAGTTGGGAGCCGGGGTCTACCGGATCATGATCCGCCGCGGGACCCGACTGCTCATCTCCGGCATGATCTCCATTGGACCGCCTCCCCGGGAGTTCACCTCCTGCCGGGGGTCATCCCCGGGGATCCCACGGGGACTCGTCCCATCTTCGCCAGCCGGTCGGCCAGGCGGTGGGTCCGGAGGTGGGTATAGCGGGCCAGCATCTGGAGCGTCTTGTGCCCCGTAATGGCCCGGATCTCCATCACGTCGAGATCCGTCTCCTCGAAAAGCCGCGAGATGGCCTCATGCCTCAGATCGTGGAACCGGAGCCCCATGATCCCGGCCTTGGTGACGGCCCGTCTCCAGGCCAGCTCGATCGCATTCGGCGAAAGTCCGAACACCGCCCCGTCGATTCGCCGCGGGAGTCCTTCCAGGATGGAGAGGGCTTCCGGGGAGAGCGGCACGCTCCGCGCCTCCCCATTCTTCGTCAGGGGCAGGAGGACGGAGCGTCTCGGCCGGTCTACGTGTTCCCACCGGAGTCCCGCAATCTCCCCCCGCCGCATGGCCGTGGCCAAGGCCCAGCGGATCACCGCCCCAAAGGCGGGAGAGGCTGCCTCGAGGAGTCTCGTCTCCTCCCCCTCGAGAAATCTCCGTTCCCGGCCCCGGGGGACCTTCGGCCTCGCGAGTTTGGCCAAGGGGACCGGATTGACCAGATACTCCATCCCCCAAGCGCTTCGTGCCACCGAGTAGAGGTGGGAGAGAAGGGTGAGGTCCAGCCGGACCGTATTGGCACTGGCCCCGCCTTCCCCCCGCCAGCGGATGTAATCGGCTACCTGCCGGCCCGTGATCCGGCTGAGCGCCAGATCCCCGAGAAAACTCCGGCTCACCGTCCGGATCCGGCTCCGTTCCGAATCCTGGGAGGCCTTCCGGGGCGTGATCTCCCGCTCGTAGCGGACGAGGGCCTCCCGGAGGGTCGTCCGGTCGCCTTCGCTTCGGTCCCGCCACAGACCCTCGTCCATGGCGGCCTCGGTGATCCGGGCCCAGCTCTCGGCCTGCTCTTTGGTATTGAAGGTCCGGTACTGGGCCGGGAACCCCTGCCGCACGATCTGGACCTGCCAGGCGTTCCGGCCATTGAGACCTGCTCGTTTTCTCAATGTGGCCATGGCAAAACCCTCGCAACTATGGCAAGAGTATGGCATAGAGCCTGTTCTACATCAATCCAATATGCTTATGTCATGTAAGTATATGATTTTATTGGTGGGCCGTGTAGGACTCGAACCTACAACCAATTGATTAAGAGTCAACTGCTCTACCAGTTGAGCTAACGGCCCACTCGTGTCTACTCAAACGACCAAGCATCGACAAACAATCAGCCGGCCTCTTCGCCGTTTATCAGAGTGGGGTGGACGGTGGGATTTGAACCCACGACAACCGGATCCACAATCCGGGACTCTAACCAACTGAGCTACGTCCACCAGCCAAGGCCCTTTCGAAGTTTCAAGACCTCGTCACCGCCCTATTTTAGCCCAAGGCCATCTCTCAAGAGGGTTCCAGAAAGCGGATGCGTTTGCGGCTTTCCCGGCTATGGCCCGATGGGCCCAATCCGAGACAGAGACGCCACGGCGGACCAGTTTGACTAATTTAAATATTTAGATATACTTCTAACTATGAAGCCGCAACCTTTATTTCAAGCCTTGGCTGACCCCAGCCGACGGAGAATTCTCAAACTTCTGCAGCCAGGTGCCCTCTCGGCCGGGGAACTGTCCGACCATTTTGCGTTTTCCCTGGCTTCGCTGTCCCACCATCTCTCAATCCTCAAATCAGCCGATCTCATCTGCGCAGAGCGCAGGGGGCAACACATCATTTATTCCCTGAACACATCCGTCACTGAAGAGCTGTACCGTCTGATCGCCGACCTTTTAAAAGTGACTTCCGGAGAACCCGCATGAAAATCAGGCCGTTGTTCATTGCAGACGTGGTGTTCGTCGTAGCAAGCTGGGTGCTCGTCGTTCTGTTTTACCATCGCTTACCAAACCCAGTTCCGATCCACTGGAATCTGTCCGGTCAGGTCAACGGCACAATGGTGAAACCTTGGGGTGCCATTCTGCCCGCCTTGTTCATAACTGGGCTCTGGCTTTTGCTGACCCTACTGCCCACAATTTCACCCCGCGGATTCCGGATGGAAGGATTTCTCAAAACCTGGGATTTCCTGATCTGTCTGATTTTGGGGTTCATCCTTTTTATCGAAATCATTGCCTTCCTCAAGGCTTCCGGGGCGCCCCTGAATCTCGCCCGCGTGGTTCCAATCGCAGTCGGCCTGTTCCTCAGTGGCATCGGGAACTTCATGGGCAAGTTCAAAAAGAACTTTTTTGTGGGGATCCGCACGCCTTGGACACTGGCGAACGATACGGTCTGGCACAAAACCCACCGGCTGGGGGCCTGGCTTTTTGTCGCAGGTGGACTCGTCTTCATCGGACAGGGGATTTGGAAATGGCCCCTGGGCATCCCGTTCCTCACGCTCCTGATGATCGTAGTCGTGTTGGTCGTCTATTCCTTCTGGCTTTCACGGTTGATCGATCCGCCAACCGGACTCGAAAACTCTCCGGAAGAACGTCCGTGAAAACCATCGCACTTCTTACATCGACTGCCGCGGGATCGCCCATCCGCACGAGCGCAGGCTCGTTACTGTTGCCCGCGTCCTTCTTATTGATCTCTTATCCGAAGTTCTTGTGAACGGAAAAAAACCGGTCATTCAGTGAAGGGTAGCCGCAACCTCACTGCCCACACCCGGAGCCCATCGGCCAGATACCACGGCCCGGGGACATTGATGATCCAGATCCAGGACTGCAATTGAGGGTGGTGGCGCGCCTGGCAGGACTCGAACCTGCAACCGCCGGCTTAGAAGGCCGGTGCTCTGTCCGGTTGAGCTACAGGCGCGTGGACGAACCTTGGTCGGGGCAGAGGGATTCGAACCCCCGACCTCCTGCTCCCAAAGCAGGCGCGCTACCAGACTGCGCTATGCCCCGATGCTTCCCAATGCCTGGCCCGCCGGCCGTGACTCAGCGTTCATCCCTTCGCAAGAGCGGTACTCGTCTCACCAAGCGGAGGGAGCACTGGGGCATTATAGGACACTTCCACCGGGAGACTGAGGCTGGCCGGAGCGGTTGGCGATCGATGATTGCCTCGCTCTCAAGGAAAATGCGACAATCTCAGTATCAGGAGTGCTCATGACCGCCCGATTGATCGACGGTAAAGCCTACGCCCGGGAAATCGAGATCCAGGTGGGCGCACAGGTCGCAGAGCGGCTGAGACAGGGTTTTCCCCCACCCAAACTGGCCGTCATCCGGATCGGCGAGCACCCCTCTTCCGTCATTTATGTCGAAAACAAACGAAAGGCCTGCCGGCGCGTCGGAATCGAAGCGGATCTGCTGGTCCTGCCGGAGACGGTGGATGCCCCCTCCCTGGCGGCCCTCATCAAGCGACTCAATGCCGATGAAACCGTGGACGGCATCCTGCTCCAGTTGCCGTTGCCTGCGAGTCTCGACGAGGCGACGTTTATCGAAAAGATCGATCCGGCAAAGGACGTCGATGGCATCCATCCGATGAACCTCGGACGGCTCGCCGCGCGCGCCCCGGGACTCCGCCCCTGTACCTCACGGGGCGTGATCCATCTGCTCCGCAGGATCGGCGAAAGCTTCTATGGCCGCCATGCGGTCGTGGTCGGGGCATCGAACCTGGTCGGCCGGCCGATGGCGCTCGAACTTCTCCTCGCGGGAGCCACCGTCACGATCTGCCACCGTTTCACCCGAGATCTTGCCGATCAGGTCGCCCGGGCGGAAATTCTCGTGGTCGCTGTGGGCCAACCCCGGCTCATTCCAGGGGAATGGATCGCTCCCGGAGCCACCGTCATTGATGTCGGAATTAACCGAGGGAAAGAAGGTCTGATCGGAGACGTCGACTTTCCCACGTCACGTGAACGGGCGGCCTACATCACCCCCGTGCCTGGCGGGGTGGGGCCAATGACGGTTGCGATCCTGCTCGACAATACATTGACTGCCGCGGTTGCGCGCCTTCGCGACCGGCCGACTGACCCGTAAACCACGAAACACTGAGGAGACACATGCCGGATGCACTCAAAATCGGCGTGTGAAA
Source organism: Pseudomonadota bacterium (assembly GCA_021810635.1). Classification (GTDB taxonomy): domain Bacteria; phylum Pseudomonadota; class Gammaproteobacteria; order JAKAQQ01; family JAKAQQ01; genus JAJZIH01. The sequence continues at coordinate 5,224 of JAJZIH010000024.1, read as the reverse complement.
TCAAACTGAGTTGAATTTGAACGAGCCAATCACCGGATCACGGACGAGGGCCGTTCCAAAAGTCTCTACGGGAGCTGGATTCAGCTTGAGCTCACAGACCTCCCTGCGCAGGCACGAAAGCTCCGCACGTTCACTCGGGGTCAGTCCGCCATCGCCGTGACCCGCATCGCGTTCGCCCTGTTTGAGCCAACGGCTGATCGACCCGTTCGTACAAACAAATTCCTTCGACAGTGGCAATGGCGTACGACCGGCGTGTATCAACTCAATAATCTGTTTGCGAAATTCCGGCGTCTATCGAACCGCAAATCCTGACCTCGATTTTGACTTGGACCTGTTCATAAAAAAACCCTCAGATTGTGCACTGTGAACGGTCCATCAAATCGGGGGATGTCCAGTAGACCTCTTCCTATCAATTTGCCAGTGATGCCTGACCGCCAGCACAAGTCAGACCATATTGTCTAGTCGGAAGTTGCCCCGCAAAACCCATCAGATTTGACTCTCAATCGTTGGGAGATCAAGGTCTTATGCGTTTTTGGGTGGGCCCGTAATGTAGGCATGTATTGGTGTGATATGACTTGACATATAGGCATTACTATGATATACAGTGGGCATGCATATCCATCTCGTCCCCAATCGCGGATCGACCCCCACCATTCTCCTGCGGGAATCCTACCGGGAGGGGAAAAAGGTCAGGAAGCGCACGCTTGCCAATCTCTCCCATCTGCCGATGGCGCAGGTGGAGCTGATCCGGGCGGTCTTGAAGGGGGCCGCTCTCGAGGTGGCGGGCTCCGGGTTCGTGGTGACCCGCTCGCAGGCGCAAGGGCACGTGGAGGCGGTGCGCCGGATGATGGCGCGTCTGGGCCTGCCCGCGCTGATCGCCTCCCGGCCCTCCCGGCACCGAGAGATCGTGCTCGCCCTGATCGCCGCGCGGATCCTCGATCCCCAGACCAAGCTGGCCACGACCCGCTCCTGGCACGCCACCACTTTGGCCGACGACTGCGGCGTGGCGCAGGCCGACGAACAGGACTGCTATGCGGCCATGGACTGGCTCTTGGTCCGTCAGGACCGGATCCAGACGAAGCTGGCCGCACGCCACCTGAAGGCCGACGGGCTCGTGTTGTACGATCTCTCATCCAGCTACTTTGAAGGCACGACTTGCCCCTTGGCCCAGCGGGGGTATAGTCGCGACGGCCGCCGCGGGAGTCTCCAGGTGAACTATGGACTCCTGACCGACGACCGGGGCTGTCCCGTGGCGGTCACGGTCCATGAGGGGAATACCGCCGATCCGGCCACTTTCCTGCCGGAAGTCGAACGCGTGAAGAACGACTTCGGGATCGAACGCTTTGTCATGGTCGGCGACCGCGGGATGATCGGCAGCCAGGCCATCGACGCCCTGCGGGCGCAAGGCGGGATCGGGTGGATCGCGGCCCTGAAAAGCGCCTCGATCCGCGCCCTGGTCGAAGACCAATCCCTGCAGCCCGATCTCTTCGATGAGACCAACCTCTGCGAGATGACCCACCCGGACTATCCGGGGGAGCGGCTCATCGCCTGCCGGAATCCACAACTGGCGAGACTCCGGGCCCATAAACGCGAGGATCTCCTGCAGGCGACGGAGACGCAACTGGTAAAGATCCAGGAACGGATCGGGGCCGGACGGCTCAAAGGCCAAGACTCAATCGGTCTCGCGGTGGGCCGGATCATCAACCGCTACCGGATGGCCAAGCACTTCACCCTCACGATCACCGATACCCGCTTCGCCTTTGCCAGAAAGGAAGCGGCCATTGCCGCCGAGGCGGCACTCGACGGGATTTACATCATCCGCACCTCCGTCACCGCCGAGTGCCTGGATGCGGCAAGTTGCGTGCGGCATTACAAATCCCTCTCCCAGGTCGAGCGGGCCTTCCGGTCGATGAAGACCATGGATCTCAAGATCCGCCCCATCCACCACCGTCTGGCCGATCGGGTCCGAGTGCATCTCTTCCTCTGTATGCTGGCCTATTACGTCGAGTGGCACCTGAAAGAGGCCTGGCGGGAACTCCTCTTTACCGATGAGGATCAGGCGGCCCGGGCGACGCGCGACCCGGTGGCACCCGCCAAACGTTCCGCAGGGGCCCGAGCCAAGGCCGCCCGCAAGGGTCACGAGGACGGGACCCCGATCCACAGCTTCCCGACGCTCCTGGCCGATCTCGCGACCATCGTCCGCAACACCTGCAAAACCACCGCAGCGGACGACGCCCCGATCTTCTCCGTCACGACCCAACCCACCCCCTTGCAGCAGCGCGCCCGGGAGCTCATAGCGACCTTCCCGGTGTAGACAGCACACGAAACCGCGTTCTCAATCAATCGGATTGAAAGATAAGGGAAAACGGCTCAGCCAGGGAAGCAACTTCAGCCTAGGCCAAGCATGTGTATAATACACACCGTGAATAGCCGGGATCTGATCCGGGAACTGGAAGCGAATGGTTGGCAACGCGTCCGCGTTCGTGGCAGCCACCATCAGTTCAAGCACCCCCAGAAACCCGGAACGGTAACGTTACCGCATCCCAAAAAGGATCTTGGGATCGGGCTAGTAAAGGCAATACGTGCACAGGCAGGGCTGAGGTAGGAGGTGATTATGCGTTACGCAGTCGCAATCGAGAAAGGTGGCAAGAGACGCGCCTATGGTATCGTGGTTCCAGATCTTCGGGGATGCTTCTCGGCCGGCGATACGCTGGATGAAGCGCTGGTTAATACCAAAGAGGCGATTCTGCTGCATCTGGAGGGATTATTGGACGACAAACAACCGATTCCGGCGCCGCATCCGCTTGAAGAGCACGCAAAGAAGCGTGAGTGGAAAGGATGGACCTGGGCGCTCGTTGAGGCAGACCTTAGCGAGATTGATGACAAGATTGAGCGGGTCAACATTACTTTGCCGCGGCGTGTCCTGCGCGTGATCGATGACGCAGCCAAGCGCGCCGGTGAATCTCGCTCGGGATATATCGCTCGAGTTGGCGTAGCTGCGGCAAAATGATTCCAGGCCGCCCACGATTTAGGACGCTCGTGTCCAATCGTGCCAAGCAGCCCTGACCAGCCTGCGTTCTTTGTACCAGATGTAGTCTTCCGGTTAGCTGATTCATAGTAATCGATTCCACGCTTGAGAGTGAACACGCCCGCGGCAGGATCAGGCGCATGGCGCGCCGAGTCGGCGCACCCGTTCGCGCGTGGGCTTGGCGTTGCAGCCCCCGACGCTCGTTCTTGATCAGTTGTATCACGGCCTCCGGAGACGCAATGAGACGACCGATTCATCCGTTACAGCCCACTAGCTTGCAGACGGGGGACGGCGCCGCCAGCGGGCCTGTTGCCCCGGCCCATCCTCAACCAAAATCCCCGCATCCAGAAGTGTTTGTCGGATCCGGTCCGCCTCGGCATACCGGCCGGCCTCACGGGACCTCTGCCGCTCCCGCATCTGGTCCTCGACCCATTCGTCCGACACCCCGTGCCTATTTCCGCGGAGAAACACCTCCGCATCCGATCCGAGTAATCCGAACACACGGGCCAATTCCCGCAGCCCGGCACCCAGACGGCTTGCCCGCATCGGATCCTCTGCCCGTACCCGGTTGATTTCACGGGCCAAATCGAACAGGACCGCGAGGGCATCGGGCGTATTGAAATCATCGTCCATGGCGGCTGCAAACCGGGATTCCCAGGGCGCAAAAACGGCAGGATCCACTCCGACAGGCTCCGGAAGACCCCTCAAGGCAAGGTAAAAACGTTCCAGGGAAGATCGCGCCCGGGCCAAGTTCTCCCCGGTGAAAGCCACCGGACTCCGGTAGTGGCTCGCCAGCAGCCAAAGCCTCAGGGTCTCAGGGTCGTACCGTTCAAGGGCCTCGCGAATGGTCATGAAGTTGCCTTGGGATTTGGCCATCTTGTCCTCGCCCACCTGGACAAAGCCGTTGTGGATCCAGTAACGGACAAACGGACGCCCGGTGGCTGCTTCCGATTGGGCTACTTCATTCTCATGGTGAGGAAACTCGAGATCCTGTCCACCTCCGTGAATGTCGATCGGCAGCTCAAGAAGCGCCATGGACATCGCCGAGCACTCGATGTGCCACCCCGGCCGCCCGGAACCCCACGGCGACGGCCAAGCGGGTTCGCCTGGCTTGGCCGCTTTCCAGAGCACGAAGTCCAGCGGATCCTCCTTGGTCTCATCAATCCCGATGCGAGATCCAACCCGGAGCTCCTCCAGCCGGCGGCCGGAAAGGGTCCCATAGGCCGGAAAGCGGGCGACCCGGAAATAGATATCCCGGTTGGCTCCCTGGTAAGCCGCCCCTCGGGTACACAGGCGGTCAATGAGGCTGATCATGGCCTCGATATGGGCCGTCGCACAAGGTTCGACGTCGGGAGGCGCGATCCCCAAGGCCTCCTGGTCTTCGTGGAACCGGTCGATCATGCGGCGGGCCAGGTGATCAAACGGCTCGCCCAGCTCGGCGGCCCGGCGGATGATCTTGTCGTCGATATCGGTCAAATTACGGACGTAACGCACCCCATAGCCCAAACGTCTGAGATAGCGGACCACCAGGTCGAAAACCACCAGCATCCGGGCATGGCCCAGATGACAGTCATCGTAGACGGTAACCCCGCAGACGTAGACCCGGACAGCTTTCGGATCCGTCGGTTCGAACGGTTCCATGCGGCGCGTCCGGGTATTGAAAATCTGTAGCATGGAACTCACCGCAACCGGCTGAAGGTTTATTTTATCGGGTATTCAGAAAACCCAACACAAAACCCTGCGAGGCGGGCCCAGGCCGGCTGATCCTGCAGCGGGCTTCGAAATCACCATTGTCAAGTCGGCTGTGACGAAAGCCTCCTCCCTAAATCGCGGTGGAGTGCCTGCCATCGGCTGGCCTGGCGTGCTGGATACACACGGATGACCCACCGGCTCTGAGGTCTGCACGGCTCTGTCTACCAAAGCAGAAGGGAGCAAATAACTGAAAGTGTCGACTCTCGTCGCGACCCCACTCCTCCGGCAAGAGGGACATCGCGTTGAGGATTTCAGGATCCTGCCGGTGAGGAACCGGTTGGTGCTTAACCAATAGATTTCTTGAGAATCGATAGGAGGGGTTTTGAACTGCAGACGCAATAGTTGCGTGTTTTTGCGCAATCATGCATATTTTGAGCATGTCACGCAAGATGGTCAGCATTCACGAAGCTGCCGAGTTCCTTGGAGTCGCGGCGCAAACGCTGC
>JAJZIH010000004.1 GCA_021810635.1 Pseudomonadota bacterium | reverse complement strand
AATGTGAAGCCTGTGGAGAGGAAGGCTCTGGCGTTGGCCTGTCTGGCAGCGTGAAACCGGCCTCTGTGAAGCAGGAAGTCAGCTTTGTTCCTGTTTAGGCAGGAATGAGCAAGCCTGACGGAACGGTAGCGTACCCTTTTCTCTCTTCGATGTTCATATGTGGCATCACACCCAACGGATCTGAACTTCGGATTCCACTTGTTTGAATTCCTTATCCCCGGTTACCAATACCGCCTTGTGCGTCTTGGCCAGCGCCGCGGCAAAACAATCCGCATAGGACATTCGATATTTGGCCTTGAAGCTGCCAGCCACCCGCGCCAACTCCCACTCGGCCGCCTTGAATTCGATCCCCAGCTGTCTGAGTTCATGTGTAGCTCGATCCGCTTCCGTCTTGGACACTTCGCGCGCCAAGATGTACCAGACCTCGCCCGCATTGATCACGGACATCAGAACCGGAATGCCGTGTTCCCCAGCTCCGGAAAGTAATTCGGCCACCGCCTGTCCGGACTGTTCATCCTCCCAGTAAGCGAGCACAGCCCAGGAATCGAGCACGATCGCCTTGGGTTTGCGCGCCATCAGATGTCCCTTTCCCGTCTCTTTTCGGCGGCCAATGCCTTCAACAGGCCTTTGTCTTTGTACTTCCCGCGCAGGCTCTGGATGTATTCGCGGGTTATGGGCACGAGGATCACCCGCTGGCCGGGTTCATCTATCTCTACCTGAATGCGGGTTCCCTGTTTCAGGCCGAGTTTACGCCGGATGCGGGATGGGATCACGATCTGGCCCTTGACGGTCATATAGGTATCCATAGCCTCTCCTATACTACTTGTACTATTCAGTATGCCTAATATGTAAATGTAAGTCAATGTATTATTGCAGTACTGTAGCCCGAAGCAATAATGTCCCCCTTTGTCCAATTCTAAAATGTTTCCTTTTGGGTTCAGGAGGGCTGTGACCGATGGGGCATCACGATGAGTCAGAGGGAAGTCGATCGGCTGGGAGTGGAGTTTTGCCAGCTTACTGATACATGCATATGTAATGTCCTATGTCCACGTAAAAGAGCGGGCCATGGGCGATGAAGGAGCGCAGCAGGGGCGGGTCGACGGCAATCACGAGGAGTGCGGTTTGAGTGTGGCGCAGGAGATTGTCGGGTTCGGTCGGTGCGAAGTTCGCCAAGCCTTCATCTTGGCTTGACCCCAGATGAGTCCAACGGGGTTGAGTTCCGGGGCATAGCCTGGCAGCAGGTGGGCGCGCATGCGGTGGCGCCGGAGCCAGGCCGGCCATGGGCCCGCCGCGATAGGCCGCCATCACCGAGATCTGGCGCCGCAAACGACCCCGCTGGGACAAGATCGGCGTCTGCCCGCGTGGCGCCCAGATGCGCCGCACGAGTGGCGCCATCAGGAACCCCGCTTCGTCGCTGAAGACCCGTGTCGCGCCCCGGCGCGTGGGCGTCTGGGGCTAAAACCCAAGCTCCAGAGCAGGCGGCTCACATGACCCTCATGGTAGTGCACATGGAAACGGCGTGCGATCAGCTCGGCCACCCGTGGACCGGTCCACCGATCCGTCGCAAAGCCCGCGGCCCGCGCGCCCTTCAGCAACATTTCGGTCAGCCGCGGGCGATCCTTCGCCGACAGTTTGCTGGGGCGTCCTGGCGTGGGCCGGGCCCGGATCGCCGCGTCCCCGCCCTCCCGTGCCGCCGCCTTCCAGCGGCGCACACTACGCCGATCCACGCCCACCCGCTGCGCCACCTCCACCGGCAGGAGCCCCTCTTTCAACAGTTCCAGGGCGCGACGCCGCCGCCGTTCCAACTCCTCACCACTTCCGTTCGGTCTCATGGGGTACCTCCGGAAGTCAGTATAGGACATTATTTATACAAGTGTTAGTAGCGCTTACGTTTCTTCAACCAGCCCCTCTGGAGATCCCCGGGCCCGACCTTTAACGGTTTCAGGAACTCGACCCGGTCGGCCGGCCGGAGAACCGTCTCGAGGTGCACCCTCCGTCCATTCACCGAAACCCCTCCCCCCGCACCGAGCCAGCGTTCAAAAAAACGCTCAAGCCCGGCCACCCGCAGGGCCTCGCGGAGTGGCACTCCCGGTGGCAAGGTCAACATCCGCCGCCATTCGCGCTCTCCCTGCCGTCTCACCATCTCAATCCACATGGGCCCCTCCCGGGTAACGACGGCGGGCCTCTTCGACAAAGGCGTCGGTCAGGCTTTCCATTGCTTCTCCGATCAGGGGAGACACCAGATGTCCCATCATGCGGCTCCCCGTCACGAAGGAAAGATCGAGCTTCACCTCGCATCCTCCGGATTCCCGAGGTTTGAACCTCCAGATCCCATCCAGTTCCCGCAACGGTCCGTCGACCAGTTTCATGCGGATGCTTTCGGGATATCGGTTGTCGTTTCGGGTCCTCAGCCGATACCGGATGGGCCCCCAGGCCAGATTCATCTCGGCCAAGACGACCTGGGTTCCGCAGTCTTCCGCCTCCCGCTGGAGGATTCTCGCCCCCGCGCACCAAGGCAAAAACCGGGGATAGGACGGAACGTCCGCAACGAGCCGGTACATTTCCTCAACGCTGCATAGGACACTGGCCCGTCTGTGAATTTGTCGCAACACAGGCAGGAGTCACCTCGGGTGGGGCCCCCGTATAATGCCATCATGAAAGATCGGATGCCGGAATCACAACGCTCCCCCCAAGTTGAAAACCGGCGGGCGCGCCATGACTATTCCATTGAGGAGCGCTACGAAGCCGGATTGGTGCTTGAAGGGTGGGAAGTCAAGGCCCTGAGGGCCGGACGCATCCAGATCCGAGACAGCTATGCCATCATCAGGAACGGTGCCATTTGGCTGCTCGGGAGCCAGATCGCCCCCTTGCCCACCGTCTCCACGCACCGGTCCGTCGACCCGGAACGGACCCGCAAACTGCTGCTTCACCAGCGTGAAATCGACACCCTGCGTGGGGCGGTCGAACGGCGGGGACTCACGCTCATTCCCCTGCGGCTGTACTGGAAAAAGGGTCGGGCCAAGCTGGAACTCGGCGTGGCGCGAGGTAAAAAACTGCATGACAAGCGGCGGAGCGAACGGGAACGGGACTGGGCCCGGCAAAAGGCGCGGCTGATGCGTCATGAACGGCCCGCGCCCTGAGGCCCCCCGTTGCAGGGTTCGCGGGCAACCGGACGAAATCCGGTGCGGATCCATTCACTATAGGATCCGGCATAGAGGCGCGATCCGTGGAGACCGGCCCACTCCATGGCCAACAGGGTCAGGCACGCGGTCACTCCGGAACCGCAGGAATGGACGACTTCATGCGATGGACGGTGCCCCAACACAGCGGCAAAACGCTGGCGGAGTTCGGCCCGTTTGAGGAACCGTCCATCCGGGGTCAGGGTGTCCAGGTAGCAGAGATTGACGGCGCCCGGGATATGGCCCGGCACGCTGTCGATCGGCTCCTCAAGACCCCGGTAGCGGGGCGCCTGCCGGGCATCCAGGACCAGCGCTTGGGCCCGTCCGGTGACAACGGCCTCAATGGCCTCGGTGGTCAGCCACTGTCCGGAATCGGGCTGGGGCTCGAAAGACCTCGGTGCCGCCGCCCGGGGAGGACTGGTCTCAATTGGACCGTGATCCTCCACCCAGGCCGACCAGCCCCCGTCAAGGACGGCAACATCCGGCAAGCCGAGCCACCGGGCAAGCCACCACAAGCGCGCCGCAAAAGGTCCGGTGGTTTGGTCGTAGGCGACGACCCGAACGGTTTCATCGACTCCCGCCAACCCTAGCCATCGGGCCAAACGGGTGGGATCGGGCAGGGGGTGTCTCCCGCTCATCTCCGTGATCGGACTGGAAAGCACCTGGTCGAGATGGGCATAGCGCGCACCCGGGATATGACCACTCTCCCAGCTCCTCTCTCCCCACTCTGGGTCCTCGAGTCGGAACCGGCAATCGAAAATACACACGTCCGGCCGGCCGACCCACCGTTTGAGGGTCCCGACATCGATCACGGGCGGATTGGCGGCGTGTCCCACATCCTTCCCCCTTTTGAGCGTTGCCGTGAGAGTATATAGCGAAGGTCGGAGAGAAATCCCAACATGCCCATGCCTGCTGCGTCCTTCCCGCTAAAAGATCGGGTGATGCTCATCACCGGGGCCAGTCGCGGCATCGGGCGCGCAATCGCCCTCAGGGCCGCGCGCGAGGGAGCCCGGATCGGCATCCTGGCCAAAACCCGAACCCCCAACCCACGCCTGCCCGGCACCATCGAAACCGTGGCCGCCGAGGTCCGGGCACTGGGCGCACAGGCCGTGCCGATCGCCGCGGATATCCGGGATGCCGAAGCCGTCGATGCGGCCGTGGCCGTCCTCGTGGGCGAATGGGGCCGGCTTGATATCCTCGTGAACAACGCCAGCGCCATTGCGTTGAGTGGATTTTCCGAAACGCCCATCAAGAAGCTGGATCTCCTCTGGTCGGTCAATGCCAGGGGAACCTATGTCTGTACCCGCTCTGCCCTTCCCTACCTCCGCCAGGCCGAAAACCCCCATGTGCTTGTCCTGGCCCCGCCACCCAGTCTGGACCCGCGCTGGTTTTCGGGGCATTTGGCCTACACGCTGGCCAAGATGGGGATGAGTTTTTGCGTCCTCGGACTGTCCCGGGAACTGGCCAACGAGGGCATTGCGGTCAACGCTCTGTGGCCAAAAACCATCATCGAGACCCAAGCTCTGACCCAGCTCGGCGGGCGGATACGACCGGAAAACTGTCGCAAACCTGAGATTGTCGCCGATGCCGCGGTGGAAATCCTGAAACGCCCTGCCCGGACGACGACCGGGCAGTTCTTCATCGACGAAACCCTGCTGCAGGCTGCCGGGGCTCTTGATCTCGACCATTATGCCGTCCATCCCGGCGCACCCTTGCAGCCCGATCTTTTTCTTCCTGAATTCCTGAATCCATTCGATCCGGAAGAAACACCGCGCTGAGCGGGACCCGCCTCCCAACGAGGGCCGGAGAAGACCCATGGCCAGGCTCAGATTCTTGACGGCGGCCAAAACTCCCAATTATTTTCTTTCATCAGACAGAGAAGACAACAATCCACGTAGTATGGGACAACTTGCCCATGCACAGGGGCAGGCGGGTGCGAGCTTTCTCGCCCAGCACCCGCGATTCGTGTTCCATCCTCCACCAGTTCACCGCTCGTGGATGAACCAAGTGGAGCAGTGGCTCGGCATCCTGCAACGCAAGCGCTTGGCCATCGCCGACTTCGCCGACAAGGCGGCGTTGTCCGAAAACCTGCAGTCCTATGTAACGCACTGGAATGAACATGCGCATCGGTTCAACTGGTCCACCAAATCTGCGGCCGGGGTCATGACCAAGTGCCAACTCGCCATGGCCGCTTGATGATCCGCCCCAGAACTTCTGGGCGGGGTACTGAGCCTGCCACGCTTTCCCTGCTGGCCTTGGGCGGTTGGGGTCTGGTGATGCGGTGACGCCGGCGGGTGCGTCGAATGGTTAGCCGCGCGTCGCTACGAGTGCTGGCGAATGCGACCCGATGTTCACCTTCCGAACGCGATTAAAGCCGGCTTGGCGGAGCCAACCGCAGTATTCTTTGAAGGTATAGGTATCACCGCGCGCCGTGTTGACCAGCATGTTTAGAGCGAAAATCAGTGGAAACGGCGGGGCAGTTCGCTGGTTGTTGGGAAGCATGTCGATAATCACGATGCGACCGCCGGGCTTCAGTGCTGTGCGCATTTTCCGAAAAAGCCCCCGCGACGAATCGGCACCCTCCGAATGGACAATGTTCCCCAGCAAAGCCACGTCGAATCGATTGGCACCAAAATCGACTTCATTCAAGTCCCCACTTAAAAAGCTAAAACGCTCCTCCACGCCATGCCGGACGGCGTATTGGCGCGTGAGCTCCAATACCTTCGGAAAATCCTGGGCGGTAACTCGGACGGCGCGATCTGCCTCGGCTAGAGCGATGCTCCAAATACCGGAACCGCAGGCGACATCCAGCACATCGAGTCCCCCCGACCGCCGGGAATCCAGCAGTTCACCGGCCAGCCGCCGGGCCAGGGGGCGGTTCATAACATGCAATCCGCGCACCAGGTTGGGGAAAAAATCTTCCGCGGTCTTCCGCTCGTTGACCCGTACCGGGGCCTGGCCGCTGCGAATGGCTTCGGTTAAATGCGTCCAATTGTTCCAAAGCCGGTCATCGCCCAGCATCGCCCCGCAATAATCCGGTTCGGACGGCACGAGGTAGCGGCGGGCCAACGCGGACAAACGGTAGTTCGAAGCGCGCTTCTGCAGTAATTGCATACCGGTCAAAGCGTCCAGCAGCATGCGCATCCCGCGCTCAGAGGCGCCGGCGGCTTTGGCTAGCGCCACAGTAGTTTTTTGTCCCGCGGCGATATGGGAAAATACCTCCAACTGAAGCGCTGCGGTCAGAATTCGCGCCGGCGCAAAACATAAATGCAACTGCAAGAGTTGCTCGGTTGCGGAATACTTTTGCCCCTTGGCGTTGGCCATAATGTTCTCCTTCGTTGGAAAATGCACTCAATTTCACGGGGGAGCTGGTCCCAACATTCAACTCCGAATGGAACAGCTTCTATTTTCCATGCGGCAAACCCTTGAGATAGACGGTTACTGCCAAGGCGTCCGCGTGGTTGAGCCGAAACGCCGGCATCGGTGGTTCAACATGATGTCCCTTGGGATTAAGACCTGTTGTCAAGAATCTAATCATGTTCGCGGCAGTCCAATGGGAAGGCAACCCCTCCGCGATATCCGGCGCGGAAGACGACCAGTGTTGCATTGGAAAATCCGGCCTGAACGCAATTTTTGCGCCCTGTAACCATTTCGTTTTATCCCGCTGTCCATTCTCTGGCCCATCGGCGTGTGACAATCACCGCACATAGCGACCTGATTCACTAGATGGCCGCCACGGGCACCAACTTCAATATCGACCGGTTGACCAAGCCTGACGCCGCTTCAGTCGTCCCTGTGTGCAGATGGCTCCTAGTAGCAGGGACTACGGCCGAGCCGATGGCAACGCCCATGGCCAAAGCTCTTCCACCCCGCCTAGGACCCAAGTTCTTCTACTGTGCGTTTTTATGGCGTGCCCCAAAATTGCTTTCTGATAGAGGAGTTGCAATGTTTCGGCGACAGCCGCTCTGTTGTCCCAGCCGAATGTGCTCTACATGTACTACTCTCTTAAATCTCCTGCTCGATTTTTTCGCCTGCGGGCGAAAAAATCGGGGTGAGAGGATTTGAACCTCCGACCACCTGCACCCCATGCAGGTGCGCTACCAGGCTGCGCTACACCCCGAACGATCCGGCAATGACCCTCAGCTTCTCAACAGCTTCAGGATATCCTCAAGCTCCATGCGTAGCTGCTTGGCAATCTGGGTGCTGTGATGCATGTCCTGCTGCATCCCATCACCTCCCAGCTGCTGCCGTGCGCCACCAATCGTATACCCATGTTCATACAAGAGACTGCGGATTTGGCGGATCAGGATCAGGTCCTGACGCTGATAATACCGGCGGTTTCCCTTCCGCTTGACGGGCCGCAACTGGCTGAACTCCTGTTCCCAATACCGGAGAACATGGGGTTTGACCTGGCAGAGATCGCTGACCTCTCCAATGGTGAAGTAGCGCTTCGCAGGAATGGGGGCCAGTTCAAGCCTATTCTCTGCTTCCAGCATAACCATCAACGCGTGTCCTCAGTTTCTGGCCTGGATGGAAGGTAATAACCCGGCGGGCGGAGATGGGGATCTCTTCACCGGTCTTGGGATTCCGTCCGGGCCGCTGATTCTTGTCTCGCAGGTCGAAATTCCCGAAGCTGGACAGATGGACACAGTGTCCGTCGAACAGGGCGGCCTTGATCGCGTCAAAAAAAAGGTCCACCAACTCTCGGGATTCGCGTTTATTGATCCCCAACTCGTCATTCAGTGCTGCCGCCAAATGCGCTTTGGTCAAAGCGGATGACTTACCTGCGGAGTCTACCACGGAACTCTCCCTCAATGAGAACGACTGCCTTCTCGCAGAGATCATTGATCGCCTTTTCGGTTAGTGTGCTATGTTCATCACGAAAGATCAAGCCAAAAGCCAGACTCCTGAAACCATCGGGCATGGAAGCTCCGGTGTAAACGTCAAACAGGCGGACCTCGTGCAGGTACGGTGCTCCGGAACCCAGGAGTGCATTCCGCACATCCTGCAGGGAAACCGAGGCCGGAAGCACGAACGCCAAGTCACGCCGGACCGAGGGAAAACGCGGTGCCGACCTATATTCTACTTCAAAAATCGTTCCTAACTCAATCAAAATCAAAGACCAAAGATAGGTCTTTCCCTTGAGCTCCCAGCGTTTCTGGAGTTTCGGGTGAAGGGCACCCAGAAAGCCGATCCGCCGATCATCGAGGACGAGGACGGCGCCTTCCGCCGGATCCAATGCCGGGTGTTCGGCTGGTTCGAAACGCAGTCGTCCGGATGCCGGAACCAGCAATGATTCGAGATCCGACTTGACATCAAAGAAATCGACTTCACGGTCCGCGATGCCCCATTGCACCTCCGCTGCAGAACCATTCCACAAACCCGCGATTTCTTCCTGTTCGCTCTTCCGCCCTCCGTGTTCCCGGAAAACCGATCCGCTCTCAAAAATCCGCACCCGTCTTTGCTCCCGGGCCTGATTGTAGGCGAGGTTCCGCACCAGACAGGGCCAGAGGCTGCGCCTGAGCACAGACTGGTCCTGGGACAGCGGGTTGAGCAGTCTCACCGGGTCCGCTTCCGGGAGCGCAAACGCCTGATCCCAGTCGGGATCGACGAGCGCCAGACTGATCGTCTCGTGGTAGCCCCGTTCCACGAGCCGGTCGCGCCATTTCTCCATTCGCTGACCGGATGGATCCGGCTGCAGCCGATGCAGTGGACCCGAGAGCGGACGGACCGGCAGACGTTGGTATCCGTGCAGCCTGGCCACTTCCTCGACGAGATCCTCGGGGCCATTCAGGTCGCCACGGAAAGACGGGGGGCCAACGCGGAATCCGGAACCGGAAGGCTCGACGGTGCATCCGATGGCTTCCAGGTATTTCCGGACCGTCCGGCGTTGAAGACGGCATCCCAGTTGTTTCTGCACCCGCGAGAATTGAAACGGGATGCAGTGGGGTTGAAGAATCTCTCCCACGGCCTCGGAAAGGGACTCGAAGCGGATGGCCGGGCCGTAGATTCCGGACAGGAGCTCCATGGCCCGAGCCATGGCGATGCCAGTCAGGTGGGGATCCACTCCCCGCTCGAAACGCAGTGCAGCCTCACTGGAGCAGTTGAGACGCCGGGCGCGACCCGCGACCGCGGAGGTGCGAAAATGGGCACTCTCCAGAAAAAAACGGCGGGACCCGCTTTGGACCGCGGTGGATCGTCCCCCCATCACGCCGGCCAAACCCAAGGGGTTTTCCGGCGATGCCACAACCAGATAGGAGTGATCCAGCGGAACGGAGCGTTCGTTCAAAAGCTCCAGCGATTCTCCCTCACGACCCCAGCGGACCGTGAGCGCGCCGTTTCCAATGGCCTCGCCGTCGTAGGCATGCAGCGGCTGGCCCAGTTCCAGCATGACGTATTGCGTCACATCGACCACGGGGTGGATCGGCTCAATCCCGAGACGACCCAGGCGCACCCGCAGAGCAAGGGGGGTTTCGATGCCGGAATCGAGCAGCTCAAACTCAAGTCCGAGGAAACGGGAACAGGCCTCCGGCGCATCGATCCGGACGGGACGCCCCGGGGATAGATGAAAGTCGCCAGCTGGCTGGGAACGGTGCAAGGCAACTCCCGTGAGGGCCGAAACCTCGCGGGCCAGCCCGAGCGCACTGAGACAGTCCCCGCGATTGGGCGTGACATTAATTTCAAACAGCACATCGGGCCATTCGAGCAACTGGTCGAGGCCCAATCCCGTGCGACAGCCGTCCGGCAACTCCAGAATCCGGTCGGCACGGGCTCCAATCCCGAGCTCCTGTTCGGAACAGAGCATGCCACAGGAGACCACATCCCCAAAATGCCGATCAGTGAGCGGATCGCGGCCCGGGAGACGGGCTCCCGGCGGCGCCCAGACCACCCACTGACCGGGGTGGAGGTTCGGGGCTCCCGAAACAACGACAGCCAGCTGAGCGGCCGACTCGACCTGACAGACCCGGAGCCGGCCATCCGGCAGATCATCCACCGACCGGATCCGGGCCACCCGGACACCGGAAAAGGGGGCGGACAAAATTTGGACGGCCTCAACCTCGAGGCCTCCTTCGGTGAGTCGGTCCCGCAAGCGGCGGTCTCCCATGCGGATCGGGAGCCAGTCCTCGAGCCACCGGCGGGTAATTTTCATGGCCCCGAGGCAACCGGGGCGGGGGTCAGAAAACGCAGGTCATTGTCGTAAAACCAACGAATATCGCCAATGCGGTACTTGAGCATGGCCAGCCGTTCGACTCCCATCCCAAACGCCAGTCCGGACCATTCGTCCGGATCCAGTCCGGATTGACGGAAGACCTGAGGATGCACCAGACCACAACCGAGAACCTCAATCCAGCCGGACTGCTTGCAAACGCGACATCCCCGCCGGGCGCAAAAAAAACACTCAAGATCGACTTCCGCCGAGGGCTCGGTAAAAGGGAAATAGGAAGGACGAAACCGGATGTTCAGGCGATCCGTAAAAAAATCATGCAGGAAGTCGGTCAGCACGCCGGTCATCTCCGCCCAGGTAATTCCCTGGTCCACGACCAGGCCCTCAATCTGGTGAAACATGGGCGTATGGGTCAGGTCTGAATCTCGACGGTAGACCCTTCCCGGAGCGATGATCCGCAAGGGAGGGGGCCAGCGCTTGAGGGCACGAACCTGTACGGGGGATGTGTGGGTCCGTAGCAGGACCGTCTCTTCGAGATAAAACGTATCATGCGCGGCCCGGGCCGGATGATCCGGCCCCATATTGAGCGCTGTGAAGTTGTGGAAGTCGTCTTCGATCTCGGGTCCGGTCGCAATGGTAAAGCCAGAGCCCAAAAAATAGGCCTCGATGCGAAGCCGGGCCTGTGTCAGCGGATGCAGGGTGCCAGGCAGGGTGCCCCGGCCAGGCAGGGTGACATCAATCCGCTTCCGGGCCAGTTGTTTTTCGACCGCCTCGGCTTCAAGGACATGACGCCGCTTCCGGACCGCATCCTCAATCGCATCCCGGGCGCGGTTCAGTCGCTGCCCGGTGGCATTTCGTTCCGTCGCGGGCAGGGTCGCCAACTCACGGAACGCCTCCGGCAGAACCCCGTTCCGTCCCAGCCAATGCACCCGAACCCGGTCCAGTTCAACGAGGGTGCTGGCAGAGGAGATGGCGGCCAAGGCGGAATCGAGAAAATCCAGTTCGGAAACCACGGGTCAACCTCCGCAAGCGAGCGGCGGGGAACGCCACACACCCCCCAACGGGGGGTTCAGCCAGCCGTCAACGCCGTTTTGGCCTGCTCCACCAGCGTGGCAAAGGCCGCCGGATCATGGACAGCCAACTCGGCAAGAATCTTGCGGTCGACTTGGATTTCGGCCTTGGCCAGTCCCCTCACGAACTGGCTGTAAGACAACCCGTGTTCGCGGCTTCCCGCGTTGATCCGGACGATCCACAGGGCGCGGAACTCGCGCTTTCTCCGCCGCCGGTCGCGGTACGCATACTGCCCGGCCTTGAGAACCGCCTGGCGGGCCACCTTGATGGTCCGGCTGCGCGCACCATAGTAACCCTTGGCCTGTTTCAAAACCTTCTTGTGACGGGCGTGGCTTGTGACGCCCCTTTTCACTCGTGCCATCTCGCGATCCCCCTTACCGGTAAGGCAGAAGCGGGCGCAGACGGTCCAGATCGGCCGGTCCTACAACCGCAGGACTGCGGAGCTGGCGTTTCCGTTTGGGCGATTTCGTGGACAGGATGTGCCGACGATGGGACTGTTTCCGTTTGAAGCCATTGGCCCGCGCACGGAAACGCTTGGCGGCACCACGGTTGGTTTTGAGCTTGGGCATGACACGCAACTCCTCACAGTGGCTTGGTTCCGCTCACGCGGCATTGACAACCAAGGGCATTTCCAACAGGGAAACGCTTTTAGGTTTTACTTGCGACGGGGCACGAGCACCATCACAATCTGGCGTCCCTCGAGGCGCGGGGCCGTTTCGACCACCGCATTGGAATCCAAGTCCGTCTGGATCCGGTTCAGAATCTGGGCGCCCAAGTCCTGGTGCAGCAACTCGCGGCCCCTAAAACGCAACGTGACCTTCGCCTTGTCTCCATCCGCCAAAAAACGCAGGATACTTTTCAGCTTGATTTGATAATCGTTTTCCTCTGTGGTCGGGCGGAACTTAACCTCCTTGATATGGATCTGCTTTTGCTTCTTGCGGTTTGCCTGAACCTTTTTGTTCAGTTCAAACTGGTATTTGCCGAAATTCATCACCCGGCAAACCGGCGGATCAGCGGTCGGCGAGACCTCGACCAGATCCAGCCCCACGTTTTCGGCCACTCTCAGTGCCTCACTCGTAGGCAGAACACCGATCTGCTGGCCAGCCTGGTCAATCACGCGCACTCGAGGTACCGTGATCTCGGCATTACGCCGAACTTTTTTCTCGCCGCTGATGCCTCAGTCCTCCACTACATCTAGGCCACGGCGATTCCGTTCCCTAGTCAAATCAGCCACAAAGTTTTCCAGGGAGATTTCTCCTAGGTTAGTGCCGTTCTGGCGGCGTACGGCGAGACGGCCTGCGGCCGCCTCTTTCGGCCCGATCACCACGAGGTAGGGAACCCGCTGGATCGAGCGTTCCCTAATTTTAAGTCCAATCTTCTCATTTCTCAAGTCCAGGCAAACCCGGAGCCCGGCCTGCTCCAGAACCCGGGCGACCTGGCGGGCATAGCCGTCCTGCTGGTCGGTAATGGTCAGAAGGGCAACCTGGACCGGAGCCAGCCAGAGCGGAAGGGCTCCCGCATGGTGTTCGAGGAGAATCCCGATAAACCGTTCCAGGGATCCCAGGATGGCCCGGTGCAACATGACGACCCGTTCCTTGTCACCGTGGGCATTGACGAAACTCGCCCCGAGCCGTTCAGGCAATACATAATCGAGCTGGAGGGTTCCGCACTGCCACACCCGGCCCAAGGTATCCCGTAGCGAAAATTCGATTTTCGGGCCATAAAAGGCACCCTCTCCCGGCTGGATCGCAAAGGAAAGGTTCTGATGCTGCAAGGCCTGGGACAGGGCCTGTTCCGCACGGTCCCAAAGCTCGTCGTCCCCGACCCGCTGCGCCGGACGCGTGGACAGCTTGATTTCGATGTCCGTGAAACCGAAATCTCGATAAACGTCGAAAAGCAGGCGAATGAAGGCGACGGCTTCGGGCTCGACCTGATCGGGCGTACAGAAAATATGGGCATCATCCTGGACAAAAGCGCGGGCGCGGAGGAGGCCATGCAGGGTCCCCGACGGTTCATTGCGGTGGCAGACCCCGAACTCAGCCAGGCGGAGCGGCAGCTCCCGATAGCTCCTGATCCCTTGGTTGAAAATCTGGACATGGGCCGGGCAGTTCATCGGCTTGATGGCATATTCCCGGTTTTCCACTACGACCGAGAACATCTGCGTGCCGAACTTGTCCGCATGCCCCGAGCGTTCCCAGAGGGTGCGGTCCAACATGAGGGGCGTGTGGACCTCCCGGTACCCGGCCGCGGCCAGCTTCCCCCGCACATAGTCCTCAATGATCCGGTACAGTAGCCATCCCGTTTCGTGCCAGAACACCATTCCGGGCGCTTCTTCCTGAAAATGGAACAGGTCCATCAGTTTGGCCAATCTCCGGTGATCCCTTTTTTCCGCCTCCTCGATGCGTTCCAGGTACTGCGCCAGCGCCTCCGGACTGGCCCAAGCCGTTCCGTAAACCCGGGTCAACATGACATTCCGCGAGTCCCCGCGCCAGTAGGCTCCCGCCACCTGCGTCAGCTTGAAATCGCGCAGGCGACCGGTCGACGGCACATGCGGTCCTCGGCACAGATCCTGAAACTCTCCCTGACGGTAGAGACTGATCACCTCACCCTCCGGAATCTCGCGAATGATCTCGGCTTTGTAGGCTTCGCCCCGTTCGGAGAAAAACCGGATGGCTTCGTCACGCGTCATGACCCGTCGTTCAATGGGCCAGTCCTCAGCCACGATTTCCCGCATCACCCGCTCGATTCCGGGCAGATCCTCCGCTGAAAAAGGGGGCTCGACCAGGAAGTCATAGTAAAAGCCATCTTCGATGACCGGCCCGATGGTGATCTGGGCTTGCGGGTGAAGCCGCTTGACCGCATGAGCCAGAAGGTGGGCAGTTGAGTGCCGCAGGATTTCCAGTCCCAGGGGTTCGTCCCCCATCACCGGTTCCAAGACGGCATCGGACGCCAGAGGGGTCGAAAGGTCGACCGGGCGGCCATCGAGGCGCCCGGCCACGACGTTCCCCATGACCTGAGGATCGATGCGGCGTGCCAAGACCTCCCGAACCGACAGGGGAACCGTCTGATCCACCTCACCATGAAGTGGAATCGTCATTTTGGGCATGAACCGTAATCCGGATAAACGAGAGCCTCCGGGGGGAGGCGCCGTGCCATTATAGCGGGAAAGCCCAATCGGGCCGGGATCGGTCGCGATCCCTCTCCATTCCCTCCACCCTCAGGCGAGCGCACCGCCGCAGGAACTGCCTGCCCCGGCCGTACAGCCGAAGCAATGCGGACCGCAGGCGATCGGGCCGTTCGCCAGATCATCGAAACCATTGATATCCCAGAGACTCCGTGGCCGCCCACCCAGTGGCAACTCGAGCATTTGGTTGAAATCACAGTCATAAAGCTGCCCATCCCATCCAACGGACAGCAGATTCCGACACATCAGGCCCGCGACGGTCTCAGGATTGAAAGACTGGACCAGAAGCGTCTGATAGGCTTCAAGTGCGTGGTCCCGAAGCAGTTGGTGGAGAAACCGGCTGATGGGCATGTTGGTGATCGTCAAAAGACGGTTGAAACGGATCCCATAATGTTCCCCGAGCTGCTTTTTGTATTCCTTTTCCAGCCGGGTCTGCTCGGGCGGAAGAAACGGACCCACCGGGTTGTAGACCAGATGCAGCTCCAGTGGACTCCCGGGGGCCGCATAGCCCAATGCGTTGAGTTGCTGAAGGGCCCGCAGGCTGGGTTCGAATACTCCAACCCCACGCTGCTTGTCCACGTTGTCACGACTGTAACAGGGCAGGGAAGCAATCACGGTGACCTGGTTTTCTGCCAGAAACCCGGCGGTTTCTTCCTGTCCGGGCTCAAAGAGAACGGTCAGGTTGCAGCGGTCGATCACCTGCCTTCCGCCCCGACGCGCCGCAACCACCAGACGGCGGAAGTGGGGATTCAGTTCCGGCGCCCCTCCGGTCAGATCGACCGTTGGGATCCCCGGCGACCGGTCGAGCAGTTCCAGCACCCGGTCGACCGTCTGTCCGGTCATGATTTCAGTCCGTTTCGGTCCCGCTTCGACATGACAGTGGGTACAGGCCTGATTGCACCGTTTCCCCACATTGACCTGCAGGATCTCAAGGGGCCGGCGGGCCAGCGACAAGCGATGACGCCGCAGCACTTCCCCGAAGGTCGAAAGTGGCGCTCTTAAAACCGGCAATGGATCTGACATGGCGATAGTGTCGCACAAAAATTCGCCGGGTTGGCAGCTCCAGAATACGGGATCCTTCACGCTCCCCCCGGGAGTTATACTCAAGAGGGTGCAGGCGTTGGGAAACCCGGAATGAAAAGAACGATCGGCCCCGCGTGGTCTGTTTCCGCTGCGGTTTGGATGGGGGTCCTGTCGGCCGCCATACCCTTCGCATGGGCGGATCCGGGGCCGCCCATGCCTCTTGCGCACCTGAACGCTTACGTCCGCAGGACGATGCGCCTTTGGCACGTGCCCGGACTCGCACTGGCAGTGGTCAGGAACGGCAAGCTCGTCTATATACACGGTTACGGCGTGCGCGTGCTCGGCCGGCCGGGACGCACCAATCCCGAAACACTGTTCACGCTGGGGTCTCTGACCAAGGCCTTCACGGCAGCCGCACTGGGCCGGCTGGTTGCCGCCGGGAAACTGCGCTGGAGCACCCCGGTTCACGATGAGCTCATGGGTTTTCGCCTGAAAAGCGCGTACGTCACGCAGGCGATCACGCTCCGTGACCTGCTCACGCACCGGAGCGGCTACTGCGATCCGACCGCGATGTGGTACACCTCCTACGATACCGTGAAAAATGTGCTGGGAAGGCTTCGATACCAAAAACCCACCTATCCCTTTCGAACCCACTTTTGCTACAACAACACTTTGTATCTTGCGGCAAGCCAGTTCATTCCGGCGATCACCGGCATGACCTGGAACCGCTATGTCCGGCTTGATCTCTTTCAACCCCTGCACATGAAGGGCACGGTCACCCGGCAGGAAGCTCTCGCTGGGAAACCGGATGTCGCGGCCCCCTACGCGGTGATCGGCGGCCGCGTCACGCGGATTCCGCGCTACTGGACCCATAACATGGATGTCTTTGCCCCTGTCGGCGGCATCAATACGAGCGTGCTCGACATGAGTCACTGGCTTGAGATGCTCATGGACCATGGGCGCTACGACCACAAACAGGTTCTTGCACCTTCGGTCATCCGCGCCATTGAAACCCCTTGGATGCTCATCCATGAAGACAACCCGTCAGTCGGCAGCTGGTTACGCGTGCAGACACCCGGTGAACCCTTTTACGCATACGGTTTCGGGTTTTTCATCCAGGAATACGGCGGACACCGGCTGATCTGGCACCCGGGGAACATCGACGGGATGTCGACCGCGCTCGCGATCGTCCCGAGCGCGCATCTCGGCGTCGTTGTACTCTCGAACCTCGACCAGAACTTCGCGCCCGAAGGGGTTCTTTTTGATGTACTCCAATCCTACCTTGGCCTGCCACACCGCGATGTGAGCCGCGCCTGGTACCGCTTTCGCAAGAAGGAACAAGAACGGGAAAACGCCATCAAAGAAAATCTCGTCCGGGCGCGAGAACGGTACGCGCACCCTCTTGTGCCTCTCGTGCGTTACATCGGTCTTTACCGGAGCCACTTTGACGGTACGGCGCACGTGAAGGAACAACACGGAGCACTCACGCTCAGCCTCGGAAACCCGGCCTTCAGCGGTGTTCTCATTCCGTGGAACGCCAACACGTTCGAGGTACGCTGGCGTGAGCGCTACGAAGGGACCGCTTACGTGACCTTCGGAGTGAATGCCTTTGGGCAACCGGAAACCCTGTCCTTTGTGACTCTCCCGCTCCACTTCCGGAAAGAAGCTTCACATACCCGACGCCACAAACGCTGATGGAACTGCCCGAGCGAAAGACGGTCCCGGGATCTTCACCGGCGGAACGTGTCCATGCGTTTGGAACACCTGGTGCCATGAGATGAGCCGGCAGGCGGGTGGTGTGTCGCCGCCTGTTTTGACGGATGGATCCAAGGTGGCGGTGGGCCCCACCGGCGGCTTCGGGACGGTGCCCTCATGCCCAACGGCCGGGGTCATCCAGCCGAGACCGCCCTGGCGAGGTTGCCGGTTGTCCCAGCGGAGGAGCGGCCGACCGTGAGCGTGGGCGTCCTCGAGTAAGCCCAAACGCTCAGGGAGAGCGAGCCGTGACTTCAGGGTCTTGAACGGCGCCCCGGAGTCCGGATGGTCGTCCGGGACGGGCGAGTGACGGTGAGTCTTGACGACCCTCCGATCGATCAGCAGCGCGGGCAGAAGCTTCGAGCGCATCAAGCGCTGGCGTAAGGAGTCCACAACCGAGTTGAAGGTTCGGGAGAAGCACCGCTCGCGTTGCAGCCGACACGAACGTGACCTCTGTACCACGAACGACCTCATCCGACCTTCAACACAAAAACGGACCCTGCGTCCAAAGGCCCGAGGGGATGGGATCGGTAACCTATTGATTTTTACTTGGTAGGCGCGATTGGACTCGAACCAACGACCCCCACCATGTCAAGGTGGTGCTCTAACCAGCTGAGCTACGCGCCTTCCTCTCAGAGTGGGTGAAAGTACCATATCGCACCGGAGCCTGACAAGACTGGACCCTGCGGGCTTGAGACGCAGGCCCGGTCCGGCATCAGGGGTTGGCCTGCTTCAAAAAACAGGTATTCGCAAAAGTGGATTGGGCAGTTCTGTAACCAATGCAAAGCAGCAAGCTGCTCACAATCGCAAAAGTGTGTTGCTTCCTCCACGCTGCTCGCGTAAGATACAGTCATCGACAATCGTAAAAGTGTGTGGTTCGCCATGCTTCATCGCCACCTCAACCATCAGCGCTTCACCCTCGCCGCCATCGACGACGTGATCTCACGCGGTCGGTGGCAGGATTGGGCGGAACTACGGCGGGCGGCTTTGTCCGACCGCGCCCTGCTCGACAAGGTGGAGCACGTGTGCCGCCCTTACGCCTCCGACCCCTACGCGCAACGTCATCACTTCTGGATGCACTATGCCGAAGAACACCGCAGCACTGCCTGACTGGGAACTCGTCTTGTCCTCTGCAGCACGGCTCCAGCGCATCCTGCCAGATGCCGTGTTGGTTGGAGGAACCGCCTCGGCCATCCATGCCGAACACCGCTTCTCCCGTGACGCCGACCACGTGCTGACCGATCTGCGTCACCGCTTTGACGAAGTGCTGGCCGAGCTTGAGTCGGTCGCTGGCTGGAAAACGGCCCGTGTGCAGCGACCCGTGCAAATCCTTGGCAGCCTCGACGGCATCGAAACCGGGGTTCGCCAGCTTCTTCGGGATGAACCATTGGAAACGACTGTGGTGGATTACCATGGGGCGCGAATCACCGTTCCGACCGAGGGTGAGATTCTGCGCATCAAGGGGGTGTTGATCCTCAAGCGCAACGCCACGCGGGATTACCTGGACTTCGTGGCTTTGGCCGATCACATGGGCGATGAGAGCGTTGCCCATGCGCTACTATCATTCGACCGGCTCTACCAGCAAGAGAGTGGCGAATCTCCGCTACAGCAGTTACAAGTCCAGCTTGCCAACGCGCTGCCCTATGACTTGGAAGAAACTGAACTCAGCGAGTACAAGAACCTTGATCCTCGCTGGCATGACTGGCAGGGGGTTAAAGTGGCTTGTTCCCACCTCTCAGCCGTCATCTTCGACCGAGTGTGCAATATGGAAGAAGATCGTTCTGATGATTATGGGATGGAACCATGAATTCGACTGGAAGGGTCTTGGTGGCGTAAGGCTGCTTCGCGGTTCCCCTGGCAAAGCGCGTCCTGAAATGCCCACCAACATCCTGAATCTCCCGCAGTACCGAGTGCTGCGCGTGGAGGAAACCAACCACGACTACCACGTTACCGCCGAGCCGGTGGACGTGGCCTCAGCCTGCCCGCACTGCCAGTCCGACCGTCTGACCTCGTGGGGCACCCGCGAGCAGGTGTTCAAAGACATGCCGATGCACGGCAAGCGTGTGGGCATCTACATCGATACCAAGCGGTTGCGCTGTCAATCCTGTGGCAAGACCTTCTCGCAGGCGCTGCCGGTGCTAGCAGAGAACCGCATGATGACCGAGCGGCTGGTGAAGTGGATCGGGCAACAGGCGTTGAAACGCACCTTCACCTCTTTGGCCGATGAAACCGGCCTAGTTGAAGGGACGATCCGCAACATCTTCCGCGGCTACATCGGTGAGCTTGAGAAGACCGTCCACTTCGAGACGCCGAAGTGGATGGGCATAAACGAAATCCACATCATCAACAAGCCGCGCTGCGTCGTCTCGAACATCCAGAACAACACCATCGTGGACATGCTCCACAACCGGAACAAGGACACAGTGGAGAAGTACCTGTTCAAGATGCCGAACCGGGACCAGGTGCAGTACGTGGCGATGGATCTGTGGGTGCCCTACCGCGATGCGGTCAGTGCGGTACTACCCGAGGCGACCATCGTCATCGACAAGTTCTACGTCGTCAGAATGGCGAACGACGCGATGGAGAAGGCACGCAAGGGCTTGCGAGGCGAACTGACCATCAAGCAGAAGCGCGGACTGATGCACGACCGATTCGTGCTCTTGAAGCGCGAGAGCGACCTAAACGATAAAGAGCGACTGAATCTCGACAGCTGGACGAAGAACTACCCAGCCTTGGGTGAGACGTACAGGCTCAAGGAGGACTTCTACGGCATCTATGAGGCCGAGACGCCAGAGGACGCCATGCGGCGCTACGAGGCGTGGCATAGGGTCATCTCGACCGAGATCAGACCCTATTTCGCCGACCTGATCCGCGCCTTCACCAACTGGCAGCCGTTCATCCTCAACTACTTCGAGCACCCAGTGACGAACGCCTACACGGAGTCGCTGAACAGCCTGATTCGGGTGATGAACCGGCTAGGCCGGGGCTACTCGTTCGAGGCATTGCGGACCAAGGTGCTGTTCACCGAGAGCATTCACAGCCACAAACAGAAGCGTCCAAGATTCGAGCGAAAGCGCGAGCCGGAACCGGTCGAAATGGGTTATGGCCTGCCGGATGATGCCATCGGCTACGGCTTGCCGGTGATGGAGAAAGAGCGTCCGCTGCGCCCGCCCGAAGCCTATGACCCACACAAGCATGAGAAGCGGGAGAAGAACTACGGCGTGGACATTTCAACACTCATCCGCATGATTGAGGCGGGGGAGCTTTGACCCCGCCCCAACCCACTTTCACGAATACCCCAAAAAACGCTCTTTGAGCAGCATGACCTGATCCCGGATCTCCGCCGCCTTTTCAAATTCCAGCAGCCGCGCCTGCTCACGCATTTCCTCTTCCAGCTTCCGGATCTCACGCGCCTGATCCTCCGGATTCCGTCTATCGGAGGTCGCCTCTCCGGCTCCGGCGGCGGACCGTCTTCCGCGCCGCCCCGGGGAACCGGGTGCGTACGCGCCCGCCCCTTCCAGGGCATCGACGATTCCTTTCTGGATCCCACGCGGCGTGATCCGGTGCCGTTCATTGAATTCGAGCTGCCGCAGGCGGCGGCGCTCGGTTTCCTGAATGGCCCGGGCCATTGAGGGCGTCGTGTGCTCGGCATAGAGGATCGCCCGGCCCGACAGGTGGCGGGATGCCCGGCCGATGGTCTGGATCAAAGCCCCTTCCGAACGCAGGAACCCTTCCTTATCGGCGTCCAGGATGGCCACTAGGGACACTTCCGGGAGGTCGAGCCCTTCGCGCAACAGGTTGATCCCCACCAAAACATCGAAGGTCCCTTTACGCAACTCCCGGATCAGCTCGGATCGTTCCAGGGTCTCGATATCGGAATGCAGATAACGGACCCGGACCCCGTTTTCCTGAAGATACTCGGTCAGGTCCTCGGCCATCCGCTTGGTCAGCGTGGTCACGAGAACCCGTTCCTGGCGGCCGGCGCACTGCCGGATCTCGGAGAGCAGGTCATCGATCTGGGTGATGGCTGGGCGGACCTCAACCGAAGGATCCACGAGGCCGGTCGGCCGCACCAGTTGTTCGACCGTCGCATCGGCCTTCCGGGTTTCATAGGGGCCGGGGGTGGCGGAGACATAGACGGTCTGCAGAGCGCGGGCCTCGAACTCCTCGAAACGCAGGGGCCGGTTGTCCAAGGCGGAGGGGAGCCGGAACCCATACTCGACCAGGGTCGACTTGCGGGAGTAGTCACCTCGGTACATGCCCACCAGCTGGGGGATCGTGATGTGACTTTCATCGATCACCAACAACGCCTGAGGCGGCAGGTAATCAAAAAGCGTGGGCGGCGCCTCTCCGGGACCGCGGCCGGACAAATGGCGTGAATAGTTTTCAATGCCCGTACAGTAGCCCAGCTCCTGGATCATCTCCAGATCGAAACGGGTCCGCTGTTCCAGCCGTTCGGCTTCGAGCAGCCGCCCTCGCTCCCGCAGCCACTGCAGGCGTTCGCCGAGCTCGGTCCGGATCCGGGTCAGGGCCTCGAGGACCCGGTCCCTGGGCGTGACGTAGTGGCTGCCCGGGTACACGGTATACCGCTGCAGGCGGACACGGACCTTGCCGGTGAGGGGGTCGAGCAAACAGAGGGTTGCCACCTCGTCGTCCGACAGCTCGATCCGGAGGGCGTCCCGCTCCGATTCCTTGGGGTGGATGTCGATGAGATCGCCGCGCACCCGGAACGAGCCCGGCAAAAGCTCGTAATCGTTGCGCCGGTACTGCATATCCGCCAGATGGATCAGGATCTGCCGCTGGGTCGCGTGATCCCCCACGGCCAGGTGCAACACCATGCGGTGGTAGGATTCCGGGTCACCCAGTCCATAAATGGCCGAAACCGTCGCCACAATCAGCGTATCCCTCCGTTCGAGGAGCGCCTTGGTGGCCGACAGGCGCATCTGCTCGATGTGCTCGTTGATCGTGGCATCTTTCTCGATATAGGTATCCGACTGCGGGACGTAGGCCTCCGGCTGGTAGTAATCGTAGTAGGAGACGAAATATTCGACGGCATTCTCCGGAAAATAACCCTTGAATTCACCGTAGAGCTGGGCGGCCAGTGTCTTGTTGGGCGCCAAAACCAGAGTTGTCCGCTGCACGTTTTGGACGAGGTTCGCGATGGTAAAAGTTTTGCCCGAACCCGTCACCCCCAGAAGCACTTGTCGGGCCAACCCATCCTCAAGACCACGGGTCAGGGCTTCGATCGCCTGGGGCTGATCTCCGGCCGGCGCATATCCAGCCACCAGTTGAAACCGGTCTTTCATGACGTGCCCACCTGTTTACGCCTATGATAACCGCCATTGCCCCCTGCACCCGCCCCATGACCGCATCCCTTGCCATTGCCAACCGGCTCGCAGAGATCCAGCCCTCACCCACCCTGGCAATCGCCTCGCTCGCAGCCACCCTCAAGCAGGCCGGCAGGCCCATCCTGAACCTGTCCATCGGTGAACCTGATTTTGACACGCCGACGTTCATCCGCGAGGCGGCCCGAGAGGCCATGGAGCGGGGACTGACCCGTTACACCCCGGCCGCAGGCACCCCCTCGCTGCGGGAAGCCATCCAGGCCAAATTCAGGAAGGACAACCAACTCGACTACCCCGTGACCTCGATCCTGGTGACCCCGGGAGCCAAGTACGCCCTGTATGCTCTGACCCAGTGCCTGCTCAATCCCGGGGATCGGGTGGTCATCATCGCCCCCTACTGGGTCTCCTATCCGGACATCATCCGGCTGAGTGGTGCCGAGTGCCATATTCTCCAGACCGATGCCACGGACCGTTACGCGATCGACATTGATGCCCTGGACGCCTCGCTCAAACCTCCAACCCGTCTCCTGATCCTGAACAGCCCGGGCAATCCCACCGGGGTTCATTACCCCCGGTCGCAGCTCGACGCCATCGGGTCGGTGGTCCGGCGCCATCCCCAAATCGTCATTGTCACCGACGACCTGTATGAGAAAATCCTCTGGCAGGGACTGCCTTTCCTGAATCTCGCCATGGTCTGCCCGGACCTTGTGGACCGGTGCGTCGTCATCAACGGCGTATCCAAATCCCATGCCATGACCGGTTGGAGAATCGGATATGCGGCGGCCCCCCCCGCCCTGATCCAGGCCATGGCGGATTTCCAGTCGCATACGGTCTCCAATGCCAATTCAATCGCACAGGCAGCGGCGGAAGCCGCGTTGAGTGGCGATTCCTCAAGCATCGACCAGATGGTTGCCGCCTACCATGCAAGGCACGACTATCTGGTCCCCCGGCTGAATGAACTGAACGGCATCCGGGTACAGCCCGCGGACGGCACCTTCTACGCCTTTGCGGACTGCCGGCCCCACCTGGGCCTGAACCCGGCCATCAGCGATGACCAGGCCCTGGCCTGCGATCTCCTCGAGCGCACCGGCATTGCCGTGGTTCCCGGCAGTGCATTCGGAGCGCCCGGCCATCTCCGCCTCTCATACGCAACCGATGACCAAACCCTTGAAATCGCCGTCTCCCGTCTGCAGGAATACTTTAGCTAAGAAGCTGACCGGTCCGGCCAGCCGACCTGTCCAGCGGGAACGCGATGCTTTTCGCCTGGATCCGGCACCCATCCCTCCGGCAGCACGGGACCCGGGCTTACCTGCGGCAGCCGGAAAACCCATCCCGGATGCGTGCGGAATCAGCCGGGAACGCCGGGATGTGGATTGATATCGGAGTGAACCTCACCCATTCCCGCTTCGACCCTGACCGGGACGCCGTCATTGCCCGGGCGATTGATGCCGGGGTCGAACGGATGATTCTGACGTCCAGCGATGGACCCGGGGTGCTTGCCGCCAAACAGTTGCGGCAGCGCGACCCCGAGCGGTTGTGGATCACCTCGGGCATCCACCCGCACGAGGCCGGGCAGCTTCGTGATGAAGACTGGGAGACGGTCTGTACCCATGCCGAGCAGCCGGATGTCGTGGCGATTGGTGAATGCGGCTTGGACTATTTCCGGAACCTTTCCGAACCGGAACAGCAGCGCCGCATTTTCGAAAAGCAGGTGGAACTCGCGATTCGGCTCGGCAAGCCACTCTTCCTGCATGAACGGCATGCCCACGCCGACCTGTTGGCCATACTGGAAAATGCGGGTCCGGCCCTACCGAAGGCGGTCCTTCACTGTTTTACCGGAACCGCCGTGGAACTTGAACACTATCTCACGCTGGGCCTTTGGATCGGACTTACGGGCTGGGTGTGCGATGAGCGCCGCGGCCGTCACCTCGTGGCCCTGCTTCCTGAAATCCCGGAAGACCGTCTCCTGATCGAAACCGACGCGCCCTATCTCCTGCCCCGGACCCTGCCCGATCCTCCCCGCAACAAGCGCAACGAACCGGCTTTTTTGCCCCACATCGCTGCATTCCTCGCGTCGCACCTGAACCGCGACCTCATGGATTTTTCCAGCCAGCTACGCACCAACTCGTTCCACTTCTTCTGGCCTCATGCCGCCTTCCAGGAGCTCCCCTCCCATGCCCATGCCCGTTCCTTCTCCCCTCGATGAAATCGATTCCTTCTGGCGGACTTCAATCGTACCCGCCCTCAAGGACTACATCCGGATCCCGAACCGGTCTCCCGCCTTTGATCCGGACTGGAAGAGCCATGGCGACATGGACCGGGCCGTCTGTCTGGTCCGAGACTGGTGCCGGGCCCAACTCGAGGATCTTGCTTCCGTGGAAATCCTCGAGCGGCCCGGCTCTACGCCCCTCCTGTGCATTGAAGCCAGCACCGATCCGCGACGGGGCACCCTTCCGTCCGTCCTCCTCTATGGTCACCTGGACAAGCAGCCGGAGTTCGAGGGATGGCGGCCGGGACTCGGCCCCTGGACACCGGTTCTGGAAAACGGGCGACTCTATGGCCGGGGTGGCGCCGATGACGGATACGCCGTCTTTTCGATCGTCTCCGCTCTGCGCCGGCTCAACGCCGCCGGGACCCTCTGGCCCCCCTTCCTGGCCCTGATCGAATGCTCCGAGGAAAGCGGGAGCCCGGATCTTGCCGCCTACCTGGACCATCTCTCGGATCGGCTGGGCGTGCCGGGCCTGATTGTCTGCCTGGACGCCGAATGCGGGAACTACGACCAGCTCTGGTATACCACCTCACTGCGCGGCAATCTCATCGCAGAGTTGAGCGTCGAAACGCTCACTCACGGGGTCCATTCGGGTACCGCAGGAGGCATTGTTCCCTCGAGTTTCCAGGTGCTCCGGCATCTTCTGGATCGTGTCGAGGACTCACGGGATGGACGGATCCGGCTGGCCGCATTCCACGTCACCGTCCCGACCAATCGCGAGGAAGAAGTCCGGCAGGCGGCACGAACCCTGAACCGGCTGGTTTGGGAGCGGTTCCCCTTTGCCGGGACCACGCATCCACGATCAGAGGATCCGGAAAAAGCCCTGCTTGAAAATACCTGGGCTCCGGCACTCGAGGTCACGGGTGCCGACGGACTCCCACCCATCCGAACCGGCGGCAATGTCTTGCGCCCCCGGACGACCCTCAAACTCTCCTTTCGCCTGCCTCCAACGCTCGAGGTCTCCCAGGCCGTGACGTCGCTGGAACAGGCGTTCTCTGCGCCGGCGCCGTTTCATGCTGCAATCCAACTGAAGATCACATCGGCCATGCCCGGATGGAATGCGCCGACCACGGCTCCCTGGCTCCGGAAAGCACTGGAAACCAGTTCAAAACGTCATTTCGGGCAGGCGGCCCTGGCGATGGGAACGGGCGGGTCCATCCCCTTCATGAAAATGCTGGCCGAGCGGTATCCGGAAACCCAGTATTTCGTGACCGGGGTTCTCGGTCCGGAATCCAATGCACACGGCCCGAACGAATTCCTGCACTTGGCCACCGCGGTCCGCCTGACGGCTTGTCTCGCTGACATTCTCACCGCGTATGCCGACGGGTCGCGGTCACCGTCCGAGCACGGCCTTCCTTAAGGCTCTCCCAGGCGTTCTGCCACGTGGCGGGCGGCTCGCCGAACTGGCCGATCTCACGACGCATCGATTCAAGATACTCGGCCATCTCGTGTACCCCGTCAGCCTTGCCCTTGGGAAAGCGACAATCCCCCCAAAAGACATAGTCCACCTGCACGGGGATTCGTTCCACCAGGCTCTCCTGAATAGCCAGGCTACGCAAAGGACCGCTCAGGAGAGGGTTGGGGAACGTCCACCGTCCCGCACGTCCCAAAACCGTCCATTCGTTCATGTTGGCGGAACCGAAAACCGATCCCTCGATCCTGAACATCTGGACGACATGCAGCTTTTGTCCGGTCAGAACCAGGCAATCCATCGGGATTTTCGAATCCAGGCCATCCGGTAACAGGAGATCCGTCACGATCCAAGGGGTCAGCTGGCGGAGGGTCCGGATCAGTTTCGGGATCCGGCGGCGGCGCCAGAGGAGACGGGCACCATAAGCCAGCAGCCCGGCCACCACAAGCAGCAGCACTCCAATCAAGGCGACACCAGACCAGAACGGAAAATGATCAGACATGAATGGGGAGGACAAGCAGTCGGGACGCGCTAGTATTACTCAAACCCGGCGGTCGTGCGCCAGAGGGAACGGTCGGTCTGGCCGGATTCCACCCACCTTCAGATCGGAAGGCGCCCTCTCAGGATATCCCAGAACATCCTCCAGTCGCCGTATAGACTCCAGAGCGGGTATTGGAAGGTGGCGGGCCGGTTTTTCTGGAAGAAAAAATGACCAGCCCAAGCAAAGCCGTAACCCAGGACCGGGGCCAGGAGCAGCCACCAGCCGTCGCGACTGGCAAGCGCCCAGAACACGTCGCACAGGACCAGCCAACTGCCTGCAAAATGCAGACGCCGACAGTTGATCTCCGAATGTTCAACGAGATAAAACCGGTAAAAATCCGGAAACGTCGCGAACTGGCGTGCCATCCGCCCACTCCTCCGCCCGACCCAGGGTCTGGATCTGGGACAGGATACGCTTTCCATCCGTCAGATGGGCGTCACTCGGCGTCGTGACGTCCCGGCCTGAGCGTGCCTGCCACTCCGAATGGCAATGGACCACGAGTCCTCCGGGAACCGTCCGAAAACACCCGGAGATCCCCGTATTGCCGCACCCCCCGATTCTGGCGGGTGCCGGGCCGCGCATCCCTCCGTTTCAATCGTCGGGACGGTTTTGGGGGAGGGACCGCTCCCGGAGTTTCCGCAGACGTTCGGCCAGCTTTCTTTCAAAGCCGCGCTCCGTGGGCTCATAAAAAACGCAGCCCAGAAGCGCCTCAGGCAGGTAGGTCTGATCCACGGCATGTCCTCCCGGTTCATCCGGGTCATAGCGGTAGCCCCGGCCATGACCCAATGTTCGGGCATAGCGCGTGGGAGCGTTGCGCAGGTGAAGCGGAACCGGCAAGGATCCGGTTTCCCGGATCCGGTTCTGCACGGCCCCGGCCGCCCGGTAGACTGCATTGCTTTTTTCGGCCGCCGCAAGGTACACCGCGACCTGGGCCAGCGCCAAGATCCCTTCCGGTTCTCCAAGACGTTCGTAACTCTCCCACGCATGGAGCGCCAGTCCCAGCGCGGCCGGATCCGCATTGCCGATGTCTTCCGATGCGGCGCGGACCATCCGGCGGGCCACCACGCGCGGATCCCCGCCAGCGTCGGTAAAACGGGTGAGCCAGTACAGCGCAGCATCGGGATCGGACCCACGGATGCTCTTGTGCAGGGCCGAAAGCAGGTCGTAAAACCAGTCGCCACCCCGATCCATGTACAGCAGCGTCCGGCCGAAGGCCTGTGCCCATTCCCTCTCCCCGACCGAAAGCCGGTCGATCCCCGGGGCGACGCTATGCATCAAGGCTTCGAGTCCCTGCAGGAGCTTCCGGGCATCTCCTTGAGTCATCCGGAGCGCGGTCTCACGAACCCCGGGACTCCACAAAACGGAAAGCCCCAAGGTGTCCCGGCAGTGGCGTTCCGCGCGCTCGAGCAACGTTCCGAGTTCGGCCGGTTCCAGGGGGTGGAGGGGGAAAACGCGGACGCGGGACAGCAGGGCTCCCGTCAGGGCGAACCCCGGATTCTCGGTCGTCGCCCCAAGGAGGAACAGCGTGCCGTCCTCCAGATAGGGCAGTAGCACGTCCTGCTGGTTTTTCGAAAACCGGTGGATCTCGTCAACGAACAGCAGGGTGGCCTGGGAGTCCCGCTGACGGGCCGACTCGGCGGCCATCCGGAGATCCCGGACACCCGATTCAACGGCCGACAGCGACAGGAAAACCGCCTCCCACCTCGAGGCCAAAAGACGTGCCAATGTTGTTTTCCCGGTTCCCGGGGGGCCCCAGAAAACCATTGAAGAGGGACGGTTGGCCTGCAAGGACAAGGGTCCTCCGGGCCCACGCAGATGCCCCTGTCCTAGGAAATCCTCGATACGATGAGGCCGCAACTGCTCGGACAGGGGAACTAGATCGTGCCGCGGCACATCCGCTGCCCCCTCAGGGATGACCAATGACCGCAACCCCGGGCGGCACTTTGAGGTGGAACCGATAGGGATCGATGGGCCGGTTGACGCGAATATGCGAAAACCGGATTTCGGTCTCCTCACCCAGGCGATCCCACAACTTCATGGCCCGCAGTGTGCCTGCTCCGAGCCCAACCTCAATGCGACGGAAGGTCCCATGGGCAGAACGGGGCGTGAACCGGTACCAAACGAGGCCGCCGGAAACACCGAGGTCACGGATCACAAAAAGACGGGCCAGAGGCCGGGTCCCAGCCAGCAGCATGGCAGGAGTCGAACCCAGATCCCGGGAAAGCGGATGGACGGTGACCTGCTCCAGTGCGACGTCGTAAACCCACAGGGCACGGCCGTCGGAGACAATCGTTTCGGCGTTGGGGGTCCGGTAGACCCAGCGAAACCGGTTGGGCCTCTCGATCCAGACCTGTCCCCGATGATGGCGGTGGGTCTTGAGAGCAGGATCCGAGACCGTTTCGGAAAAGCGTGCCGAAAACGTCGAGATCCGTTCGA
Organism: Pseudomonadota bacterium; assembly: GCA_021810635.1. Taxonomy (GTDB): domain Bacteria; phylum Pseudomonadota; class Gammaproteobacteria; order JAKAQQ01; family JAKAQQ01; genus JAJZIH01. The sequence goes on along the minus strand of JAJZIH010000004.1, from coordinate 120,681 downwards.
GCCGGGCCACGACCGGTGGCAGTTTCTCACGACTTTTCGCCAGCACGGGGAGCCCCCCCGAGAGCCACACCCCCCCTGCGATCCCGGCCATCGCCACTCCCCTGAGGAGACGGCCCACGCGCATTTTTCCGTCATTCCCCATGGGAGGAAGGGACCAGCACCTGACGGAAACCGTTCGCCTGGAGCGGACCGACGAGTCCCTCCTGTTCCATACGCTCCACCAGCCGGGCCGCCCGGTTGTAACCGATCCGGAACCGGCGCTGCACCAGCGAAACCGAGGCCCTGCGGGTCTCCAGCACCAGGCGAACCGCTTCCGAATAAAACTCATCGTCTGAATCTCCTGTGGGCTCGGGCTGCACCAGGTCGGTCAGTGCAAAGGGCTCTGCTTCTTCACCCAGAGACGGTGCCATTTCGAGGTACTGGGGATGGCCGGCCCGCTTGAGCCAGTCGACGACGCGATGGACCTCGCTATCCGAAACGTAGGCCCCATGAACGCGCTGGGGAACCGTCTGGCCGGGTGGCAGAAACAGCATGTCACCGTTCCCGAGAAGCGCCTCTGCACCGTTCTGGTCAAGGATGATCCGGGAATCGGTCTTCGAGGTGATCTGAAACGCGATACGGGCCGGAATGTTGGCCTTGATCAGTCCCGTGATCACATCCACCGAGGGTCGCTGGGTCGCCAGAATGAGATGGATGCCGGAGGCCCTCGCTTTCTGCGCCAGCCGGGCAAAAAGCTCGTCCACTTTTTTCCCCAAAACCAGCATCAGATCCGCCAGTTCATCGACCACCATGACAATATGAGGGAGGGGTTGGGAAGGGGGGGGGGCGGGTTGGGCATCCGGGGAGTCCGGTGCGGACTCCGGCAAGCGGAAACCCGGACGCGAAGACGCCGCCAGCTCCCGGATCTTCCGGTTGTATCCGGCGAGACCCCTCACGCCGTGCTGGGCCATGAGCTGGTAGCGGCGTTCCATTTCGGCGATGGCCCAGCGCAGAATCGCTGCCGTCTGCCGGCCATCCGTCACGACCGGGGTCAGGAGATGGGGCACCTCCTGGTAGACCGAAAGCTCGAGCATCTTGGGATCCACGAGAATCAGGCGGATCTGTTCGGGCGTGGATTTGAACAAAAGGCTCAGGATCATGGCATTCAAGGCCACCGATTTTCCTGATCCCGTCGTCCCCGCAATCAGCAGATGAGGCATGCGCTCCAGATCCGTCACGATCGGCTGCCCGCTGATATCCTTCCCCAACGCGAGCGTCAGGGGGGACGTCGCCACTTCATAGGCGCGCGAACAGAGAATTTCCCCCAACGTCACGATTTCCCGTTTCTCGTTGGGGACCTCGAGTCCCACCGCCGATTTTCCAGGAATGTTTTCGACCACCCGTACACTCACCACCGAAAGGGCACGGGCCAGATCCTTGACCAGGCCGGTGATCTGGCTGACCTTGACCCCGGCGGCCGGCTCCAGCTCGAACCGGGTCACGACCGGTCCGGGGGTGACGGCACTCACCCGGGCCACAATGCCAAAGTCCTTGAGCTTGAGCTCCACAATGCGGGACATCGCCGAGAGGGCCTGTTCCGAATAGCGGCCCACCGGCTCGGACGGGGTATCCAGCAGGGTCAGGGGGGGCAAACCAATCGGTCCATCCACCTCTTTAAAAAGAATCTGCTGGCGCTCAGATTCCAGACGCAGCCCGGTTTCCAGACGTTCGACCGTGGGTTCGATACGAACTTCGCTTCTCGCCGCTCCGAACTCGCCGAGGCCCAGCGGTTCGGGGAGCCGTCTCGAAACAGGGGCTTCCCGTCGTTGCCCCGGCCGGGACACCAAGGCCCAGAAACCGGCGAACCCCCGCTGCAGTCCCGCGCCCAGCCAGCGCAGCAGTCCCAGCCACGACCAGCGGGTGCTCAGGGAGATCCCGGCCAGGATCAGGGCGCCCAGCAACAGGTCGGTTCCGCCCGGATGGAGGACAACCTCGCTCCATCGGGCGACTTCAAATCCGATGACGCCACCCGAACCCGCAGGCAGCACAGAGGCCGGGCGAAGGGCGGAGAAGAGGCCGCTCACGGCCATGACGGTCACGAATCCGCCACCCGTTCGCAGCCAGAGTTCACGCCGGGAACGCAAAATCGGGGGTTTATGGATCAGCAGGCCAAGCCCGACCAGCAGGACCGGGACGAGATACGCGGACCAGCCCCACAAGAGGAACAGCAGGTCCGATGTCCACGCGCCAAATGGCCCCATCCAGTTGTGGAGTCGCGACCCGGAACCGGCAAAGGTAAAACTGGGATCGTGCGGGCTGTAACTCAGCAAGGACAGGAAAAGAATCACCGCCAGCGAAAAACTGAGCCAGAGCAGCCCTTCCCTCACCCCGTGGGCAAACTCGGCATTCCACAGGACGCGGTGATTGCGCGACGAGGCGGAATTCAGCCGGCGGCTGATGACGGGATCCTCAGGGTTTCAGGAGAGCCGGGTGCACGATGCGTCCGTTCTCCACATTGATGCCGCGCACAAGAGCTTCCCGCTGCCGCCATGAACCGTCGGCCAGATGCAAGGCATAGGGCGAAATGGCGGCGGATAACGCCTGTGAACTGGTCCGGGGAACGGCACCCGGCATGTTAGTCACCGTAAAATGCGTGACTCCTTCCCACACGTAAGTGGGTTTTTCATAGGTCGTGGGCACGGTGGATTCGACGCAACCGCCCTGGTCCACCGAAATGTCCACCACGACGCTGCCGGGCTGCATGGACTTCACCATCGCTTTCGAGATGACATGGGGAGCCTTCTCTCCGGTCACAAGGACTGCCCCGACCACGAGATCGGCCTGCGCCACACTGCGGGCCACATCATCGGCATGGGCATAGAGAGCCGTGACGTTGGATCCAAGCTGCCGCATCTTTTCCAGTTTGTCAAGATCCAGATCAAACACGGTGACCTGGGCACCCAGCGCAGCAGCCACCTCGGCGGCACTCCCTCCGGCTACTCCCGCGCCAACGATGGTGACCCGCCCGCGCCGTGCTGCCGTCACCCCGCCGAGCAGAATCCCCTTGCCCCCCTCGGGCTGGTGCAGGAGGTGGGTCCCGATCTGGATCGACAGGCGGCCGGCAATGTCACTCATCGGAGCCAAAAGCGGCAACCGGCGATTCTCCTCGACCGTTTCGAAAGCAATCGCCGTCAGGCCAATCCGAAGCAGGGCCTCGGTCAATTTCGGTACCGGTGCAAGATGCAAGTAGCAAAAGAGCAGATGATGTCTGGCCAAGCAGGCCAGATCCTCGGCAATCGGCTCCTTCACCTTGATGACCAACTCGCTGTTTTCGAATACCTGCTGGTGACTTTGGGCAATCCGGCACCCAACCGCCTCGTAAAGCTCGTCGGGATATCCGCTCTGGATCCCCGCGTGTCTCTCGACCCAGACTTCATGTCCGCGTCTCGTCAGTTCGGCTGCAGCCGCCGGAATCAGGCCCACGCGGCCTTCTTTGGGTTTGAGTTCTCGGGGAATACCAACTCGCATGACAGATCCCTCGAAGCGGCCGCGCCCGCGGTCCGGTGCGCAAAGCCATGGTAGAATTTGCGGATGTTGGCCCGATTCATCCTCCCGCATCTGCCATGAATCCAGCCACGAAAGCGACGGACCGCGCCGACGCTGTTCGCACGTCTCCGCCCACTCTCTCCAGGGAATTATACCCATGCCTGATCTCAAACGCGCGAGAGTCCTGATCCTGGGGTCCGGCCCGGCGGGCTATACCGCGGCGATTTACGCCGCTCGGGCCAATCTCAGGCCCCTGCTTGTCACGGGGGTGGATGCCGGCGGCCAACTGATGACCACCACCGAAGTCGAAAACTGGCCAGGCATTCCAGAACCCGTCCAGGGGCCCGATCTCATGGAACGCCTGCAGAAGCAGGTTGAACGACTGGGAACGGAGATTGTTTTTGATCACATCCAAGCGGCGAACCTGAAATCCACGCCGTTTCAACTGACCGGCGATTCCTGGACCTATGAAAGCGAGACCCTCATCATTGCCACCGGTTCGACGGCGCGCTATCTCGGCCTGCCGTCGGAAACGCACTACCGTGGTCACGGCGTTTCCGCTTGCGCTACCTGCGATGGGTTCTTCTTCCGGAACCAGGCCGTCGCCGTGGTCGGTGGGGGTAATACGGCGGCCACCGAGGCCCTCTATCTGTCCCATCTGGCCTCCCGGGTTTATCTGGTCCACCGCCGGAACCAGCTGCGGGCCGAGAAAACCCTGTCTGCACACCTATTGGAAATACCCAACATCGAAGTCTGCTGGGAACAGGAGGTGGCCGAGATCCTGGGCAATGGACAGACGGTCTCCGGGCTTCGGCTGCGCCATCGCTCCGGGGTCGAACGGGTCCTTGACGTACAGGGCGTTTTCATGGCGATTGGGCATACCCCGAACACCACGATCTTCGAGGGGCAACTTGAGCTTCACAACGGTTACATCTCCGTGCGTTCCGGGCAGTCCGGCCGGTTCACCGAAACCAGTGTTCCAGGTGTTTTTGCCGCCGGCGACGTCATGGATCAGGTCTACCGGCAAGCAGTCACCTCGGCCGGAACCGGCTGCATGGCAGCCCTTGATGCGGAACGTTATCTCGAAACCCGGGCGGCTTTCGTATCTCCCCCCTGAGGGCCCGTCTCCATCACTCATCGGTCTCAACCCACGGTCGAATCTTGTTCCGGGGAGGGCAGGAGTTGGACACAAGGCATCCGGTCAAAGGATAGCCTTTCCCAACGTGACTTGAGCGTACAGACCGTGAGGAGCCGGACATCAGAGGCATGATTGGCCCTGGCCTCGTCGATCCCCTCGAACGCGTCCAACACGGCCGGCGGCTGAACCGAGTGCCATTCAATGGATGATCGATGAGCCGTAAATGGCGATGACGGATCCTATCCGACCCCTTAATGTTAGCAGCGTCCATGATATGATCAACTGGTCTTATATGACCACTTAAATGGTTTAAAAGGTTCTATATGATCTCTAATACTCGGCCGCCGACACCTCTTCCGGTAGGTCGCGCGATCACTCAGGTCGGTGCGGACGTGTCCAGGGCACGTCGGCGGCGCCGCCTCTCACGCGCTTCTCTCGCCGAGCGCAGCGGAATCTCAGCGGCAACGCTGAAGCGGCTGGAAAGGGGCGACGGAGCGGTGGCGCTCGAGAATCTCGCGCGCACCCTGTATGTGCTTGGTGAACTCGGTCGGCTGGAACGATTGCTCGACACAGCCACGGACGAACTCGGAATTCAGCTCGCGGATGAGAAACTGCCGAAGCGCGTGCGTGCGCGGAAAAGCTCGGGGGCCATGTGAACGCGCGCACTACGACCCGGCAGGAGGCGAGCGTGTGGGTCGGGCGCGCGGCACTCGAGGTCGGCGAACTTGCGCTTCTGCGCGACGGCCGCCGCGAGTATTCCGCCTTCACCTATCGCAAGTCTTGGCTGGCCCACGCTGAGCGCTTTGAAATCTCCCCGGATCTGCCGCTTCGAGAGGGGTATTTCACGCGCCGCGCATCGTCCGGCGAGGATTCGCCATTTCCCCTTGCCTTGGCGGACACAGAACCGGATACGTGGGGGAAGCGCATCATTCAGCGCGCTCACGCGAAACTCCGCCAACGCGACTCCACGCTTGGAGCGCTGACGCGGTTCGATCTCCTCACCGCGGTCGATGACTTCAGCCGCATCGGGGCGCTGCGCCTGCGCGACGCGAAGGGCCATTTCCTTCGATCGGACCCCGAGTTTCACACTCCACAGTTCAGCGAGCTTGAAAAGATCTACGCCTCAACCCGCGCCGTCGAGCAGGGTACTGAAACCGAGGCCGATCTTCGCTTCCTTCAGGGGAAGGGCACCTCCCTGGGCGGCCTTCGGCCGAAGTGCACCGTGCTGGATACGGATGGAGCACTCGCACTTGGCAAGTTCCCAAGCATCAGTGACACGCGCTCCGTCGTGCGGGGTGAGGTGCTCGCGCTCAAGCTCGCGGCACTCGCCAAGCTCGATGTCGCTCAGGCACGAGTTGAAGCAGTCGACGGCACGCCGGTCTCGATCATCCGCCGATTTGATCGAACCGCCGAGGGAGCCCGCATCGCGTACCTGTCAGGAGGTTCGCTGCTCCAAGCCCGACGGGATGAGGACCGCGCCTATACGGAACTTGCCGATGCGCTGCGTCGGGTCAGCGCGAGGCCTGCCGAGGACGTGCGCGAACTGTGGCGTCGACTCCTGTTCAATTTCCTCATCAACAATGTCGATGATCATCTGTGGAACGTGGGTGTTTTGTACACGGGCAACGGTCAGTGGCGGCTCGCGCCCGTCTTCGACGTCAACCCGTTTCCGGATCGGGTCAGGGAGTCCAAGACCTGGCTGTCGGAAGACACAGGGCCCATTACTTCCTTGGAGCAACTCATCCACGGGAGTACCTACTTCGGGCTGCAGTCCATCGAGGCCCAGGAAGAGACAAACGCGATGGCCGCCGCCGTGGCGAACTGGCGCGAGATCGCAACGTCCAAGGAGGTCGGACTCACCGACGCAGACCTGCAGGTATTCGCTCCCGCCTTCCAGCCGAGCGTGTAGGACGCGGGATCCCGGCCCTAAACAGGGCACGCATCCAGAATGCACGGCAACACCGATGGTTCAAAGAGGAGTCGGAGGTGGAGAATGGGAAAGAAATGCCGGCAGCTGGACCTGGATGAGCGGAATCGGTTGCAGAGGACTGAACTGCTAACGCAGTCGTTTCGCGTTATTGGGCCATTGGCGACTGTGTATCGTTTGAGCGTATCTCGCAAGAGAGCTCGCATTCACGAAGCTGCCGAGTTCCTGGGCGTCGCGACGCAAACGCTGCAGCGCTGGGAGCGCAAAGGGAAGCCCGTCTTGGACGAGCGCACGCCCAAAGGGCGGCGGCGCGAGGATTTGCGCCCGACTTATGCGCGAGACGTTGCGCTTTTCTGGCAAGATCCTGTCGGCCACGATCTCCCGTGTGGCCAATCAGTGGTTCGTCTCCATCGCCCCGTCGATAGCCAGGATGATCCGCACCGGCCCAAGGCTCGCGTGAAACCGGCCTCGGCGAAGCAGGAAGTCAGCTTTGTTCCTGTTTAGACAGGAATGAACAAGTCTGACGGAACGGCGAACGCTGCCCCCCCGACCATGGACCCCCACCACTCCCCCGGGTGTCAAAGGGGCCGGATCAATACAAATAGTTGAAGAAAGAGGGCACATGATGCACAATTGCGGGCGCTTCACCCTGTGCTACAGGACACCATGCCCAAAGAAGACAATATCGAAATGGAAGGAGTCGTGGTCGAAACGCTGCCGAACACGACTTTCCGTGTCAAGCTCGACAATCGGCATATCGTCCTGGCCCACATCTCAGGGCGCATGCGGAAAAACTACATCCGGATCCTGACGGGTGACCGAGTCACCGTTCAACTGACACCCTACGACCTCAGCAAGGGCCGCATTACGTACCGGGGCCGCTAGCCTGGAATCCACCTGCAGCGCGGAGACCCCAAGGATCTGGGCCTGATTGCCCAGGAATTCCACCTCGGACCGGCTCTCTAGGATCTGTCCCTCTGTTCCTACAAACCGGTCCAGAGAATGGATCCGTCCCCGGTTGATGGGCCGACGTCATCGGCCACTCGGGTCGGCTCACACCCGGTGGCGCCGGGGAACGAGCCAGCAACATCCATCGGACTTCCGAGGGTGGTGGCCGGGCGCCCCTTGCGAGCGACGCACAGCGCGTGAGAGCGATTTAGCGTTCCGCCCTCTGCACTGGCCAGCGTGCGGACGGAGGCGCACCGAGGAACCCCGGGTTCGCTCCCTTCCGGAGTCCAGCCCAGAGATCGGGGTCGACGTTCCCTCCCGTCAAAATCAGCCCGACCCGGGCCCCATCCGGCACGGGTGTCTTGGCCAGGGCCGCCAGAACGGTTGCGGCCGAGGGCTCGGTCACAAGCCTCAGTTCTTCAAAACCCCACCGGACGCCATTCCGGATTTCTTCCTCCGTTACGGTGAGGACTTGGTCGACCCACTTCTGGATGACCGGGAAGGTTAGAGCGCCCACGAAGGCACGAAGTCCATCCGCCAGTGTGTTTGGAGCCGGATGCTTCGTCCGAACCCCGGCTTCAAGCGAGCGTTGGGTATCGTTCGCCCCTTCGGGTTCGACCCCGACCAGGCGCATCTGCGGGCGACGGGTGCGGACCGTGACCGCGGTTCCGCTGATCAGCCCTCCCCCACCGATCGGAACAAACAGCCAGTCGAGGTCCGGAACACAATCCAAAAACTCGTCCGCGACGGTTCCCTGACCGGCCATCACTGCCGGGTGATCGTAAGGATGGATCGGCACCCGTCCTTGCTCGCGGACCAGGCCAGCCAGGGCTTCCTCTCTCCCTTCCTGGGTCGGTTCACACATCACGAGTTCGGCCCCATAGTGCCGGATCAGATCCATCTTTTGAGGGGAGGCTCCGGCCGGAACCACCACGGTCGCAGGAATACCCCGGGTCCGCGCGGCATACGCAACGGCGGTTCCGTGGTTTCCGGAGGAGTGGGTGGCCACGCCGCAACGCGCCTCGCTCTCCGTCAGACTCATGACCGCATTGAGCGCTCCTCGGATCTTAAATGCACCAATGGCGGTCAGGTTCTCGCATTTGACATACACCTGGAGATCCCGGATGCCAGAACGTTCTTCAAAGGCAGACCATCGATGGACCGGGGTCGGTTCGACGCCGTGACGGCGGATCCGCGCCCGCGCACACTGGACATCCGAATAATCGATCGCGAACTCAGCCATGGCTTCTCCGGCAGGACCCATCGGGTTCATGGATTTTACGGGATGGAAGGGTTCCCCGGGGTTGACCCGGGATGCGGATCCTGTCGTATCATGTACCCGATCACCCGGTTTCGTTGCGGCCCATGCCCGAAATTCCATCCGTTTCCATTCATGAACTCCAACGGCGCATCGCCTCCGGTGAGCCCATCACTCTGGTGGATGTCCGTACGCCCGAGGAATACGAAAAACTCCACGCCGAGGGTGCCCTCCTGATCCCCCTCAGCGATCTGAGCGCGGCCACCCTCCAGGAAAAGCTCAAACGGCACCAGTGTCCTCCGGGGGGGCCGATCTATGTGCTGTGCCATTCCGGGCGCCGGGCGATGAGCGCCTGTGAACAGATCTTCGAACATTTGCCCAACGTCGTCCATGTCCAGGGAGGAACCCTGGCCTGGGCACAGGAAGGGTTGCCCCTGGAGTCCGGTCCTGAAGAGGAGCCATGCTGACCCGGCCCCCGGCTATGCGGAACCCCACTCCAGCTTGCGAGGACGGACACCCATGACCTTCAGCCTGCGCAACAACATCCAGATGCATGCGATCGTCCTCGATGCCTTTGGCGCACCGGAGTCGCTGACCTATCGCCTCCAGCCCCGACCCAAACCCGCTCCGGGAACGCTCCTCGTCCGGGTTCTGGCCGCATCAGTCAATCCCATCGACTATAAAATCCGGCGCAATGGCGCGTGGTCCGACATCCGACCGCCCGCGATCATCGGCACCGACGCGGCCGGGATTGTCGAAGAAACCGGAATCGCGGTGACCCGGTTCCGAAAAGGGGATCAGGTTTTTTATACGGCAGAAATCGCACAATCCTGTCCGGGGACCTATGCGGAATACCATGTGGTTCCCGAAAACCTAGTGGCCTACAAGCCCGGGAACCTGACCTTTGAGGAAGCGGCGAGCCTGCCCCTGGCCGCCTCGACCGCCTGGCAGGCCCTGTTCGAGCGTGGGCGACTTCAGGTCGGAGAGACCGTCCTGATTCATGCCGGTGCCGGTGGCATCGGCTCCCTCGCCATTCAAATGGCCAAGGCCGCAGGAGCCCGGGTCATCACCACCTGTCGGAAAAGCAACATGGATCTTGTCGTCCGACTGGGGGCCGATGTCGCGATCGACTATCGGGTCGAGAATGTGGCCAACAGCGTCCGCAAGATGATCGGGGCTGAAGCCGTGGATATGGTCCTCGACACCGTCGGCGGTCCCGCCTTTGCCCAGAACCTGGAGTTGGTCAAACCCCACGGCCAGATCCTGAGCATCACCGCCAGTGATACCGCGCTGGGCCAGGCCTACAGGAAAAACGTCGACATTCACCTGATCAGTACCACCCGGTCCGGATCCCGGATGGAGAAAATCGCGCGCTTGGTGGAAAACAGCCAGGTCAAACCCGTCATCGATTCCATCTACCCGATTGAAAAGACGGCCGAGGCCCACTGGCGCCTTGAAAGCGGGGGGGTCAGGGGAAAACTGGTTCTCTCCCTGGAAGGTGAATCCCACTGACGGCAGCCGGATGGCCGATGCGGTTGCCGCGGGCGAGTGCGGTTCGAGTGTCGAAGGAACGGGTCCGGGAGAAAGGAATCCCAACTGATTGACCGAACCGGCCGCTCACCCCACGGCTCAAGCCCAGGGCTCACGCGGCGGATCGGGTTCTCGGACTCGATCTGACGGATGCCGGCCAAGAACGTTTCACCCGGATCCGTGCCCGACCGCTTTCAGTTCCGCAAGCACGCGCCCCTCAGGCGATCCACGATCGCTCGAACCCGTAAAAAACAGGAAGTTCCAGAGGGTTGGATCCGGCATCTCCAGAAGCTTTTCAAACGCCCGCTGCTCATCGGCAGACGCCGATGCAAACCGGTGATCCAGATAGCGCGTGAGAACCAGATCCAGCTCGCGCCGGCCGCGCCGGCACTGCCAGCGCAGCCTCCGGATTCTCATCCCGTCTTCACGATTCACGCTCAACCATCATGCGCTTGATGGCCGCGATGGCCGCTGCGGGATTCAGCCCCTTAGGACAGGTATTGGTGCAGTTCAGGATGGTATGGCAACGGTACAGCCGGAATGGGTCTTCCAGTTGGTCAAGTCGTTCGCCCGTCGCTTCATCACGGCTGTCCGCCAGCCAGCGGTAGGCTTGCAGGAGGACGGCCGGCCCGAGATAACGGTCGCTGTTCCACCAGTAGCTGGGACAGGCCGTGGAACAACAGGCACAGAGAATGCACTCGTAAACCTCGTCAAGCCGAGCCCGGTCTTCGGGTGACTGCAGGCGCTCCCGATCGCCCGCCTGCGCCCGGGTCTTGAGCCAGGGTTCAATGGACATGTACTGCGCGTAGAAGTGGCTCAGGTCCGAAACCAGATCCTTGATGACCGGCATGTGCGGCAACGGATAGACCGAAATCCGGGGGCCCAGATCGGCCAGTGCCTGGGTGCACGCCAGGGTATTGGTTCCCTGGATATTCATGGCGCAGGAGCCACAGACTCCTTCCCGGCAGGAGCGACGGAAAGTCAGTGTCGGGTCGATCTCGTTTTTGATTTTGATAAGGGCATCCAGCACCATGGGGCCGCAGTCGTCGAGATCGATCTCATATCGATCCAAACGGGGAGTGGCGTTGGAGGGGTCCGGATCATAACGGTAAATGTGGAGTTCACAGGACCGCGCCGAAGGATGCACGGCCGGGTGGTTCTGGCCGGGCCGGACCCTGGAGTTTTCAGGCAAGCGGAATTGGGGCATCAACAGTCTCCGTCAGACGGGGGATTAATACACCCGTGGTTTTGGGGGAATCGAGGTGACCTCGCCGGTTAGCGGCTTGAGGTTGACCGGCCGGTACGCCACCCGGGTCTGCCCCGCCCCATCCAGCCAGATCAGCGAATGTTTGAGCCAGTGCAGGTCATCCCGGTCCGGGAAATCCTCGCGGGCATGGCTGCCGCGGGATTCCGTTCGCATCAGGGCTCCGGTCACGGTGGTCAGGGCACAGGCCAGGAGATTCTCGAACTCCAGGGTTTCGGCCAAATCCGAGTTCCAGATGAGGGAATGATCCTGGATTCTGAGGTCGGCCGAGGCTTCCCAGATTTCGCCCAGGGCTTTGCGGGCTTGGTTCAGGGTGTCCCCGGTCCTGAAGACCGAGGCTTCGTTTTGCATGGTTTTTTGCATGCGCTCACGCAGGTGGGCGGTCGGTTCGGACCCTGCGGCATGACGGAGCCGGTCAAACCGGTCGAGCACCCGATCGACCACCCCACCAGGGACGGGTCGGAGACGGTGCTCCCGAACCAAAGTGTTTTGGCAGTGGAGCGCTGCGGCACGACCAAAAACCATGAGGTCCAGCAGGGAATTGGAGCCTAGCCGATTTGCGCCATGCACGGAAACGCAGGCGGTCTCCCCCACGGCCATGAGTCCGGGGACCGGGGTCGGCTGCCCCTGCGCGTCCAGAGTCAGTGCCTGGGCATGCAGATCCGTTGGAATGCCGCCCATGTTGTAGTGGACGGTCGGCAACACCGGGATCGGCTCGCGGCTGGCGTCGACTCCAGCGAAAATCCGCGCGGTTTCCGTAATCCCGGGCAGATGGTGATGGAGGATATCCGCCCCCAGATGTTCAAGATGTAAATCCACGTGATCGCGACGGGGGCCCACCCCGTGGCCTTCGCGGATCTCGATCGTAATGGCCCGGGACACCACATCCCGGGAGGCCAGATCCTTGGCATGGGGAGCATAGCGCTCCATGAAACGCTCACCCTGCGCATTGGTGAGATAACCACCCTCGCCCCGTGCCCCCTCGGTGATGAGGCAGCCCGCCCCATAGATCCCGGTCGGGTGAAACTGGACGAACTCCATGTCCTGCAGCGGGTAGCCGGCCCGGGCCACCATACCGTTTCCATCGCCGGTACAGGTATGGGCAGAAGTACATGAAAAATAAGCCCGTCCATAGCCTCCCGTGGCCAGGATCGTCGTCTGGGCCCGAAACAGATGCAAGGTCCCTTGGGACAGATCCCAAGCCAGTGCGCCGAAGACTCCCTCCGGGTCGGCCAGAAGGTCAATGGCGTAATACTCGACGGCGAACTCGACCCCATGCTTGATCGCCTGCTGGTAAAGGGTATGCAGCATCGCATGTCCCGTCCGGTCGGCGGCGGCACAGGTGCGCTGGGCCGTCCCCTCGCCAAAGCGGGTGGTCATTCCGCCAAACGCCCGTTGAAAGATCTTCCCGTTTTCGAGACGCGAAAACGGAAGTCCGTAATGTTCAAGCTCGATGACGGAGGGGATGGCCTCACGGCACATGTACTCGATGGCATCCTGGTCACCGAGCCAGTCCGATCCCTTGACCGTATCGTACATGTGCCAGCTCCAGTGATCTTCCCCCATGTTGCCGAGCGCCGCACTGATTCCACCCTGTGCCGCGACCGTATGGCTGCGCGTCGGAAAGACCTTGGTCAGGCAGGCCGTCTTGAGTCCGGCTTCCGCCAGTCCGACACAGGCCCGCAGTCCGGAGCCTCCGGCCCCAATCACCAGAACATCGTATTCGTGTTCGACCAGGGGATAGGCTCGGGCCATCAGAAACTCCTCATCGACAGTCGAAGAATCATGAAAACATCGGCAAACGCGACTCCCAAGGACAGGAAGCGGACGGCAATCAGGAGAAACCAGCGTGAGGTCGGCGCATGCACGTAGTCTTCAATGACCACCCGGACACCGAGATAGGCGTGGTAGCAGGTCGCTCCCAGGGCCAGGGAGGCGAAAATCCCGACTCCAGGGGCCGCAAGCCAGTGGATCAGGACATCCCGTCCGGCCAAGAGATGCGCGAACAGTCCCCAGACAAACCAGCCCAGAAGGGGAATCAGGGCCACGGCCGTAAGCCGCTGGGCCAGCCAAACTCCGGACCCGCGATGGGCGGCCCCCAGACCGACTGCCTGCTTGTACGGGGAACGTGTCTCTGACATCGCATGAACCCTCTTAAAGTTCAGTAGAGCACCAGTCCCCACGCCACGAGAACCAGCAGAACGCTGCCCACGACGACCAGCCACCCGGACCGGTAGAAGTCGGCGATGGCAAATCCGTGGCCCATATCCCAGAACAGGTGCCGGATCCCGTTCAGCAAGTGGTAGAAAAAGCAGAAGCTCCAGCTGACCAGGAGAATCAGACCCACCGGCGAGGCTAGGAAATGCGCGTAAATCCGGTAGGCGGCCGGAGCAACGCCCACCAGCCAGATCGCAACCGAAAGGGCGAGCAGACCCACGCCGAGCCAGAGCCCGGTCAGGCGGTGCAGAATCGACAACACCGACGTGATCTGCCAGCGGTAGATTTGCAAATGGGGGGACAGCGGACGATCGGGAGAGGTCATCGGGTCTCCTCGCTGGGCCTAGAAATCGATACAGCGCCCATCCCGCTCCCAATCGCCATACCGGGTCGGCTCGGGACCTTTCGGCCCCCCCCGTTCCTTGTGGGAAAGGCGGGCGGACGGTGTTTCAGGGGACCGGGAAGAGTCCGGGGCACCCGGCGCCGGACCGTTCTCGCCAGTCGGATTCGCCCCGGTTGTATCCGGACCGTCCAGACGGTTCTCAGGCGGGGTTTTCACCCGCTCATTGTATCCGATTCAGGCCAGACCGATAATGGCCGTGGGAAAACTGACCCTGCTCCATGCGCTGCCGCCGGGAACCGAAATGAAGTGGCCTTCCGAATTTGAATCCCGACTGCGGGCGCAGGCGGGATGCCTCACGCAGTTGCCGCTCACAACGCTCCGGGTGACCGGGGCGGATCGCGTCGACTTTCTGAACCGTCTCCTGACCCAGCAGATTGATCCCGATCCCGCCCACCCCCCCCGGTCCTGCTGGGCGGCCTTGTGCCAGGCCCAGGGCCGGGTGATTGGGCTGTTCCGCGTCGTGGTCCACCCCGATGCGGTTGTCCTCCTCCTCGAATCCGATCTCGCGCCCCGGGTGCACGATCAGCTCCAGCGGTATGTGCTGCGCAGCCGGGTCCGACTCGAAGTCGGAAACGCGGGGCGGGTCATGGGCGGCTGGGGGATGCCGGATCAGGAGTGGAGCCACCCGTCATTGGCCCCCACCCATTCGCTCCTCGGTCTCGATCCGCCCGGTTTTCCCCTCAACCGTCATCTGGTTCTCGGCCCGCCTCCGGATCCCGGGCCCGCCCTGGGTTCCGGATCCGATCCCTTGTGGCCAATGACCGATTTTTGGCTCGGGATCCCCCGCATTCTTGCGGAAACCAGCGGATTGTTCGTCCCCCACGCCCTCCATCTGACCGGAATCGGAGCGGTATCCCTGCACAAGGGGTGCTATCCAGGCCAGGAGATCGTTGCGCGGACGGAATACCGCGGGCGCATCAAAAGGTGCCTCATCCTCATCGAAACGGGTACGACCCACAAGCCGGGCTCCCTCCTCATGGCGGACGGGCCGGGGGAAGCGGCGGGAACCGTGCTGGACAGTGCCAGTCTCCCCGGGGTCGGCATCTGGACCCAGGCGGTGGTCGCCGAGGAGGCACTGGACCGGTCCCCGGAGGCGTTCGGCGGGCGGGTCTTGCGGGTCTTCAGGCCGGCTTGAGCAAAGGGAAGAGGAGGACTTCACGAATCGAAGACCGACCGGTGAGCAGCATGACCAGACGGTCAATGCCGACGCCGAGTCCTCCCGTGGGAGGCATCCCGTATTCGAGGGCTTCGATGTAGTCCTGATCGAAGCTCATCGCCTCTTCCTCACCGGCCTGTCGCGCCTTGAGCTGGGACCGGAAACGATCGGCCTGTTCTTCCGGGTCATTGAGTTCCGAAAATCCGTTGGCCATCTCGCGGCCTCCAATATACAGTTCAAACCGGTCGGCAAAAAAGGGATCCGCCGCCCGCCGGGCCAGGGGAGAAACCGCAAGCGGATAGTCGGTCACAAAAACGGGATCCCAAAGATGCGGCTCGACCGTCTCTTCGAAAAGCTCCATCAACAAGGTCCCCGCCTCCTTGGCGTGGGAGTGGGGTTGGGGTTGGGCCCCACGGGCGGTCATCACCTGGACCAGGTACCCAGCATCGCGCAACCGCGAAGGCTCGAGGCCGGAATTGTATTCCGCCACGAGTTCCACCACGGTCTTCCGGGCGAAGGGTGGAGCCAGGTCGAGCTCGCGCGAATCCACGGTCACCCGATCCTGACCCATCACCTGCTCGGCCGCACTGCGGACCAGCTGCTCGGTCAATGCCATCATCTCGTTGGCGGTGGCGTAAGCCTGGTAGAGTTCAAGCATCGTGAACTCAGGGTTGTGCCGGGTGGAAATCCCCTCATTGCGGAAGTTCCGGTTAATTTCATAGACCCGTTCAAAGCCCCCGACGACCAGTCGCTTGAGGTACAGTTCCGGAGCCACCCGGAGAAAAAGATCCAAGTCAAGGGCATGGTGGTGTGTCACGAAAGGGCGGGCCATCGCCCCGCCCGGCAGGGGATGCATCATGGGGGTTTCGACTTCCAGGAATCCGAGGGTGTCCAGGTAACGCCGGAGGTGGGTCACGATCTGGCTCCTCCGCAGGAAAACGCGCCGGGTTTCCTCGTTCATGATGAGGTCCACATACCGTCGCCGGTAACGTTGTTCCGGATCCACCAGGCCGTGATATTTTTCCGGGAGAGGTCTCAGGTTCTTGGAAAGGAGGGTGATGCCCCCGGCCTGAATGGTCAGTTCGCCCGTTCGGGTTTTCATCAACGAGCCGGTCACGCCGACCAGGTCTCCAATATCCAACTCCTCCAGAGCATTCCGGTTTCTGTTTCCATCTCCTTCCGGGTCACTGCGGCAGTAGATCTGGATCGTGCCGGAAAAATCCCGGAGATCGGCAAAAGCGGCGCGTCCCATGAGGCGACGGGCCATGAGGCGCCCGGCAACCGCCACTTCAATCCCCCGGCCTTCAAGGGCCGCGGGGGCCCAGTCCCCATAGAGCGCGACCAGTTCGCCGGCATGCGCATTGCGGGCAAAGTGGTTGGGATAGTCGAATCCCTGGCGACGGCAAGCGGCGAGCTTCTCGCGCCGCTGGGCAATGAGGCGGCCCTCTTCTCCGACGGAGGCATTCGGTGGGTTCACGGGTGATCCTCCTGTTGCAAACTGGCCATCAAAAAAATATCGAGGTCACCGTCCAGTACGCTCTGCGGCGTCGCCACCTCAACTCCGGTTCTCAGATCCTTGATGCGGGACTGGTCAAGGACATAGGAGCGGATCTGGCTCCCAAAGTCGATATCGCTCTTCCCGGCCTCAATGGCCCGGAGTGCTTCCTGCTTTTCGTGGAGGGCCCGCTCGTAGAGCCGGGCCCGCAACCGCTTCATGGCCGTTGCCCGGTTTTTATGCTGGGAGCGATCGCTCTGACAGGCCACCACGATGCCCGTCGGACGATGGGTAATCCGGATCGCCGATTCGGTCCGGTTGACATGCTGGCCGCCAGCCCCGCTGGCCCGGAAGGTATCGATCTCGAGATCGGCCGGGTTGATGGCAATCTCGATCGAATCATCGACTTCGGGAGACACGAAAACTCCGGCAAAGGAGGTATGCCGGCGGTTCCCGGAATCAAACGGGGACTTGCGAACCAGCCGGTGCACCCCGGTCTCGGTACGCAGCCAGCCGTAGGCATACGGGCCCACGACGCGCACCGTGGCTCCCTTGATCCCCGCCACGTCTCCAGCCGTCTCCTCGACCATTTCCGTCCGAAAGCCGTGCCGGTCTGCCCACCGGAGATACATCCGGATGAGCATCTGCGCCCAGTCCTGCGCCTCCGTTCCACCAGCCCCGGCCTGAACGTCCAGAAACGCGTTGGATGCATCCATTTCCCCGGAAAACATGCCCTGGAACTCAAGGGACCGGATCCGTTCCTCGAGAGCGGCAAGGTCGCCGGCCCAGGATTCCAAAAGAACCGGGTCGGGCTCTGCGCTCTGCATCAAATCCCAGAGTTCCGACAGCTCCCCGTATTGTTTTCCGATTTCATCCCAAGGCTGGACCATCGCCTCCAGCCGGGCCCGCTCCCGGCCCAGTTCGAGGGCCTGCTCCCGGTGGTCCCACAAGTCCGAAGCTTCCATGAGCCGTCCGACCTCTTCCAAGCGGGCACGACGATGATCGTAGTCAAAGGGACCTCCGAAGGGACCGCAGACGGGCCTCCGCGCCCTGCAGACGCACTTTCAGGTTGGATGATTCCACCGAATCCGGACGCACGGCTTCTCCCGGCAGGGTTTGAGGTCCTAGAATTTATCACGTTCGAGGAGCTCAACCTGGTCCGGGGCGAACTGGGCCACGATCCGGAGCTCGAGGTTTTCCCCTCCCCGGTAATGATTGATCGTCGGGTAAAACAGATAGTGGCTGACGGCCCCCGGCTCCAGGCGTTCGGGTAGAGGCGGGAATCCAACCCCCGCAAAGACCCCGCCCCCACGCGGATCGCGCAGGTGGACCCGGACGTGGCGTTCCCCCCGCTGGTCGACCGTTTCGAGGACAAACCGGCCGTCGAACAGGGGCTTGGGGAAACCGCTCCCCCACGGCCCTCCCCGGTCGAGGGCCACTGCCGTCTCCCGGGTGAGTTCCCCGACGGCGAGCTCGCCGTCCGAACGGATTTCCCGATCCCCGAGGCAGAGGGTCCGGTAAGGCTCCAAAACATCCTGGACATGCCGTCGGAACTCCCCGACATCGACATCGGGCGCCAGCGTCAGCCCGGCCGCCATCGCATGACCGCCGAACTGGTGGAAAAGCGCCGGATGCCGAACATCCAATTCAACCAAGAGATCACGAATGTGGATTCCAGGGATCGAACGGGCCGAGCCGCGGATCCGCCCATCCGCACCACGGGCCAAGGCAAAAACCGGACGATGCACGCGTTCCTTGAACCGGGAAGCGACGAGCCCCAGGATGCCGAGGTGCCAGTCGGGCTCGTAGAGCACGCAGGCCAACTGGCCGGGATCTTCCTCCATCCCATCCTGTAGAAACCTGGACGCCTCCTCTTCCGTGGCACCCTGCAGTTCGCGGCGCTGGCGGTTGATGTCATCGAGCCGACGCGCCAAATCCAAGGCGCGGGCTGGATCCTCGGTGAGGAGGCACTCCACCCCAAGGCCCATGTCGTCCAGGCGCCCGGCCGCATTGAGGCGCGGAGCCAGGCGAAACGCCAGATCCTCCTCCGTCACCTGATTGCACTCGCAACGGGAAACCGCGAGCAATGCCCGCACCCCCGGCCGGCACTCGCCAGCCCGGATCCGCCTCAAGCCCTGGGCAATCAGGATCCGGTTGTTTCGTTCCAGAGGAACCAGATCCGCCATGGTCCCCAGCGCGACCAGGTCCAGCCATCGGGCCAGAGCGATCTGCTCGTCAGGAAGCGCATGGCCTTTCCGCAGGGCAGCCCGCAAGGCAATCAGAAGGTAGAAGAGCACGCCCACACCCGCCAGGCCATGTGCGGGGAAAGCCGATCCCGGCAGGTTGGGGTTCACGATTGCCGACGCCGGCGGCAGTCGGGCACCCGCCAGATGATGATCCGTCACCACCACGGACAGGCCGGCTGCGCGGGCCTGTTCAATCCCTTCAATGCTGGTGGTTCCCTGGTCAACCGTGACCAACAGTGCGGGCGGATCGGCCAGAATCTCGCGGACCAGTGCCGGAGCCAGGCCATATCCATGCCGGAAGCGGTTGGGAACGAGGTAGCGGACCCGATCCCATCCCAGATCCCGCAGGCCCAGAACAGCCAGGGCGGTTGCACTCGCTCCATCCGTATCGTAGTCCCCGACGATCAGAACGGGGGCTTTCCGATGGGCCACGAGGGTATCCACGGCCGCCGCGAGACCGGGCATGTGGGCCGGATCACATAAGCCCCGCAAAGCCAAGTCGAGCTCCCCGGGGCCCCGAACCCCGCGCGCTCGATAGATCCGCTCAAGAACCGGAGCGACTCCGGGCCAGCCCGCCTCCCGGGTCCGCCCCTCAGGCCGCACCAGCCGGATGGTCGATCGCGAGGGCGTCACAAGATCCCTTGGCTGTTCATCAACCCGCCCCCGGCCGGGTTCGGAAGCAACCGGCACGAGTCTGGCTTGTGTTCTTGCGAGGCTCGGGGTAATTTCGGACCATGCTGATTGACAAAGACGTGCCAGCCAAGGAGGTTCATTATCTCATCCGGAGCTATGGTGCGGGCTTCGTACACGTCAACGAAACGCGCCATACCCACAATCTCATCATCTCTCCCCAGACGCTCAAAACCGTCTGGCCGATGGAGCGGATCGAAAACCTTTCGCTGGAACTTCTCGAGCCGGCGCTCGCGCTGGAACCGGAGGTCCTCCTGATCGGCAGCGGGACGGCTCTGATCTTTCCTCCGGCCCGGCTGGTGGCCGACCTTCTGTCCCGTCGCATCGGCCTCGAAGTCATGAACACCGCTTCGGCCTGCCGAACCTACAATATCCTGGCCACAGACGGAAGACACGTCGTTGCGGCCTTGGTGGTGGCCGAGACATCCCTCCCTTCAATCGAGCAAGGCCGAGGCTGAAAATCCTCCGCGCACCAGGAGCTTCTTGAGTTTGCTTAATGCCCGGATCTGAATCTGACGCACCGCCTCCGGGTTCAGCCGCATCGAACGGCCGATCCGGTCCAGTGTTTCCTTGTCCCCTCCGGCAAACCCGAATCGCCGCTGCACGACCGTCCGGGACTGGGGGTCCAGCTCCTGCATCCACTGGTCGAGCAGGTTTTCAACGCCCAGCCGGTGCAGGAACTCGATCGGATCGGTCGAGGTCTCGTCTTCGATGAAATCCGCCAGGTTACGATCCGTTTCCGTGGCAACCGGCTGATCCAGCGAAGTCTGCTGGTGGGCATACCGCTGGATCGTCCGGACTTCCTTGGCCTCCCGCCCCAGCTCGACCGCCACCTCCTCCAGGGTCGGTTTCCGACCCAGTTGCTGGATGAGCTTTTGCTCGGTGCGCAGCATCAAACTGGCCTGTCGCGCCCGGTTGATCGGGATCCGGACATCGCCCCGCTGTTCGAAAAGGGCCTTTTCGATCCTCTGACGGATCCAGAACATCGCGTAGGTCGAAAACCGGATCCCGCGTTCGGCATCAAACCCTTCCACGGCACGCATGAGCCCCAGGTTCCCTTCCTCGATGAGATCCATCAGCGGTGTCCCACGCCCGACATACCGCAAGGCCACCTTGATCACCAGCCGGAGATTGCCCTCGATGAGACGGTGACGGGCCGTCAGATCTCCCTGACGACTGCGCCGGCTCAGGTTCACTTCCTCCTGGACCGTGAGCAGGGGGCGGAAGCCGACTTCATTGAGATACCGGCGAGCCAGGCTCAACGAGTCTTCTTCCGACCAGTTGTCTTCCCGGGATCTCGTCGCCCCTCCGGCTGATCGGTCCTTCGGACCGGAGGCCTCCTCGTCCAGTGGGTCTTCTTTTTCCATCCAGGACCCGTCTTTCTGGCTCACCGGCGGGGTAACAACGTGAGGGGATTGATGGGCACGCCGTCCCGCCGGATTTCAAAATGAAGGAGCGCCTGGCCATGCCGCACACCCATCCGGGCAATCGGCTGTCCCGCCTGCACGATCATCCCCTCCTGGACGATGATTTTCCGGTTGAACGCATAGGCACTTAGATACTCCGGGTCGTTGCGGATGATGATAAGGCGTCCATAACCCGGAAGTCCACTGCCGACATAAACCACGCGTCCGGCATGCGCGGCGACCACGGTTTCACCGCTCTGTCCCGCGAGGTTGATCCCACTTCCGTTGAGGCCATGACCGGAGAAAGATCCCACCAAGGGTCCGGTGACCGGCCAGACCCAGACTCCCCCATACCGATGCTGGGCCAGGGGGGGCGGGCGGACCATGCGGCGGGTCGGGCGAAGCGGAACCGGCCGCGCACCGTGGAGACGGATGCGTTCCCCCGGGTAAATGAGATAGGGTGGCCCGATGCCGTTGCGGGCCGCAACCCGGCGGTAATCCAGCCGATAGCGCCAGGCAATCGAATAGAGGGTGTCACCCGGCCGGACCACATACGTTCCCGGCCCGGATGGGCGGGGCCAATGCAGCCAGTTCGCACATCCGGCCATCAGGATGAATCCACCCGCAAGCCCCAGCAACCCGGCCCACCGGCAACCCGGCGCCGGGCGTTTCATTCGAGGCCTTTCCGGCAGCGGACAAAGACCACCGGGCCGAGGTCGGATTCCTGGTAGTGGACCTCATCCAGCCGCCGGATGAAGACGAGATGCTGGCCCCGGGGGGTGATCTTGGGCGCGATCAGCCGGCCTCCGATCGTGAGCTGGTGCCGCAAGCAGTCAGGAACATGATGCACGGCGGCCGCGAGCAGCATGGCGGAGCAACTGCCGGCGTTGGCCCAACCCTCAAGCCCGTCTCCATGATGCAGGCGGATATTGCGGAGCCCCAGCCGTGACAGGGTTTCGCGGGCGCGGTCATGCAGCGGGCGGATGCGTTCGATCGAATAAACCTCGCGAAACAGGCCGGCCAGGATGGCGGTTTGGTAGCCGGAACCGGTGCCCACTTCCAAGACCCTGTCGAGTGGGTCGTCCGCCACCAGGGCCTCGCTCATGCGGGCGACGATCAATGGCTGCGAAATGGTCTGTCCATACCCAATCGGCAGCGCGGTATCCTCATAGGCCCGGATGGAGAGCGCCTCATCGACAAACCAGTGACGGGGCACGCCGGCGATCTGCGCCAGCACCCGTTCGTCGTGAATGCCGCTCGCCCGCAGCCGCTGGACGAGCCGCTCCCGGGCGCGCAGCGAAGTCATCCCGATTCCGGCCTGTGGGTCAGTCATGGTGGATCGTCCCCAGCCACTGGGCCAGGGCTGGTAGCGCCGGATGACGGGTCAGGTCGATTTCGAGCGGGGTCACCGAGACGGAACCGGTGGCCACGGCGTGAAAATCCGTTCCCTCGCCGGCATCCGCCGCCGGTCCGGCCCGGCCGACCCAGTAAATCGGCCGCCCCCGGGGATCCTGGGCGCGGATGGCCGGCGAGGCCCGGTGGCGGTGGCCCAGGCGCGTCGCCCGGAATCCCTGCAGCTGGGCCCAGGGAACCGCAGGGACATTGACATTGAGAATCGTGTCGGCCGGCCAGAGCACCGATTCCAGGTGGTCAAGAATGACCCCGACCACGGCGAGCGCCGTATCGTACAGGCGGTCCGGGGCATCCACGAGGGAAACCGCAATGGCCGGCAACCCGAGGAAACGTCCTTCCATGGCGGCCGCCACGGTCCCTGAATAAAGGACATCGTCCCCCAGATTGGAACCATCGTTGATCCCGGAGATCACGAGATCCGGTTCCCGGTCCAGAAGGCCGGTCAGCGCCAGATGCACGCAATCGGTCGGCGTGCCATTGACCGCGTAGAGGAGTGGCCCCACAGACTCGACCCTGAGGGGGTCATTCAGGGTGAGCGAGTTGCTGGCCCCGCTCCGATTCCGGTCGGGAGCCACGATGACCACTTCGGCCCTGGCCCGCAGGGCTGCGGCCAGGAGGCTCAGGCCCGGCGCATTCCATCCGTCATCGTTGGTCAACAGGATCCGCATGACACACGCCTGTCCCACGCTGTACAATCCCCCCTCGTGCCCCCCCGCCGATCAGCGTGAGCCCGATGAGCAAGCGCGATCCGATACCGACCCCGGAGGAAAGCCGGGACTTCCGTCAGGCGATGGCTCGGGCTGGCGTTCGCCCAACCCCCTCGGTCGCTGAAAAGCCCGCTCCGCCCAAGCCGGTCCCCCAAGCCCTCCAGCGCAAGCGCGGTGAGCGCAAGGTTCTCGAAGCCTCGCTGGAGGGAGGGCTGGGCCAGCCGGATCTCGGGGAGGCCGAGGCCACGCAGTTCCGCCAACCGGGCATCCAGAACGCGATTGTGGAAAAACTCCGGCGCGGGCAGTTGTCTTGCCAGGCGACTCTGGATCTCCATGGCCTGACCCGGTTGGGCGCGCACGCAGCGCTCGTCGATTTTCTCAAGGAGTCGACCGATTCGAATCATTCCTGCGTACGCATCATCCACGGCAAGGGCATGCACTCCGGAAACCAGGGACCCGTCTTGCGACCGGCGGTTCTTCAATGGTTGAGAGAACGTCGTGAGGTTCTCGCCTACGCAACCTCCCGTCATTGTGAAGGGGGTAGTGGAGCCACTTACGTTTTGCTGCGCCACGACCGGTCCGGTTCCCGATCGCGACGCTCGCGAAGGGTATCGACATAACGGCGGAGAGCCTCCTGCGTTTCGGGACGGAACCAGAACGCCACCATCGTCTCGACCTCCGCCTGCTTTTTGGCCATGAAATCGAGGCCCTTTCTCGAGATCTCGCGCGTCGTCCGGAAAGCCGCCTCGGGCAAGGTGAGCCAGTGCCGGGCTTTCTGCAGGGCGCATTCGCGAACCTGATCGGTGGCCGCCAGCTCATCCACCAAACCGATTGCACACGCCTCGTCCGGATTGAGCAGCTGCCCCTCCATCACCAAGCGTCCGGCCTGTCGCACCCCGACCAAGCGAGCCAGCCCGCGCTGGATAAAGTGTGGAACCGGCAATCCAACCTGCACCTCGTTGAGTCCAATCTTGTATTCTCCGCGCGCCATCACACGATAATCTGTATACAGGGCCAAAACCGTTCCGCCAGCCGGACTATGGCCGGTCATCGCCGCCAGGATCGGGACGGGGCTCAACGCAATCGTTTGCAGGAGCATGACCAGTTGCCGCCAGAAAACGGCCATGCTGGTTTCATCCAGATTCAGGAGAGCGGGCAGATCCAGCCCGGCAGAAAAGAAGTTAGGCTGGCCGGAAAGAACAAACGCCCGGACCGGCGTCTCCGCTCCGGTCCGCAACGCTGCCTGAAGCTCATTGACCAGCTCCAGGTCGATGGCATTGACCGGTGGCCGGTTCATCTCGATCTCCCGGATGGGTCCGTGATCCGTGAGGGAGAGAAACGCCATGGTCACGCAGGTCCGCGGTCGGTGGGCGCGGGGCGCCCCGGGACACCGGGGGGGGGGCGAGGAGCCGGGGAACGTTTCCGTTCGACAATTTCATAAAACGTCTCGCCGGGCCGGATGAAATCCAGATCCGTCCGGGCCTGCTGGGCCACGGCACCAGTCCCCTTCTCCAGGCTCTCCACTTCCGCATACAGCATGCGGTTCGTCTCCTCAAGCCGCCGGTTGATGCGCCGTTGCCGGACAATGGCCCGGGCGAGTCCGGCATCGGCCGGAAAACCGTCCCGCGATCCCCATAGCTGGTTTTGGGCCAGTGCCAAGAATCCGCCCATGACCAGCCACAGCAACCAGTTTCGTTTAGAGCGCATGGAGCTCTTCGGGATACGGGCGGGCCTTGACCACCCGATCCAGTTCAAGGAGACAGGACAGCAATTCCTCCATGCGACCCAGTGGATACATGTTCATGCCGTCACTCGGCGCCTGATCCGGGCGTGGATGGGTTTCCATGAAAAGGCCGGCGATGCCCGCCCCCACGGCCGCCCGGGCCAGAACCGGGACCATTTCGCGTTGCCCCCCCGACTGGTGTCCCAAGGCACCCGGCTGCTGGACGGAATGGGTCGCATCGAAAATCACCGGGCACCCGGTATTTCTCATGATGGCAAGCCCCCGCATGTCGACCACCAGATTCTGGTATCCGAAACTGAAACCCCGCTCGCAGACCCAGATCCGCCGGTTTCCCGCTGCAAACGCCTTTTCCACGACGTTCCGCATCTCCCAGGGGGACAGGAACTGGCCTTTTTTGATGTTGACGGGTTTCCCGGCACGGGCCACCTTCTGGATGAAATTCGTCTGGCGGCAGAGGAAAGCCGGGGTTTGCAGCACATCCACCACGCTGGCCACCTCGCCGATTGGGGTATCTTCGTGGACATCCGTGAGGAGCGGCACCGAGTAATGCTTCTTCACGGACTCGAGAACCTGCAATCCCTTCTCCAGGCTCGGCCCACGAAAACTGAGATGGGAGCTGCGGTTTGCCTTGTCGAATGAGGATTTGAAGACGAACGGAATCGACAGCCGGCGCGTGATGGCGACGAGCTCACCCGCCACCTCCAGAGTCAGGTCTTCATTCTCGATCACACAGGGGCCCGCAATCAGGAAGAATGGCTGGTTGTTGCCAATCTCGGAATCAGACGGATTCATCCGCAGTTAGCCTCCGGGACTTTCTGTTCTGATGCTGCCGGGCGGCATCGATAAACGAGGTGAAAAGCGGGTGCCCGTCCCGGGGAGTCGACTTGAATTCCGGATGGTACTGGCAGCCGACAAACCAGGGATGTTGTTCCTCAGAAATTTCAATGACTTCAGCCAGATCACCCGGTGCGGTTGCCGAAACGACGAGTCCGCGAAGGGTGAACTGGTCCCGATAGCGATTGTTAAACTCATAACGATGGCGATGCCGCTCGGCGATTTGCGGCCGGTCATAGATCCGTCCGGCCAGCGTGCCGGGCCGGACGCTGGCCGGTTGTGCACCCAGGCGCATAGTCCCTCCCTTGTTTGAACTCCGGGTCCGGACCTGCCGATGACCTGCTGCATCCTGCCATTCTTCGACGAGCGCAATAACCGGGTCGGGCGTCTCCGGATCAAACTCCGTGCTATGGGCCTGCTTCAGGCCGAGAACGTTGCGCGCAAACTCGATGATGGCCACCTGCATGCCGAGACAGATCCCGAGAAAGGGCACCTGATGAGCCCGGGCGTAATGGACGGCCATGATTTTTCCCTCGATCCCCCGTTCGCCAAAGCCGCCGGGCACCAGAATGCCGTGGACACTGGACAGGAGCTGAGAGCCCTTTTCCATCATTTCCTCGGAATCGATATAACGGATCTTCACCCGGGTCTGTGTCTGGATGCCCGCATGCTGCAGGGCTTCATTGAGGGACATGTAGGCATCGGTCAGGTTGACATACTTGCCCACCATGGCGATTTCGACCGAGACGGAACAGTTTTTTCTCACTGCGGCCACCCGGCTCCACTCCGTGAGGGCCGCCGGCGGGGCATCGATGGCCAGGCGATGGAGTACGATTTCATCCAACCGCTGTTCATGGAACCAGAGCGGGATCCGGTAGATGTCGTCGAGATCAACCGCGGAAATGACCGCATCCTGGCTGACGTTGGTAAACAGGGCAATTTTCCGCTTGGCCTCTTCGTTCAGCGGGCTGGACGCGCGGCACAGCAGGACATCCGGCTGGATGCCGATGGATCTCAGCTCTTTCACGGAATGCTGGGTGGGCTTGGTCTTGACTTCCCCGCTGCCGCCGACTACCGGAATCAGGGTGAGATGGATGTAAAGGACATTGGACTCTCCATCCTCAAGACCGATTTGCCGGATGGCTTCAAGAAACGGCAGAGACTCGATATCACCGACCGTACCGCCAATCTCGACCAGGCTGATATCGTATCCGACGGATCCGGCCCTGATCGAATTCTTGATTTCGTCGGTGATGTGAGGGATGACCTGCACCGTACTGCCCAGGTAATCCCCCCGCCGCTCCTTTTCGATGACGGACTGATAGATGCGCCCAGTCGTAAAGTTGTTGGCCCGACTCGTGGTGGTTCGCACGAACCGTTCGTAGTGCCCGAGATCCAGGTCGGTCTCCGCCCCGTCTTCGGTCACGTAAACCTCGCCATGCTGGAAGGGGCTCATGGTCCCCGCATCGACGTTGATGTAGGGATCCAATTTAATCAGGGTCACCCGAAGGTTGCGCGATTCAAGAATGGCCCCCAGGGAAGCGGCTGCGATCCCTTTCCCGAGAGACGAAACCACTCCTCCGGTAATAAAAATATAAGCGGGTTTCGTTCTTGTAAGCACAGCGTTTGAATGATAGCACAAGACCGGGGGATTTTTGATGCCGTGGCCCACGCACCAGTCCGATCGCCGAGATCCTTTCGGCCCGAAGGACCCGGCCCGAAGGACCCGCCGACGTGCCGTTCACCCTCCTGCCCCTCAGTTGCAGCGGCGTGATTGTCGGTCCCGGGGCCGTATGCTAGGCTGAAATGGGGAGGGGATGGACGCGGATCCCCGTGACCTCGCCGACCCACGCGTAAACCCGACCCGGTGGAATGGTTGCATCCAATGACGACGTCAGCATCTCCGCTTCTCCTGCCCGAAGAAACTGATGGAACGATGACGACTAAGAAAACCGCCGCCTCCGCTCTTACCGATTGGCAACGGGAAATCGCCGCCGTGCTCGTTCAGGCAGTCAAGTTGCGGCGCCTGCCCGACCAGATTGACCCGCAAGAGCCGTTGTTCGGGGAACGGGGGTTGGGACTGGATTCCATTGACGCTCTGGAGTTGTCCTTGGCACTGTCCAAGCGCTACGGCATCCAGATTCAGGAGGATCGCGCGGAATCGCAGGAGATTTTTCGCAACTTGAGCCAACTCAGCCTGTATGTGGCACAAAACCGGACCCGGTGACCGTCGCCCCAGAGTGCCCCCTGACCCCGCCCGCCACGCCGGAGCCCCTCCTGTGGCATCCGCGGCCGCTCACCGCCCGGGGAGCCGGCTCCGGCATCGAATGGGCGCCCCCGCGACCGGAGGTGCCCGGAGATGGCCAAGGCACCCTTCCACCCTCACTCGTGGTCAACCTGGCTCAGGATTTCCAATGCTTTGCCCAAGGCCTGCTGTGGGCCCACCGACACCGGATGCGGATTCTTCTGGCACCGGATCCTGAAAGTGCCTCCGCACTGCTCCGCTCCCTGTCCCTGGACGCTCCCTCTCTCCTGTTGTCCCAGGAAGCCAGCACATCGGCAACCCCCCGCTTGGTGGCCTTCCTCACCCCTCCATCCAGCCCGGACCCTGACCGGAAACGGAAAAATCCCCTGCCCCGCGGCCAGATCGCCCTGTGGAGTTCCGGGACCACACAGTCTCCCGGATTGCATTTCAAATCCTGGACCCAACTGCTGGAAAGTGCCGATGCCGTCGGCCGAAGACTGGGAATCCGGCGTTTTAGCCATGTTCTGTCCACCGTCCCCCCCTACCATCTCTATGGACTTGAGCATGGCCTGTTCATGCCCTGGCGCGCCGGGGTCAGCCTCTATCGCAAGCGGCTGCTCTTCCCGCCGGATATCCGGGCGGCGGCCACTCTGGGCCATTGTGCCCTGCTGGTCACCACGCCCTTTCATCTGCGCGCACTCGTGGAGAGCGGGTTGACGGTGGCCGGGCTCGGTCTGATCGTCTGCTCGACCGCCCCCCTGTCAACGGCCTTGGCACGCGAATCCGAGAAACGATTCAAAACCCCGGTGGTGGAAGTCTACGGCAGCACGGAAACCGGAGCACTGGCCACCCGGAGAACGGTCCGGGAGGAAAACTGGCATCTTCTCGATCATGTGAAACTGGCGCGGCAGGGGAAGCGCCCCTGCATCGCCTGGCGTCGACAGGGAACGACGCGGTTCCTGGATGACGAAGTGGAGGCCCTTGACTCCACCCACTTGCGCCTTCTTGGACGACGGCAAGATATCGTCAAGGTGGCTGGGCGCCGAGCCTCGCTCGCCGCACTCAACGAAGCCCTCCTCGGGATCCCGGGGGTCAGGTCCGGAGCCTTCTACCACCCCCGCGAACGGGAAACCCGCGGCGAGCCCGAACGGCTAGTGGCCTTTGTCGTCGCCCCGGGCCTTCCGCCCGAATCGATCCTCGTCCAACTCAGACAACGCATCGACGGCCCATTTCTGCCGCGGCCGCTCGTGGTTGTCGAGGAGATTCCCCATCATCCCACCGGCAAAATCAGCCAGGCCACCCTGGCCGGGCTTTACCGCGAACATCTGGCCCAGCCCCATGATTCCGCTGCCCACTGAGGGCGAGTCCGGGTGGCGGGCGGGGAGACGTTGCCAGGTGTGTCGATGAACTGGCAAACCCAGCCCGACCGGGGCACCCCGGGGGCGATCCGCCTGATCCTGTGGATCACCCAAACCATCGGATACACCGCCGGGCGCCTGTTTCTGCCTGGAATCGTTCTGTACTTTCTCCTGACCTCGCGACCGACCACCCGCTCCTCGCGACAGTTCCTGCAGCAGGCCCGTGTCCACCGCCGGATCAGAATCTGGAACGTCTACCTTCATCTCTGGACCTACGCGGCCACCCTCCACGACCGGATCATCCTGACCTCCGGCCTGGATCCGCGCTATCACTTCGTCACGGAGGGGTTCGAGCCCGTACAAAGCGCCCTTGGGAGAGGTGACGGCGTCCTCCTGCTCGGCTCCCATCTGGGCAGCTTCGAGGTCATGCGATCCCTGGGAGAATCCCTCTCCCTGCCCCTCAAAATCGTCATGCATCCGGCGGAAGCCCGCCCGGTCACTGCCTTTCTGGAAAAGTTCAGGCCCCAAGGGCTACTCTCGGTCCTGCGGACCGACGATCCCTACGCCATTCTGGCCATGCAGACCCACCTCCAGTCCGGCGGGCTTCTCGCGATGCTCGCCGACCGGGCGCCCGTGGCGTCACGCACCTGGAAGACCGGTTTTCTCGGCCAAACGGCTGAATTTCCGCTGACCCCATTTTATCTCGCCGCCCGACTGGCCCCCCCGACCTTCACCTTCTTTTGTATTCAGGAACGGTCACGGCACTACCGGATCCTGATCGAGCCCTTGACCGCTCGGGCCGCACCCACAATCGAAGAGACGGCTCTGGGCATCGGGCAAGAATATGTGCAACGATTGGAACATCAGGCACGCCGCTATCCCATGAACTGGTTCAACTTTTACGATTTCTGGCGCCCCTTGGATCCACCATGAAACGGATCGGTCTCACTTGTCTTCCGGGGCTGGTTCTCCTTGCGGCGGCCAGCCCTTCCCCGGCCGCCAACCCCACCTGGCGGGCCATTCTGCTGGCGTTCGCGCAAAAACCCCGGCTCGCCGCGGCCTACCATGAAACCGAACACGTGGGACTTCTCTACGGGAAGATCCGGGCCAGCGGACTCTGGTGCTACCGGCGACCGGATCATCTGGCCGACATCATGCTCTCCCCGGTCCGGAAACGGTACGGGATGAACCGGAAGGAAGCCTGGAGCATCAATGCGAAGGGGCAACGCCGGACGATTGCCCTCTCGCTGGTCCCCGATCTCCAGATCCTGGCCCAGGCCCTCCAGTCACTCCTGTCCGGGCATGATCGGATGCTCAAACGGGCATTCCATCTGGTCTATCAAGCCCATGCCTCGCTCTGGACCCTGCATCTCACCCCGCGTCACCACAACGGATCGCGCAGTCTCCGCGCGCTGAGGCTCCGGGGCACAGGATCCGTCCTGCGCCGTCTGGCCATCCAGTACCGCAATGGAGACTGGTCGCATTACCGGCTGACCCCGGTTTCCTGGCTCGCATGCCGAAAAGAAGGGTTCTGATTTTCGGAGGGGCGCTCCTCGTGGTTCTGGGCATCCTGCTCGACCACCCGCATCCAGGGAGCCGCCTGAGCGGTTTCCTGCCAGCAGCGTCCGGATCCCGGGCCCGGTTGGTCCTGAGCCAGGTCAAACACGGTCTTGACAATCATTTGATCCTCATTGGACTCCAGGGGGCTCCAGCCCAACGGCTGATCGGAGCCTCCCGCGCGCTGCAGCGTGACCTCTCCCGCGACCCGGAGTTCGTCGCCGTGCTGGACCACTCCCCCTCGCCGGGGGCCCTGTCCATGACCTTGTTACGGCGTGAAGTCCCTTTCCGTTACCGCTACCTGCTGGTTCACCCGAACCGGACGCGGCCCTGGTCCGCCGCCGGACTCCACCGGACGTTCGTTCAGGATTTGGGAATCCTGGCCGGGCCTGGGGGGCCCGGGGAAGCGGATCTCTTGCGACTCGATCCGACACGCGCCTGGCCCCATTGGCTGCAGGGGATCCGGCTCCTGCCCACCCCACCCGAAAGCCATGGGGTCTGGTTCGCCCCCCATCCGCCCATGGCGCTTCTGGCCGCCATCCTCGTCCATTCCGGCTGGGATCTCGCCAGCGATGCCCGCGCTCTCCGGGCCGTCCGGCGGGGAATCCGCCGCGCCGGACTCGGCCCGGCGCACCTCAGGCTCGGAGGCGTTGCCCCCATCGCCACGGCCCTGTCCCGACGCATCCGCACGCGGATGACCGGACTCGCCATCGCCAGCACGATCCTGCTCGTGATCGGGCTCTGGTTCCTCTTCCGAAGCCTCAAAACCGCACTCCTCCTTTTCGCCATTCCGGCTCTGGCCGTGGGGTCGGCCCTGCTCGCGGCCGAGGGGATTTTCGGATCCGTCAATGAACTGTCCTTGGCCTGTGCCGGGATCGTCATCGGGATGGTGGTCGATCACCCCCTGTATTTCTGGATGCATGCCCACGCCCAACCGGAATCCCTGGCCGAGCACCGCCGGACCGTACTCACCGCCGCCGCCGCCGGCGGCGTGGGATACCTAGGGTTCCTGTCGGCAGGAGTCCCCGACCTGGCACAGATCGGCGTCATGGGGGCCATCGGCCTGGTCGGCGGCGGACTGATCACAGTGGCGCTTGGGCCCGTCCCCCTCCAGCCCTTCCGGTGGGACCGACCTGAAACCGTTGGCCGGATCCTGCGCCCGCACCGTGGATTCGCTTTCTCGGTCTTCCTGCTCACCGCGTTCCTTCTCCTGGTCCACCCTCTCCGGTGGCAGACGGGATCTTCCTCCCTATCTGGACTCCCCGCGTCCCTGACGCGGACGACGCGCCAGCTGCGCCAGGCGATGGGCGCCCGGAGAATCGGCCGTTACCTGGTGCTGACCGCCCCCCACCTGAACGTCGTCCTCAACCGGACCCAAAACCTGCAAAGACTGCTGGACCGCGAGCGTCGCCGGGGATTGGGCCTGCGCTTTCTCACCGTCACCCGTCTCCTGCCCCCCCCCTCGGTGCAGATCCGCCGCGAGCGGGCAATCCCCGGCCCGAAACGCCTCCACCGTAGGCTCATCCGGGCTCTGGCGGGCCTGCCCTTTACCCCGGCCTTCTTTGATCCGTTTACCCATGCACTCGAGCGGAGCCGACGGCTTCCCGTCCTTGGCCGGCCGCAACTGCTCCGGACCCGATGGCGATTCCTGGTCCAGAGCGAACTCATGCATCCCGGTCATCGCTGGATTTCCTGGGTGCCCTTGCTGTCCACGACACCGGATCCGGAACTCAACCGGCTCCTCGAAAGCCACCCGATTCCCCATCTCCACCTCATCCGCCTGTCGCACGCCTTGTCACATCTCCGGCAGGGACTGACCGACCGCCTGGCTGAAATCGGATTCGCCGTCCTGGGGGCCGTCATCCTGTTCTTGGGCCTGCTCACCCGGTCCGTCGGGCGAACTCTTCATCTCGTCGGCACACCGGTCCTCGGCGTCTCATCGACCCTGGCGCTCCTCAATGCCATGGGCATCCGGCCGGATCTGGACGTGCTGATCGGGCTCTTTCTGGTCTTCGGGCTCGGTCTCGATTACAGTATCTTTCTTTCGGTTTCGCGAGCCCCGACCCGACACCCGACACGAGACGTCATCCTGATCAGCATGCTCATCGTGCTTACGGTTTTCCTCCCGCTCATCCTGAGCCGAGTTCCCATGCTGGTGACCATCGGTCTCACCGTCTGTCTCGGGGTCCTGCTGGACACGGCCCTCGCTTTTTCGCTCGGAGCCGGCTTTCGCGAACCGCAGCCCGCTTCCTGAACATGCTGTACATCCATGCGTTTTCCGCCACGGCCAGCTGCGGCAAGGGATGCCGGGAACTCCGGCAGGCCCTGCTCGAGGACCGGCCGGGTCTGACCCCTTGGGCCGGGCCCCTCTCCACCCATGTCGGGGCCGTTTCCGGACTCGACGAGATCCGTCTGCCGGAACGACTCCGGCACTTCGACTGCCGGAACAACCGCCTGGCCGAGATGGCGCTCAGACTGGACCAGTTTGAGGCGGCCGTACAGGCCACCGCCGGACGGTTCGGAGCATCCCGGATCGGTCTCATCGTCGGCACCAGTTCTTCGGGAATCGCGACACTCGAGGAAACCTACAGCCGGAAACGGAACGAACCCTGTGATCCCGCGGACCGCCTCGGGGATACCTTCGAACTCCATGCGACGACCCGCTATCTTGGCCAGCGTCTACCAATCGCCGGTCCGGCCATCACGGTCTCCTCGGCCTGTTCATCCAGCGCACAGTCCCTCGCACTGGCCCACCAGTGGTTGGAACAGAAATGGATCGATGCAGCCGTGGTGGCCGGAATCGACAGCCTGTGCATGACGACCCTCTTTGGCTTTCGCGCGCTCAACCTCATCACGCCGACGGTCTGCCGTCCCTTTGACCGGGCCCGGGCGGGGATCAATCTCGGGGAGGCCGCGGCGCTGATGCTGGTCTCAGGCCAGCCGGCCCCGTGGCGACTGGCCGGCTATGGGGAAAGCTCGGACGCCTATCACATCACGGCCCCCCATCCGGATGGAGAGGGGGCCTGGCTGGCCATGTCCCGTGCCTTGGCGATGGCCGGGATCCGGCCGACGGACATCGGGTATATCCATGCCCACGGCACGGGAACCCGGCTCAACGATGCCTCGGAAGACCGGGCCATCAGCCGTCTCTTTCCACGAGAAACCCCCGTGAGCTCGACCAAGGGCTGGACTGGCCACACTCTGGGCGCGGCCGGCATGATGGGAGCGCTTTTCTCCCTCCTGACCCTGGACAGTGGCTTCCTGCCCAGAACGCTGAATACGCAGGAATGCGATCCCAGTCTGCGGAGCCGGATCCTTCTGCACCACGAACACGCCCACCCGCATTACGTGCTGTCCAATGCCTTTGGGTTCGGCGGCAACAACTGCGCCCTGATCTTTTCAGGAGCCTGACCATGGGGGAACACGTCTGGCTCTCGGGCTTGGGGTTTGCGGACGATTGCGCGGACCCGGACCGCTCGCCGGAAGGTTCCATGGTTACCGAACCCGTGGCGTTCACCCACGCGGAACTGCGCCATGCCACGCGCGCCGCTCGTTTATGCGGTCTCGCAGCGGAACGGGCCTGCCTCGAGGCCGGCCGGCAACCTGCAACCCTGTCGACCGTTTTTTCCTCGGCCTTGGGCGAGCTCGAAATCACCGACCGACTCTGTACCACCCTGGTGGAACAACCCCTGGAGTTGTCTCCCGTGTTGTTCCACAACTCCGTGCACAACACCGCGGCGGGCTACTGGGCCATTGCCGCGCAATCCAGGAATCCCTGCCGTGCCGTGGCCGCCGGGCCCTTTTCGTTCGCCATGGGTTTTCTTGCCGCACTCGGGCAACTCCGCGCGGAACCCGAAACCCCCGTGCTCTATGTCTATTACGAGATGACGGTTCCCGACCGCCTGAAACCGGTTTTTGGCTCGCCCCCCGCGCGTGCGTCGGCCTTCGTCCTCGAATCCCCAAAACCACCCGATCCGGACCGCCGCCCGAGGCGGCTTTTGACCTTCGAACTCCGTGAGCGATCCCTGGGCGCGGCACCCGTTCCGGCAGATCCCTGGCCGCCGGCCGGCTTCGGAGACACCAGCGAAGTCGCACCCCCTCCCCAAAGCAGGATCTTTCCCCTCTCGGAGCAGCACGACCTGATCCTCCACCTGGCTGCCCGGAACCGCCCGCCAGCATGAAAACTCCCGTCTCGGTCGCGACCTCCCACGAACCCGAACCGGCCCCGGTACTGGTCCTCATCCCGGCGCTCGACGAGAGCCGGACCCTGGCCTCTCTGCTGGACCGGGTACTCGCCCTGCACCATCCGTGCCTCGTGACCGACGACGGATCACGGGACGATTCGGCACGGATCGCCTCCGCGCACGGGGCCACGGTCATCCGACATGCCCGGCGCCTGGGGAAGGGAGCCGCCCTCCTCACCGGCTTCCGGTTCGCACGCCAGCACGGGTATCGTTGGGTGGTCACCCTGGATGGGGACGGCCAGCACGATCCGGCGGACATCCCGCAGCTGCTCGGGGCGGCGGCCGGGAACCCGCGTGCCCTGATCTTGGGTATCCGCGAGAAGACCGCCGCCCCGCGGATCCGGGTCGGG
Source organism: Pseudomonadota bacterium (assembly GCA_021810635.1). Lineage (GTDB taxonomy): Bacteria > Pseudomonadota > Gammaproteobacteria > JAKAQQ01 > JAKAQQ01 > JAJZIH01. The sequence goes on along the minus strand of JAJZIH010000004.1, from coordinate 85,026 downwards.
GCAAACCGGGTGGCCGACTGTTTCATTTCGCACTTGGCCACGATCCCGCTCCAGGACACGCAGTCGGGTTTCCGGGTTTATCCGGCGGAGGCGATCGCCGCCATCACGCACCGGCCTCCGCGTACCCAGGGTTTCCCATTTGAAAGCGAAGTCCTCATCTCGCTCGGTCGTCAGGGATTCCCCATCATCGGAATCCCGGTGTCGGGGCACTATCCCGCCGATGCCCGGCGGAGCCACTTTCGGCCCATCCGGGACACTCTCGCCATCAGTGCAGTCGTGCTGACCCACTGGCGGGGCTCCGGTCGCTGCCGGACCCGGAACCCTCCGCCATGAAGCGCCACCCGGAACCAGCCATCGTGGCCCCACGCCCTGACGGAACGGGGGAGAACGACCGGCATCGGTCGCGCCGAGGATACTGGGCCCTTCTCCTCCTCATTCCCATCCTCGGGAGCCTCTGGGTCCCCGTGTTCAACCACCGACATCCGATCCTCTGGGGGATTCCCTTCTTTTACGTCTATCTGCTGGCTTGGATCCCTCTGTCCGGTGTCTTCAACGGGCTCGTGGCCTACCTGATCCGCAAATCCCCGGCCCGCCGAAAAAAGCCGCCATGAAACCCGAGACGACTCCGCTCCTCATCTTTGTCGGCCTTTTCGCGCTGGTCACCGTTCTGGGTTTTCTGGCTACGCGCTGGAGACGCGCCCCCCTGGACCGGCTTGAGGAATGGGGCCTGGCCGGGCGACGTCTCGGCGGCTGGCTGACCTGGTTTCTCCTGGGGGGCGACCTCTACACGGCCTATACCTTCATTGCCGTTCCCGCACTGATTTTCGGGACGGGCGCCCTCGGCTACTTTGCCCTCCCCTACACCATCATCGCATTCCCAGTGGCCCTGCTCGCGCTGCCACGGCTCTGGCAGGTCAGTCGCCGACAACGGATACATCACAACGGCGGATTTCGTGCAGGGCCGCTACGGCAGCCCGACCCTGGCTCTGCTCGTTGCCCTGACTGGAATCCTGGCCACGCTGCCCTATATCGCCCTTCAGTTGATCGGCCTCGAAGTCGTCCTGGCCGCCGTGGGATTCCCGTTACGAGGCTCCTGGGCCGGCCTTCCCCTGATCGTCGCCTTCGGATTTCTCGCCGCCTACACGTTCACCAGCGGTCTCCGGGCCCCCGCCCTGATCGCCGTCGTCAAGGATGCCCTCATCTACATTACGGCACTGGCCTGTATCGTGATCATTCCGATGCACCTCGGAGGCTATGGGAAGATCTTCGCAGCGGTCCCCCCGGCCCGGTTGCTCCTGCCCGCCTCCGCGGCCCATTCCCTGGGTCCGGCGAGCGCCTTCATCACGCTGGCCTTGGGCTCCGCATTGGCCCTCTTCCTCTATCCGCATGCCACGACCGGCGTCCTCAGTGCACAAAACCCCGGGGTCATCCGCCGCAACATGACCTATCTGCCGGCCTACAGCTTCATCCTCGGCCTGCTCAGTTTCCTCGGGTTCATGGCCATGGCCGATCACCGGGCGCTGGCCGCCGCGGCCTTCGCCCCGGCCTTTCACCGCTACGGCAGCAATTTTGCCGTGCCCGCCCTGATTCTGGCCAACTTCCCCCCCTGGTTTGCCGCCGTGGCCCTGGCCGCCATCGCCATCGGAGCACTCGTCCCGGCCGCCATCATGTCGATTGCCGCAGCCAATCTCTTCACCCGGAACATCTACCGGACCTACGTGAATCCGCAGGCCGCTCCCGCCACCGAAGCCCGGGCCGCGAAATGGAGTTCACTCGCGATCAAGATCGGAGCCCTGCTCTTCGTCCTCGAGATTCCCTTCCACTATGCGATCGACTTCCAACTGTTGGGCGGGATCTGGATCATCCAGCTCCTGCCGAGCGTCGCCGCCGGTCTCTATACGCGCTGGTTCCACCGCTGGGCCCTGGTCGCCGGCTGGACACTCGGCATGGCGACCGGAACCAGCCTCATGGCGATGAACCATTTCACCAGTGCGGTGACCGTCATCCATTGGGGCCGGGAAGCGATGCCGGTCTACATCGCGGTCGTGGCCGTCCTCCTCAATTTCGCCGCCTCCATTCTGGGGACCCTGCTGCTGTCCGCGTTCTCATCCACCCGGGGAACGGACCAGACCTGCGCCGCGGATTACGACACCGGCTCCGCGATCTAGGTCCCGCCGGCGGGCGCGGCGGCTATTTTCCGCGGAGATACGGGGCGGGCCAGTCGTGCTCGACCCCGAGAAGACGGGCCGCCGCGAGCGGCCAATACGGATTGCGGAGTTCGGCCCGAGCCAGAAACACCACATCGGCCTGTCCGGTTCCCAGGACGTGCTCCGCCTGGACGGGTTCCGTGATGAGCCCGACGGCACCCGTGAGCACGCCGGTTTCGCGCCGGATCGCCTCCGCAAAGCCCGTCTGGAAGCCGGGACCTACAGGGATCTCGGCCCGCGGGACGTTACCCCCGCTCGAGCAATCGATCAAATCGACGCCCTCCCGCCCGAACTCCCGTGCCAGCGTGATGGAGGAAGCCAGATCCCAGCCACCCGGAACCCAGTCGGTCACCGACAGCCGAACGAAAAGCGGGTGCGAGGACGGCCACACGGCCCGGACGGCACGGACCACGTCGAGCGGGAAGCGCATGCGGTTCTCGAGCGAGCCTCCGTAGTCGTCGTTGCGGTGGTTACTGAGCGGCGAAAGAAACTCGTGGCCCAAGTACCCGTGGGCAAAATGCAGTTCGACCACTCCGAAACCCGCCTCGAGGGCACGGCCGGCTGCCCTGGCAAACGCGCGGACGATCTTCCGGATTCCTTCCCGATCCAACTCCTGGGGGACGGGATAGCCGGTATCGAAGGGCAGGGGGGAAGGGGCGACCACCGGCCAGCCCCCCTGTCCGGAATCCAGGGGACGGCCGCCCAGCCAGGGAAGATCAGTCGACGCTTTCCGTCCCGCATGGGCCAACTGGATGGCGGGGACCGCCCCCTGTTCGCGGATGAACGCGGCGATGGGTGCCCAGGCCAGACACTGGTCATCGTTCCAGAGCCCAGTATCAGCCGGAGAGATGCGTCCTTCCGGGCAGACGGCCGTCGCCTCCGTCGCAACGAGACCGGCCCCCCCAACGGCCCGGGATCCCAAGTGCACCAAGTGCCACACCTGGGCCAGCCCCTGTCGGGCCGAGTACTGGCACATGGGGGAGACAAAGATCCGGTTGCGGAACCGTTCCCCACGGATCTCTAAAGGGGAAAAGAGACGGGAAGGCATGCGATTTCTCCAGATCAGGAGTTGGATGGAACGCGAGCGCTCCGGGAGGGTTCAGGACACGGAGGAAGAAGGATCTTCTCCGTCACATCGGAGCGGCCACGCATGGGTCAGGGAAAGTACAGCTGGTGGGTCCAACGACCCTCCACCACCGTATAACGGTCCCGCTCATGGAGACGTCCGGCCTGTCCGCTCCAGAATTCAATGAGCGTGGGATGCAGGTGAAATCCTCCCCAATAAGGCGGGCGGGGAATCGGCCGGCCCTCGAAAAACAACTCGTAACGCCGGTACTCCGATTCCAGGAAATCGCGGCTGGACAGGGGCTGCGACTGGCTTGAGCTCCAGGCGCCCAGTTGGTGGTCCCGGGGCCGGGTTTCCCAATAGGCGTCGCTCTCGCGATCCGACTGTCTTTCAACCCCGCCCTCCATGAGGACTTGGCGCCACAAGGGACCCCAATAAAAACAGACGGCCGCCTGGGGGTGAGCCTCAAGATGCCGTGCCTTGCAACTGTTCAAGTTGGTGTAAAAATCAATCCCGCAGGCGCTCCAGGACTTGAGCAGAACCGTACGGACCGAGGGTGCACCCGCGGGAGAAACGGTGGCCAGTGACATGGCCGAAGGTTCTGGGATCTCCGCTTGCCGCGCCTGATCCAGGAGCGCCTGGAAACGGGCGACCACGGCCTCGGGGACCGGCACATCAGATCGCGGATCTTGGCTCACCTGAAACGCCTCCACCCCTCCGCAGAAAACCCGGCGGTGGGAAAATCTTCTGGTTACAATAAGCCTATTGTACTGAATCGGACCAGCGCTTTTGCCATTTCTGGGTCTGGAACCTTGAACCGCCGTGCCCCCAGGGACCGGTGCCTCCCTCCCGGTCGGCCCGGAGTCCGAAGATGCGGAGCCGAATGATCCTCTCCGGCCCGGGGCTTGACGGCCTCCTGTCCGGAGAGCGCATTTCCCCTCCCACCGTCGTCGTTCCGGACCCCGCGTGACCCAACACCTTCTCAAACGGGATGCCGGCCGCATCGGGCTCCTCTATTCGAGTGTCTCGGGGATCATCGGATCCGGTTGGCTCCTGGGCCCATTCCTGGCCATGCAGGAAGCCGGGCCCTGGAGCATCGCCTCCTGGCTGATCGGCGCCGCAGCCGTCCTCCTCCTGGCTTTTGTGTTTGCCGAACTGGCCATCCTGGTTCCCAAAAGCGGCGTGCTGGTGCACCTGAGTCACCTCAGTCACGGTGAACTCGTGGGCCGGATCTGGAGCTGGATCCTGTTTCTCGCCTATGTGACAGTGCCGCCGGCCGAGGTCTTAGCCGTCCTGTCGTATGCCAACAACTACCTCCCCGGTCTCGTCTATGGCCCCCAGCATCTGTTGACCACCTGGGGATACGGAGCCGCGATCGTCCTGCTCACGCTCATCGTCGCCATGAATTTCCTCGTCATCCGCTGGGTCCTATTCATCAATAGCACCGCCACGTGGTGGAAAATTCTGATTGCAATCGTCACCGTCGCCATTCTCCTGACATTCTCCTTCCACCCCGGCAATCTCACGCTGGCGCTCAAGACCACGCCACGCGACGGGGTTTTCACGTCGGTGGCAACGGCCGGCATCATCTTCAGCTTTCTAGGTTTCCGCCAGGCGATTGATCTGGCCGGCGAGACCCGGGATCCCCGCCGCAACATTCCTTTCGCCGTCGTCGGTTCCGTCATCATCGCCACCTTCGTCTACGTCGGACTGCAATACGCGATCCTGGGCTCGATCAATCCGGCCCTGATCCTCAAGGACGGGTGGAGCGGACTTCGATTCAAGGGCTCTGCGGGACCACTGGCGACCATGGTCGTCACCGCCGGCGCGGTGTGGTGGAGCTACTTCATCTACCTCAATGCCGTGGTTTCCCCCACCGGCACCGCCTTCATTTACACCACAACCACGTCCCGCATTCTCATGGCCACCGGGGAGGTGGGAGCGGGACCCAGTCGGCTCACCCTGATCAATGCCCGGGGAGTTCCGTGGTCGGCGCTCATCGCGACTTTCGTGATCGGCGCCATTTTCCTCTTTCCCTTTCCCTCCTGGCAGAAATTGGTCGCCGTGATTTCTTCCTCGACCGTTCTGTCCTACGGCATCGGGCCCGTGGTTCTGCTCCAGTTGCGCAACCGTCTGCCGGACCTTGAACGCCGTTTTCGCCTGCGCTGGGCCTGGATCATTGCGCCTCTCGCCTTCATCGTTGCCAACTGGATCATCTTCTGGACCGGGTTCAAAACGGACACCTATGTCTTCGGAATCCTGCTCGGCCTGTTCATCGTCTACATGATTGGCTATGCCATCCAGAAATACGGCCGCCGTCGGCCAACCCCCCCCCTGAACGCCTTCCATGCCCTGTGGCTGATTCCCTATTTCGGCGGGCTCTGGGGACTGAGCTGGCTCGGACCGACCCGGCTGGGGGGGGAGAACTTCCTGAGTTTCTTCTCCGGCAACCTCCTCGTGGCACTCTGGAGCCTGGTCATCCTCGGACTGGCCCTGTGGAACAGCCTCGACCGGGACCACACCCGGGCCGCGTTCACCGCCATGACCCGGGATCTGCCCAAGGTTGTCGAAACCGTCTACGAGGTGGGCCCCTAGCCGCATCCAGCCTATGCTAGCCTTGTGCTGAGGCGGAAAAGCAGGATTTTCGGATGACGCTTCTGGTCTTGATCGGTTTGGCGGTTGGAGCGGCCGTGACGCTTACGGTCATCGGCCAGACGGACCGCAAGGCCGCGCTCTCTGCCTACGGCCGCCAGTACTGCGAGGAAATGGGCTGGCAATTCCTGGACGAAACCGTGAGCCTGAAATCGCTTCGGTTGAGCCGCAGTACCCGCGGCTGGGTCCTCGTGCGGCGTTACGAATTCGACTTTTCACCCGACGGGCTCCACCGGCAACGGGGGGAGTTGCTGGTCCATCCGGGGTGGGCACGTCCCCTGGTCAGGACCCTGGAGGAGACGGCCGCCCACGGAGCCCCTCCTCCCCCGTCCTAACGCCCGACGCGCGGGGCCCCCGGCTCCGTCGTGGGCTACTTCGAAAAAGTGGCCCCTTGACACAGGCGGGACTTGAGGCGCCTCAGTTGGCGCATCCGCCAGCGCCGAGGCTGGGACCGGTCCCGGCCCGGCAACGCCGACACACATCCCTTGGGCGGCCGGCGTACGTAGACGAGGTCGACGCGGCGGTTCACGGCCCACGCCGGCGGGTTATTGCCACGCGCCACGGGGCGCTGCTTGCCGTAGCTCACAACCTCGACCTGGGCAGGATTCGTCCCCAAGGACTCGAGCAGTCCGGCCACCGCATGAGCCCGTTTCTGGCCGAGTGCCAGATTGTAGCCGACCGTACCCCGCGCATCGCAGTTTCCCTCCAGGCGGACGACTGCCCGAGCATGGGAAAACAGGTACTGGGCCTGCGCCTTGAGCATCTTTTCGTAGCGGCTGTGGACACGGGAACGGTTGAAATTGAAATACACCGACCGCTCAGCCAGTCCCGGATGGGCCTTCATCCAGGCCCGGAAGGCGGCTTCGCGTCGCGCCCGCGCCGCCAGCGCCTGCGCGGCCCGCAGACTGGTGGCCGAGGTGGGCATGGTTTGCGTTACATGAGGAGCCGGCTTCACCTTTTTTGGCGGGGCCGGGTGCTCGGTGGCACAGGAAGCGAGAACAACACACAAGACGCCGGTCAGCACAAACAGCATTCGTTTCACGGGAGCGATCCTCTGGGTGGGAGGGGGCTGGAACCAGTCGTTCTATTCTGAACCGGAGGGGCTCCCTTGTCCATGCTGCCGCCAGACGGGACCCAGACCGGTTGCCGGAAGCTCACACCCCGCAGGGGTTGCCCGCGGGGAGGGCCTTCTCCTGGCATACAATAGGACACCCTCCGGGAGATTTGCCCATGTCATGCTTCGACCATCCCGGCCGTTACGGGAAACCCCTGTTGTTCGCCGCGGGCTGCGTCTGGGCCTGTGGCAGCCTGTGCCTACCCGCTGCTGGTGCGCTCAGGGCCCTGATCCGCTTCCCCACCATCCACAACCAGACCATCGTCTTCGAGGCGGCGGGAAACCTCTGGCAGGTCCGTCTCCAGGGGGGGACCGCCATCCGGCTCACCGCCGATACCGGCTATGACAGCCATCCGCTGTTCTCGCCGAACGGCCGCTGGATCGCTTTCACCGGCGAGTACGCCGGAAGCGCGGACGTCTACCGGATTCCCGCGGGAGGAGGCTATGCCCGCCGCCTGACCGATCGTCCCGGACTGGTCGTCGGATGGACCCCCGGCAGCCGGAAGGTCATTTTCCTGTCCCGTCGCGACAGTACCAGCCCCGAATACTTCAAGGCCTTCACCGTACCGGTGACCGGCGGTCTCGCTCGACCCTTTCCCCTGCCGTGGTCGGGGCCGCTGGCCCTGAGTCCTCACGGACGGCGCGTGGCCTACAACAAGCTCTACCGCAACCAGAGCTTCCACCGCAAGCATTATCGGGGCGGGTGGGCCCAAAAGATCTGGATCTATCACTTGAGGAGCGGCAAGATCCACGCCATCACCCGCTGGCCGGGTACATCGACGTTCCCCATGTGGGGGCATCACCACATTTACTATGCGTCCGACCGCGGTCCCTCGGGCGTACTCAACCTCTGGTCAGACAACCTGGCCACGGGGCACAAGCGGCAACTGACCTTCTTCCGCCGCTATGACATCGATTGGCCCAGTCTCGGCAATACCGGCATCGTTTTCCAGGATGGGGGGCGGCTCTACTGCTATGAACTGCCCGCCCGCCATCTGGTCCGGATCGATGTCCATCTTCCCCTGGACGGTGTCCGGCGCCATCCGGAATGGATCAAGGCCTGGAAGTCGATACGGAGCTACAGCCTGTCGGGAGACGGCCGGGTCGCCTTCTTCGGTGCCCGGGGCAATCTTTTCCGGGTCCCGCTGAAGCACGGCACCACGGAAAACCTGATTCCAACCTCCCGGGCCGACCTCTCCATGCCGGTCGAGTCGCCGGATGGACATTGGGTGGCCTTCGTCACCAACCAGACCGGCCACAGCGAAATTGCGGTCCGGTCGGTGCGCTATCCGCACCAGGTCCGGATCCTCACCCAGTTCAAGATCGCCTCCCTCTATGGGCCGCTCTGGTCGCCCAACAGCCGGTGGATCGCCTTTGCCGACAGTGCCAGACGGCTCTGGCGGGTCAATGTCGAGACCCGTCGGCTGGTCCGGGTCACCCAGGACCGCTACAGCTGGATTCATGACTACTCCTGGTCACCCGATTCACAGTGGCTGGCCTACAGCCGGGTCGGACGCAACGGCATGGCGGTCATCTGGCTCAATCACCTGACGGACAATCACACGCATCCGGTCACGCGGGGAGACAACTCGGACAGCAATCCCGTTTTCGACCCGGCCGGCCGTTACCTCTACTTTGTCTCGGCCCGCCACACCAATCCGGCACTCAGCGCCACCGGCATGAACTTTGCCGTGGTCGATGCCGATGGGCTGTATGCCATGACACTCAACCCCACAATTCCCTCCCCGCTCGCGATCCGGGGAAGCGCCGCCCCGCGGCCCGCCGCAAAGCCTCCCGCCGCCCGGACCCACGGTCAGAAGAAAACCGTGAGCCCTCCCCTCGTCATCGACTGGCACCAGGCCATCGACCGAGTGGTCCAACTCCCTATTCCCCCCGCCGACATCTCCGAGTTGGCGGCCACCCGGACCGCCCTCTACTACGAGGTCCACCCGATCCCGACCGTGAATGGCCCCCTCCTCGTGACCCCACCGGGCATCGACCGCTTCTCGCTGCGTCGGCGCGCCGGACGAAGCTGGCTGACCGGACCCTCGTCGTTCGTCCTGAGCCACAACGGCCAGATTCTGCTCTATGCGGAGGGGACGCACTTTTTCGTGACCCCGGCCACCCCGGCCCCGCCCAAGCCCCGGCCGGTTCCCCTTCACCTTCTCTGGGTCCGCGTCCGGCCCTCCGTGGAATGGCGCCAGATCTACTGGTCGGCGTGGCGCAAGGTCCGGGCCTACTTCGTCAATCCGAAGTTCAACGGATACAACTGGAAGCGCATCGGCGAGCGCTATGCCCGGTTGCTCCCTCTGGTGGCAACGCGGCAGGACCTCAACGATCTCATCGGCAACATGATCGGTTCGCTGGATGAATCGCACATGTTCGTCTTCGGCGGGGATACCGGACTGCACGTGCCGGCGGTCCCGACCGGCCTATTGGGCGCCCGTCTCCGTCTCGACCGGCACAATGACCGCTACCGGATCGTGCGCATCTTTCACGGCAACAACACGCTCAAGAACTACACCGCCCCCCTGGCCCAGCCCGGCCTGCGGGTCCGGAGGGGGGATTTTCTGATCGCCATCAATGGCGTCCGCCTGCGGGGGCCGACCAACCCCTATGCGCTTCTCGAGCACACAGTCGGACGCACCACACGGCTCCGCCTGAGCGTAACCGGCTCCGTGAGCCACAGCTGGGTCGTCCGGGTCCGCCCCATCGCCAATCAGTCGAAGCTCCATCTGCTGGCCTGGATCCGGCACAACCGGCATCTGGTCCGGCGGCTTTCCCACGGGCAGATCGGTTATCTCTACCTCGCCAACATGGGTGGCATGGGCCTCAACGAGTTCATCCGCCAGTTCTATCACCAGCTGCACAAAAAGGCGCTCATCATCGACGAACGCTGGAATACCGGTGGTTTCATCGACGACATGCTTTTCGACCGGCTGACCCGCCGTCTCGTTGCTTACTTTATCGACCGTGCGCGGGGGGTGTTCCGGGTGCCGGCGAACGTTTTTCCGGGCGACCTCGTGGCACTGGTCAATCACGGATCCGCCTCCGATGGGGACATCTTCGCCTATGAATTTGAGAAATACCATCTGGGACCCGTCATCGGCAGTCGGACCTGGGGTGGGGTCCGGGGCTATTTCCGTCCACTCCCCCTGGAGGACGGCGGCACCCTGGTCGTTTCCGAGATCGCCCTCTACAACCGCCATGGCCAGTGGACGGTTGAAAATCACGGGGTGAAACCCAATCTCACGGTTCACGATGAACCCGGCCAACTCCGGCAGGGCAAGGATGAGCAGCTTTTGACCGCAGTCCACTATCTCTTGCGCGAGCTCAAAGCCCACCCCGTACACCGGGCACCCGAACCGCCCTGGCTGCCTGCCTACCCCACCCATGCCCCCCGGACCCGTGCCCCCGGATCCCGGTGACCCCCGCCGGCCGCACCGGCAGAGCGACGGAAGGGCCAATGCGGATTACGAAACCGTGCACTCGGATTTATGGCCTTTCCATCGACGGACAAACGGGGCGGCACGCAGTCGTGTGAATCCCGGCCTGCGCCGGCCGTGAATCCGACACCCCTCGCCGTCGGCCCACCGAAAGTCCAGCCCGGAGAACGGTTCCCGGGCACGAAAGCCCAGTGGTCGGGGATCTCCGGTTCATTCATGGCGATCCGGATCCTCCAGTCCATCCAGCAGGATGACCGGCCTTGGCTCGTCATTTCTCCCTCAAACGAAGCCACCTCGCACCTGGCCCGTGAACTGGACTACCTGGGTCATGGCCGGTTCCGGGACCAACTCCGGACTTTTCCCGACCGAGAAATCCTGCCTTACGACCTTTTTTCGCCGGCACCCGAAATCATCGCGGAACGGCTCATGGCCCTGTCCGAGTTACGGAGCGGACGCGCCCGGCTTCTTCTCGCGTCCGTGAGCACGCTCTGCGAACGATTGCCCCCACCCACCTTTCTCGACCAGACCAGCCTGCTTCTGAGGGTTGGCGAAACACTTCACCTGGAGACCCTGAGAACCCGCATGGAGCAGGCCGGATACCGTCAGGTGGGCATCGTCCGGGAACGGGGAGAAATGGCCGTCCGGGGATCGATCCTGGACTTGTTCGCCCCGACGGCCGCAGTCCCCTACCGGATCGAGCTCAGCGACGAGGTGATCGATTCCCTGCGAAGCTTCGACCCGGAAAGCCAGCTGACCGTCGAACGCCTGGAACGCATCGTGCTCCTGCCGGCGCGTGAAGTGCTCCTCAACGAGGAATCCATTCGGCGGTTCCGCCAGAAATTCCGGGAACAGTTCGAGGGGTCCCCGCAAACGTACGGGGTTTACCGATCCGTGAGCAGCGGCAGCTGGGCGGAGGGGCTCGAAGCGTACCTGCCCCTCTTTTTCGAGACTCCTTCGCACCTTCTGGATTACTGCCATCCGACAACCCGGATCCTGTGGACGCCGCAAGCCCCGGAAGCCCTCGGAGAAACCCAGGCTCGCATCGAATCCCTTCATGACCACCGGCAAAACGCCCTCGACCTCCCGCCTCTGCCAGCCGCAAGGGCGTATACCGGAGCGGCGGAACTGGCCGAACGGCTGCAACCCTTCGTGGAAATCACCTGCCAGAGCGAGGCACCCGGAGGTCCACCCGGAGCCGGAACGAGCGAACGCATTCCGCCCTCGCTCCGGATTCCTCGGACCCAGCAGGACCGCCTGGCCGAGCATCTGTGGACGTATCTTGAGCTCACCCGCCTGCGGGGGCTCATCGTGGCCGCCTCACCGGGCCGCCGGGAGGCGCTCTCCAGGCTCTTCGAGAACGGATCCCGCCCCGCCCCTGCCCGGGTTGAGCATTGGGACGAGTTTCTCACGGGCCGGGACCCCTGGGCCATTCTCCAGGCCCCGATCGATGAAGGCTTTCTCTGGCCGGAAGCCGGAGTGGCCGTTTTCACCGAGAACGAAATCTGGATCACGCCTCCCGTCCGGAACCCGGAACCCCAGGCCCTTCAGCAGTGGCTCACCCGGATCGAGGACTTCAAGACCCTCTCACCCGGCGCCCCGGTCATTCACGAAACCCAGGGCATCGGCCGCTACCGGGGGCTTGTGCACCTCGAGGTCGACGGCGTACCCGGCGATTTCCTGCATCTCGAGTATTGGGGCGGGGACCGTCTTTATGTGCCGGTGGCCTCGCTCCATCTGGTCACCCCCTATCTCGGCGGGGATCCGGACCACGCGCCCTGGCACCGCCTGGGGAGCGGTCAGTGGGAAAAGGCCAAGCGGGACGCCCGCAAGCGGGCACACGACGTGGCCGTAGAACTGCTCGAAACCCACGCCCGGCGCCGGCTGGCCCAAGCCCCCGCTCTCGACGCGGATCCCGGGGCCTATGAACGCTTTGCCCTCGAGTTTCCTTTCGAGGAAACCCCCGATCAAGCCGAAACCATCCGCCAGGTGCTGGCCGACCTGAAATCGCCAACTCCCATGGACCGGGTGGTCTGCGGGGACGTGGGGTTCGGCAAGACCGAGGTTGCACTGAGGGCCGCCTGGATCGCGGTCGAGGCCGGCTACCAGGTGGTCGTGCTCGTCCCGACGACCCTCCTCGCCCAGCAGCATTACGAATCCTTCAGCGACCGGTTCGCCAACTGGTCGACCCCGGTCGAGGTCCTCTCGCGCTTCCGGGGCCCCCGCGAACAGGAGCGGATCCGCGAGAAGCTCGCCTCGGGAGAGATCGGCATCCTGATCGGTACCCACAAGCTTCTTACGGCCCGACTCGGCTTCAAGCGCCTGGGACTCATCGTGATTGACGAGGAACACCGCTTCGGCGTCCGCCAGAAAGAGCTTCTGGCCCGCTTCAAACAGGAGGTTCACACCCTCACCCTCACAGCCACACCGATCCCGCGGACCCTCAACATGGCCCTGGGCGGTCTCCGTTCCCTCAGCATCATTTCCACCCCGCCCAAGGATCGCCTGCCCATCCAGACCTTTCTCACCGAATGGAAACCAGCCGTCCTCCAGGAAGCGCTGGGACGCGAGCTGCAACGGGGCGGGCAGATCTATGTGGTGACCCCCCGGGTCCGGGGCATCGAGGATCTGGCGCGCGAAATCTCCCGTTGGGCCCCGGCCGGAATGGTCCGGTTGGCTCACGGACAGATGCCGGAACGTGAACTCGAACAGACCATGTCGGACTTCTACCATCGGCGCTTCAGCGTCCTGGTTTCGACCAAGATCATCGAAAGCGGGATCGACATCCCGACGGCCAATACCATGCTCATCCACGAAGCGGACCGCTTCGGCCTGGCCGAGCTGCACCAGCTTCGGGGACGGGTTGGTCGCTCAGCCCACCGGGCCTATGCCTATCTCTGCGTCCACTCGCTCGAAGCGCTCGCGGACGACGCGGAAAAGCGGTTGGAGACCCTGACCCGCTTCGACGCGTTGGGGTCGGGGCTCCTGCTCGCCATGCAGGACCTTGAAATCCGGGGCGCCGGCGAACTCTTGGGCCAGGCCCAGAGCGGCGAGATCGAAGCCGTCGGATTCAGCCTGTACACCGAATATGTCCGGGAGGCCGTTCAGTCGCTGGAATCCGGGGGATCCCACCCGGCGGCTCCAGCCGGCTTCAACCGGACCGAAATCGACATCCATGAACCGGCCCTGATCCCCGAAAACTATGTCTCGGACATCCACCAGCGCCTGGTCCTCTACAAGCGGCTGGCCTCCTCCGAAACCGCGTCGGACCTGGAACGGCTCGGTTGCGAACTGGGCGATCGGTTCGGGCCCCTGCCGGGGGAGGTCGCACTGCTTCTGTCCCTGTCGGGGTTCCGGCTGCGGGCCACCCGGCTCGGGATCGAACGCATCGAAGCGCAGGCCCGTGGCGGACACATTCGCTTCAATTCCAATCCCCACATCGATCCCGGGCGCCTCGTCAGCCTGATGGCCCACACGGGCAGCAGCTACCGCATGGAGGGGGCCCTGCGACTGGTCTACCGGGAAACCCTGCCCAGCCCGGCGGACCGGACCCGCTGGATCGGGGAAATCCTTACAATACTCGAAGGCTGACTCCTGCTCCCGGCGAGGCCGGTACCTTGATCGCGAAGTTTCCGCTCATTGCAACCCTTTTCCTCCTGGCCGCCGGAATGCCCTGGAGTGCCGCCCGGGCCCAGCCGGCCAGTCCGTCACCGGCACCCGCTCAATGGGTCCAGGTCATCGTCTTCCGCACCCTGGACCCCGACGCCGGGGACCATGAACGGTGGTCGCACCGCCTGCCCACCAAGCTCATGCGGGAAGGGCTGCAGCTGCGCGAGCGGACGGGAGAAAGCGATGCCGCCTTTCGCCCAGCACCGCTCGGGCCCAAAATGCAAAGGGTCTGGGCCATTCTCCGGGCTGCCGCCCTCTATGCCCCCCTGCTCAGGGTGGCCTGGATCCAGCCCGCCCTCAACTTCGATTCGGCGATCCCGGTGGCTCTCAATCCCGTTCGGGCGAGGGGAACCCGCACCGTGGGCGCGCGGGTCCGCACGCCTCCGATGGTCACCCATCTCTCCGTCCCCGCGAGCCGGCTCGCGACTCCGCTCAAGCCGACCGTCTACGGCACGGTCAAGATCACCGTCCTGCGTCACGTCTACATCGCCGTCCATACCGTGCTCATCGAACGCAAGCCGGCCCCGGCCATCAACCGGGGCCCCTCCTCCGGCCGGTCCTCCCGAATCACGGCTTCTGGCCCGATCCTCAATGTCTACCCCATCCACCAAGCCAACCAGGTCCGTCCCGGGCGGATCAACTACTTCGACAACCCGGCCTACGGGGTCCTGGTCTACGTCAAGGCCGTTCCGGCAGCGGCAACGCCAAAGCCGCCTCGAGGATGAGCCGGGCCCGGACCAAGGCCTGCCGAAGGGATTCTTCGAGTTCGTCGTGAATGGGCCGGGTTCCCCTGCCCGCGGCCCAATTGCTGACCAGCGCACAGCAGGCGTAAGAGAGACCCAGTTCACGGGCCAGGGCGGCTTCGGGCATGGACGTCATGCCGACGAGGTCACAGCCATCTTGCTCCATCCTCCGGATTTCCTGACGGGTCTCGAGGCGGGGGCCCTGGGTCACCCCATAGGTTGCCCGCTCAATCCGCGGGACACCGGCCCGGCCGGCTCCGGCAACCAGCCATTGGCGCATGGCCGCGTCGTAGGGATCGGTAAAATCGATATGTCGGACCGGATCTTTCGCCTCATCGGAAAACGTCTGGGCCCGCCCATAGGTATAGTCGATCAGCTGATCCGGGATGACGACGGATCCCGGCTCCATTTCACGTGTGATGCCACCCACCGCAGCCAGTGCGACCACCTGTCGCGCCCCCACCGAGTCGAGGGCCCACAGATTGGCCCGGTAGTTGATCTGGTGGGGGGCCAGCATATGGCGATCCCCATGCCGTTCCAGAAACACCAGATCGGCTCCGAACATCCGCCCGAAGCGGAGCGGAGCCGATGGCGAACCCCACGGCGTCGAAACTTCCACGCACCGCTTTTCGGCAAAATCTTCGAGACCGCTGGAACCGGTACCCCCGATAATGGCGAGGAAGGGTTTTTCGGACATGATCACCTCGGCGGAATGAATGGCGTACAGTTTAATCGAGATGTCGAAGCAATCCCGGGCGACCAGCCGAGCGCGTCACGCAGGTATTGCGCACGATGGTGCCCAGGTCCTTGAGCAGGGTGCGCAAGCTGTGCGCCGGGGTACCGTCAGGCAGAGTATGCGTGAGGACCTTCTGTAGGGCCGCCTCGGAGCGCTTGGCGGGGGCTACCGGGTCGCCGGTGCGGTTTGGCTTCGAGGTCTTCGTCCGCGAAGAGCAGCTCGCGCCAGACCTCGCGCATGTGCCACTCGACGTAGTATGGACTTCCCCCGATTTGATGGACAGTTCATAGTGCGCCATCGGAGGGTTTTTTATGAACCGGTCCAAGTCAAAATCGGGGTCAAGGCTTGCGGTTCGATATACGCCGGAGTTGGAGTCAACACCTCCAACATCCCAAACACCCATAAGGTTGGCGTCCCCAACGGGATTCGAACCCGTGTTACGGCCTTGAAAGGGCCGTGTCCTAGGCCTCTAGACGATGGGGACAAAACTCTGGGAGTGGCGATGACGTGGTGGAGCCAGCCGGGATCGAACCGGCGACCTCTTGCATGCCATGCAAGCGCTCTCCCAGCTGAGCTATGGCCCCTGAAAGGGACCATTTTCCAGGCAATCGACGGGTTCTGTCAAGCTTTTGGGAACCCGTGAACCCCGAGCTCGGCCTGTCGGGCTCGCGCGCGGTCGAGGCGGGCGAGTGTCCGTTCCCTTCCCAGAACGGCCAGGGTCTGATCGATGGGCGGCGAAACGGTCCCTCCGGTCAGGGCGACCCGGATGGGCTGTGCCACCTGCCCCAGTTTCAAGCCCTCGCCTTCTGCGATTTCGCTCAGCGTGCGATGCAGAGCCTCCATCGTCCACTCCGACTCTGCGGCCAGGCGGGTCCGGATGACTTCGAGCAAGTGCTCCTGGCCGGTCCCGAGATGCTCATGCCAAGCCCGTTCCTCATAGCCTTCCGGTTCATGGTAAAAAACAAGGGAGGCCTGAGCCATGTCCATCAGCGTCCGGCTGCGCCCCTGCAACAGAGGGATCACCGATGCGAGGGGCGGGCGGATCCACTGCGTGAGCCCGACGGTCGGCAGGAGCGGCTCCAGGGCAGACTGGACTTTCTCCACGGGAAGTGTCTTGAGGTAATGCTGGTTGAGCCAGGTGAGTTTGTCCCGGTTGAAAATAGCCGGCGAACGGTTCACCGCCGTCAGATCAAAATCACGGGTCATCTCGTCCACCGTGAAGATCTCCTGATCGCCGTGTGACCATCCCAGCCGGACCAGGTAGTTCATCATGGCTTCGGCCAGGAAGCCATCGAGCCGGTACTGTTCGACGCTCACCGCGCCGTGACGCTTGGAGAGCCTGGAGCCGTCCGTCCCCAGAATCATGGGCAGGTGCGCAAACTCGGGCAGGGGAACGCCGAGAGCCCTGTAGATATGGATCTGCCGCGGGGTGTTATTGATATGGTCATCCCCGCGGATCACGTGGGTCACTCCCATATCATGGTCATCGACCACCACGCCGAAATTATACGTGGGCGTGCCGTCGGAACGCAGAATGACGAGGTCATCCAGCTCGGCACTGTCGAAATCGATGGCTCCCCGGATCCGGTCGACGAAGCCGGCCTGGCCGGTTCTTGGGGTCCGGAAACGAACCACCGGTGCAATCCCGGGACGCGGTGCCGTGAGGTCCCGGCAATGTCCATCGTAGCGGGGTTTTTCACCGCGACGGATCTGTTCGTTCCTGCGCTCCTCAAGCTCCTGGGCCGTGCAGTAGCAGCGATAGGCCCAGCCGTTTTCGATCAGGGCATCGGCCACGGCCAGATACCGCTCGAAACGCCCGCTCTGGTAGATGGGACCCTCGTCCGGGTCGAGCCTGAGCCACTCGAGTCCCTCAACGATGGCCCGACTGTAGGCCGCCGTGGAACGGGCGGTATCGGTATCCTCGATGCGCAGGATGAAGTCCCCGCCGCAATGGCGGGCATAAAGCCAGTTGAAAAGGGCCGTCCGAGCACCACCGATGTGGAGAAAACCCGTCGGACTCGGCGCAAAACGGGTCCGCACCCGTTCGCCGTGGCGTCCCCCCGGAGGGTCGGGCGGTCGACTGGATGGAATCAATTTTCCCCGTCGGGATGCTGGACGGAGGTCATTCTACCCGAGTTTCCGCTCCCGGCCTCATCCGTCCCTTTCCGGATCCGCTTTCGGCGCCGTCTGCCCGCATCGCCGATTGGCTGGAACCGCGATGTCCATGAGACGCGGATCCGGCAACCGAAGCGAGGCCATGAGGGCCGCATATTCTTCGGCCGAGCGAACCTGCAGTCTCGGATTGAGCCTTTTCTCCGTGCCGATCGTGCTCCGGGTCCGCCCCTGATAGTCATGGGCCGGATAGACAGCGGTGCTTTCCGGCAAATGTAGCAGTTTGTGGAACAGGCTGTCATAGGCCTGGTAGGGATCGCCATTCTGGAAATCCGTCCGGCCGGTCCCACGGATCAGGAGAGCATCCCCCGTAAACACCCGATCGGCCATCACGAAACTGTAGCTGTCATCGGTATGTCCGGGGGTATAGAGCACCTTCAGGAAAAACGAGCCGATGGACAGGGACTCGCCTTCCGCGAGCTTGACGTCCACGCATTCGGCCGGACTCTTTTCTCCCATGGCCGTCCGGCAGGCGGTCATCTCACGCAGACGGCCCATCCCGGTGATGTGGTCCGCGTGGGTATGGGTATCGGCTGCGTAAACCAGGCGGAACCCCTGTTCATGGATCCATCGGGCATATTCATCGACCCCTTCCAGGACTGGATCGATGAGACAGGCCTCCCGGCCCGGTTCATCCCCCAGAAGGTAGGTATAGGTGCACGAAAGCGGATCGAAAAACTGGCGAAAGATCATGTGGAACGAAGTGCTCCGGCTCCTCGTCATGTTAAGATGGCATGCGCAAAGACGCAAGACGGCTCCAGGGCGATTAGCTCAGCGGTAGAGCACTGCTTTCACACGGCAGGGGTCGCTGGTTCGAGTCCAGCATCGCCCACCAAACCCTCATGCCCAGATCATGCGGACCATGCCGGATGCGGTCGCGCCCTGCCGGGGGAGTCCGAACCATGTCCCGATCCTCGAACCTTGTCCTCTGCCGGGATGCTCCGCTCGAATGCCACAACAGCTTCCGCGTGCCGGCACAGGCCTCGTGGCTCGCGGAAATCGGGAACCCCGCCCTGATTCCGGAAATCCTGGCGATCCCGGAGCTCCGGAACCGGCCGGTGCTGGTGTTGGGAGCCGGAAGCAACGTGTTGTTCACGAAGGATTTTGACGGCCTGGTGCTGGTCATGGCCAATCAGGGCAAGCGTGTTTTGGGCGCAGACTCCGGGACCGTGCTCGTCCGTGCGGAAGCCGGAGTCGGGTGGCACGATCTGGTCGGCTGGACGCTCAACCAGAACCTCTGCGGGCTGGAAAACCTGGCCCTCATCCCGGGCACGGCCGGAGCGGCACCGATCCAGAACATTGGCGCCTATGGCTCCGAACTCTCGGAAGTCCTGGACACGGTCGAGGCCTATGACCGCCATGACGACCGGATCGTGCGGCTGGACCGGATCGCCTGCCGGTTGGGCTATCGCGAAAGCCGGTTCAAGCAGGAGCCGGACCGGTGGGTCATCACCGCCATCGAGCTCCGATTGCGCTACGAGGCTCCCCTCAAAACGAATTACCCCGGCGTGGCTGAAGAACTGGCCACCCGGTCGGGCTCTCCGCCGACGGCGCGAGACGTGGCCGAAGCCATCAGCCGGCTGCGGCGCCGCAAACTGCCAGACCCGGCCGAGATCGGCAATGCCGGAAGTTTCTTCAAAAACCCCATTTTGCCTCCCGACCAGTTCCGGAGGCTCCACGAACGGTTTCCGGCACTGCCGGTCTACGATACCCCGGCCGGAAAAAAACTGAGCGCCGCTTGGCTCATCGAACACGCGGGCTGGGGAGGATTTCGGGAAGGCGATGTCGGCGTCTCTCCAAAACACGCCCTGGTCCTGGTCAACTACGGCCATGGCACCGGAGCCCAGGTCTGGGCGCTCGCCCAGCGCATCCAGGACTCCGTCTGGTCCAGTTTCGGACTTCATTTGGAACCGGAACCCCGGATTCTCTAAACCGGGTCACAGTCACTCACGTGACCGCATTGCGGCCAGTCGCAAGGAGTCCGTCATGAGTCTCGAACTGATCCTGATCCGTCACGGCGAAGTGCCCGGGATCGATCCGCCACGCTTCCGCGGCCGCATGGATCTGGCGCTCACCGATCGGGGCCAGGCGCAGGCGCTTGCGCTGGGCGAATGGGTGCGTGATCACTTCACGGTGACCGCAATCCATTCCAGCCCGCTGACGCGCTGCATCGACACCGCCAAGGCCATCGCCGGCCCGCTGGCGCAAGAGGTGCGCGTCAGCATGGACTTGACCGACAGCGACTACGGACGCTGGACCGGCCTGACCCATCCCGATGCCGCAGCACGCGACCCCGAGCCTTTTCGGGCGTGGCAACGCGATCCCTGCGTCAACCCACCCCCGGATGGCGAAACCCTGCGTCAGGTCGAGGTGCGTGTGACGGGCGCCGTGCAGGCCATCCTGCGCCGCTACACCGACGGTAGCGTGGTGCTGGTCACCCACGACGCGATAATCCGCGTGCTGATCCTGCATCTCTTGCAGGCACCGCTCCGCAATTACACCAGCTTGCGTCAGGATCCGACCGCGGTAAACCTGATCGAGGTGCACACCGATGGCGGCTATCGGATCGCCCTGCTCAACAGCACCGCACATCTGCCACGCACGATCTGAGCGCACTGCCAGCCATCACGCGCGCACCTCAAATCACACCCACACCGAGCACGAGGACCAGCAGCGCGCCGATCAACGCCAGGTACAGATTCATGTCGCCCGACTGCAGCACGGCGATGCGATCGGACAGCCACTGCACCAGACGCGTGAGCGGACGGAACAGGCGCGACTCGAACAAGGGCGCGATGCGCTGCTCGAAGCTGAGACGGCGCACGAAGTATTCACGATCGACGTGCTCGTGCTCCATGTCCAGACGCGGGTGATAGATAAAGCTGTAGAACACCTGCACTGCGTGCGAGAACGTCAGCGCCGTGGTGGCTGCACGCGGTGACGGCGGGTTGCCACCAAACCACACGGGCGCGCGGCGCACGCCATGGCGGTGTCTGGACCACAATGCCAGCGCGATCGGCAGAAGCGCCAACAGCGGCATCACGATGACCAGGAGCGTTGGCGAAATGAAGGCAAAGTGCGCGCTCAACGGAACCAGCAGCAAGCCGTTTCGCAGTTGTATCGCCGACTGTGCAAACCAATGCTGCGCCACCGGACCCAGCGCCGTCAGCCACCACGGCATGCCCACCGCCAGAACCAATACCAGTACGCCCAGCAGGCCCACGGCCACAGCATGTCCACGCGGTACCGGCCCGGCGTGCGCATCCGGTGCGCCCTGCGTGCCCAGGCCGATGACCTTGACGAAAGTGGCATAGGCCAGCGCAGCGGTCAGCGCCAGACCGACGCCCCCCAGCAACAGGGTCAGACGTCCGGCCAGATCCGGCACCTGAAAGTTCTGGAACAAGGTCTGGAAGGCGAACCACTCGCTGACAAAGCCCGCCTGCGGCGGCATGCCGGCCAGGCTCATACCAGCGAACACGATGCCCACGCCGTAGGTCCACCGGCTGGCGCGCAGAAGGCCCGACTGCTGCAGCCGATACGTGCCGCGCGCGTGATAAGCGCCATCCGCACCGAGCAACATGGCGCCTTTAGACAGGCTGTGTCCGGCCAGATGCAGCAGACCCACAATCCAGGCCAGCATGCTCAGAGCACCCAAACTGGCGCTGCGGAAAATCAGCGCGGCGCCCAGCATCAGCGTGGCGATGGCGGCATTCTCGGCCGATGACAAACCCAGCAACTGGCGCCAGTCGTCGGTCTGGAGCGCATACAGTACCGCCAGAATCGCGCTGAACGCGGCAACCGCCACGGTGATGATGCCAAGCATTTCATCCGGCGGCAGCCAAACCAGCAGTGCGCGCGCCAGCGCAAACCATGCGGCGTTGAGCACGATGCCCGACAACAGGCAGGCGCTGGCTCCACTGCCGCTGGCATAGGCACCGGCGAACCACTCGTAGAACGGCAACAGGCCCAGCTTGGCGCCGAAACCGATCAGCATCAGCACACCGAGACCCACCACCGCGGCCCCCGGAAGACCGACCAGACCGGCCGCGAATCCGTGCATGGCCATGCCGCCTCCGAGCAGCGCAAAAGTCAGCCAGCCCGCCAGCAGCGCGACCGCGCCCACTTCCAGCAGGCCCAACATCAACAGCGCGGCATGGCCGCCGTCCTCGCTGATGCCCAAACGCTCGGACAGCAGCATCAGCGCGCCGCCCAAACTCATGAGCTCCCACGCAATCAGAAACGCCACGCCGTTCTGCACGCCCATCACGCCCAGTGCACCGACAATCGTCGCAATCGCTCCCACGTACCACACGCGCAGACGCGCCGCTGGGCTGCCCAGCGCCAGCGCCAGCGTTGCCGGGACCGCGCCGAACAGACTCAACCACAAACCCGCGCCATTGAGCGCGAAATGCGCAACGGGCACACCGACCAGACGCAGATCTTCTGCTCCGACCAGCGCACCCGCGCAGGCAATCCCCAACGCGATTCCACCCAGCACCGCCAGCGTGCGGGTCAGTCCCGGCCACGGCAGCACGATGGCGACCGCGGCTGCCAGCAGCAACGCCAGCACGGCCAGGGTGAACCATTCAGCCATCCGGGCGCCCTCCGTGCAGATGCTGTTCGCTGCGCCCGAGCAAAAGCAGCAACGCGTGCATGATCGCCGCCGGATTGGGTGCACAGCCAGGGAGATACACGTCCACCGGAATCAGTCCCTGCAACCCGCTACCGCCGGCGTAGCCTTCGCGTGCCACACCGCCGCTGATCGCGCAGGCGCCCATGGCCATCACCCACTTCGGCTCAGGCATGGCCTCCCAGGCCGCACGCAACGGCTCACGCATGGGTTCGGTCACGGTGCCGGTGACCAGCAGCAGGTCAGCCGCGCGCGGCGAGGCAGTGAAGAAAATGCCCAGCCGATGCAGGTTGTAGAACGGATTCATCAGGGCCTGTAGCTCGGACTCGCAGCCGTTGCACGAGCCGGCATCGACGTGGCGGATATGCAGGCTGTGCCTGAAGCGCCTCGCAATGGCGCTTTGCAGATCCAGCGCCAAGGCGTCGAGTGCAGCAGGCGCCGGGTCGAACTGCAGATCGGAGCGCGCACGCACGGCCAGCGCCCAGTCATAGCTTGCTTTCAGCGTGTCCGTGGGGCAGACCTCGACGCAGCGCTGGCAGGCAATGCACCGACCGTAGTCCAGTGCCACACTCTGGCCCGGTGCAGTGCCGACACCGCCGGGACCCTCGACCAAGCGCAGTGCGTCGGTCGGGCACGCCGCCACGCAGACTGCGCAGGATTCGGCGCAGGGCTGCGCACTGACGCGCGGCATCCCTTGCACGCCGGCCTGGCCGGCTTCGCGCAAGTCGCCACCATCCCAGTCGCTGGTGGCGCGACCGCGCGCAAGTCCAAAGAAAGTCCAAAGCGACAAGGTTCGTTCCTCAGCGATCGCAGCCGGCGATGGTGCTGCCAAAACTGGCTTCGTTGATGGCGTAATCCATCATGTTGCTGCCATGCACGGTGTACGGAAACACACGCCAGTTCGAATACGAGGGCGATTTGATTTTCACCCGTTCCAAGCGTGCGTTCCGGTCCAGATGCACCACGTAGTACACCGAACCTCGCGGCGACTCGGCCCAGCCCAGGCCAATGCCGCCGGCGGATGCGGTGCACGGCACATGCACCGCGCCATCTGGCAGATGACCGAGCAGCCCTCGCAGCAAGTCAAACCCCGCACGCAGCTCGGCACCATGCACGTGATAGCGCGCATAAGCGTCGCCGTCCTGATGCAGGGCCACGAGGGGTGAATAATCCGCGTAGGCCGCATAGGGATGATCACGGCGCAAATCACGGTCCAGCCCGGAGGCCCGTTCAACCGGCCCGGTGGCACCTTGATCGAAGGCCACTGTGTGCGGCAGCGACCCGGTGGTGTGCAGGCGATCGAGAAAAGTCGAAGTGCGTTCGAGCTGGTCGAGGTAACGGAGACTCGCCGCTTCGAGCTGGTCAAGGCGGGGCAGAAAGTCCGCCATCAGGGCCAGATTACGGCGCAGCCCGCCCGGGCGCAGTACATTCATCAGCAGACGCTGTCCGCACGCGCGCGCAGCCAGTTGCTTGGCCTGTTCCTCAAGCAGGCGGCCTTCGGCCTGGCCGACCTTGAGCGACGTCGCATCGGCCAGCGCGCCGAGATAATGCAAGTGGTTGTACACGCGCTCCAGTTCACCCAGCACGCTGCGCCAGACGCGTGCTCGAGGTGGCACCTGTACGCCGGCGGCATCCTCGATGGCCTGGCAAAAAGCCAGTGCATGCGCCAGCGCGCCGACACCGGATACACGCTCAGCAAGGATGACCGCCGCATCCGGCGCGAGACCCTGAAAACGCTTTTCCATGCCACGGTGTTTGAGAAACAAACGCGGTTGATAACGCAGAATGCGCTCGCCGATGTAGAAGAACCGGAACTGCGCCGACTCAAACACGTCGGCCCGGATCGGCCCAAAGTCCAGTTCCTGCACGTCATCGCCTTCGACCTCGGGCACTATGTGTGGAGCCGGATAGTGTGCCGTGCTGTGCGTCTGCGTGAATGGCGCAGGCATATCCCCGTGCTCGATGACCAGCGGAAACGGCTCGGGATGGTTGAGTACGCCGACACCGGAGAGATCCTGCATCTCGCGCTCGTACCAGCCCAGAAGCGGCACATGCACGGCCATGCTCGGCAGGCCGCCGGGTGGCACATCCACGAGCCACAGCTGGAAGGGTTTTCCGATTCCGGGCGCGGCAAGATAGCAAGCCTCGTTGCGCCCTTCGATCTGCGTTGCGTACACCATCAGCATGCGCCCACCTTGCGCCAGCAGATGGTCAATGTTGTTGGGGATGTCACCCGCGGGCAGATGCAAAATTCGCATGGCAGAGCTCATGACGCAGCCCCCAGCTGATGCGCGATCTGTCCGAACCACTGCGTGAACAGCGGCGGCCACCACAATCCCAATACCAGCAGCGCGGCCACCGCCAGCAGCATGGGAATCCAGGTCATCACGCCGGGCTTTGGGCCTTCGGGAAGCGGCGCGTCGGTGGCTACATACATCTGCCGAAAGTGGTTGAGAAAGCCGATGAAGATTACGATCAGGAGCAGCAGAAACAGGATCGCCACCCAGCGCGTGCCGCCATGCATCCAGCCGGCGATCAGCACGCTCAGCTCGCTGCGGAACAAACCAAACGGCGGCGCGCCGGTAATGGCCACCGCGCCAGCCAGCCACAGCCAGGCGATGCGGGGCATGGCCGTTGGCACATTGCGCATCTGCATCAGATCGTGAGTACCGTAACGATGGACGGCACTGCCGGCACCGATGAACATCAGTGTCTTGTTGATGCTGTGATTGAGCATGTGGTAAAGCGCGCCGAACACCCCCAGCAGGCCGCCAAAGCCAAAACCCAGCGCGATCACGCCCATGTGCTCAACACTGGAATACGCCAGCATGCGCTTGAGGCCGCGTTGGCGCATGATGAACAGTGCGCCAACGACCAGCGAGGCTATGCCCAGCGCGATCAGGATACGGTGCGGCCAGACACCGTGTCCGGCGATATCGGTGGCCGCGAGAAAGCGCACGATGCCCAGCATCGCGCAATTCAGCAGCGCCCCGGAGAGCATCGCCGAAACCGGCGCCGGGCCCTCGCTGTGTGCATCCGGCAACCAGGTGTGCATCGGCGCGAGCCCTGCCTTGACGCCATAACCGACCAACGCCATCAAAAAGCCCAACTGCAGCAACACCGCCGGCATCTTGGGTGCAATTACGTTCAGAATCGACCAGTCCAGCGTATAGGTTGGCCCTAGCACGAAGGTACCGCCCCAATACAGCAACACCGTGCCCAGCAGCGCGATGCTGATACCGCCGGAAACGATGATGATGTACTTCCATGCCGCTTCCATGCTTTCAGCGCGGCGCTCGTAACCGATCAGAAACGTGCTGACCAAAGTCGTCATCTCGATACCGATCCAGTACACGCCGATCATGTTGGCCATGGACGCGGCGAACATGGTCCAGGCGAACAACGCAAACAGTGCGTAGAAACTGGGCAAACGTTTGGCCTCCCTGCCGTGGCGCATGTCGTCCATGGCGAAAAACGAAGCCAACAGGTACACCACCGCTACGCACATCAGCACCCAGGCGCCAAGGCGATCCACATACAGCATCTGATCGAAGTAGATTTGCGGCTTGGCCGCGCCGATCAACAACCAGATGCTCACCGGAAAACATACCAACGCAGCCAGCAGGTTGACCCACTGCATCAACCGACGCACCAGTAGCGACCACAACACCGACAGCAATGGCGCCGCCAGCAGCATGATGATCAGAGTGGGTGCGCTCATCTCAACCCACCAGCTTCTGCAGTGCCTGGCTGCCGGTGGCGCCGACCGAAGCCATCAAATACCACACCAGCACGACAAAACAGGTGACCGCCACCAGCAGATCGAACAGCAGTACCAGTTCGATCATCAGCGGCATGCCCGGCACCAGGATCTGCGAGCCGAGAAAGATGCCGTTCTCCAGCATCAGAATGCCGAGGATTGAACTCACCGCCTCGCGGCGAATCGCCAGCATCAGAAAACCAATCAGCATGATCGACAACATCACCGTCAGTGCCAGCACCACCCCACGCGTCTCGATGTCCACCGCGTGGCCAATGCGATAGGCCACCACCATACTGAAGATCACCAGCACGGCGCCCAGCACCAGTGCGGTGGACGGCCTCACGACCTCGTGCAGTTCGCGATTGACGTGCAGGCGCTTGAGCACCCACAGCAGCATCAACGGCAGCACCAGGCCACGAAACAGCGCGGTCAGCACTGCGACGAAATACAACTCGGTATAGCCGCCGGTCCAAGCCATCAGCGCCGAAAGGATCGCGATCAGCCACGACTGCACGGCGAAGGCCAGCATGTAGTCCATGAGCCATCGCGAGCCCAGCATCACGAAGGACAGGACTAGCGCACCAATAACGATCAGGCTGAAGATCGATGCCAGCAATGGCGAAAGATGCAAGGCAATCATGGCGTCACCGGATCTGGTTGGCAACCATCGCCAACACGGCAAACACGAAGGCCGTCGCCAGAAGTTCCTGATAGCGATAGAATCGCAGGCGCGACTGCACAGTCTCCACACCGATCACCGCGACGGCGATGATGGCGAACTTGATTGCGATAGCACCCAGCGTGCCGAGCACACCGACCGCACTGCCTTGCGCCGACAGGCCCCAGGGCAGGATGAATATGTTGGCGAAAATCGTGTAGAGGATGAACTGCTTCATCATCTTTGCCCACTTCAAGAGCGCCAGCAGCGGGCCGGAATACTCCAGCACACGCGCCTCCTCGATCATGTACACCTCGATGTGCGTGCTGGAGTGGATCGGCAAGCGATCAGTCTCGACCAAAAGCAGCACAAAGAACGCCGCGACCAAAAACAGATGCGCAGGGCTCCAGTACACCTCGGGGTGCCGCACCAGCTCGTGGTTGACCACGAATGGCAGCATCGTCTGCGCCATCAGCGTGATGCCGACAAACACCAGGATCAGGATGGGTTCGGCGAGGATGCCGATCAGCACCGTGCGCGCCGAACCCACGCCGCCGTAGCTGCTGCCCGAGTCCATGCCAGCCAGGTTGATGAAAAACGAACCGAGGGTGAGGATCAGGCCGCCGCCGAGGATGTCGCCCATGTCCGACAGCGGCAGCGGATAGTTGGTGAGCACCGGGATCAGCATCGGTACGGTGAGCATCGCGGTGAAGGCCACGAACGGCGCCACCACGAACACCCAGCTGGCCGAATCCGGCAGCACTGTCTGCTTGCCGAACAGCTTGATCAGATCACGCCAGGGTTGCAGAAGGTCGGGACCGGTCGAGCGCTGCACGCGCTCCTCATAGCGCAGGATGAAACCCTGCAGCAACGGCGCCGCCAGTAGCACCGTGAGCACCTGGCCGATCTGCAGTAGAACGTCACGCATCCAAGCGGCCCCATGCCGGGGGAGAGGCTTGGCGAACAGATCCCCTTTGCGCCGCTTTCAGCGTACTGCTACGAGGCATTCCATCACTCCCGGTGGTGGGTCTCGTAGGAGTCATCAGCCCGGTGTGGGCATTCCAGGCGAACTCCATCGCCTGCGATTGTGTTGCGCGCCAATTATAGGCAACCGGGAGCACTTGTCAATCGTGATGTGTCTGTGCATTCGGATGCTGGCCACCCGACCCACCATCCCGGAAGAAGCTCTGCGTCCTCTGCGGCCGAGATGAAAGTACGAGCCGGAGCCTTTTCGGCTCCGTTTACGCGTGTACCCTGTGCGCCTGGAGACGGGGTTCGATGCGAAGTAGCCGCGCCTTTCCGCGCGATACGGCGAACGCTTCAAGCGCATGCGGCACTTTGATCTGTGCACCTCGGAGACGGTATTCCGCACGCGCTGCACCCATCTGTGGCAACTCACGCCGTGTCGTCCAACGGCGGGATGAGCATGACCGCGTGCCACGCTGAATCGCCCGGCGCCGCCAGAGGAAATCATCAAGACAGACCTCCAGGGTGCACGGATGTGGCGCTGATGGATCACCCCGCACATGGCGATTGACCGCAGCCGCGTCGAATAACGAGCCTGAAGTGCATCCCGCCTTTCTGCACTCGGATTGCTAAAGACCCCTGGATTTCAAGGTTTCGCGGAAAGTTGCCCATCTTTCCGGAATGCAGAAGAGAACTTTTGACATCCTCCCCAGCACGAATGCCGGAAACTTCTACGCCGCTCGGGGGTGGCATTGAGCCACCCCCGAGTCGCTTCGGTGGGTTCCTTCTGCTGGTGGCATGGCTGCACCGCCCACTTCACAGGCGATCCGGACGTGTCCCACCCTTAGTTGGGCCAATCGAGTCGATCCGCGTGGTCCTTGCCGGACACCACGGGCGTCCGGTCGAGGGATCGGCGGCCGACCCTGCGCTCGCGTCCACACGGTCATGTCCCCGCACGCACAAGGGATCCACCACACGCCGGTGGGCACACGACGACGCTGCCCGAGGAATCCGGCGTGGGGGATACAAAGGAGGATTGATAGCCCGCTTGCCCAGCACGATCCGCTTCAGCGCCCAGCGAAAACTCCAGAAACTCTAGGGGAAGCAGGGGTTGACGAGCAGAAGCCGGACAGACGGGGTGACGAACCGTCTGCCCAACCATCGCTATCTTGAATTAGTTAGAAGTGACCGTGTCCTCCAGACGAGGGGCTGCCCCCAAAGCCGCCACTGCGCCGGCCCGGTCCGCGGGAGGCGCCGCCACGGTTTCCATTTTCCGTCTGCGGGCGAGCTTCATTCACGGTGAGATTCCGGCCATTGAAATCCTTTCCATTGAGAGCAGTCATGGCCGCCTGGGCCTCCTGAGCACTGCCCATTTCCACAAATCCAAAGCCCTTGGACTGGCCAGTATGTCGATCCGAGATGATCTGTACGGAACGCACCGTCCCATACGCGCCGAAGAGCTGTTCAAGCTCCGCGCTATTGGTCCGGTAGTTCAAATTACCAACATAAAGCTTATTGTTCAACGCAAACTCCTGAGCCGAAGCTCCAAAATCAGACTAAGACCCGACGCATCATACACCAAACGACTGTAAAAAGCCGCTGGGGGTCAACCATCAAGGCCCCGATGCGTTTATTAGGTTGGTACGGGTGTCCCGGCCTGGCTTTAGCGGTACACCGGGGGTTCGTCGTGCGGTAGCCCAGAAAACATCCAGAGGAATCTACCATGTTGAATCCACACAGAAAAAACAGCCACATCGTCCTCATGGCGGGGATATTGGCCCTATTTCTGTTCGTCCCGTCACGACCTGCCCGAGCACAGTTTGGCATTTACGTGGGAGCGCCCAGTTTCGCCTTCTCGCTTTTCGGCGGGGTCAACGTCTTCTGGATGCCGAGTCTCGCCACCTATGCCTACTATGGAAACGGTTACTACTATCGCTGGTACCAAGGGGGCTGGCTCTATGCCCCGGTCTATTACGGGCCGTGGGCTCCGCTCCCCCCCTGGTTTGTCCTCCCCCAGATTCTGCTTTATGGTCCGCCCCCACCGCTCGTGCTCTATCGCCCCTACTTCGCATGGTGGCGCGGCAATATCGGACCGTGGTGGCGCATGCATCATCCCGGCTGGTGGGGCCGCTACCATCCCTACCTTCATCACTTCGACGACTGGCGTCGTCGGGCAATCCCCTACTTTCGCAACCACCCCGATTTCTGGGAACGTCGCGGTGGGCCGCGGATGCGCCCCAGTTTTGCCCCGGTCCATCCTAATTACCGTCGCAGCTTCATCTCCAGTCACCCGAATATCCGGCAAAGATTCAACCAGTATCGGGGACGGCAAGGTTACTACCCCCGTCCCAACTTCCGTGCTCCTTTCCGACGCGCTCCTTTCCGACAGGCTCCCTTTCAGCCCATGGCTCCTGGGCACCAACTGCGGTACCCCCCCATGCGGGGAGGACCCGGTCCTTTCATGCACGGGGGTCCCCCCGGTCCGATGCGAGGAGGACCGGTCGGGCCAGGTCAGTTCCATGGCGGGCCGGGTCAGTTCCATGGCGGGCCAGGTCAGTTCCATGGCGGGCCGGGTCAGTTCCATGGCGGGCCAGGTCAGTTCCATGGCGGGCCGGGCCAGTTCCATGGCGGGCCAGGTCAGTTCCATGGCGGGCCAGGTCAGTTCCATGGCGGGCCAGGTCAGTTCCATGGCGGGCCAGGTCAGTTCCATGGCGGACACGGTGGGGGACACATTCCGCATGCAAACTAGGAGCCCGTCCGAGGAGTAACCCAAACTTCTGCACGTGAAATCCACCGCGTCCGGATTTCCGAGGAGGGTCTCCCATTTGGACGTTTGTCCTGTTTGACCGGGCGCATCCGAGTCCCATGGGCAGGGCTGGCCTCCCATGACCGGACACGTTTCTCAGTCTGGCAAAAAACCTGTGGCTAGTGGAGTACCTGCTGTGGGAAGCGGGCCCCTTCCGCTAGCCCCGCCTCCAGTTCAGCCACAGTCAAGGCCGGGGCAAAGTAATACCCCTGACCATAGCGCGCGCCGGCCTTCTGCAGGGCCTTGAGTTGTCCCACCTCCTCGATTCCCTCAACCACAGCATGGAAATCCAGGTCGACGGCAAGGGCCAGAATGGCCTTGACGATCGTTTGATGACGCGGATTGTCTTCAAGATCGATGGTAAACGAACGGTCGATCTTGAGGCTGCTCAACGGCAGGTCATGCAGATAGCTGAGCGAGGAATATCCGGTTCCAAAATCGTCCAGGGCCAGTTTCGCTCCCATCCCGAGCAGCCTTTCAAGCTGCAGCCAGAGTCCGCGGTCCTGTCCCAGAAGAACGCTTTCCGTGATTTCAACCTGGAAATACTTGGACGGGAAATGACTTTCGCTGAGCACGCTGCTCATGAGATCCCAAAACAGGGGGTCAATAAACTGACGATGCGACAGATTGAAGTTGACCACGAGTTCGGCCGCTGACGGGTATTCCCGTTTCCAGCGCACCACCGTTTCGCAGATTTGCTGCAGACAGTGGATGCCAATCGGGATAATCAGGCCAATCTCATCGGCAATGGACAGGAATACCTGGGGCAAAACCTGTTCGCCCGGGCGGCGCTGCCAGCGCAACAGGGCCTCGACACCGACCATCCGGCCACTGGCCAGTTCGACGACCGGCTGGTAGAGCACGCGAAACTCGTCCCGAATGAGCCCCGCCCGGAGTTCAGATTCGAGGTTGAGACGCCGGACCACCTCCTGCCGCATGCGGCGGTCAAAGAACGCATAGCCGGGCTCACTTTGCAAGCGGGCGACGGACAGCGCCGTATCCGCGTCGCGAAGGACGGTGTTGCTGTCCTGATAGGCTGCCTCGCCCCAGACAATTCCCATGTGGATCTGGGTGAAAATCTCCCGCTCCACGACGGAAAATGGTCTGGAGAAACTCTGTCGGATCAGTTCAACCATGGCCCGGACCTGGGCCACGGTCTGCACGGACAGTAGCAATGCGAATTCGCTTCCTTCAAGCCTGGAGACCAAGGCCCGGGCACCCGTGGTTTGCTCGAGACGCTGGGCAACCCGGATGAGTAGCTCGTCTCCCGCCGCGTAACCCAGACTGTCGTTGACCAGCTGGTAGGTATCGGCCTCAAAAAGCAACACCGCATAAGGATGGTGATCCGACTCGAACTCCCGGATCGCCTGATCCAGCCGTTCACTGAAGAGAACACGGTTGGGCAGGCCGGTCAGAGGGTCGTGGCCGGCTTGATGGAGCAGGCGTTCCTCGATCTGCTTGCGCTCCGTGATATCGACCGAGGTGCCCATGAGGATCGTGCCCATGTCCGTCGCGAGGCTCCGCATGCTGATCAGCGCCGTCGGGACAACGGCTGCATCCCGATGGATCAAGGACCACTCGCGCGATTCGGTGGTGGATTCACCACGGGCCAGCCGGCCGAGACATTCATCACACATGGACTGCAGTTCCGGTCGGACCAAATCCCGGAACAGTTGCCTAACCAGCTCTTCCGGTTGGTGGCCGAGCATGCGAGCAAAGGATTCATTGGCATATACGCAGCGTTTCTTCTCCAGGATGAAGACACCGACATTGCTGTTCTCCACCAGAGTCCGATATCTCATTTCTGAGTTCGTCAACGCTGCTTCGGCCTGTTTCCGTTCGGTCACATTGACGATGACCCCTTCGTAATAGGCCAGGGTTCCATCCTTGTGCCGGACGACACGCGAACTGGCTTCCGCAAAAAACAGCGTTCCATCGCGTCGGCGCAACCGCAACTCGTATCCGACAACCTGGGCCTCGCGGTCGAGCTGTTGATTGAGTCTCATGTGGTCCGACGGATCCACGAAGAGATTGGCGATGTTCTGAACCTGCTCAATGAGCTGATGGGCACTGCCGTAACCCAGCATGCGGGCCAATGCCTCATTGGCCCTCCGGAGCCGACCTTCCGGAAGACTTTGATAGATTCCGATCAACGAGTTTTCAAAAATCGCCTGGTAATCGCCCTCGATCCGACGCAAGGCCCGGGTGGCGTTCCGTTCCGACGTGATGTCCCGGATGGTTCCGGTACTCGACCGCTTGCCGCTGAACAGAATGGGCCCGGACCGTACCGAGACCAGAACCCGGGTCTTCCCGTCCTTCTTGAGCAGGTGCATTTCATAGTTGGATTTTTCCCAGCGGCCGGCCTCCCGCTCCCGCCAGATCGCCTCCATGCGCGCGTGCTCCTCCGGGGCAATGAAACGCAGAAAAAAGGATCCCTCCATTTCCCGGCGGGCATATCCCAGCATGTCGGCATACGTCTGGTTGACGTAGAGATAACGTCCTTCGTGGGCCACGAAGATGCCATCCTGACTGTGCTCGACGAGCACCTCGTAACGCTCGCGCAGGATCGCGATTTCGCTCCTCAGCGTCTCCGGATCCGCGATTCCGTCGGGAACCGCCGGGATGGGGATCTGCGCGGGGGAGGTGACCAGGTGGATCAGGAGCGCAGAGACCGCATGGAAAACCAAAAGCTCTGGTGGCTCCGACAGCTCCCAGACCCTCCCGCCGGGCGAACGGATGGGATCTGGCGGGGGCGAGATGCGGTTCCGGCTCTCCCGGACGACACGAACGAGCCAGTCGCGGATTCCGGATTCGGAGGGCTGGTCATCCGCTCCGGGTCCCGGACCGCTATCCGGCGCCAGGTCGAAATCACCGGCCAACGTCCTGTTGACCGCCAAGATCCGGCCTCCGGGCCAACTTACGACCAGCCAGCCACTGGCCTCGGGTGCCGTCGGCGAACCGGGCGGATCCGAATCCCGCATCCTCACGATCCTCCGCCACCAGCCGCACCGGCTGTCGGCTCGCACTCCCGCACGGCCTGGCTCCCGCCTCCGGAGAACTGGGCCCCCCCCCGGCGCGGGGCCGTCAGGCTCAGCCGTCCCGCACGGGACTTACTCCAGGGCCTGTGTCGGATCTTGAGCTCCCCATCGGCCGTGATGCACGAAACCGAGTCGTCTCCTGCGCGACCACCCGCGGCTCCACGCCAAAAGGGCCAGCAGCAGAAGGGTCATCGGCCCGATGCCTCCTCCTCCTCCACCGGAACTCGAGCGACCGCTTCCGGGTGAGGAAGAACCGCCTCCCACGGTGATGGTGGCGGTCGACTCGGGATTGCAGGCCGAAGCTCCCGCGGGCGTGAGTTTCGCGAGACAGGGGACCCCGGCTCCGTAGAGATTCGCGGCACCGGTCGAAGGCGCACCTCCAGGCAGGCTGGAAACATGATCCAGGGTCGACTCGGGATTGGTGCCGGGGGCTTGCTGGAGCAGCAGTGCCAGCAATGCCGCAATATGGGGGGCTGCGGCCGAAGTCCCGAAAAAGGGCGAGGTAAAACTTCCCACCGGATTGATCGTCACCCCGTCCACTCCCGTGATGTCAGGCTTGGGAATCGAAATCGCCGAGGGAGTCGTCTGGGTGAGGGAAGAGTAATCGAACTCGATCGGACCGGTGGAACTGAACCTTTCGATCGCCCCCGTGGATCTCCCGACTGCATAGACGTCCATGGCTCCCACCGTGAACTCTTCGGGCAGGGCGGACTGTCCGTAGATGCTGCCATTGGGTGAGTCGGGATTCAGAAAGAGCTCATTGGCATTCGTGGAGCCGGTGAGCAGCTTGAGCGATGAACTCGGCGTCGTACCGTTGCGCAGCAGCACCTCGATGTACAAGGTCCTGGCTGTCGTACCCGTGTTCTTGTAGGCGTTCCCCTGAACCGGGTTCGGTCCCGGGCTCGCACCCGGAGGGGTCGAGAAGGTGCAGCCGGTGGAATCGATCTCGGTGCCCTGGTTGCAGGCCACGATCTGTCCGCCACTCGCGGCATTGTAAACCACGACATCGTAGTCACCCACCGGGCTCGTCCAGGGATCCGCCCATTCGAGGATCCAGTAGTCGGTGTCAGAGGCTGTGACTTCGACTGTTGCATATACGGAGGGAGAACTACTCGTCCCGAAGTTGTTGGCTTCCGTGTACGTGACCCCGTTCAGGACCAGCGGCGTGGCCAAGGTCACCGGCGTGAACGTCCCCTGCCAATAGGCCCCGTTGTCGTTGCCGGCCGCGGTCACCAGATGGACGCCGGGATTCGCCCCGGCGAAGTTGGCCACACCCGTCGCGAAGGTTCCGTTCTGGAACATGGCCACTCCCGGGAACCCGAGATCGTCAACGATAACGTTGGCCTTGAACGCTGAACTTTCGAAATCGCTGAGGCAGGAAAGGAACTGGACGTCCGTCGACGGCCCGCAAAAACCCAGTCGCACGCCCGGTGCCGAATCATAGACGATCTGCATCATGGCACTGCCCTCGTTCCCCGACGATCCAAAAGTGGTGTCCTGGGGGTCGATCCAGATGTTGTCGGGCAGGTACCCGGCCGTGACGTCCGTCTGGTAGTTCTGGGCACCATCCGAAATCACGCCGACGCTGATTCCGGAGCCGGTGTCCCCCGTCGCGTTGGCGAAGGCCACGGCTCCGAGCGCATTCGACCCCGCCGTGTCGTAGTTCGGCGGATTGGAGCCGTCGGTGACCTCCCGTTTCACCACCGCATAATGCGGGACGGTGACCGCCCCGACGTCCGGCAGGGCCGCCAGCGCTGTCAGGGCGGCTGGCGGCAGCCACATCTCGGCGACTGCGTTGTAGGGATCCGTGATCAGGCCCCGCCCGCCCAGGTGGCGGATCTGGTTGGCCAGCGGGCCAAAATCCGCACGATGGGCAAAAGTCACGTCGACCTCAACCTCGCCCTCCGGATTCCATCGGACCTGACCCGGCGCCGGCCGGCGCTCGCCGTTCACCACCGGCACATAGCCCTCCGTCTCAAGCCGGGCGAGGACCTGGGGTTCGTTGGCGGCCCGAGCCACCGCCAAGAGGGGGGGACTCAGTTTCTGGAGATTACCGACCGGGCTTGCAGCCAAGGCGAGTCCGGACCCTCCCGCTCCGAAACAACAAAGTGCCAGCGCTAATCCGGTCATGAACTTCACGGCGCATGCTCCTCAACGTCTGGATATAGCATAATGCGGAAAACGGATCAGAACCAGACCCGGCCGCTCGGCCAGACGGATCACCAGAGCGGCAGGGACCCAGGCCTCGCACTCGTGCGCCCAGGGAACCACGGCGACGATGCGGCTCCCCCGGAGGCGGATCCAGCGGACGAGGGCGGCCAGTCGTCCCCGGACCTGGATGACGAGGTCAATGCGACCCTCGGGGTCGACCCGCCGGCGCCCCGCGCGGCTGAGTCCGGCCGGATCGTGCCCCGCCTGCATCGTGGCCTGCACCTGGGCTGACAAACGTCTGATGCCAACCGGGAGAATTCGACGACGGGGCGCCCCCGAATCACGCCCCGGCGGGAGGTGCGCAACCGGCACCGGCCGGGCCGGAACGGGTCGAACCAGACTGCACGAGGCCAGTGCCACCAGCAGGAGAGCGGACAGACCAAGTCGCCCGGCGGCAGGTCGTCTCCGCGGCTCAGGCTCGCCCGTGCGTGAAACCGGTGGATACGGGTACGGAAGGTCAAGTCCCGGATTCATGAGATCTGTCGAGCCCCCCCGAGTCACCCGTTGCCGGTAAGGCGTCCCGGTGGATTCTAAGTCCTGTGGCGACCGGCTCACAAGAGACGGGAAGCGCCCTCCGAGCCTTGGGTCACTCCGAGCTCGGGGTCCAGGAAATGCCGAGCTGCCCGAGAGCCCGCCAGAAATCGGGGAAGGATTTCCCGACACTCTCTTCACCGCGGATGGCGAGCCCGGGGCAGGCCATGGCCAGCAGGGCAAAACTCATGGCCAGGCGGTGATCCCCATGGGCGTCCATGACCACCGGACGCAGCCGGCCTCCGCCTGCGATGACGAGATCCTCCCCCTCAACCTGGACGGACAGTCCAGCGGCGACCATTTCTCCGGCCAGATCCAGCAGCCGGTCGGATTCCTTGAAGCGCAGATGCCCGATGCCCGTCAACCGGCTGGTTCCCTCCCCGACCAGCGCGGTGAGAACCGCAAGCGTGGGAACTCCGTCGGGCGCATCAGACAGGTCCACGGTTCCGAGCGCACGGAGGGGGCCGTCGGGCGCGAGCACCGTGAGGCCGTCCGTGTGGACCCGGACCGGCAATCCCATGCGCCCAAGAAGTTCGATCAGTCGCCCTTCTCCGGAACCGTCTGGGACAAGGCCCGGAAGATGGATGGATCCTCCGAGCACGGCCGGCAGCGCCATGAAATACCCGGCCAAAACGGGATCCGGGGCGATCCGGATGCGGGTGGCCCGGTAGTCCTGTCCCCCCGGAACCTCGAAATGCCATTCGGAGTCGCGCCCTCCCTCGACGCCGAACCTCCGCATGGTTTCCAAGGTCAAATCAAGATAGCTCCGGGAGACGGGGGAGCTCGCGAAATCGATGGTCAGGCCTTCCGGCAAAAGCGGCGCCAGGGTGAGCAAGGCGCTGCCGAACTGGCTGCTGACCTGTCCCGACAGGGTCACCCGTCCGCCGCGGACCGGACCCGAAACCGAGAGAGGCAACCCTCTGGCGGTTGCCGGCTCGACTTGCGCACCCAGCGCCACGAGGACCGACACCAGTTCCGCCATCGGCCGTTCCTGGAGCCGGGAGGCACCCTCCAGCCGGATCGGTTCGAGCGAGAGAGCGGACAGGGCCAGGGTCCAGCGGGCCAGCGTTCCGCTCTCGCCGCAGAAAAACACGCGGGGCGTTTCCCATACCGGACGTCCGCCTACGCCCTGAACCTGCCAGAAGTCCCCTTCAGGCTGGAGGCCGGCACCGAGGAAAGAGGCGAAAGCCCGTGTCCGTTCGAGATCCCGGTTATCCGGGGCGTTTTCGATCCGGCTGGTTCCCTGCGCCAGGGCGGCCATGAGAAATGCGCGGTTGGCGATGTATTTACTGCCCGGAAGACGGATGGTCCCCTCAAGCCGCCGTGGCCATGCCGCCACCCGGATCATCCGCGGCCTGCCGGGCAAATCGGATATGATGGGGGCACACGGTCGGCCGGTCTTCGTGCACTCTTCGTGCTGAGCCCTGACCGGTCCGGTTTTCCGGGGAGGGTGGGCGCTCCATGTGGTCTTTCGTCATTGCGTGTCTTCTGCTCCTGTCGATCGCCGCGTTTCTCCTTCTGGCCATCGTCTTGATTCGTCCGCAGCGTTTTCCACGGCTGAGCCGGCCCCGCCTGCGGGTCACTCTGGCGCTCGTCGCGCTCGGCAGCTATCTGCTCATGGCCATCGGCCTGACCCTGAACGACCCCCTCCTCTACCTGTACAACCGCTACGGTCCGACCGCGACGATTCACCGGATCGCGGGCTATTTTCCGAATCACCCCCGATTCCCGCACCCTCATCGGTGAGGGCGTCCGTGCCACGCGGCCCAGCCCGGCCGCTCGTCCGTCTGCGCGAAGTAAACGGTATCGGTCGCCGGGTCCACCATCGTGAGCCCCCATTCCTGATCCCGCCGTCCCACGGAAACGAACGGCAGGTAGCTACCCGTATCGATGCAGACGTGGGACAGCCGTCGGCGGATCTCCGATGCCGGGGTATGGCCACAATAAGTCAATGACAGATCCGGGTGGCGCTCCGGCCAGGACCGGGTTGCGTTGAGATGCATGATCCGACGTCCCCAAGACAGGGTTTCACACAACTGCTCCAGCTCTCCCGGACCCAGATTCTTGAATGCTCGGTCGATCTCCCGGTCCCCGTAAACCGGAGGATCATGATTGAGGCTGGCGTACGAAAGCTCCGCATGGATGACTTGGTAGCGTTCCGTACCCTCTCCGACCACGAGGATGTGGGGGAGGCGCCCGATGGTCTCCAGAACCTCCATGAGACGCGTCCCGAGACGCCGGCGGCGGTCGACCAGCTCGCGTTCGATCCACGAACCGCCGTTGGCGAGGAAATCGTCGTGTTCGTCCCAGACCACCCGTCCGCCCAGCACCACCGACGGGGCACAGAAATGAAGCAGCATCTGTTCGTGGTTGCCCTGTACAGCGTAAAACCACGGTTCATCGAGAAAATCGAGACAGGCCATCGACTCGGGACCCCGGTCGATCAGGTCACCCACGGAAAGCACCCGATCCCGGGCGGCATTGAACTGGACGCGGTTCAAAAGCCGCTCCAGGGTATTGCGGCAGCCATGCACATCGCTCAGAACGAAGTCCCGCCCCTTGCGATTGGCTGGTAGATGCTGGACGACAACACTCGGGGATGCGTTTGGGGACACCGGGGAATCGACTCGCGGCCCAGACCATGAGCTTACCCGAACCGCAAAAACCCCGCTGTTTCCAGCCTCTTTCCGCAGAGGCAAACAGCGGTGCTAGAATCGGACCGACACTCGGCCCGTCCCCTGGAGGATTGCCATGTCCCGTTTCCACTTCCGTCTCGCCGCTCTCGCCCTTTTTGGCTTGTGCATGGCCCCGGCAGTCCAAGCCATGCCCCAGAGTCTGTACCAGGGCCTTCATTGGCGCTTCATCGGCCCTTACCGAGGCGGTCGTGTCCTGGCCGTTGCCGGGGTTCCCGACGAACCCCAAACCTACTATTTCGGGTCAGTCGATGGCGGCGTCTTCAAGACGACCGACGGGGGAACCGTCTGGCACCCCGAGTTCCAGCATGAACCGGTCTCTTCGATCGGTGCACTCGCGGTCGCCCCGTCCGACCCCCGGATCCTCTACGTGGGAACCGGGGAGGCGGACATGCGGTCCGACCTGTCAACCGGCGGGGGGATGTTCCGCTCCAACGACGGCGGGAAAACCTGGCACCCGATCGGACTGGTTCACAGCCAGCAGATCGGCTCCATTTGGATCAACCCGCACAACCCCAACATCGTTTTGGTCGCGGCGATGGGACATGCTTTCGGCCCCAACCGGACACGGGGCGTCTTCCGGACCACGGATGGCGGCCGGCATTGGACACGGGTGCTGTATTTGAATGATCACACCGGGGCGATCCAGCTGATCGCCAATCCCCACAATCCCCACGAGCTTTACGCCGTCCTGTGGAACGCCGTCCGTCCACCCTGGAGCCAGTATCCGCCTCTCCAGGGAGCGGGCAGCGGGATCTGGCGTTCCACCGATGGCGGGCGACACTGGCAGCCCTTCCGGACGGACGGCCTGCCCGCCCATCCGGGCCGGATCGGACTCGCAATCGCGAGCAACGGCCGGCTGTTCTACGCCATCGTCAGCGCCCGGCAGGGTGGCGGGCTCTACCGCTCGACCGACGGGGGCCGTCACTGGACCCTCATCAACAACACACACCGGTTGTGGGGACGCGGGTGGTACTTCGGCGGGGTTTATGTCAGTCCGCGCAACGACCAGGTGGTGTATGTCCTGAATACCGCCATGTACGAATCCACGGACGGCGGACTGCATTTCACCTCCATCAAGGGTTCGCCAAGCGGGGATGATTTTCACACCCTTTGGCTCAATCCCGAAAACCCAGACCGCATGATCATCGGGGTCGACCAGGGTGCATCCATTTCGACCGACGGCGGCAAAACTTGGACGCCCTGGTTCAACGAACCCACGGCACAGATCTACCGGCTGACGACGGACAACCGTTTTCGTTACCGCATCTATGCGACCCAGCAGGATTCGGGCAGCCTGGAGATCCCGAGCCGGAGCCGTCGGGGCATTCTGAGCAACCACTCATGGAATCCCACGGCTGGCGGCGAGGCCGGGTACGCCCTGCCCGATCCTCTGGACCCCCACATCGTTTTCGGGACCGACATCGGAGGCAGCGTGTCCCGCTATGACAGTCTGACCGGCGATTCCCAGAACATCTCGCCCTATCTCTACAACACGTTCGGAACGCCGCTGCCGCTCGCCCATGATCGGTATCCATGGGTTGTCCCCCTGGCCTTCTCGCCGGAAAACCCGCATATCCTGTACTTGGGCGCACAGGTTCTCTGGCAGTCGGACAACGACGGGGAAAGCTGGAAAATCATCAGTCCGGATCTGACCGGAGCCCGGCTTCCGAAATCCGCCGGCCGTCCGCTCCCGAAACCCACGCTCCGGAATGCCACCGCGCTCGGGTACGGGACCCTCTATAGTCTGGCCCCCTCCCCGCTCCGCTTGGGTGAGATCTGGGTCGGCACGACGAACGGTCGGGTCTGGCTCACGCGCAACGGTGGCCACCATTGGCAGCAGGTCACGCCGTCCGGTCTGGACCCCTGGAGCCGGATCGACCGAATCCAAGCCTCGCCTTTCTCCGCGGCGGTCGCCTATCTGGCTGTCGACCGGCACCGGGTCAACGATGACCACCCCTACATTTACCGGACAACGGATTTCGGCCGTCACTGGACCCTTGTGACACGGGGCATCCCATCCAATGATTATGTCCACGTGGTCAGAGCCGACCCCAAGCGTCGAGGCCTCCTTTTCGCCGGCACGGAGTTCGGTCTCTACGTTTCCTTCAACCACGGGCACCTCTGGCAGCCTTTCAATCTCAATCTTCCTACCACGGCCATTCATGACATCGCGGTCCACGGCAACGACCTCATCGTGGGCACTCATGGCCGGGGCATCTGGGTCCTGGACGACATCACGTCCCTCTTCCAGGACCGCCCGGCCATTGCCCGGAAGACGGCTTTTCTGTACCAGCCGGAGACGGCATACCGGATTCCGCGCATCCGCTTCCGCGCCGAACCCTTCCCGCCGGAGGTGCCGCACGCCAAAAACCCGCCCGCGGGTGCGATCGTCGACTACTATCTCAAATCGCCCGTAGCCACTCCCATCACGCTCACCATCGAAAACTCATCGGGAGCAGTGCTCCGGGTTTTCTCGAGTGCGACACGGGGCTATCCCCACCCACTGGGTCTGGCCCCCTTCCCCCAGTTCTGGAAAGCCCCCGTGAACCGTCTGCCGGATCATGCGGGCCTCAACCGGTTCGTCTGGCACCTGAGGACCCGGAGGCCTTGGGCCCTGCACTACGGCTGGGGTGGGCCCGGACTTCTGCACAACACCCCCGTGACCCCCCAGGGACCCGTGGTCCCCCCAGGCCGTTACCGCCTGATCCTTACGGTGGAGGGTCACCGCGATGAACGGCCACTCGTCGTGCGGCTCGATCCAAACAGCCATCTCAGCGTCCAGGAGGCCTGGAACCAGTACCGGCTGGCGTCACAAGCGGCCAACGCCGTCACCGAGATG
This sequence comes from Pseudomonadota bacterium, assembly GCA_021810635.1. Classification (GTDB taxonomy): domain Bacteria; phylum Pseudomonadota; class Gammaproteobacteria; order JAKAQQ01; family JAKAQQ01; genus JAJZIH01. Next base: position 43,086 of record JAJZIH010000004.1, on the reverse strand, counting down.
ACCGCCCAGAGCCGTGCACTGGGAAGCCTGGTCGCCGAAGTCCGGGAACGGATCCGCCAGAGCCAGGGAAATCCGCATCTCCTGCTGATGCACTTCAGCCGGCAACTGGGGTCTGCCATCAAGGCGCTCCGGGCACCAATCCTGATCGGCCACTTTGCAGTCCTGGAGGGAATGATCGACGGCCCCCAGCGCGCACCGACCCAGAGCCAGCTGGCAGCCTTCCGCCGGGCCCAAGTCCGGCTGCGGGCACTCCGATCGGCGGTTCACCGGATCCGGATCGAATTGTCAAAGTTCAACCGGAAGCTCCGCCAGGCAGGAGAGAAACCGCTCAGCCTGACCCTCAAAACCCCCTCGCTGCTGCCGGTGCCTGCGGCGACCGACGTTGATCTGTTATAAACGGAAACGGACCCGGTGGGCGGGATGGATCCCGTCCGCCGGACTCCTGCCGCTTGTCGCCCTTCTGGCTTCCTGCCACGCCCATCCGGCCGGCATGGAAGCCTTGGCGTTTCCCCGCCACGAGCCCTGGCTCAATGTGACCCGGCCGCTGGACCGGAGGATGCTCAGGGGACGGGCGGTGCTCCTCGACTTCTTTACTCCCGGCTGCATCAACTGCATCCAAATGATCCCGGTCCTGCAACGGCTTAAGCGGCACTTTCATCATGATTTCGTGGTGGTCAGCATCGACTCGCCCAAGTTCACGGCCTCCGCGACCGTTGCCAACCTCAGAACCTTTCTCCTTGACTTCCATGTCCATGAACCCGTCCTCGACGATGCCCGCCTGTCCCTCTGGAACCGGTACGGCATCGAGGCCTGGCCAACCTTCATCCTGATCAATCCCCAAGGCCGTCTGGTCACCGCCTTCGTCGGTGAAACCGCCTACGACCACTTGGCCCCGGCCATCGCGAAGGTGATCCGGAAAGCCAAGCGGGCGCGGACACTCGACCCGCAGCCCCTCCCGCTCAAGAAACCGGCTCGGCCGGCCGGCCTGCTTGTTGCCCCGGACAAGATCGCCGTCCGGGATTCCTGGATCGCGATTGCGGACAGCGGCGACAACCAGGTGCTTCTGGCCAACCGGGCGGGTCAGGTCACCCAGATCATCGGCACAGGACGACCGGGCTGGAAGGACGGCACCGACCGGCAGGCCGAGTTCGATGATCCGGAGGGGCTGGCCTTCGGAGCCCGTGACCTTTATGTGGCGGACGCGGGCAGCAGCACGATCCGCCGGATCAGCCTTCGGACCTTCAGGGTGACCACCATCGCCGGCACGGGACGGGGAGTCTACGACGTGGACGGAAGCGGGCCGGAGCGGACGGTCCCCCTCAACTCACCGTGGGCACTGGTCAAGACCGGCCGGATCCTGTGGATCGCCATGGCGGGAGAGCACCAGATCTGGCGCATGAACCTCGACACGGGAGACCTCGGGGCGTGGGCCGGAACGGGGTTCGAAGGCATGGCGGATGGTCCGCGTCAAGCGGCGACCTTCGCCCAACCGAGCGGACTGGCCGCCACGCCCGGCATCCTCTATGACGCCGACCCGGAAAGCTCCTCGATCCGCGCCATTTCACTTGACAACGGCCGCGTCCGGACCCTGATCGGGCAGGGCCTTTTCCACTGGGGTTTCCGCAACGGGCCCGTGGCCACGGCCGAGCTCCAGCATGCCCAGGGTCTGGCCCTCGAAGGACAGAGGCTTTACGTGGCGGATACCTTCAACAACGCCATCCGTGTCATTGACCTCGCCGACGGCATGGTCTCCACCCTGGCCCGGGGGCAGGGTCTGGATTTGCCGGGAGGTTTGGCCCTCCTCAATCGGAGCACACTCCTGATTGCCGATACCGGAGCCAACCGCATCCTGGCCCTGGATCTCAGAACGGACCGGCTGCGCCCCTTTCCGATCCTTCTCAAACCCGGCTACGGAACGCCCGCCTCGCGCAGTCGGTCCAGGTAGCGGGCCACCAGATCGACTTCCAGATTGACGGGGGCTCCCACCGCGAGCCGGCCCAGCGTGGTTCGCGTGATCGTGTGCGGAATCAGCATGATGGAAAAAACCCGGTCCTGGATTCCATTGACCGTGAGGCTGACCCCGTCGACCGCAATGGATCCCTTGGGTGCGATCCAGCGTTCCAGCTCTCGGGGGGCTTCGATCTCTAAAACCAGGCACTCCTCCACCTCGCCGCGGGCCCGCACCCGGCCCATGGCATCGACGTGACCCGACACGAAGTGCCCACCCAGCTCATCGCCGACCCTCAGGGCGGCTTCGAGATTGACCGGGTCGCCCGGCCGGAGGCTTCCGAGCGTGGTCAGCCGGCGGGTCTCCGGAGACAGATCGAAAACCAGCCGGTCCGGCTGGGGATCGACAACCGTGAGACAGACCCCGCTCACACTCACGCTCGACCCGAGGCCAGGACGGAAAGCAGCCTCCAGCGGACGGACGCAAAGAGAGGTCCCCCGCAGTTGGGGAGCGCTCGCCAGAATCTCCCCGGTGCCCTGGACCAGTCCCGTAAACATCAGTTGGTTGTCCCGACCGGTCTCAGGATGAGGCGCAAATCGGCCCCCACGCGACGCAGGTCAGTGATCCGCCACCGGGAGGCATCCGTGAGAGCCTCGAGGCGCGGCAGGTCCACCAGGGGCCGTGCGTCTGGACCCAGGAGACACGGCGCCAGGTAGAGCCACCATTCGTCAACGAATCCGTCCTGGACCCAGGACCCGGCCAGCCTCGGGCCGGCTTCCACCAGAAGCTCGTTGATTTCTCTCCGGGCCAACAGCGTCAGAACCTCACGAAGGTCGAGCCCGTGCAGTCCTCGTGCCACCCGTGCGACCGCGATCCCCGCCGACTCATGTCGCCGCGCATCGGCTTCGGGTGCCGTCACGAGCAGGGATTCTGCGGGAGGGGCAAAGACCCGGGAGTGAGGCGGAGTGCGTGCGGATGAATCCAGAACGACCCGCAGGGGCTCGATTCCGGAACCGGGATCGCCCCCCGGGCTCACGCGAACCGACAAGCGGGGATTGTCGGCCAGTACGGTCCCCGATCCCGTGACCACCGCTCCGGTTCCGGCACGCAGGCGCCGCACGTCGGCCCGGGCGGCGGATCCCGTGATCCAGCGGCTTTTGCCGGATGCGAGCGCGGTCCGGCCATCGAGGCTGGAGGCGAGTTTGAGGGTCACCCAGGGGCAGCCCATTTCGTGCCGCTTGAAGAAACCCCGGTTGATTTCGCGGGCGGCCCGGGCCAGGACATCGGAGGTGGTGGCGATGCCGGCCTTTTCCAGCCAGAGCCCACCGCCCCGTGCCACCGGATTGGGGTCGGCGACCGCATAAACGACGCGGCTCACGCCCGCCCTGGCCAGTGCCGGAGCACAGGGAGGGGTTCTCCCCGCGTGGACACAGGGCTCCAGGGTGACATAAACGGTCGCCCCCCGTGCCTGCCCACCCGCCTCTTCAAGTGCTTCGATCTCCGCGTGAGGTCCTCCGGCCAGGCGATGGAATCCCCGCCCGACCACCGTGTCCCCGCGGACGATGACACAGCCGACACGCGGGTTCGGCTGTGTCGTGAGCCATCCCCGCCCAGCCAGTTCGAGTGCCTCGGCCATGAAGAAGACGTCCCGAGAACCGGTGGCTTCAGTCGGCATCGGGATCAGGAGGAACGGGGGCCGCGGGCCTTTCGCTCCCCGGCACGAGATCCTGGTTCGGACAGCCGGTCGATGGCCTGCCGGAAATCATGGACATCGTTGAAATCACGATAAACCGAAGCGAACCGGACGTAGGCCACGGGGTCCAGGTCACGCAGCATGTCCATCGCCCATTCCCCGATCCGGCGCGCCGGAATTTCCGATTCCCCAGCCGTCCGGATCCGTCGCAGGAGGCCCTGGATCAGGGACTCGAGCGTTTCGGTCGGGACCGGCCGCTTCTCAAGGGCCCGCGAGAGACCCGTGCGGATTTTCTGTTCTTCGAACGGTTCGCGCCGCCCATCCCGCTTGATCACCCGCGGATAGGCCCACTGGGCCTCCTCGAGCGTCGTAAACCGCTCGCCACAGGAGGGACAGATCCGTCGACGTCGGATCCCCTGCCCGCCGTTCAACAGACGGGAATCGATCACCCGGGTTTCGACGTGCCCGCAGCTCGGACAATGCATCGGACTACCCGTAAACCGGGAATCTCCGACAGAGGTCGATGACTTCGAGCCGCAACGCATCCAGACGGGTGGTCGCAGCAGCCGGATCCAGAACCTCGATGATGATCTCGGCCACCCGCCGCGACTCCGGCAACCCCATCCCGCGGGTCGTCATGGCCGGGGTTCCGATCCGGAGCCCGCTCGTCACCCGCGGGGGGCGGGGATCGTTCGGCACGGCGTTCTTGTTGACGGTCAGGTGGACCGATTCAAGACGGTGCTCCGCTTCCTGTCCGGTCAAGGGATGGCCAATCAGGTCCAGCAGAAACAGGTGGTTGTCCGTGCCGCCCGAGACGATCTTGAACCCGTGGGCCACCAACGCCTTCGCCATCTCGCGGGCATTGGCGACGACCCGGGTTTGATACTCCCGGAATTCAGGTTCGAGGGCCTCGCGGAAAGCCACCGCCTTGGCCGCGATCACATGCATGAGCGGTCCTCCCTGGGTTCCCGGGAAAATCATCGCGGCCAGTTTTTTTGCAATTTCCGGATTCGGCCGGGCCAGAATGAGCCCGCCGCGCGGACCGCGCAGGGTTTTGTGGGTGGTCGAGGTCACGACGTCGGCATACGGCACGGGATTGGGATAAAGACCCGCCGCCACAAGTCCGGCAACGTGAGCCATGTCGACCACGAGGAAAGCCCCGACCCGGTCGGCAATCGCCCGGAAGCGCTCCCAATCGAGAACCCGGGAGTAGGCGGAAAAGCCGGCCACGAGAAGCTTCGGACGTTCCCGAACCACGAGCTCCTCGATCGTTTCATAGTCCACGAGTCCGGTGCCCGGATCCACGCCGTACTGGAAGGCCTCGAACAGCTTGCCGGAGAAACTGACCTTGGCACCGTGCGTGAGATGCCCCCCGTCGGCCAGACTCATTCCGACGATCCGATCCCCCGGTCGGATCAGCGCCAGATACGCCGCGGCATTGGCTTGCGATCCGGAATGGGGCTGCACGTTCACGTAGTCCGCCCCAAACAGCTGTCGGGCCCGTTCGATCGCCAGGTTCTCGGCCTCGTCGACAAACGCGCAACCGCCGTAATACCGGTGTCCGGGGTAGCCTTCGGCGTATTTGTTGGTCAGCACCGAGCCCTGGGCCTCCAGGACCCGGGGGCTGGCATAGTTCTCCGAAGCGATGAGTTCGAGATACTGTTCCTGCCGCTCCCGCTCACCCGCGAGCGCCCGGCCCAACTCCGGGTCGTACTCGGCAATGGGCGTCATCCGTCCGTAACGTGGGGAATGGGACATGGCCGGTCTCGGGAGGATGGCTGGGCAATTGTAGCCCCTCCACGGTGACCCGTCGATTCCCCGCATCCCTCCACGGACGGTTTCAGCAGGCCCGGCCCCGAACCGGTCTAAACTAGACCGGCTCCGTCCCCACCCCACCGGTGCCATGCGGCTCGCCCTCCTCTCCCGTCAGGCCCGCCTGTATTCAACCCGCCGTCTCGCGGCGGCGGCACGCGGGCGCGGCCATCGCATCCGCATTCTGGATCCCGCCCGCTGTTACCTCTCGATCTCCGCGCAGCACCATGGCATCCACTATCAGGGCCGGGAGATTGCCGGAATCGAGGGGGTCCTTCCCCGCATCGGGACCTCGATCACGGGTTACGGAACCACCGTGCTCCGCCAGTTCGAGATCCGGGGAGCCGTCACCCAGAATTCAAGCGCGGCCATTCTCCGGACACGCAACAAGCTCTGCATGCTGCAGCATCTGTCCGAGGCCGGCATCCCCATCCCGGAAACCGCCATGGCCTTTGCCCCCGAGGACAACCCGGACCTGCTTCGGCTCCTTCCCCCCCCTCCCCTCGTCATCAAGCTCATTGAAGGCTCCCAGGGCATCGGCGTCGTGCTCGCGGAAGATGCCGAGGCGGCCGAAAGCGTCACCGAAACCCTGCGCGCCCTCACGGCGCACTTTCTCGTGCAGCGTTTTGTGGCCGAATCCCGCGGCCGGGACCTGCGCTACTTCGTGATCGGAGACGAGGTCACGGCCGCCATCGAGCGAACCAACCGCAACGGCGGGTTCCGGGCCAACCTCCACCGCGGCGCTTCAGCCAGGCGGATCCGCCCCACCGCCGAGGCCTCCCACCTGGCGCGGGCCTCGGCCCGGATTCTCGGGCTCCACGTCGCGGGGGTCGATCTCCTGGAAACAGACTCGGGACCGGTCGTACTCGAGGTCAATGCCACCCCGGGACTTCAAGGCATCGAAAAGGCGACCCGCATCGATCTCGCAGAACGCATGATCGAAGACCTGGAAAAGCGCATTCTCGAGCGGCGGGCCGCCCTCCCCTGAACCCCGGGCTCCCGGAGCCTGGGAAACCCATCCCGCCCGGCCGGGTTATGGCAGAATGGCCCGTTCCAATCGCTTACCCGAGACCGACGGTGGCCACGCCCCTTCTCACCGTACAGAAACTGCGCCGTGTGGTCCCCCCCCAGCGGGTGATCCTCGAGGGACTGTCCCTTTCCTTCCTCCACGGCGCGAAGATCGGGATCCTCGGCATCAACGGAGCCGGCAAATCGACGCTGCTCCGGATCCTTGCGGGAATCGATACGGATTTTGAAGGCGAACGCCTAGTCGTTCCCGGCACCCGGATCGGCTATCTGCCGCAGGAACCAGAACTGGATGAGGGAAAGACGGTACGGGAGTGTGTCGAGGAAGGGCTGTCCGATCTCCGCGCCCTCCTCTCCCGCTTCGAGACCGTGAGCCAGGCCCTGGCTGAACCCATGACCCCGGAGCAGATGGAGGCCCTGCTCGCGGAGCAGGCCAACCTCCAGGACGCCATCGAACACCAGGACGGATGGAACTGGGAACACCGGCTCGACGTGGCCTCCGCCGCGCTCGGCCTACCGGAAGCCGACGCCCGGATCGCCACCCTGTCGGGCGGAGAACGCCGACGCGTGGCCCTCTGCCGCCTGCTTCTGTCACAGCCCGACCTGCTGCTCATGGACGAACCCACCAACCACCTGGATGTCGAGTCGGTGGCCTGGCTCGAGAAAACTCTCCATGACTATCCCGGGACGGTCATCCTGGTGACCCATGACCGGTACTTTCTCGATCACGTGGTCGGCTGGATTCTCGAAATCGACCGGGGCCGTGGACTGCCCTGGGAGGGCAACTACACGTCCTGGCTCGCCGGCAAGGAGGCCCGTCTTGCCCAGGAGTCGCGCGAAGAGGCCGCCGTCCGGAGAACCCTCAAGGACGAGCTCGAGTGGATCCGGCAGGGCAGCCGGGGCCGGCAGGCCAAAAACAAGGCCCGCATCCAGCGCTATGAGGAACTGAGCTCGCGGGACTTCCAGAAACGCCAGGAAACGCGGGAACTCTACATCCCTCCTGGACCCCGGCTCGGGGAAGTCGTGGTCCAGGTGGTCCAAGTGGGCAAGCGCTACGGCGACCGGGCCCTGTTCGATCAGTTGAGCTTTTCGGTCGAACGCGGGGCCATCGTCGGCATCATCGGTCCCAACGGAGCCGGCAAAAGCACACTCCTGCGCCTGATCACCGGTTCGGAAGCCCCCGACCAGGGGCAGATCATCCGGGGAGAGACCACCCGGTTCGCCTATGTCGACCAGTTGCGGCAGGATCTCGATGGCGGGCAGACCGTCTGGCAGTACATCACCGACGGAATGGACCAGCTCGTGGTCGGAGGGTTCACCATGGCCTCCCGAGCCTACGTGGGTCGCTTCAACTTCCGGGGCTCCGACCAGCAAAAGCCGCTCAACCGGCTCGCCGGCGGAGAACGCAACCGGGTCCACCTCGCGCGCCTGCTGCGTGAAGGCGGTAACGTCCTGCTTCTCGACGAACCCACGAACGATCTCGATGTCGAAACGCTGCGCGCCCTGGAAGAAGCGTTACTGGCCTTTCCGGGATCCGTGCTCGTCACCTCCCATGACCGCTGGTTTCTCGACCGCATCGCCACTCACATTCTCGCCTTCGACGGGACGGGCCAGGTTCTGTTCGAGGAGGGCGACTACAGCGACTTCATTGCACGCCATCCCTCGCGCCGGGTAGCGGAGGGCTAGTTCGAGGAGAGGTACTTCTCGCGCCGGATCGCCGGCAGGGGGAACTCCAACGCCTTGAGGTAGGCCAGGGAGGCATCGATCATTTCGGGGTTCCCGCAGAGGTAGACGATATGGCGATGCGGATCCAGGGATAACGACTTCAGGATTTCCTGGACATAGCCCCGGCGCTCATGGTCGCGCGGAGGATCGGACAGGAACCGGCTCAGACAGGCGATAAAACCGAACGCCGGGACGGTCCGTGAGAAGGCCAGGAACTCCTCGCCGTAAAGCAGTTCCTCGGGACCGCGCACCCCGAGCAGCAGCCGGATTTCGCGGCCGGGCTCGGCGAGCCGCTGGCGGAGGCCCGGCAACATGGCCCGGTAGGGCGACACGCCGGTCCCCGTCGCCACCAGCAGGTAATCCATGCCGGGGTCATCCCTCAGGATGAAGCGGCCGAACGGACCGGAAGCCTGCACCACATCCCCGGGAGCGAGCCCGAACAGGATGCGGCAGGCGCGGCCATTCGGCACTTCGGTGACCGCAATGGCGATGGACCTGGCTGCAACCTCCTCCGTCATCGAGGCGATACTGTAGCTGCGCCGAAGCTCACCTTCGCTCCCGGGGAAATGCAGCGTCACGAATTGCCCGGGGACGTAGGCGAATGGGCGGCCATCGACACGCTCAAACTGAAATTCCACGACCCGCGGAGTCAGCAGGCGGCGCGCGGCCAGCCGCAATCCAAAAACCTCATGGGGCACGGACGATCCCTCGAGCCCCGGGGAGGCCGGACGGTCCCGCAACGTCCACCCCTGGACCGCTGCATACGGTCCCTTGCATGCTTCACCTCCAGGGTCCAAAGTTCGGGTATTGTAGCGCGCAGGCGGCTGTTTGGGAAACAGAGCGTGACCGGTCATGGCCCGGAAAGCAGAAGGGCTTTTGGTTTCAGTGACTCACGAAAATTCACGCCGACCCCGGAGTCTGTGTACAGCTGCGACATCGCCCCCAAAAAACTCATTCGTTTTTTTAGGGTATCCGGATCATCGTGTGTTTTTGCAGGATTGCGAACGTTTCCAATTGGTTGGACGAGACTAATCAAGCTTAGGAATTGTGAAATAATAAAGTAGACGTTTAGCGAGGCGATCTCTGCGGTTGGATCGTGTAGTTCCATTCGCCGTGGAATCCATGGGGTGTCAGGTTGAGGCTTTTCATCTCCTTCGCCGACACTTTGATTCCCCGCTTGTAGGTTCTGCGGTCGAGGCGCGCTTTGACGGTGAGACCGGTTTTCGTCGTCGTGGCGGCGATCAGACTGACGATCGTACGGTATTCCGTCAACGGCCGGCCGCGCCAGTTCAGCGTGATGAAGGAGAACAGCCGGTGCTCGATCTTGTTCCACTTGCTGGTCCCGGGCGGAAAGTGGCACACCGTGATGGTGAAGCGCTGCTGCGTCGAGAACGCTTGCAGCTCCCGCTTCCACAGATGCAGACGGTATCCGTTGCTACCCCCGCTATCGGCACAGATCAGTAGACTGCGCGCACGCGGGTAGCGCGCCTGACCCATGTGCTTCCACCACTGCCGGATACTCTCCACAGCAAACTCCGCCGTATCCGCCCCCATCCCGACATTGACCCAGCCGCTGTTGTGCCCGATATCGTACACCCCGTACGGTACGGCCTTGGGCACCTCAGGATCAGGGAAATCGTGCGTGAGCACCTCGATGGCATCGCCCTTCGGACGCCATTCCCGGCCTGCATTTTTATAGGCTCCGACGAGCTCCTTCTTCTTCGTGTCCACCGAGATGACCGGTGCCCGCCGGCGCAGAAACAGCCCCGCCTGATCGTTGATGTACTGAAACTGCGCATTGCGCTGCGGCGTGATCCACCACGCCCTCTGAGCCTTTACGATTGCCCTGCAGCGTATACTCCAGCTCGTGCAGCAGATTGGCAACGCTGTGATAGCTGACCTGCTGTCCGTCCTGCTGCAGTGCCGCTTCCAGCTTCCGGGTGCTCAGAGTGGTCCAACGCAGCGTGGACTGTGGATCGCCCCGCACGCCCGGCTCGATCAACGCCTCCAGCTTCTTCACCAAATCCGGCTGATGCGCGCTCAGGCGCTTGCGGCCAGCGCCAGGACCGCGGATGCGCTGCGAGACCGCAGCCGTCTCCAAATCCGCCAGTCCTCGGTCGATCGTTTGGCGGCTCATCCCGGTGATCCGCGCCACGGTCTGGATTCCACCTCGCCCGTAGCTTTGAGCCTCGGCCGCTGCAATCACCCGTCGCTGCTTCTCATTCATCAGCGGCAGTATCGCCGCGAGCTTCCGACGCAGTGAGGAGTCTCTGACATCCACGCTCGTAGGATATCAGAGACTCGACATAATGTCAGTTTATTATTTCACAAGCCCTAACCGCTCAGGTCCTCCCCCTAGATGAAAACGCAGGTGGCGACTTTGGGAGTGAGAGTAGCTATTTTCTTCCAGGAGAGATATATTGAGTCATGCCTGAGAGAAAGCTCGTTGATGAAGTTCACCATATTTCAAAGCGGCGAGGGAATGGGCAGCTACGCCGAGAGGTGTGGATTGACGATGATGGCAAGGTCAGTCGTTACAACCTGGCGTACATCAATCATGCGCTATGCGCCGTAGATCATGGTCGAGTGGTGGGCTACGACAATCAGCATGGATACCATCACCGCCACTATTTGGGTGATCTGCATCCTGTCGATTTTGTGAGTTTCGAGGAGACCGAAGCAGATTTCGAGGCGGATTGGATGGCTTTGAGGAGGTGATGACAATGTTGCTGCATGTTTCTGACGAAAAGATGTTTTTCAAGAGCGGGAAAAGGATTGCTCGCTTGGCCGATGCTGGGAAACTCGTAACAGAAGAGAAGACGATCAGCTTTGAGGATCCTGCAGACCTTCTGCAGGTGCTCACAGCTGCGCGACTCGCCATCATGCGCGTGGTTCTGGAGAAACCCCGCTCCATTACAGAGATTGCTGAATGCCTTGGCCGTGATCGCAGCGCCGTAAAACGGGATGTTGCCTTGCTTGCAGAGGCCGGACTGCTTGTTGTGGAAGACAAACCGTTGCCTGGGCATGGCCGTAAAAAGGAAGTGCGATCAGCTGCGGGCACCCTCCGATTGGAAGCTGTTTTAGCGTGACGGGGCATCTTCACTTTACTTATACATGTATCAGTAGCTTCTCGAAAACCTCCGCTGCTCCAAAACTTGTCTCGGAGCGCCTGGGGTACGATGCGCCTGCGCAAAACGTGCCCGCTCGGCACCCGCCGTGACCTACTGTCCTATTGCTTCGTGCGTCTCCTGATTGCGGAACGTCCCCGCCTGAACACCAAGCCCATCAGCATGAGCATGAACAGCGTCCAGATATCCATACCGCCACCCCCTCCTTTGGAGCTGGGAGGGGCGGTAATCGAAAATGAAACGGCAGTGGAGGCGCCGCCCCCCGGCGCGGGGCTGGTGACCGTGACCGTGCCGACACCGGCGGCGGCCACATCCGATGCTGGAACCGCCGCAGTGAGCGAGCCGGACGAATTAAATGTGGTGCCGAGCGGGAAACCGTTCCACTGGATCGTGGAGGCAGCCACAAAGCCGCTGCCGTTTACCGTGAGGGTAAAGCCGCCGGAACCGGCCTGCATCGAGTTCGGTGATACGGAGAGCAAAGACGGTAGCGGATTGGCGACCGTAAAAGTCGCCCCCGCGGAGGTGCCGCCCCCAGGCACGGGATTACCCACCGTGAAAGTGTACGTGCCGGCCGTCGCCAACGTGGAAGACGGCGCCGACGCCTGTAATTGAGTGGAGGACACAAAAGTAGTGGTGAGCGGCGTCCCATCGAAGTTGACCGTGCTGGCGCCGATGAATCCCGTCCCGGTAAGCGTCACGGTCGTCGCCCCGGCACCCACCAGGACCTGCGCCGGGTTCAGAGCGGTGAGCGTGGGGGTGGGGTTGTAGGCGGGCGAGCCCAGCCAAGCGCCGCGTCCGTCGGTGGCGGCCAGCAAAGTGGGCGGACTGCCGGAGGCAAACCAGGTCAGTTGATCAACGGCGATATTGGCCGGCCCCACGTTGCTGGTGCTCCAGGTTTGCCCATTGTCCGAACTGGTGTACACGCCGGTGTAGGTACCTACATACAACACCTGCGGATAATTCGGGTCTGTGACCAGGCTGTACACCGGCCCGGGCGGCAATCCCGCTCCGATGCCCTGCCAGGTCGCTCCGCCGTCGGTGGTCTCGAAGATGTTGTCTCCTCCGGCGGGGAATCCCGCGAAGGTCACATAGACGGTCGCCGACTGGCCGGGCACCACCCAAATGCCGGTGACCTGCTGATTCGTGGGCAAGGCCCCGGAGCCGGCCTGGGACCAGGTGGGTCCCGAGGAGCCCATGGCGTTCGTCGTATACCAGACCTCGCCATCATCAAACCCCACCCAGATATTGTTGTTGGTGTTGGGGTCAATCTCGATCGCGCTGATGTAGTTTCCATTCGAGGTGACCGGAAGCGTGTTGCCGCTCATCGGGGTCCATGACGGGCTTCCGCTCTGGATATTACTGCCCAGCCACAGGGTGGCCCCGCCGGCCAGCATTTGCGTGGCCGCCTGCGCGCTATTGGGTACCAGCGCGATGGGCGCGATGAAATTGGCCGTTTGGGGATTAGCGGTATCATCCGGCGGCTCCGAGATGAAATACTGACCCGATGGACCGCCTGTAGTCGAATAGCTGATGCTGAGGTGCGGATATTCACCATAAAGAAAATTCCCATCTACCGGATCCACCAGCGCAGCCACGCCGTCTCCGCCAAAAAATGGCACCCAATTATTCGGTTGAGGCGCACCAGACGACGTATAACCCTCATAAAGCAACATGCCGTTATCCTGCGCACCGGCCAGAATGGGCGTGATGGGCACGCCGCCTGGCGCATTCTGACTCGCCGTCACGCCGCTGTATCCGTCAATGCGGTAGAACTGTGTGACGGCCAGACCGGAGTTGACGGGTATCCACGTGAAGCTCGTACTGCTTAGGGGCAGTTCGTACACGCCGCCGTCATTGCCGACATAGAACTCGGTAGGGCTGAGGGTGATGGCATGCTGATCAGCGTGTACATAGTTCGGATCCCCTGGCAGCCACGAGCCCGCCTCGGTCCAGGTGCTCCCCCCGTTGGGAGAAGCGAAAATATCCACGCCCCCCGTCAATAGGTAGGGCGGTTTGCCCGCACCCTGCGGAAAGACCGCAATGACGTTGTCGTAGTAACCCTGGCATTCCAGGGAACCGCCTTCGGAGTTATCGCACAACGCGCCGGTTGCGGTTCCGCTGTCTTGGTTTACAAACGCTCCGGTTCCCGCCAGCAGGGACCAGGTCGCCCCGCCATCGGTGGAATGAAACACCTCCCCGCTCGGTCCGCCGGAGGGGGCGTTGTCCACCAATGCGTAAACCGAGCCGGTGGTGGAAGAATCGAAGGCGAGCGATACACGGTAGCCCAGAGATGTCTGCGTCGGCAGCCCGGTGGCTACACTCCAGGTGGCGCCGCCGTCGGTGGAATACACCACCGTACCAGTATCGGTACCCGCCACGGCCGAGCTGGCGTTGTTGGGATCGAACACCACGTCGTAGCTCGGGTCCTCGCCCGCCACGGGCCACACCTTGGTCCAGCTCTGTCCGCTGTCGGTGCTGCGCCAGACGCCGCCATCGAATTGACCGGGCTCCGTAGTGTTCAATAAATCAGGGGGAGTACCGCCGTTCCCTGTAGCGGCAAGCAGCGTTCCGTTCGAGGACACCGCAATGGAATTGACGTAGTACCAGTCCGGGTTGGACGCGCTGGGTGCGGTGGCGGTTATCGGATTCCAAGTAGTACCGCCATCCGTCGAAATCACCAAGCCAATTCCCGGTTGCGGTTCATTGAACTGATCGCCGGTGCCGGCAAGAAACGTCGTGGATGAGAGCTGCGCGAACGCACCGACCGCGAGGGTTCCGGGAAAATCCGCAATGGCGGTCCAGCTACTCCCTCCATCCAGACTTTGCCACAAGCCACCGCCAGCGGCGCCAACGATCAGATGTTGTCCATTGGTAGGATCAACCCAGATGGTGTTGATGCGCCCTCCGATGTTGCCGGGGCCGATTTCCGTCCAATTGATACCCGGTTGGCTTTCGGCAGCAGTCGAAGAACGAACCGTCAATAGTCTCCGCCGGGCTTGCAGACTCGACTGGATCCGCACGGCGTCGTAGTGGCCATTCGGTCCGGCCAGCATGCGCTGCTGGTAAAGGGCGCGGCCTTGCGCCAGCGGCGCCGGTCCCCGAGCATGCGGGGCGCGTCCCGCTGCGGCCAGGCTGGCCGTCGCGGCGGCAAGGCTTACCGCTGCGGCCAGGACATAAAACGCTGTGGATTTCTTCATGGACGCTCTCCCTTGATGATAAGTATAGTTGGTGCCGGCCTCAGCAAATCTTTCCCTTCGGCATCACGGACGGTAAGCTTCATCGGATAGCGGCCCGGCGTTGGGGCGGTCACCACGAAGCTGCAAAGCGGCACGGCGGGCAACGGATAGGGTGGTCGTATCGCATGCTCCACCCGGGGCGGATCGAGAACTTTGAATTTGCATACCGCAGGGGTCACGGAAAGCGCAGGATTGGCGGACACCACCGTCACGGACACGTCCGGTAAGGGTGTTTGGGTAACCAAATCGACCGTCACGGCCGCGGAACGCCCGGTCAGCTGCCGGGATTCGGCACGATAGCGCACCACCCCGCCCTGGATATTGAATGGGAAGAGCAAAGGAGCGGGCTGGGCGCCCGTTAGCTGGCTGGACGACGCAGGCACGCATCCCGTCATACAGGAGACCAAAGCGGCGCCGAAAACCAAAGCGGCGCCGAACACCGGAGACCAGTGCGGCATCTTTTCGACGCATACGACGCTCCTCTCGCTTTTGCTTATTTCCACCATTGCTATTTTACGGAAACGGAATCTTTACTATCCCCTGACCGAATGTTGCCGCATACAGACTGTTCTTGGTCCATATGAGATCGGTAAATGCGTTGGGAACAGCCGTGCCCCGGATATCAGTCCATTGCGCACCATCATCGCTTGACAGATAGAGCCCTTGGGTGGTGGCCGCACCGACGATTCCGGAGTCGTAGGGATCATACCGGATGTGCGCCACATCGTTCTCACAGCACTCGGGTATGTTCTCGATGCCGCTGTTCGCAGCAGTGAACGAGGTTCCCCCATCCGTGCTTTCCCATATTCCGCCGTTACAGGCTGGGCCCTGCGACATTCCGACCAGAATGATCTGGGGATCCGACGGATTCACTGTGAGCGCGTCAGGAGCTCCACAAAATCCCGACATGGCGCTCTGGATCCACGTCTGACCGCCGTTTTGGGTCATGTAAAGACCGGGGGGACTCTGGTTGCCAACAAAGATCGTAGTGCTGGCGGCCGGATCCACCGCGACCATCCACGGGTGGGGCATGGGCCAGCCGGTTTCTGCGTTCCAGCTCGCCCCACCATCCGTACTCATAAAGACGCCGTTGGCAGCCGCCACATAGACTGTCGATGGATTTCCGGGATCCACGGCCATGGTCTGCGCATTCCCCTGATTGAAGTTGCCGGCCGCGAACTCAATGGATGGGTCTTGCGTAAAGCTCTGCCCCCCATCGGTCGAATACTGAAAGCCTCCGGTTGTGAACAGGTAGACCACGCCCTGAATTGCCGGATTCATGATGACCGATCCTGCCTCTCCACTGGCTACATTCGTGGTCGAACTGCCTCCCCCAGCGACCCAAGTCTGCCCTCCGTTAAAAGTCGAAATCGGCGAATAATCCTGAACGGTCGTCAGGATCGTCGGCCCATTGATCGCAAAACCATACAGCAATGACGAGGAATTCAGGCTGCCCGTCAGGGACTGCCATGTGGTGCTGCCAGCAGCCCGAAAATAAAGCCCTTGGTCGCTTCCGACCAGAAGGTTTCCGGTTACGCCCGCCTCGTCTGCAACGATCAAACGTACGTCCCAGCCAGTGTCACCTAGAGAGGGTCCGGGCGACCAGCTGCTTCCGCTGTCTGTTGACTGGTAGAGGATACCGTCGCAGCCGGCATACAGATTCGCCGGATCGGCCGGTTCGAAGACGATGTACTGAACGGGACAGCCTGGACCGCTCATTGTTGACCATTGGGCCCCCGTATCGGTTGTCTCATAGAGGTTTGGAGAGCTGTACCCATGCCACTCGACCACGATTGCGTTGGCGGGATTGGTGGGATTGACTGCAATATGCCAAACAGTAGTACCACTGAGCCCGGATGGCGTCACGTTCGTCCATGCAGCGGACGGACCCGTCTGGACCAGAACCTGCCCGTTATCCAACCCTGCGTACAGGACTCCACCCACTCCGCTGATCGCCCGTATCGGCGAACTCGTGTTTTCGACCAGCGTCCAGCTTGAGCCATCGTTAGTCGATTCCGCGATGCCTGCTTGGGTTGGCGCGTACACTACAGATCCGATCTGTTTAAACGCACTCACTTCCCCATAGCTCGTTGGGCTGACCTCTGCCCACGTTTGACCGGCGTTGGTGCTCTGGAAAATTCCAAGGAGAGTGCCGGCCAGGATTACATCTGGATTGCCTTGATCCAACCACAGCGAGTCCACCGACGGATCGGAAAGGCCACTATCGACAGCTGTCCAGCTCGTCCCGCCATTGGTTGTCTTGTAAACGCCCGCCCCACTAAAAGGACCGGAGTTGCCGGGACCAATCCCGCCTCCGGCATACATGATCAACGGATCACCGTCGTCCACTGCGAAGGCCTGCATCTTCCCCGAACCAGAATAGTACGTACTGCTGTGGGAATCGAATTCAATCCCGGATGGCCCCACCACCTGCCACTGGGTGGACAGGCTGCTGTAACTCACGTTATCTGTTCCGGTATCGATCCCGCCCGATCCGACAGTGACTGTGTTATCAGTCACCGTGGGCAGATAGGCCGCATCGGGCGTGGGAGCAACGATGGCCGCAGAAACATCATATGTTCCTGCCGTGAGGTTCTGGAGGGTCGTCGTCTGCCCAATTGTCTGGCTATAACCACCCGGTCCTGTCACGGTCACGCTGCCCATTGTCCCGCTTGGCAGACCCGTGACATTCACCGTCAGGTTGATGCCCGTACTGACGGTGATCGTCTCGGTCGCCGTGTTGGAGGTGCCGCCGCTATCACTGGCATCGAAGGTGAAGGAATCCGTTCCCGAGAAACCGCTGGTCGGCGTGTAGGTGAAGGCCCCGGTCGAGGCGTTGGTCAGGGCCACCGACCCGTTCGCGGGCAGCGACACGATCCCAAAGGTAAGCATTGCACCGCTCGGACCCGATGCTGAGAGCGTCCCCGAAACCGCCGTGTTCTCGTTGGTGGTAACCGAACCGTTGCTCGCAGTCGGGGCCGCCACAGCCACGGTGATCGTCTCGGTCGCCGTGTTGGAGGTGCCGCCGCTATCACTGGCATCGAAGGTGAAGGAATCCGTTCCCGAGAAACCGCTGGTCGGCGTGTAGGTGAAGGCCCCGGTCGAGGCGTTGGTCAGGGCCACCGACCCGTTCGCGGGCAGCGACACGATCCCAAAGGTAAGCATTGCACCGCTCGGACCCGATGCTGAGAGCGTCCCCGAAACCGCCGTGTTCTCGTTGGTGGTAACCGAACCGTTGCTCGCAGTCGGTGCGGCGATGGCCGGCACAGTCGGGTTAAGGACACTGGAACCGCTGCCCCCACCACTACAGCCAGAAAGTAAGAAGACCACCGACAAGAATAAAAGAAGAGATACCCTAGTCACAGCCCTGCCCCCCTCACCAGCATCTACCGCCTCATCTCAACTATGCCCATTGACCGGCCACGTCGCGCTCGCCGGCATACCGGGCCAACAACTCGCCCACCTCGGCCTCCACCGCTTGCTGGATCAGCCGTTGAGCGCCAGCGCACAGCAGCTCGGTCAGCGAGTCCTCGACCCCGGCTTCTGGATTCCGAAAGGCAACTATAGTAGATTCATTCACGGCGTACTCCTCTTGCTGAAATGGGTCTTCATAAACACATTGTCAGCAGGTACGGGCGCCCCTTACCGCGATACGGGTTCAGTTCGAAACGATAACAATGCCGGTAGGTTCATCAAGACCGGAAAATCCACCGGGTGCCGCCTGAGCCGTCACATCATAACCATTGGCATCGTATACAGTCACGGAGTTTCCCACTACGTTCGTCACATACAGCAGTTGTGGAGCGATCGTACTCAAAGGAGTATTCAGGATTGCAATGCTGTCGGGACAATCGACGGTACTAAAACCACCACTTGGCGTAATGGGATTGCCATTCGAGTCAAACTCGGCAATACCGCTAACGATACATGAACCAAAGCTCCCCTCAGACTCAGTGACAAAGAAATCCCCGTTGGTCTTATCAAGCACAAAGTCATCCGGTGCTTGCAATCCCGCAAATGTGCCGCTAAGCGGAACTGGAGTGCCGGATGTCGTGTATGCATTGATCGTATTATTACCGGAGTTGGCAACATAGATGAGTTGGCTCATCGGGTTGAAGAATACGCCAAACGGTTCGTTCAGGTTGGGGAATGCACCCGCCGGCAGCGATACGGGAACTCCATTGGAGTTGTATTCATAGACTTGATTTTTTACCGTATCATTTATGTAAAAGTTGCCGTCCTGTTTATCCAAGACAATATCTTCAGCATTTCCGGCAATGGAAGGCAGGTTGGAAAACGCAGAGCCGCTCGCAACCTGGTTTCCGTCAGGATCATAGATTGTCACGGTGTTGTTGCCAAGATTTGTAACGTACAAGTCGCCATCAGCCGGATCGTAAACCATGCCGTCGGGCCCATCAAGGTTCGGGAAGGCGCTGGCTGGAACGCTGAGAGAATTGCCTGATGGATCGAAAACCGAAATCGTATTGCTGCCAGCATTTGCAACAAATAGACATGTGGATCCTGAGGGACAGATCGGATTTGTAAGCACGGGCGGCGGTACAAAACTACATATTAGGTTAACTGATGCAAACCCCGCGTTAGCAATACCAAGTGGAGCGACAGAAACTTCAGCAACATCGTAGAGACGACCCGCATTGCTTGAGAGCTCATTCGCGATGATTGATCCAATGAACTCAAAGCAGCCAATCCCCAAAGCTGCTTGGACTCCACCCAATGCACCCTCACACAACACCGCGCCAACACCCCCCGCAACGACGCTTGCTATGCACCCAGCCGTTATGGCCACTGCGCCAGCACATTCACCAACACCAACCAGCGTTGAAACAATTTTTGCATCGTGGCAAGCAGTAGCGTCAAGATTCTGTGATGCATTGGTTACGTTTGCCTGACCTAGAATACCTTGACAGTTACTGGTTATAGAAGTCTCTTGGTAAGATGTGTAAGGAGACGGTAGGCACTGAGCAACTCCGGGGTTTGAAAAAACATTTTGAGTTCCCGGGCTACCGGCACTACCCATTACAAAGGGGGAGCTATAGTAGGTAGCGGGCGCGGGTTGTGTTGAGGACGGGGACGACGAAGAAAACTTAGGAGTATGTCGCCGAGCATATGCCTGCACTAAATTTCCAAGTGCCGAAGCTTGTGATGCTGCTAGTGGGGCAAAAGAAAAATCCACAGTTGCAGCTTGAGCACCCGTTGTCGCCGTGATTACAGCTTGCTGAGTCGTGGACACTCCTGATGGCGGTGTGAACGTCACTATCTGGTCGCCATTGACATCGGTCGTTCCACTCGTCGCGCTGAGTGTACCTACGCTGGCATTGATAGTTACCGGCAAGCCTTCAACAGGCTTACTACTTGAGCTGGAGGCGGCAATGCCTACTACCCAAGGACCATCCGTTTGACCAGCAGTCGCGGGAGACGCAAAAACCACAAAACCCGTCACACTAACCACGTTAATCTGCATGGCTGCACTGGTTCCACCACCAGGTGAAGGATTTTCCACCGCAACTTGCAAAGTACCGGATGTGCCAAGATTCGCCGCCGGAATGGTGGCCTGAAGCTCAGTGGCCGAAATCAAAGTCGTAGGTATGGTGACGTTTCCCACGAGAACTTCAGAAGTGTTGACAAAGCCGCTTCCGGTCACGGTTACCTGAGTCGCTGGGGCGCCAGCGGCAAGAACGGTGGGTGAAATAGCCTTGACAATCGGAAATGGATTCGGTGCGGGGGGGGCTGACGAACTTGTGCCGCTGCTACACCCGGTGGCGACAGCTGCCATTAACGTTAATAACAAAACAAGTTCGACAATTCGGTAAAGGGTATAGGCGTGAAAACCACTTCCACTTTCTTTTTGAGATCCTATACGACCTGTCGCGAAAAACCCGGGAAGCCATCTTGCTGTAGTCAGTCCTTCCATGATTTTGTCCCCCCCTCTATTTTGTCAACCGATCAGAAAATCCCCGCGATCTCAGCGGCCATAACCTTGCATAATGCAGGCTGGACGTAGGAAAAATGTAGGCGTCTCCCTTGGGCCATGGACGCGACACGATCCCTGAAAATCTGCCAGCCGGAAAAACTTCCGGTTGAGGTGGTCGTGTTCCCAAGCCCCTCAGAAGCGGTTGTCGTGGAACTGTTCTGGGCCGTCGTGTTCCGTTGTTCGACCTGAATATCAACAATCATCATGAATTTTCGGGAAGACAGAAAATGTCCGACCAAACCGCCCACAGCAGCGCCGACCAAGCCTCCCCCAACGATCTCACCTACCCCACCTCCGGCTACGCCCGTCAGCACCGCACCCCCATACCCACCGGCAACTGCGCCGGCCAGGGTCTCGCTGTGGCTCGTCCGTGCAAGGTACCGCAAGTTATACATCAGCATGTACTCCGCATCATTCGGGTTCGTGGTGATCGTGTATCCATCCCGCTCCAGCTTGGCGGCTACGTATTTGCGGAAATGTGCAGTTTGAGCCGACGAAGTGTTATGCCCCTCCAGAAACACGACATTTTCGCTGGGGGCGGCACGGGCTGGAGGAAGATCGTAGAGTACATTTTGCTCGCAAAACTAGCTTGGCCGATGCTAGTGCCACCGTTCGACGCCTGGGGGGGCGCATTTTGTCCTGTAAGGGACAGGGACGAACAGCCGCCCATCAAAGTGCTCGTCCCCAGCAGCGTGACTAAAAATAAGCAACCCTTCATGTTCATGACGTGCCTCCTCAATGGCATGAGACTTGGAGAAACAAAGCAAACCTGATTTGACCAAAGGAAACGTTTATTGAACTGCGGTTAGACTTCTAGTCATTCGTTTAATGGTTACCACAAAAGTAGTCTCCCGTCAAGGGAGAAGCAACGCCCAAATTCCGCGGGAATAGCGCCCACGGCGCGAAGGGGTGAGGAACAGGTTTTCGGTATGATTTGGAGTCATGGTGCGTCGTGACGTGATTGTAGCTGAGGCGGCGATTTTCGCCGAGGCGAAGGTCACTCGCTGCGCTTTCTCAGTGGGTGCAAGTCCCACCCCGGTAGGCGTCGGTGCGCCGGGTAGCAGGCCCCAGATATGAGGGGAGACCCTCAAGTCCGAGCGCGGGGCGTCAAAAGCCCGTGAAGCGGCGTAAGCCGCCCCGTTCACGGAAGACCTCTGCCATCTTCCTGAGACCCCCCTCCTCACGCACAGCTGTTTCGGGCAGACCCGCTGACTTTAACGAGCGCGCGCAGATCGTCCGTGATCTTCTTGTTGTGGAAGACAAACCGTTGCCTGGGCATGCTGTAAAAAGGAAGTGCGATCAGCTGCGGACACCCTCCGATTGGACGCTGTTTTGGCGTGACGGGGCCTCTTCACTTTAGTACAGGTTGAAGCCACCTACATACACGTTCGTCCGAATAGCCGTGCGCCTCAAAAAGCAAAGCCGCCTTGCAGCGGCTCGCGCCCTCATTTTCCGCACAAAATTTCGGGGTGGCACCGTAATGATTTGTCAGTGTGGCGATGCGTGTCGCCAAACAACTGTTTCCCGGACACTGATTTGACAGGCGCGCCAGAGCGGAACATCATGCGGACTCAGATACGGCGAGGATCCCGGATTGAGCCATCTGCCCGTGCAGCCGATTCCCGCGGAATCCGATCTCGGCGCTGTTTTTGACGCGCACCTCACCGCGGAGTTCATCGCAAAAGACGTCGAGGCCACCATGGCCACGATGGCCGAGACTCCCTATTTGACGCACGTCCCGGTTCTCACCGGCGGCTACGGACGGGATCAGGTTCGCGAGTTCTATAGCCGATTCTTTATCGGTCACTGGCCCGCTGACACTTCCATCACCCCGATCTCTCGCACCATCGGTCAAGGGCGGGTCGTCGACGAGTTCATTTTGCGCTTCACGCACGACCGGGAAATGCCCGCCATTCTTCCCGGTGTCAAACCAACCGGCCGATCGGTTGAGATTCCACATGTCGTCATCATGGGCATCGCGGATGGCAAGGTCAGTTATGAGCATATCTACTGGGACCAGGCATCCTTGCTTGTGCAAGTCGGATTGATTGAGCGCACTGGACTTCCAGTCAGTGGCGCAGAGCAGGCCGCACGCCTGCGCGACCCTGTGCTTCCATCCAATCAGCTGATCCCAATCTCTTCTCCCTGAAACCTGCCCCGCCCAGCATCAGAAGAACCGTCCCAGCACGAGGTAGATTGCGCGGCTGCCACTTCCAATCCATCCAAACCCGAGAGCCAAAGGTCCGATCAAGGTATGAACCGCGACAAAGGCGGCAAGAGAATCCTTGACGGCTGAAAACCCCTGACCGGGCAGTTACGCGTCCTTCCGGGAGGCGTACCCGTACGGCCCGCCCTTCAGGGGAATGCCGTTCTCGACTTTCATACCTGCACATCGTAAATCCCGACTCGATCTTTTCCCCAATGCCGATGGACGCCTTGTCACTATTTTGCATGCTGACCATCACCTTCTTCGCTGCTCCTTGCTCTTTTTCCAGTGGACGAAATCTCCTGCTTCCCATGGTGCCGCAAGGTTTGTGCGCTTTCCGTGAGCGCGCTTAGGGTCTCAGTCTTTGCGTAGAGACTGACAATGGCTATCGGGAGCTACCGCCACCACAGCGCCCTCGGCGATCTCAGCCCCCAAGCGTTTGAGGCTTGGCGGCTCGCGTCAGGCGGTGTCCACGATTGCTGGACAAGATCACCTGGGCGCCGGTACGGATTCTCCAATTCAGTCCGAACCAAGACACCAGCATTCGCCTAAGATTGTATCCAAACCGTCACCGGAAACCCGATGTCGCACGTCCCTCCTCCGGCACCCGGCCGCTACGGCCTGGACCGGACTGACCAGTGCGTGAAATGCGCACTCTGCCTGCCCCGCTGTCCGACCTATCGCCTCTCGGGGCTCGAAACCGAATCCCCGCGTGGGCGGATCCGGCTCATGGAAGCTCTGGATCGAGGAGAAGTGGACTTCGATCCGTCGGTGGTGGACGCCCTCGACCACTGTCTCGGCTGCCTCACCTGTGAGGCCGTCTGCCCGGCCTCCGTGCCCTACGGAGCGCTCCTCGACCGGGTCCGAGTCCTCACCCGGAAAACGCATCGTCTCACGCCGGAACGGATGGTCATCGCGCTGACGGACCCCCCCTGGCGCCTCCGGGTTTTCGACCGGACCCTCCGAATCCTGACACGGCTCGGGCTTCTCCGCCTGGGTGGGATCCTGCCCGGCCAAGGGGGCCGTGCACTCCGGCTCCTGCCCGATCCCTACCCCAAACGCCCGGTTCGAGCCGGAAGATGGGCCTCCGCTCCACAGCCGCCGGCCGGCCGGGTCGCCCTTTTGCCCGGCTGCTTTTCGGGTTTGTGGTCGCCGGAGTTGTTCGACGCCGCCATCCGGGTCCTCACCCGCTGGGGCCGGGCGGTCGAGATTCCGGAAAGTGTGCTTTGCTGCGGGGCCCTCGCCCGCCATGCCGGAGCGGAAACGATGGCCACCCGGCAGCGTGAACGGACCCGGAGCCGGCTGGATCCGCAGACCCCCCTCCTGGTCGTCGACAGCGGGTGCTGGCAGGAGGCCCGGCATCTCGCCGATGACGTCAGTGAACTCACCGCCTTCCTCGTCCGGGTGTGGCCTGCAGAAACCCATGCCGCTCTCGCCCACAGCCAGCGGATCGCCGTGCACATTCCGTGTTCCCAGTCAGCCCAGGTCAAGAATGCCCAAGCCGCCGGGCATCTACTCGAACGAATCGGCCAGGTGATCCCGATTCCATTCGACCTGCCCGACGGGTGCTGCGGCGCAGCCGGGAGTTATCTCCTCGGCATGCCTGCATGGAGCGACCGTTTTGCTGCGTCTCTCCTGCCCGCACTGCCTCAGCCCCCTCCCGATCGCATTGTGACCACCAACCTGGGTTGCCGTATCCGGCTCGCGGCCGAACTCCGGCGGGCCGGGCTCGGGATTCGCGTGCAACATCCGGTCGAGGTTCTGGACGAGGCACTTCAGGATCCCCCCCACCAATCGGCAGGAACCAACCGCCAGGGCGAATGGTTAAAATGACGGGATACCTCCCTCCCCCCGGAGAACGCCCATGAACATTCGTCGCCTCGCGATTGCGGCCGGATTCCTGCTGACCACTGCCGTGGCCTCGGCCGGAACCCTGAAAACGCCCGGACACGCCCCTTTCTGGACCACCCCGGCGGTCCCCGGGTACGGGGCCATCCACGTCTGGCCCCATGAAAGCGCGACGCTTCCGGGGAATCGGCAGTACCACGCCATTTTCTACATCCCCCAAGCCATTGCCAACAAGACCCGGCCCGACCCCGAACTCGGCCGGGTGGCCCGGATGCTCAACATTTTCAAGGCGGAAGGGGTCCCCGCCAGCCATCTGCACTTCGTCGTGGTTTTCGACGGCGGCGCGATTCCCGCCGCACTCTCCAATCCGGCCTACAAAACCCGCTTCGGCCGCCTCAATCCGAATGCCCGGCTAATCGCGGCACTCCTTCGCCGCGGCGTGCATCTCGACGTCTGTGGCGTCGCTCTGGCCGGCTGGAAGTTCCATCCATCCTCCCTGTGGCCGCACATCGGCGTGACACCGACCGGACCGAGCACACTCATCCTCTATGAAAACCAGGGCTACGCCCTGATCCCGTTCTAGGTCCGTGGTCCGCAATCCCTGCGATCGGCTGATCGGAGAGATCGATCACGCGCGCTGGATCCTGGCCCACGGGTTCACCCCCGGCCACAGACAGGGCCGCCCCCTGGCCTGGCAGCGGAGAAGCATCCGGCTGCTCCGGGTGAATCACGCGGGAGAAGTGGCGGCGCAGGCCCTCTACCGGGCCCAAGCACTCGCGGCACGGGCTGACCCCCCACTCGCAAGACAACTGGTCCGGGCGGGCGAGGAAGAACGCCGCCATCTGCTCTGGTGCGAAAACCGCCTGGCCGCGCTCGGTGGCCGTCCCAGCCGCCTCAACCCGGCCTGGTACGGTCTGGCTTTCCTGAGCGGGCTGCTGGCCGGCACGCTGGGACGGGGTATCAGCCTCGGCTACATTGCGGAAACCGAAGCCCAGGTGGAATCCCATCTCACGGATCACCTGAGACAACTGCCGGCCGAAGACGGGGACAGCCGGCGGATCCTGGACCGCATGCGGGAAGAAGAAGCCGCTCATGGCGCCTGGGCACTGAAGGCTGGCGGCCGGACCCTGCCCCAGCCGGTCCGGCGGCTCATGCACTGGACCTCGCGCGCCTTGGTCTACGGCTCCTACTTGTTCTGAGGACCAGCCGCGAGGGCGACGGGGGCGAGCCGCCGGATTGCGGCCAGGGAACCCCGTTTCATGTTGCGCCCATAAAAAATTTCCAGCATTTCGGTCTTCACGCGGTCCCGGATGGATTCGGCTTCGTCCGGCGCGATGGATTCGCTTTCCGTGCCGAACAGGTAGTTCGGGAGATCGAATTCCTTGAGGATCATCTTCGTATGGAAGATGTTCTCCTGGTAAACGTTGACGTCGACCATCTGGTAACGCTCGCGGGTGTCCCGCGACATGAAGTTCTGGACCGAGTTGATGCCGTGGTCGATGAAGAGTTTCTGCCCATGGATGTCCCGGGTGAACCCACGCACCCGATAGTCCACCATCACGATGTCGGATTCGAAACTGTGGATGAGGTAGTTGAGCGCCCTGAGGGGGGAAATGCGCCCGCAGGTCGAAACGTCGATATCGGCCCGGAACGTGCTGATGCCGTTGTCGGGGTGGCTTTCCGGATAGGTATGGACGGTGATGTGGCTTTTGTCGAGGTGCAGGGCCACCCCCTCCGGCAGGGGACCCGGGGTTTCGAGGTCGCTCTGGACGGCCGGGTCGGTGCCGACCATCGTTTCGGAGATGAGCATCGTGACGGAGGCCCCCTGGGGATCGTAATCCTGGCGCGAACAACTGAGCACGTTGGCCCCGATGATGCCCGCCACATGGGTCAGGATCTGGGTCAGCCGTTCGGCATTGTACGCGTCGTCGATGTAGCTGATGTAGGCCCGCTGATGCTCCTCCGTTTTGGTATAGCAGATGTCATAGATATTGAAGCTGAGGGTCTTCGTGAGGTTATTGAAACCGTTGAGCCGGACTTTCTGGATGGTTTGGGTCAATCTCGGTTTTCCTCCAAAAAGCGATGCGCCCGGATCTACTGACCGCCTGGGGCCTCGTCCATTATCGCAGGTTTTGGAGGCCGGGGAGAGGCCCCCCGGAAGCGATCCGGGTTCTCCTTCCCGTCCAGCGCCGCCTGCAAGTCCGCCCACGCCTTCGCACGGTCGCTGGCACCGAAGAGAGCGGAACCGGCCACGAAGCGGTCGGCGCCGGCCGCACGGGCAGGGCCGATGGTTCCCATGTGAATGCCGCCATCCACCTCGAGGGTCATCGATCCGCCGTGAGCATCGATCCAGCTCCGAATTTCCCGGATCTTGGGCAGCACCCCGGGCAGGAAGGACTGGCCCGGGAAACCCGGGTTGACCGTCATGACCAGCAGGTGTTCCAGACGATCCGCGGCATAGGGCAAAACCGAGGGCGGAGTGGCGGGGTTGAGAACGAGACCCGCCTCGCACCCGTGATCCCGGATCAGCGCGAGACTGCGGTCGAGGTGATCGGTCGCCTCCGGGTGGATCAAGATCACGGTCGCGCCACTACGGGCGAATTCCTCGATCAGCCGGTCCACCGGGCGGACCATGAGGTGGACTTCAACCGGAACCGCGATCCCGAACCGACGCAGGGCCGAAAGAACGAGCGGCCCGATCGTGAGGTTGGGGACATAGTGGTTGTCCATGACATCGAAATGAAGCCGCCGGGCACCGATCGCAACCATTGCTTCGGCTTCTTCCCCCAGCCGGGCGAAATCGGCGGAAAGGAGAGACGGCACGATTTCGGCAGACCGGGACCGGTTCATTCCGCATTCCTCCGGTAGTGGCACGGCGGGCTCCCCCCCGGGCGGCTCGTGGGGGAGCCCCGTGAAGGGTTCATTTTATCCTACCCGCTACCCCGGAACGATCCGCCTTGCCCCCGCCCGGGGAAAAGCTATAATCGCATGATAGGCGTCTTGAGCGCGAGCCGCATCCCCACCCCATTCGGAGACACCGATCCGTGACTGCCCCCGTTTCCCTTCGCTGGCCCCCTGCCCTGCCCGCCTTGGTTTTGGGCCTGGGGGTTTTCCTTTCAGCCACGGCTTTTGCCCAACCCTACCTCGCGATCCCGCAGGCCTCGCAGAATAGCGTCGACATCGTGAGCACCACGACCAATGCCATCCTGACCTCCCTTCCGGTCGGCGTCGATCCCGAGAACGTCGTGATGTCCCCCATCAACCCCGACCTGGCCTACATCGGCGGCCTCTCGACCACCTCCGGAGTCGTCTCGTCCAGCGTGACGGAAATCAACCTCGCCACGGAGTCAACCGTCCAGATTTTTCCCCTGCAGAGCGGCACCTCCGACATTGCCCTGGGTGCCATCGCCATCGCCTCCAATGGTGAGACCCTCTATTTCATCAATCCGGACACGGGCACGCTCTATGACCTCGACCTGGCAAACGGATCCGTCAGTCCCATCAGCGACTATGGAGTCGGCACCGTCCCCGCCGCCATCGCAGCCGGCTCCGCTGGCCGCCACCTCTACGTGAGTCTGAGCGGTAACGACACGCTCTCGGTCATCAACCTGGCCTCGGGAGTGATCTCGACACTCACGCCCCCAAACGCTTTTGACCCCTTGGCCCTCGCCCTCTCTCCGAACGGGGCCCGGCTCTACATCGCCAACTCCGGGGACAACACGATCGACATCCTGGATACTCGGTCGGGCACTTTCCTGCCCCCGCTCACGGTCCCCGGGTTCCCGACGGCGCTCACGGTCTCCACCAATGGCCAGATCCTCTATGTCGCCCAACCGTCCGAGCAGGGTATTGTGACCGTGATCCCGCTTGCCAACCCGACACAGGCAACCAACGTGAATGTGGGCCAGGCGCCCTCGACTCTGGCCCTGTCCCCCGACGGCACGCGACTGTACGTGCTGGATGCGGCCATTCCCGAGCTCTCCATCCTCGACACGGCCACTGACCAGCTGGTCAGTACCCTCAACCTGTCGAACGCAGCGGTCTTTCCAGGCAATTTTTCCGGAAACGGCGATATCGTGGCGAGTCCCGCCACCTTCTCAACGCCTGAGGGGACCCCTCTTTCAGCCACCTTGGCAGCCAGCGACACGCAGGGCCGGACCCTGAGCTACCTCGTCACGGTTCCGCCGTCCCACGGCACGCTCAGCCTGACTGCCGGCTCCGGATCCTTCACCTATACGCCCCAATCCGGCTATGCGGGACAGGATGACTTTGCCTTTCAGGCGGAGGCGTCAAGCGGTCCCGGCGCACCCATCACCCCACTCTCCGCGCCGGGCGAGGTCCAGATCTGCGACATTCCCCAAACGCCCGGGTTCAGCCCGCTTCCGGCAACTGTGATCCCGTCCGGGGCCACGAGCACCATCGCATTCACCCCCAATACGGGCTGCGATCTCAGCTACCACGGGACCTCTTCCAATCCTTCGGTCATTCCGAACTCCGGCATCACGTTTGGCGGCCTGGGGCTCAACCGGACGCTCAACCTCGAAGCACCTTCCGCCACCGGCACCTCCGACATCCGTCTCGTGGCGACCGCCCCGAACCAGGCCAGCGCAGCGGAGACCTTTCAAGTGACGGTGGCCCAGGCTCCCGTCATCAGCGGACTGAATGGTCCCTATGGCATCACGGTGAGCAGCAGCGTGGGTCCCTACCCCTTCACCGTCACGGGGACGAGCCCGATCACCCTGACCGCCTCCAGCGACGATCCCGGCATCCTGCCGGCCAGCGGAATCAAGCTGGCCGGCACCGGTACGGATCGGACGATCACGATGACCCCCGTCCCGAACGAGCTCGGCACCGCCATCGTGACCGTGACCGCGACCGACGGCAACGGACTCACCTCGTCCGTGGGCTTCGATGTCGAGGTGGTCCAGAACTCGAGCAGTGCCATCGATCCCACGACCCTCCTGTTCCTGCTCCTCCTGGGACTCGCCGGGGCTTTCCTCCCGAGACGCCGTCGCGCTTGAAGGGGGCGACCGAAAAGACGGAGCCGGACCGCCCGGATGCCGACCCGGGGTTGCCCCGTGTGGCACAGGGCAAGGTCCGTGACCTCTATCGGGTGGATGCCGAACGCCTGCTGATCGTGGCTTCCGACCGGATCTCCGCGTTCGACGTCGTGTTCAGGGAACTCATCCCGGATAAGGGAAGGCTGCTGACGGCACTGTCCGGATTCTGGTTCGCCCGGACGGAACCGCTCATCCGCAACCACCGGCTCGCCGACGATTGGTCGCCTCTCGTGCGTCCCGAAGCCCTGCCCTATCTTCGCGGCCGGAGCATGCTCGTGCGCCGGCTCAAGCCGCTGCCCCTGGAAGCGGTCGTCCGCGGTTATCTCGCCGGCTCGGCCTGGCAAGCGTACCGAAAGGGGGAGAACCCACCCGGCCTCCAGCTTCCCGGAGGACTCCGGGAGGCCGATCCACTGCCTGAACTCCTCTACACGCCAACCAGCAAATCCCCCATGGGTGAGCATGACCAACCCATCAGCTTCGATGAGACGGTCAGGCGGATCGGCAACGGGGATTTAGCCGCGCGTCTTCGCGAGTGGGCTCTCGCCATTTTCCGGGAAGCCTCCCGTTACGCCGAAAGCCGGGGACTCATCATCGCCGACGCGAAGTTCGAGTTCGGGGTCGATTCCGCAGGAACTCCCTACCTGATCGACGAGCTTTTGACACCGGACTCGACCCGCTACTGGCCCAGGGATCAGTACCGTCCGGGATCCAGCCCGCCCTCTTTCGACAAGCAGTTCCTGAGACAGTGGCTCGAGGCCACCGGATGGAACAAGCAGCCGCCTCCCCCGGCCCTGCCGCCGGACGTCCTGGCCGCAACCCGACAACGCTACACCGAGGCTTACACCCGCCTGACCGGCGAGAAATCCTTTTGAGCCCCGTACGGGCCTTCGCCGGGAGCGGAGTCAGGAGCCGCCGGCCTCGGGCGGGGGCCGGGGTTCCGGGATCACCTTCGACTCGCGGCGGATCGTCTCGACGCGGGACGGAGCGGGATGCATCCCCGAACGCCTGAGGGCCTGGCACCAGAGGCTACCTTCAAGCCCCTTCGGTTCGACACGGAATTCCGCTTTCCGGGCGGCGAGGACGGCCAGCAGTTCGCCGTCGCACCAGAGCAGGCGGTTGCCGGGCCATGCGGGCAGGCGGGGACCGGGAACCAGACTTCCGGTGAGATTGAGGGGGTCGGCCGCCGCGACCGTGACCAGGGCCGGTGCGGGCCGGGTGGCCTTTTCCAAAAGACCCAAGGCCTCCGGCACGGCAAACTGTTCTCCGGAGAATCCCTCGATGAAACGACCGGTATGGATTTCCTCCTGCGCCTCCAGCCTTCGGTAAAAACGAAGCAGCGGTTGCCAGCGCAGCGGACCCAGTTCGCGAGCCACCAGCGTGGAGAAAACGATCCCGTAACGGCGGAGGAGCGCGCGGGCCAGGATGCCAAGATCCTCCTCCTCTTCCCGGCGGGAAGCTGGGGCAGGCTCCGGCCAAGCGAACCAGCGTCCCCCACCCCCCCGAAAGCGTTGGACGATCCGGCCGGATGGGCGGAGATGCCAGGGTCTCGGCATCCAGAGCCGTCGCATGGCGCCATACCGATCGGCGCCGATCAACCCCAAGGCCAACAGTTCCGCCAACGCCTGATCCCGCACCGCAGGCAGCAATCCACAGGCTGCGGCGAGATCGGATTCAAAAGCGGGTCCGGATTCGCGTAACCAGGCGATGAGCTCGCGCGCGGCGTGCCCCATCTCCGGCATGGTTCCAGTGGCCGGCCCATGGACAAGGCGCAACCAGGAACCGAGATGTTCATGGGGAATCCAGCGGAAAGGGAGTACTTTGAGGGAACCGGGTCTTCCATCCCGGCGTACCTCACGGTCCCGTAAGGCCTGCAGCCCTCCTTCGGTCATGAGTTCGTCCAGAAACGGAGCGGTCGCGCCGTTCACCCGGAGCGGGAGCAGTTCCCGCTCGAGGGCAGGTGCCGGGATCGGATACCCCTCAAGACGGTCCAGGGCCATCACGACCGCCTCCCGGCCGGCCGGCTGGGGTTCCTCACCCCCGATTCCTTGCCAAAGAAAAAGAAAGCGCACGAAATCGCGCAGCGAACGTGCCGGCCGGCCGATCCGCCGGGTTTGCGCTCCCTCTCGCAGAAGGCGGGCCAGAAGCCGGCGATCCACCCACTGGGACTCGCCGGACACCTCATCCTTGAGGTAGCGGCCCGACATCAGAATCCCCTCGTCCCCGAGCCTCCGGAGATGGGGTTCGATGTCGGAGGGTTCGAGGCCCCACAGCCGGGCCAAGGTCGTCGCGGTTTGGGGGGGCGAGAATTCGAAATGGCTCCGCAGGAGTTCACAGGCTGCATCGGCATCTACCTTCTCGGAAACACCGCAAGGCGCAACCGTGCAAGGCGCGGGGACGGCCGGCTCACAGCGCAGATCCGGCCGCCAGACGCGGAACTCGGCGAGCCGCTCGGTCGCAACCCAGAACTCCTGCGTGCCCAGGAAGGCCCGGACGGCTTGTCCTTCATCCACCAGTTCATCCATGAGCTCTCCGAGGTCCGCTTCCGTGCGGCCACTCCACACGCGGATCTGATCCGTCGTGACAAGCCCCCGGTCCCCCAGTTCCTGGGCCAGGGCATCAGCCGACGCCACGACCGGGAGCAGGGATTCGGCAAAACGCCGGACGACTTCGCCATCCACTCCAGCCGAAACCGGAAGATCCCCGTTGAGGTCACCGCGACCCACATTGCGGGTCCGTCGCTCCTCGCCCGGAGCGGCATCCAGAAAGGCATACGGACGTGCTGCGAGGATTTCCTGGGCAAGCACGGAGGGGTGAGCCGCCTCACGGAAAACCCAGCGGATCGCACCGGACTCGATACCGGCCAGGCGTTCGATCCATCCCGTTGCATCAAGCGCCTCCTCGAGACAGTCGGCAAGCGCCTGGTCGACCAGCGGATGGTCGGGAATCGCCACCTGCCCGGCCAGGTTTTCGGGACAGGCCAGAGCATCCGGAAACAGTCGCACCAGTAGATCTTCGGCCTCTGAACGCTGGAACTGGGGGGGACGCAGGCCCCGCGAGCCGCGACGCGTCACCGCCAAGGCATTGGTCGCCACCCATCGCCACCGCGTCTGGAACAGCGGCGTGCCCAGGATGGCCTGGGTCAGAACTTCACGGGCGGTCGCCGCATGGAGATAGCCAGGCAGCGTGTCCAGTTCGAAGCTCTGGACCGGCCCCAGCGAAAGAACCAGACTGTCCTCCAGGGCGGCCGCCTGGAGCTCGAAATTGAACTGCCGGCAGAACCGCTTGCGCAAGGCCCATCCCCAGGCACGATTGATGCGAGAACCCCACGGGGCGTGAATCACGAGGTGGAGATCCCCCACCTCGTCGAAAAAACGCTCGGCCAGAATCGTCGTGGGACCGGGCAGCGCACCGAACGCGGCATGGGCCTCCTGCCAGTACTGTGCCAGGACCCCGGCCGCCCGGAGGCCCAATCCCGGAATCTCCCTGAGCCCGCGCTCCGGGGAATTGCCCCGGTCCAGCGCTTGTCCGGCTGCTTCCTCGAGTTCGGCCAGCACCTGGGACAGTTCCCGGCTGCGCCCCGGGGCCTCGCCGGTCCAGAACGGGATGTTGGGCGTTGCGCCGGGGGCAGCCGTCACCTCGACCCTCGAGTGATGCACACCGACCATCCGGTAGCTCGCGTTGCCCAGCTGGAAGACATCACCCACGCTGCTCTCGAAGGCAAAATCCTCGTTGATCGTACCGATCCGCTCGTCCGCCGGAAGTAACCGGACCTCGAGGTCAAAAGTCTCGGGCAAAACCCCGGGATTGAGCCAGACCGCCAGCCGGGCTCCCGGCCGCGCCGCAACCCGTCCACCGATCCGGTCCCACCGAATGAGCGCATCCCGGCGATAGCCCGACCGGCGCGTGTAACCCTGCGACAACGTCTGGAGGAGCGTCGTGAAGGTCTCCCAGGAAAGATCCCGATAAGGAGCCGCCCGACTGAAGCGGGCATACAATTCCCGGTCCCCGCAGTCGCCGGTTGAAACCTCGGCAATGACCTGTTGGGCCAGGACATCCAAGGCCCCGGGGGCGATTCCCAGGTTTTCGAGACGACGGGTGGAAACCGCCGCCAGAAGGGCGGCACATTCGGCCAGGTCCTGGCGCGACAGCGGAAACAGGCGTCCTGAAGGCAGCCGCCCGGGGCCATGGCCCGACCGCCCGACCCGCTGCACGAAGGTATGGATGCGGTGGGTGGATCCCAGTTGGCAGACGAGATCGATGTGGCCGAGATCGATACCGAGCTCGAGGGATGCCGTGGCGACCAGTATCCGGATCTCTCCGGAGCGGAAACGTCGTTCCACATCCTCCCGGATTTCCCGGGAAAGACTGCCGTGATGGCAGGCCACGGTTCCGGCGGGCAGTCGTTCGGAAAGTCTCCGCGCGGTGCGTTCGGCCAGACGACGCGTATTGGCAAAAACCAAAGTCGTCCGGACCGGCGATGCCAGTTCGACAATTCGGTCATGAAGGCGTTCCCAGGATGCGGTGGAAAGCACACCCGCACCCAACTCGACCGGCAGTTCGATGACGCAATCCATGGGACGGAGGCTGCCGGAGTCCACGATGGTCGCCGGGGCCCCTCCTCCGGAGACGGCACGGGCGACCGGGGCGGCCGGCTGTACCGTGGCGGAGAGCGCGATCCGCTGGGGAGGACGCTTTGTCAGGGTTTCCAGCCGCTCCAAGGACAACAGGAGATGGGCCCCGCGTTTGGTCTCGATCCAGGCATGGACTTCATCCAGGATGATGATCTCGATCCCGCCGAGCAGGCGTCTCCCGGAGGGACTCGACAGCATCAGGTAGAACGACTCGGGAGTCGTCAGGAGAACATGCGGGGGCCGGCCGGCCAGATGGCGACGTTCGGCAGCCGGCGTATCGCCGGTCCTGAGGCCGAGCCGGATCCTGAAATCCTCGGTGCCTCGGGTCCGGGCCGCCTCGGCCACGCCGGCACAGACCGGTTCGAGGTTTTCGCGGATGTCGGCGGCCAGTGCCCTGAGTGGTGAGATGTAGAGGACCCGGCAGCCCGGATCGAGCCCGGCCTCGAGCCCCTGCTTCACCAGCCGGTCCACGGCCACGAGGAACGCCGCAAGGGTCTTGCCTGACCCCGTAGGCGCCATGACGAGGCAGTTCCGGCCTTCGGCGATCGCCGTCCACGCGGCATCCTGGACCGGATGGGGCGTCCCCAGCCGACGGATAAACCAGGCGGCAGTCAGCGGGTGAAACAGCCGTTCAAGAACGGGGCCACGCTCCTCTTTCATCCTCTCACCAGCCTCGCGTGGAGAGGGCAATCCGGTCAGCCCGCCGCAGGAGCGAGCCGGTCGGGTCGCCGGGTATCGCCGAATCCCCACCAGGCAACGGGGACGGCCAAAAGCCCGGCCGCGATGGCCCCCCCGAGCGCGCCTTCGACTCCGACCAACGGGATCAAGGCGCCCAAGGCCAGAAGGCCCATGGCACCGAGTGCGTTACCCAGACCCAGCGCCACACCGGATCCGAACGCCGGTTCACCCTGGGAGCGGTCCTGGCCGATCAGGATCGTGACCGGAAGCGTGGCGAACAGGCTGATTCCCAGAACCCCGAGATCGAGATACGCCCACGGCATGGGCAGCACGAGATAGACCCCGAGCAAGAGGGGGGAGAGCAGGCCCATGAGAACGAGGAGCGGTCGGCGCCCCAGCCGGTCGGCCAGCCAGCCACCGCCCAGGTTGCCCACCACTCCGACGATGAGCTGCACGCTGACGAGCGACGCTCCGACGATGAGCGAACCGCCCCGGTCATGCCAGAGGATCGGAATGAAGGTCACACTCGCATAGACCAGAGTGGCCCGAAGCCCGGCAAACAGCAGCAGGGGCCACAAGGGACGCACGCGCCGGGTCCAGGAACGTTGGGTGGCGGGGATGGGGTGGGGCACGCGGTGGGCCGCCGGGCGGATCGTGCGCGGGAGCAGCGGTACAAAACACAGAATCGGCACGGCCAGAATCAGAAGCCCGTGGAATCCCCAGCCCAGGATGAGAAGGCTCGCCAGAAGCGGGCCCAAGCCACGACCGATCTCTCCACCCACGAGAAAAACTGACATGACAAAGCTGGCCCGTTCCTCACGGGCGATCCGGCGGGCCATGGCCAGTCCGGGCGGGTGGAACGCGGCATTGCCGATGCCGATCGCGAACAGGATGGCGATCAAAACCCAGAAACGGTCGGCCAAACCGACCAGGGCGCCGCCCAGTAGACTCAGCGAGAGACCCGGCACGAAAAACCATCCCTGTCCGTAACGGTCGGACAGCCAGCCCATGAATGGTTGTAGTCCCTGCCCGACGAGGAGAGCCGACATGATGAGCCCGGCATCCGCATTGGGCAGAGCCAGGCGCACGAGGACCGCCGGCAGGACCCCCGGCAGGAAATTGACTGCCCCGTCATTCAGGAAGTGCGCAAAAGTGAGAACGGCGAGACGGAAGCGCTGGGTCCGGTGCGGAACCGCATCCGCGAGGACCGGGGAACACTCGAGGTCGGGGGTTAGGGTACTCACGCGATTGGGGGGGCTTCCAGCGAACCCAGTTTAACCCGGTAGAGCTTCAGGAAACGGTTTCAAAGGGCATCTGAACCAGGAGCTTCGGCATGACTTTTTCCAGTTCGGCGGCGGAAGCCGCGAGGGCCGTCACATGTCCAACCTTGCGGGCGGGCCGCGGTGCCTTCCGGTAGTCGTGGAAATGGACTCCGGGCAGCTCCAGGAGGGGATGGATCTCGGGCAGCCGACCCACGGCATTGACCAGCAGGGCTTCACCCCTGAGACGGGTCTCACCGAGCGGTAGACCGGTGATGGCCCGGAGGTGATTCTCGAACTGGCTGGTTTCGGCCGCCTCGATGCTCCAGTGACCCGTGTTGTGCACCCGGGGCGCCATTTCATTGGCGATCAGCTTCCCGTTTTTGAGAAAAAACTCGATCGCGAGCACCCCGACATAATCCAGGTGGGTGAGAAGGCTCCGCGCATAACCCATGGCCGCACGGGAGACTTCGGCATCCACATCGGCCGGTACCCGTGAACTCCGGAGAATTCCCTGCTGGTGCACGTTCTCGGCCAGCGGATAAAAACGGATTTCGGCCGCCCGATCGCGGCAGGCAATCAGCGAGAGCTCACGTTCGAAGGACACGTGGTTTTCGAGAATGAGACCGCCCGGTGCCCCCATGAGACGCTGGAACGCGGCATCCAGCAGGGCGGCATCTCCAGCCACTGCCTGACCCCGTCCATCGTAGCCAAAGCGCCGGGTCTTGAGCACCGCCGGCAACCCGGTCGTGGCCACCGCCGCTTCGAGGTCATCGCGCCCGGACACGGGAACGAAACGGGTCGTCGGCACCCCCAGTTTCTGGAACAGCTGCTTTTCGAGCAGGCGATCCTGGCTCACCTCGAGGGCCAGGGGCGGGGGCAGGACCAGGCGGGCGGCGGCGACTTCCCGCAACAAGTGGGCAGCCAGGTTCTCGAACTCATAGGTCACGACGTCGACCGCCCCCGCGAGCTTGAAAACCGCCTCGCGATCCTCAAACGGAGCCACGATGACCGGGCCGAACGCGGAGGCCGGCGAATCAGCCGAGGGGTCCAGAAAGACAAAATCGAGGCCCAGCGGCAGTCCTGCCCACGCCAGCATCCGGCCGAGCTGTCCTCCGCCGATCACGCCGATCCGCACGTCAGTTTTTCGCCGGATGGGAGTGGCGCAAGACCGCGCGGGTCTGGTCCCTGCGCCAGGCGACCAGACGCCGGGCCAACCCCGGATCCTCAAGCGCCAGGATGGCAGCCGCCAGCAAGGCGGCATTGACGGCCCCTGCCTTACCGATCGCGAGGGTTCCCACCGGGATACCGGCCGGCATCTGGACGATCGACAACAGGGAATCCAGCCCTCCGAGCGCACGGGTCTCGACCGGAACACCCAGGACCGGGAGAGCCGTCTTGGCCGCCAGCATGCCGGGCAGATGGGCAGCCCCGCCGGCACCGGCGATGAGCACCCGAAGTCCGCGCGCGGGAGCCTCCTCGGCATACCGAAACAGCCAATCCGGAGTCCGGTGGGCGGAGACGATCCGGGTTTCAAAGTCGACTCCGAGCGCCCGAAGCGTCACGACGGCCTGTTGCAAGGTTGCCCAGTCCGAGCGGGACCCCATCACCACACCGACTGCCGCGGCCATGGGTGGTTTTTTTTGACGCTGTCGGCCCATGGCCGGTCCCCGCTTCCAACGCGATGACGGCATACTAACATAGGCTCTTGGCCACCCGGCTCCGGTTGGCGCATGCCCCCGTATAATGATCCACCTTTATCTTCCCCGGAGATCCGGTCATGTCGATCGCCATTCTGGTTCATGGCGGAGTCGGGCCACACGATTTTCAGACGGAGCGTGAACAGGGCATGGAGAAGGCCGTGCACACCGGGTACGCCATCCTCGAAAACGGGGGAAGCGCACTGGATGCGGTCCAAGCGGCGGTCCGCGTGCTCGAGGACGATCCCACCTTCAATGCGGGGACCGGGTCCGTACTCAATGAACTGGGTGAAGTCGAAACGGATGCGGCCCTCATGGAGGGGGCGACCCGGCGGGCCGGCGCCGTGGGCGCGCTTCGAGGCGTCGGCCATCCGGTCGAACTCGCCCGCTGTCTTCTGGAGGAAGGTCGACACGTCCTCCTGGTCGGTGAAGGGGCCCTTCGTTTTGCCCGCGAGCATCAGTTCCCGCTGGTCGAGCCCCGGACGCTCGTGACGGCTGCGCAGAAAAAACACTGGTCCGATCACCGTGGCACCGTGGGCGCGGTCGCCGCGGACCACAGGGGCCATCTGGCTTCAGCCACCTCCACCGGTGGCATCGCCGGGAAGCATCCGGGACGGCTCGGAGACACTCCGCTCATCGGATCCGGAACTTATGCGGACCAGAGACTCGCCGTCTCCTGCACTGGTGACGGCGAGTCGATCATCCGGATGGTTTTGGCCCACGAGGCGGCCTGCCGCTACCGGGAACGGCCGGAACCCGCCCAAGTCGCGAGGGAATCGATCGAACGCTTCGGCCTCGAGGTTCCCGGCATCGCCGGGATCATCCTCATCGATTCCGGGGGGAGAACTGGCTGGGCCGCCTCCCCCGGAACTTCGATGCTCCATGGTCTCGCGACCCCGGAGGGGATCACGGTCGGCTACTGAATCCCGGCAGGTACTCGGCTAACGTGCGGCATGCGGGGCCATGATGCGCCGGAGGAGATTGACCGTTCCTGGGATGCGCACGAGATGCGGATAGCGCGGACCCCCAAAGTAATCGACCGTCAGCGTGCGGTACCAGCCATTATCAGTCACCAGGAAAACCGTCGGACGGTGGAGCCGGGCACTCTCCTTGAGTACCCAGTTCAGCACCGAAGTCTTGTACTTCTGGTCATCGACACCTCGGATCGCCATTCCTGGAGCAAAGCCTGCCCGCCACGCGGGGGAACCTTCCCGGACGTCAAAAACCTGCCCCTTCGGTCCGATCTTGAGGCCATAGGTCAGCCACTGGTTATTGGCATGACTGAGTTTTTCCTGGGCCACCATGAACCGGTTGGGCTTTGCGGTGTAGACCAGCCGCCACCCGGCCCGTTTGAGCTCACCAGTCGGCGGCCGGGGCGCAATGTCGTAGACATGTTTCTGGAAAAAGGCATGCCAGTGGTAAGGGACGACTTCATTGAGGAGATGTTCGATCGTCGACCGAGTATAGGTCACGGTGATGGGCCCCGTATTCGGGGGTCCGGCATAGAGATGAAGAAAAGTATCCAGGGATTTCCGGTCATGCGTGAGAGTGCGGATCAGGGTATCGACGTCCAGCCAGAGCAACTCGCCTTCCGTATAGAAATCCCCGGCGGTCCGCCGGATCGACGGATAGTCGCCGCGGGCACCGTAGAGATAGGGTGCCGCGGTCGTCAGGTCGATGAGCGGTTCGGTCAGCCGGCCCGGTTCGGTCGCCATCTCGCTGTAGAGCATGGCCAGATAGGATGGGTACTCGTCGGGCTTGCGGATGCCGGTGCGGAACGAGAGAAGATCCCCGAGGTACTGGTTCATGCCCTCGTAAACCCAGAGCAGATCCGTCTTCTGGGGGATCTGGAAATTGGGGGTTGTGAGATCGGCGGGCCGGCGGTATTTCCCGTTCCAGGAGTGGGAAAACTCGTGGGTCACGAGATCCCCTGCCACCATCTGCTCGAGCGGGCTAGTCATGAAATTACCGGGAGCCCGGTCGTCGCTTGACTGATGGTGCTCGATCCCCTGAAAACCAATCGCGTTGGAAAGCGCCAGCAGCGAATGGTATTCGATCCAGTGACGGGAACCGTACAGCGCAAGCGCCTCGGGGGTCATCTGCTTGTAGTGGGCGATCAGTCGCGGCGAGATATCGAGATCCTGCGGCTGGTCCGCAAAAAGATCAAGGACCTGCCGGGCCGGTCCCTTGTGCCAGAGGACGATGCGCCGGAAATAGAAGCCGGTATCCAGCGGGGAATCGATCAGGGTGGCGAGAGTCACCTCTCCGAACCGGATCCAGCCGTCTTTCGCCGGGCGTGGATCCGGCAATGCCGTGCCAAAATGCCATCCGCGCGGAAGACGGATTCTCACGCGGAAATAGTCGTCATGGGAGTTGGTGTCATTCTGGTAAAACAGGAACCGGTTCCAGTTGAGAACGGCGAGACGAGAAGTCGCAATGACGTGTCCCGGACCGTTCAGGATGGCCGTGAAGCGGATGACCAGATGGTGGACATTTTCCGGAACCCGCACATGGAAGGCGTAGAGATCCACCTTGCCCCGCTTCCAGACGATCGGATGGCCGTGTGCCGTCACGCGGATCTGCGACAGATCCCAGAGCGGGTTGGCCGGGGCATGGTAACCCGGCAGCCATTTCGGGAAGACAAAGGTCAAGGGACCGGGATGGACCGGCAGGATCATGCGGGTCTGGACCAGCCCCCGGGGCACCAACCGGGCATCGACGAAAAGCCGTTCCGGATTGGCCAAAGTGGCGTAGGACCGGGCGTTCGCGTTGGGTCGGGCGTGGGACGGGATCCCACAGGAGAGAATCAGCGCACTGAGCGCCAAGGCACCGGGGATGGAGCTTCCTCGCGGAACCTGCTTCATGTTTGTTCTCCTTGCCCCGTGGAATGGGCGGGACTTGCTTAAACCGGGGCGTACGATGCGACTATAGCGCAATGCGGGCCTTCCTTCAGCCGGGAGCTTTTGACAAATCGTGGGACGGAGAAGCGGACCGCTTTCGGGGTGCCGTTGCCGAGGGCCTCGCCGTCTCCTCTGCCATTGGTGGCGCCGGCAGGAGGAGACGTCCCTCGGCCACCCAATCCCTGAGGGAGGTCGACGCCAATTCGTTTTCAATGGCACGATCGAGCGCCGTAAGCCGCTCGTCGACTGCCCGTTCCGGAGTGCCGTCGGGTGCGCGCGTGAAGTGTGGATCCGGATTGCGGCCGCGGATCGCCAAAAGAACGTCAGCCAGGTGAATATCCTGAAGTTCGCGGGCTGGCACCAGGCCGGGCGTATCCCCTTCGGTGACGAGGAGGAGCTTGTGATCCTGGAACAGGTCCACGTAACCCTGAACCACATCCGGTGGCAAAAAAAGGCGCTTACTGAGATTCGCAAGGGTCCAGAGCGCGTCCCTCCGCTGGTAAGACTGGGCCACGAGGTACATGATGAGGAGCCCGTCCCGTTCCTGCTCGCGATTGGTCAGTGTGTAACGAAGGTCATGCAGGCGGAGAGCCGACGGGTTCTGGACCAGGAAACTGATCTCGACACCGATCAGGAAAACCAGCCAGCTGAGGTACAGCCAGACCATGAACAGGAGAAGGAGCGCAAAGCCCGAATAAATCGCGGTATAGCTCGAGGTCGTCGCGGCAAACCGGGCAAAGGCCCAGCCCAGTCCCTCCCAA
Source organism: Pseudomonadota bacterium (assembly GCA_021810635.1). Taxonomy (GTDB): domain Bacteria; phylum Pseudomonadota; class Gammaproteobacteria; order JAKAQQ01; family JAKAQQ01; genus JAJZIH01. The sequence continues at coordinate 1,483 of JAJZIH010000004.1, read as the reverse complement.
AGCAATCCGGCCACGAGCGCCCCGGCAAAGCCCGAACGCAGCCGGACCCGGGTATTCGGGATGAACACGTAGAGAAAGGTAAACGCGCTGATGACCAGGAGATAGGGCGCAACCCGGATCACCGTCAGGTAAAGCACTCCGAAGGGCTGCAGCGCGAGAAGCTGGCGGCTCCAGTAGCTCGACAGCAAACCGGCCGTCATGCCGAGCGCGGCAAAAATCAGTACCGGTCCGATCAGGAGAACACTCAAATAATCACTGAAACGAGACAACAGGGTGCGTGACTTGCGGATGCGCCAGATGTGGTTGCAAGCCGATTCGACCTTCTGCAGGAGCGACACGGCGGTGTAGAGCAGCAACAGGAGCCCGAAGGATCCCAGTACGCTGGCCTTGACCCGCCGGATGAAGGACAGGATGCGTTGGGCGATGAGAATACCGTGACTGCCCATGGGAGCGACAAAACGGATCAGAAACGGCAGCAAGACATTGTGCCAGCCGAACCCCTTGAGCACCGAGAGGGCGATCGCGATGAGGGGAACCAGGGACAGGAAGGTCGTATAGACGAGGCTCATGGCCCGCAAGTTGATCTGCGAGCTTCCGTATTCGCGGACCAGGGCACGTCCCCAGAACCAGAACTGGCGCAGTCCCTCCAGCATCTTCCGGCTCCAGCGGCCCAACGAGCGCCAGACCACGCGGTAACGAACCTTGATTCTGAGTTTCATCGGCACCTGCAGCAACGGCTGCATGAACTAGTCAAGGATAGCAAAAAAGGGCATGCTCTCGCCCTTGGCCTGGCTGAACGGAATCTCCCGATTCGTCCGCTCGACCGCCCGACCCAACGCGACCCCGAGATCGGCTGTACCCTCGTGGCAAGCCCATTTCCCGGGTTCCCTTCGCTTGGCTGAAAATCCTCCAGCGAAGAACTCCCAAGCATCCCATCCCGCTCGCCCGCATTCTCGAACGGACCGAGGCTCGCCCCCCCGTTCTCCCACTGGAGCACGGGCATCCGGGTGTCTAATCGGCGGGCTGGGATACGACATCTTCAGGATAAAGATGCGCATGCGAACGCACGTGAAGAAAAAACTCCTAGGCACCGCAGCAACAGAAAAAGCCAATCCAGCCCGTTGCTAAAATCATACAAATATGGAAAATATCTACTCTTGACAAAAGCAACGCAAGTAGTAATCTCACATCAGTACGTCTAAAGAAGTCCAAGGTAGCCGGGACCATTTATAACATCCGTATCCATCACATTCACATGTGGAGGAGTCATCAAAATGAAACAGCGAAATCTTGTGCGGCAGGCGGTACGCGGGGCTCTCGTCGCCAGCGCATCCGCCGCAGTCATCGCCGCACCGGCCGCGCTGGCGCAGGCGAAGAAAACCACGAAACTCCAGAAAATCGAGGTCGTGGGTTCGCGCATTCTGCGCACCAGTACAGTCACAGCGCAGCCGGTCGTGGTGCTCACGCGCCAGCAACTCAACCT
>JAJZIH010000012.1 GCA_021810635.1 Pseudomonadota bacterium | reverse complement strand
CCGCCCGCGCGCTCCGTCGCGGGCTTCAACGCATCCGCCGTCACCGCCACCTCGGCTACGCCTTCCTGCAGCATGCCGGCCTGTTTTTTTGACCGGAATGTCACTATATTATACGAGGCTCAGTAGGGGGCCCCCCGTTACCCCCCGGCCCGGTTCGGCAGGAGTTCCTTCACGGCGGTGAAGACCCGATCGACCGGAAGATCCCGCAGGCAGCGCAGGTGTCCCAGGGGGCACTCACGCGCAAAGCAGGGGCTGCACTCGAGATCCAGGCTGAGCAGCCGGGCACGGGAAATGGCGGGGGGGGTATAGCGGGGAGATGACGAGCCATAGAGACCGACCAGAGGAATTCCGACGGCGGCGGCCACGTGCATGAGCCCGGAGTCGTTGGTCACCGCGAGGGTGACGGATGAGAGGAGGTCGACCACATCAGGCAGGGAAGTCTGGCCACAGAAATTCCGGACTCCCGGAGCCAGCCCGGCAATCGCCGCACCGTACGGCCGGTCATTGGCTGAGCCCAGGATCCAGACGGACTGGCCATCTTCCAGGAGTTTGCGGGCCAAGGCGCCAAAATGCGCGACCGGCCAGCGTTTGGAGGGACCATATTCCGCTCCGGGCATCAGGGCCACGCGTTGGTGCGTGTCCGTTGGAGCCAGCCGGCTGAGGAGGCGGGTGCGGTTTTCAGCATCGATCCGTAGTTGTGGAGTGGGCGGGGGGTTCGGCAGTGGGACTCCCCGTGGCAGACCGAGCGACAGGATTTGATCGCGGAACGGAATCGTGTGACGCGCCGGGTTGGGGCGCTTGTCATTCAGGAGGAGATGGCGGTTCTCGCCTGAAAACCCCGTTCTTTTCGGAATTTTCGCTCCATACGGAACGAGCGCGGATTTCCATGAGCGCGGAATGACGATGGCTTCGTCGTATCCGGACTCACGGAGCTTCCGCGCCAGCTTCCAGCGCTTCGCGAGAGCGAGATGGCCGTGCGGAACGGCGAGCTCGTAAGCCCTCCGCAGGCCCGGCAGCCGTTCGGCCAGAGGAAAGGTCCAGGAGGGAAGCACGATGTCGATGACGGGCCTCTCCAACCGTTGCCGGAGAAGCTGGATCAACGACTGGCACTGGACGAGATCACCGACCCAGCTCGGCGCGATCAAGAGCAGTGACGGCTCCCGACTCAGTGATTGAGCCAAGCCAGGTAATGCCGGACTCCGGCATTGAGGTCGGTAAAGGGGTCGGCATACCCAGCGGCCCGGAGTTGGGTCAAATCGGCCTGCGTGAAGGTCTGGTAGTGACCGGCCAGTTCGGAGGGAAACCGGACGAACTCCATTGCGCCGCGGCCGTGAAAATCCAGAACCACCTGGGCCAAATCTGTGAAACTCCGGCTTTGACCGGTGCCCACGTTGTAGATCCCGCTTTTCTCCGGGTGTTCGAGAAACCAGCGGTTGATCCTGACCGCATCATCAACGTGGATGAAATCGCGGCGAAACGTCTCGCTGCCTTCAAAGAGCTTGATCTTGCCCGTCGCCAGAAGTTGTTCATTGAAATGCAGAACGACACTGGCCATCTTCCCCTTGTGCTGCTCACGGGGGCCGTAAACGTTGAAATAGCGGAGGCCGATGACCGGGGAGTGCGCATCGGGGAGGGAGCGGCGAACCACCTGGTCGAACAGGATCTTGGAGTAGGCGTAGAGGTTCAAAGGAGATTCATTTTTCCGGATTTCCTGGCTGGCCGTGTTGAGTCCATAGACCGACGCGGAGGAGGCATAGATCAGGGGAACTTTCTTCGCCAGGCAGTAGGCCAGCAGACGTTTCGAGTACTCGAAATTCTGCCGCATCATCCGTTGGCCGTTCCATTCCATCGTGTCGGAACAGGCCCCCAGGTGGAAGATCGCTTCCGGGCAGGCGGCACCGGACTCCAGTTGGTCTGGAAAATCCTCGTAGTGCGAGTAATCCTCAATTTCCGCGGTCTGCAGGTTTTTGAACTTGACCCCTTCCGTCAGGTCGTCGACCACCCAGAGGTCCTGGCGTCCGGCCTGGTTCAGTGCAAGAACCAAGTTGCTCCCGATGAAGCCCATGCCCCCTGTAATGACAATCATGCCGGGGGCTTCAGTGACGGGTCAAAGTCGTCGACGATGTAGCGGGCGCTGCAATAGGGGCAGATCACCTCCGCCTGTTCGTCCAGCGCCAGGAAAACCCGCGGGTGCGAGCACCATAGAACCATGTCCTCTCGCGGACAGCTGATCGGGAGATCGGCCATCCGGACGTGGTAGACACGTTCACCGTTGGGTTGGGGTCTGCACATGCTCATTTGGATTCGTCTGCACCCGGCTGCCCGGCTCGCCCCCATCAGACGGGTTGCGGTCCCGGTGCGGGGGATTGGAATCATGGCATTCTAGCATGGGGACCCGGGATTGACGGGCAGGGCCCCAAGGGAACTCAGGTCATGGGCACTTCGGAGGACCGGGCGGGGCCGGCCATGAGCCGATCGAGTCTTTCCATCACGTCCCCGACCGTCACCAGATCCATGGCTCCGGGGTCACGGACGCGGGTCCCCCAGGGAACCTCGTCAACGTGCCGCCTGAGGAAACGCTCAAGGGCATCGGGATAGCGGTTGACGCACCAGGTCCGGCTCCGGTAGGGTCGGGCCCGGTCTGGATTGGTGGAAGCGAACAAGCCGATCACGGGTATGCCTGCGGCGGTTCCCATATGGGCGGGGCCGGAGTCGGGGCAAAGCAGGCCACGGGCCCGGGTGAGGAGAGCCAGAAGATCCTTGAGCCGGGTTTTCCCGGTGAGATCGATGGCTTGCGGGACGTGGTGCCGGATGATTTCGCTATAGTGCGCCTCCTGTTTGCTCGCTCCTCCGGTGATGATGATCTTCAGGCCATAACGGTCTGCCGCGTAACGGCACACGGTCGCATAGCGGTCGGCCGGCCAGTCGCGAAAGTTGCGGAAGCGGGGCGCAGCACATGGGCTCACGACCAGGGCCGGCACCCCATCGGGGATCCACTGACGGGCCTGCTCCAGTGCCGTAGCTGGGATGGGCAGGTCCCAGGTCAGGGAGGTTTCGGCAATCCCGAGTTCGCGGAGAAAGGCAAAAAAGGATTCCATGACATGCACGTGACCCAGCGGCGGGATCCTGTGGTTGGTAAAGAGCCACTGGGCGTCATGAGTGTCGCCCCGCGCAAAGCCGATGCGGACCGCTGCCCGGAGGGCCAGACTCACGCTGTTTGCACGCCAAGAGTTCTGCATGTGAAAAAGGACATCAAACCGCCGTCCCTTGAGCTCACGGGCCAGTTTCCGGTAACTCCGCAGTCCGTCCTGTTTGTCGAACCGGATGAATTCGATCCCGGGCAGATCGTCAACCAGTTCGGCTTCCCGCCTGCCGATAATCCAGGTGAGACGGCAATCGGGGCGCACCTGCTGCAGGGTCCGGACGACAGGGACCATGTGACAGACGTCTCCGATGGCTGACAGGCGTAGAATGGCGATCGATCGAGGTTCGGGAATGGGAGGTCGATTCGCGGACATGGAATGGGCTCGATGGGGTTGCCGTCAGACCGGCTTCCGTTACATACTTTTCGAACGGGATACGCCCGAAACTCTCCTGAGTCTATGGAGAAAACCGCTGGTCGGCAAGTCCGGATCCAGTGCCAACCGGCGTGGTGAGGCGACCTATCTCCGGCATGAGGGGCGGGAGTATGTCCACCGTCATTACTATCGCGGCGGTTGGCCGGCACGGTGGGTCGTCGATCGTTATTTCTGGCTGGGTTTGAAACGGTCCCGGCCGTGGCGCGAGATGGCCCTTCTCGCGGAAATGCGTCATGAGGGTCTGCCGGTCCCGCCACCGGTCCTCGCCGTCATCGACCGCACCGGGTTCTGGGGATACCGTGCGGATCTGGTGACCGCCCGCCTCGACGGAACCAGTCTCGCGCAGGCCATTCGATCGGCTCAGCCCATCGACTGGACGGGTATCGGACGGACCATCCGCCGGTTCCACGACTTGGGGATTGAGCATGCCGACCTGAATGCCACGAATATCTGGTTGACCCCCAAAGGGGAGGTTTGTCTCCTCGATTTCGACCGTGCACGTAGGCGGCACCGGAGATCCCGGTACTTTTCCGACCGCTCACTGAGACGGCTGAGACGGTCCCTGGAAAAGCAGCCAGGCGGGGCTGCGGAAGCCGAGGCCTGGGATGTCCTGATTCGCCGCGGGTACGTCCCGAAACCGCCGGGGCGACCGGGCGCATCTGGTTCAGGTCGACGGTCGTTTCGTCAGTTCGAGCTGCACGGCGAGAATGGCCCCGATCCACCCGAGCACGGCTCCGGCGGATAGGAGGGTCAGACCCAGATGGATCGAGGGCCACTCAGGTGAGAACGAGCGATTGTAATAGCGGCCCAACCGGGCCAGGGGTCCGGCAATAACCGCGAACTCGGCAAGCAGGATGAAGTAGGCATAGAGTCCGCCGAGCAGGCCGTACCAGACGCCCCGGTAGAGAAACGGACGGCGGATAAAGGAGCGGGGCGCTCCCAGCAATTTCAGGGTTTCAATCTCATCCTGGGCATTTCCGATGTCCAAGCGAATCGTGTTGCCGATGATGAGAACCGTGGTCAGGGCAAAAAGCACGTAAAGGACATGATCGAGACGGCCCAGGAATTGAAGGATTCCATGTAAACGCTCGAGCCAGGAAAAATCCGTGCGGACTGCCGAAACTTCCGGTTGCCGGGAAAGCGCCTGACTCAGTTGGTGAAGGTTCTGGGGGCCCTGGTTGACCGCCGAGAAAACCAGGATGGCCGGTAGTGGGCGGCGTCCGAGGAACGACAGGGACCCCTTGATTCCGGACCATTGCCTGAATTCCGCGAGGGCCGACCTGCGGCCCAGGACCCGCCGGGTGTGGATGGAGTACAGCCGGCTCCATTGGCTGGCGAGACGGCGGGCTTCGCGACCACTTTCGGCGGGTTTCAGAAAAACCGTGAGATGGGGAGTCAGCCCCAACGGGCCTTCCAAACGCGCCACGTTGTGCCCGATTGCCTCCAGACCGGCGGGAAGTTCAAGGGCGATGGCAATGACCGTGAGGGTGGCAACCGCCGCGAGCCGCCGTCGCCAGAGAAGTCCCAGGCTGGAGATGAACGCTCTCGCGTGGTGGACCAGAGCCGATTTCAGCCGAGCTTTCACGGGGAAGCGCCGGTGTCCCCGGCCAAAGTACCTTGGTGGAGCGTGAGGATCCGATGGTCCATTTTTTGGATCAGTCCCATGGCATGGGAGGCGATGATGACAGTCGTGCCCATCTCGTTCAGCCGCTGGAACAATCGCATGATTTCGATCGCGAGCAGAGGATCCAGGTTCCCGGTGGGTTCATCGGCAATCAGCAGGGGGGGGCGGGCCACAATGGCGCGGGCGATGCCGATCCGTTGCTGCTCCCCTCCGGAAAGGACCACCGGCCGTTCCTGCTCACGGGATAGAAGACCGACCGTCTGGAGGGCGGCCCGAACACGCTGGGTGACCTCGTGGCGGGGAGCACCGGCGATGATGAGGGGCAATGCCACGTTGTCAAAAACTGTCCGGTCGAGCAGCAGTCGGTGGTCTTGGAACACGAGGCCGATGCCGCGCCGGTAGGCCGGGATGCGCCGAGGGGCCAGCATCCCGACATTTCTTCCCCAGACCCAAAGCTGCCCCCGGGTCGGTCGTTCCAGAGCCGCCAGGAGACGCAGCAGGGTGCTTTTGCCGGCTCCGGAAGGACCGGTGACAAAGACCATTTCTCGCTCGCGGATCTCCAGCGAAAGGTCGGAAAGGGCCTCGAGGTCCGGTCGGTAACGCATCGTGACCCGCTTGAACTGGATCGATGAAACGGCGCCGTCTTCCTCGCTCATAGGATCGGCTGTCCGGCGGGACGGAGTTTCCCCGGGCAGTGAGAATTACTGTGGATTCTGGACGATGCCCGTGTTCTGTATGAGGAGGGTTTCTCCGTCACCGGGCAAGCTCTGGGCCGGATCCCCCGCGGCGAAGACCACCATCTCGCTCTGCATCTCTTGGAATGCAGCCAGACTGGGCGAAGGATCGATTAGGGAACCATGCGCACCAGTCAGGAACTTGACGATTCCCCGTACCCCCGTGGGCACCACGTTTACCGAGAGCGAGCCGTCGTTTGGGGTCCCGTACTGGGTCAGGCCCATGATTCTGGCCAGGAGATTCGTCGCCGAGTTCGGAACCACCTGGTCCGGCAGGGCACCGGTTTGGGAATCGCCAATGACCTCGATCATGTCGATGGGATGCAGGCGGGCGGCCATCGCCCCCCAGTTCGCCGGATCCCCGGAATCGACGACGGTCTGGGCATTGCGCAGGAAATCATCGTACAACTGGGTATTGGGCTGGATGCCCGCCTGCGCCAGCCCGCTTTGGATGATCGGGCCGAATGTCGCTGAGTTGTTCAGAAGATAGGGAATCTCCGCACCCGCCATGCCCAGCGTCGCCGCATAGGGCGCCGGATCCACTCCCAGGTAGACCGTCCCGACGATGGCGCCCAGGGAATGGCCCACAAAGAAGATTTTGGACGCGTCAAGCCTCTGTCCCGTTGTGGGAATCTGGATGTCCGGCAGGGTTTTAGTCAGTGTGATGAGGTCGGCAACAGCCTCTCGCAAGTTGTCACGGCTGACCAGGAGGTGGGTCAGGTTGATGAAGTAGGTTCCTGACGGGGCGATTGTTCCCGGTTGGACCTCCGGCGTTCCCAGTCCGACCGGTAGATTGAACGTCCTTTCGTAGGAGCCCATGTAGAAGGGATTCTGCGGATCGGTGATCCCATGTAACGGAAGATCAATCGCGACCGTTGCGTAATCGGCCTCGGCGAACGCGTCCGCCACCGCAAGGTCATTGGTCCGGTTTTGTCCGATACCGTGCTGGAAAATCGCCACCGGAAAACCGGTTGTGGGATAACTGTAGTTGGGCGAGTTCGAATTCGGGGTCGTCACTAGGATCGGGATCTCGAGGGTCGTGGTCGGGACCGGGACCGGATTGTAACGGGTGAGATCGGAGCCGCCCACACCATGCCAGAAGTCGGTCAGGGGAGCTGTTGGATCAGCTGCCGAGGGGGCGCCCAGATAGTAGGGAATCGTGAGCAGGCCCTGGTAGACGTTGGCATAGCCCGGACTCCCTGAAATGAAAGTGGCGGTTGTGCCCATGAAGGTGAGATCGGTGACCTGGGTCGGCTGCGCGTTTTGTTCGATGGAATCCAGCACCGGAGTAATCGACTGGGTGGAGACCGTCCAGGTCAGGACGATGCTGGACGGGAGAATGCCGGTGCTTGCCGCCACCTCGATCTGTGAGCCGATGATGGGCGAAATGGCCTCCAGGATCGGGTTAGTGAGTGAGGTGTTTTCGGTGACATGCTGTTCAATGGCTGCGTAGTCCGTGTCAGCGCTCACTGTGGCACCGGCCGTATCCTGGATGCCGTTTGTGAGAACCAGGAGGTAGGAACTGGATGGCGCCAGGGGAAGCACCGGCGTGATGTCGATCACGTCCGGATCCTGGGGGGATACGGTCACCGTGTAATCAACGCCCACGGTCAAGGGCTTCACGAAACCAGTGACCGCGTACCCTTCCTGGGGGTCGGTTTGGACCTGGAACACATACACGTGCCCGGGCAGGGTCGCGGCATTGACGGGCTGCGTGAAATAGGCGTTGATGGGCGCCGTGGTCGAAAACCCGGCCATGGTATTCATGTCAACGTAGGGATCCTCGAAATTGCCCGGATCGGTCACCGGGATGTTCAGGGTCCCCGTGGTCGAGTTGAGGAAATCAAGGTCCGTGGGGAAGGGTCCGATCCCACCGGCCGGGTAAAACCGTGCGGTGAAGCCGGCATTGGGATTGGGGGCGGAGGGTGTGTTGGGAGTGCTGACGCTGCAGCCCGCAAGGACGGACAGGGTCAGTACGAAGAGTCCACTCTGGATCCGCAGACGGGAGGTTTTCAGTTTCATCGGACGACTTCCTTACCGAACCGGTTTCTTGCCCGGTTTTAGCTTACGATGAGATTGGGATTTGTGCAAATTGGCTGAAGTTCGTGACCCGGCCCTTTCATGTGCGAGTGATCGGTGGGAGCCTGCGCCGCCATCGGTTGCGCTTTCCCGAAATGTCTCCACCGATTCGGCCCACTCCGGATGCAGTACGGGAAACACTCTTCAACTGGCTTCGTCCCCGGATCGTCGGGACCACCTGTCTCGACCTGTTTGCGGGAAGCGGGGCTTTGGGTTTCGAGGCCTGGTCACGCGGTGCTCGGGTCGTGCATTTTGTGGAACGGGAGCCCCGGGTGGCGGCCTATCTTGAACGACAACTGGCCGCCTTGGGCATCCGGGATGGCTTCGTTACCCGGGCGGATGCGTTTACCTTCCTCCAGTGCCCGACCGGCCGTTTCGATGTGGTTTTTCTCGATCCCCCGTTCCAGGAGACGCGTCAGGACCTGCTCCTCGATGTGCTCATCGGCGGGGGCTGGCTGAATCCGGGTGCCTGGATCTTCCTGGAATGGGCCAGGCGGGGGGGTGGCGGTCCGTTCGGGATCCCCCCGGGCTGGGAGCTCTGGCGTGAAGCGCACACGGGTCAGGTGGCCTATGCCCTGATCCGGGAATCCGGGCCCGATCGCGAGAATCCCCAGGCGATCCTAAGCCGGTGAGGATGGCGGGGATTGATGCCGTTCGGCCAGGGCGCGGGCAACGATGGGGTGGACGAACTGGGAGACATCCCCGCCCAGACGGGCGATCTCCCGGACCAGGCTGGAGGAGATGAAGGAATACTGCTCTTCCGGAGTCAGGAAAACGGTTTCCAGCCTGGGATCGACCCTGCGGTTCATGGTGGCGAGCTGGAACTCGAACTCGAAATCCGAAACGGCTCTCAGCCCGCGCAGGATCAAGGGAATGTTCCGTTCCTGCGCAAAAGTGACGGTGAGCCCCCGGAAGCCGACGACTTCGACGTTATGCATGCCGGCAAAAATCCGCCGGGTCAGATCCACTCGCTGTTCGAGGGGAAAGAGTGGGGCCTTGAACGTATCCCCGGCCACGGCAACGACGACCCGGTCGAAAACGACCGCGGCGCGGCGGACCAGATCCGCATGCCCGTTCGTCGGGGGATCGAATGTGCCTGGATAGAGGACGACTTGGCTCATCCCGCTATGCTATTCCAGAAACGGGAGGAAGGGTTAGCTACGGATCCCGATCCCGCGTTTTAGGAGCCACCAGTTCGCCGCAAACAGGAACAGGAGGAAAAGGACCATGAAGCTGTAGGCCATTGTGAGCGGCATGGTCCGGATACCGAGGATTCCAGTCCGGAACGCGCTGACCATGTAGACGATCGGATTGATCCGGCTCAGGTCCCTCCAGAAGGGTGGTAGCAGGGCAATGGAATAGAACACCCCGCCGAGGTAGGTCAATGGGGTCAGGACAAAAGTGGGGACGATGGAAATGTCATCGAACTTTTTGGCGAAAATTGCGTTGGTGAAGCCGGCAAGAGAAAAGATCGCTGAAGTCAGGATGGCAACCGAAATGACAACCCAGGGTTCGGCGGGATCCAGGTGAGTGAAAAAGAGAGCCACGACGGTGACGAGGGCCCCATTGAGCAGTCCCCGGACCATGCCGCCGATCATGTAGCCCAGAAGCAAGAGGCTCAGGGGCATCGGACTGACCAGGAGCTCCTCGACATGGCGCGCGAATTTGGCCCCGAAAAAGGACGAAACCACGTTGGAATAGGAGTTGGTGATGATCGACATCATGATCAGGCCCGGGGCGATGTAGGCCATGTAGTTGAAACCGGAGATCTTGCCCACCCGCGAACCGATGACGCTGCCAAAAATGACAAAGTAAAGCGACATGGTGATCACGGGAGGGATCAGCGTCTGGGGCCAGATCCGGATGATCCTCACGACCTCCTTGTTGACCAGAGTGGATAGCCCGACCCAGTTCTGGTGCGTCCGGCTCATGGCGCTTTCCCGGTCAAATGCAGGAACAGTTCTTCGAGGCGGTTGGATTTGTTGCGCAGGCTTTGCACCCGGATTCCGTGGGAGTCCAGGGCCTGAAAGACCTGGTTGAGGTTTTCCTCCTGCGTAATCGCCACCTCGATCTGCTCAGGGTCAACCAGACGGATCCGGGGCAGCCCCAGGTCCGGCAGGGCTGCGAGCGGTGTGGCGAGGTCGAGGAGATAGGTCTGATACGACATCATCTCCAGGAGGGATCGTTTGCTGCCTTGGGCGACGATTTCACCGTGGTGGATGATGGCCAGCCGGTTGCAGAGCAGTTCCGCCTCTTCGAGGTAGTGCGTCGTGAGAATGATGGTGGTTCCCGAGGCATTGAGTTCTCGGAGGAACTGCCAGGTCTCGTGGCGCATCTCGACGTCAACGCCCGCGGTCGGTTCATCGAGGATGAGCAGGCGGGGATTGTGGATCAGGGCACGGGCGATCATGAGCCGCCTTTTGAACCCCCCCGACAGGGTGCGGGCCATCTGGTTCCGATAGGGGGTCAAGTCAAGGGATTCGAGCAGCATCCGACACCGCGGCCGCGCCTCCGGCCGCGGGATCCCGTAGTAGCCGGCCTGATTGAGGATGATGTCTTCGACTTTCTCGAAGAGGTTGCAGTTGACTTCCTGTGGGACAACTCCCATCTGGGCGCGGGCATCGGCCGTTTTCTTCTCGTGATCGATGCCGAAGATCCGGATGGTGCCGGCAGTGCGGTTGACCAGAGAAGTGAGAATGCCGATCGTTGTCGTTTTTCCGGCTCCGTTCGGACCGAGAAGGGCAAAAAACTCGCCGGGCAGGACACGCAGATCAATTCCCCGCAAGGCCGTTCTTCCATTCTTGTAGATTTTGCGCAGTCCGCTGATTTCAAGGGCTGCGGGTGTGGGGGTGACGGTCGATGCGGTCATCAAGTCTGTACACTCCGGATCCGCAGGAATGCCGTGGATACGAACGGCCCCAAGGGGCCCGGCCTCCTCTTCCCCAGGGGAGAGGGGGGTGTTGTCTTGTCTAGCCGATTCCCGTCCCGGCCATCGAACGATGCGGGTGAAGTCCTGGTTGCGGGAGACGCCGGCTGACAATCCTCGGGTGGCCCATTATACGCTGCCGTATTGTCGGACCGGCTTCCCCCGGGGGGGCACCCCGGTCGGGGTGAGGATCGCTTGCAACCGGATCGGGCTTTGTGCTACTTTATCCGGGTACTGGATGTGAAACCCGGATAGGGGATCAAGACGGGTGTAACGGGTTTTTCCGTCACCATGGTGTACGGGTTCGCAAGGTTACGAATCAGGTCGGTTCCCCAATCTCTGGACTGCGGAAAATCAAGGCGTCGGGGTACGCCGGGTTCCCCCCGTTGACCCTGAGGGGGTTCGGGTCCAGTGTTCATAAAGTGAGTTGGAGTTCCTCACAACATCACGGTACTGAAGATTTCCCATCCATCTTGTTCCATCTTCCATCTGGAGCCCGCTCATGAGTGAGGTGATCGCCCATACCAGCGATGCGACGTTCGATGCGGATGTCCTAAAGTCCGACCGGCCGGTTGTAGTCGATTTCTGGGCCGAGTGGTGTGGCCCGTGCCGGATGATCGCACCTCTCCTTGAGGAAATTGCCGATCAGTACGCGGACCGGCTCCGGATCGTCAAACTGAACGTGGACGAGAATCCGAAGATGCCGGCCCATTACGGGGTCCGTGGAATCCCAACCTTGATCCTGTTCAACGGAGGCAATGTGCAAGCACAGAAAGTAGGCGCCCTGAGCCGGTCCCAGCTGACCAGTTTCCTGGATACCAACCTGTGAGGTACCCCAGGCGGCGCGGCGGTCCGCGCATGCTCCCCAATGATCCCATGGTCGGCCTGCCCAATGGGCCGGAGGAGGACATTCCGGAAGAGAATGTGGCCTTTGACGAGAGCCGACCCACGATCGACCTCAATGCGCTCAAGAAGATGCCACCCACCGCACTGATTCAGTTGGCCGAGTCACTGTCGATCGAGGGAGCGGCCCGGGCGCGCAAACAGGAGGTCATTTTCTCCGTTCTCAAGGCCAAGGCCCGTAGCGGCGAGATCATTGTCGCAGAAGGTGTTCTTGAGATCATGCAGGATGGTTACGGGTTTCTCCGCTCTGCGGACAGTTCTTATCTTGCGGGTCCCGACGACGTCTATGTGTCGCCGAGCCAAGTTCGTCGTTTCAACCTGCGGACCGGTGATACGGTTCTCGGACATGTGCGCCCTCCCAAGGAGGGAGAACGCTACTTTGCACTCCTCCGGGTCGACCGCATCAATTATGATCACCCGTCCAACGCCCAGAACAAGATTCTGTTCGAAAACCTGACGCCGCTGTTTCCGAGAGCTCGTTTCAAGATGGAGCGGGGCACGGGTAGCACGGAGGATTTGACGGCTCGGATCGTCGATATGGTGGCTCCCATTGGAAAGGGCCAGCGCAGCCTGATCGTTTCCCCTCCAAAGGCCGGGAAGACGATGATGTTGCAGAACATTGCACAGTCCATCACGGCGAATCATCCGGAGGTCTATCTCATTGTGCTGCTCATCGACGAGCGACCCGAGGAAGTGACGGAAATGAGCCGTTCGGTCCGGGGGGAAGTGGTCTCCAGCACCTTTGATGAGCCGGCATCGCGCCATGTCCAGGCGGCAGAGATGGTCAGTGAAAAGGCCAAACGTTTGGTGGAGCACAAGCGCGACGTGGTCATTTTGCTGGATTCGATCACCCGTCTGGCGCGGGCCTATAACACGGTGGCACCGGCTTCGGGGAAGGTCCTGACCGGTGGCGTCGACGCGAGCGCACTGCAGCGGCCCAAACGGATTTTCGGTTCGGCGAGGAACATCGAAGAAGGTGGCAGTCTCACCATTGTCGCGACCGCGCTGATTGATACGGGTTCGCGGATGGATGACGTGATCTACGAGGAGTTCAAAGGGACCGGCAATTCGGAAATCCACCTAGACCGCCGGATTTACGAAAAGCGGATTTTCCCGGCCATCAATATCAACCGTTCGGGCACCCGCCGGGAAGAACTGCTGGTGACACCGGACGAACTGCAGAAGCTGTGGATTCTTCGTCAGCTCCTGCATCCGATGGATGAACTGGCAGCCATTGAGTTTCTCCTTTCGAAGCTCAAGGAAACCAAAACCAACAACGAATTCTTCGATTCCATGAAGCGTTGAGAGTGCTCAGACCGTCGGGGCGCCCAGAATCTTCCAGACCAGAACCGAACCGAGGGGTGCATACCCGATGTGCTGGTAGAACGGGAGAGCCTCTTCGCGACTGTCCAGGAAGACTGCTCCGAGACCGTGTTCCATGGCCCAGGCTTCTGCCCAGCAGACCAGGGCCTTCCCGATTCCCCGGCGCTGGCAGTCGTGCCGGGTCACCAAGTCGTCAATGTGGAGGAATGCGCCCCGGGAGAGGGTTGCAACCGGTCGCATCCCCATGACCCCGGCCACCTCCTGATCCAGCCAGGCTACGACCACATCGTAGCCGTAGTCTTGATGCTGGTGCCGCCAGCGACGTTCGAAGGTCGGCCGGTCCAGAGCGGTACGCAGCTCGCGCAGCACCGCATGGATCTGGTCCCCATGGGTGCCCGGCGGGCAGAGTTCAATGCGGCAAGCCGTTTGCCGATTCATGACCAATGTCTTTCCGATACTGCATCCCGGCAAACCACAGGTGTTCGATCCTGGCATAAACCCGGTCACGGGCCTGAGTGAGGCTGGCACCGCGTCCGGTCACGGCCAGAACCCGGCCTCCCACGCACACGACCTGCCCGTTTTCCATGCGGGTGGCGCCGTGAAAGACCTTGAGGTCGGGCGTCTCGTCCGGTCCATCAAGTCCCTCAATCGGTCCGCTTCCGGAAGAGGTTTCAGGGTATCCGGAAGCTGCGAGCACCGCCGTGAGCGCGGCTTCCGGTCCGGATGTCCAACGGACTTCGCCGAGACGGTTCTGCACCGTGGCTTCGAAAATCAGCCGGAGATCATCAACAAGCCGGAACAGGATGACCTGGGCTTCGGGGTCCCCCAGACGGCAATTGAACTCGAGGAGGTGGGGATTGCCTGCCCGGTCGACCATGATTCCGGCATAGAGGAATCCCTGATAGGGGTGGCCGGAGTGAGCGAGCGCCACCAGCGTCGGTTCGATGATCCGGTGACGGATGCGTTCTTCGAGTTCGGCAGTGACGCGATGGGCTGGCGAGAATGCACCCATGCCCCCGGTATTCGGACCCCGATTGTGGTCCTGGAGCCTTTTGTGGTCCTGGGCGGAAGGACAGGGCACATACGTCGTCCCTTGGGCCAGTACGATGTAACTTGTTTCCCAGCCCTGCAGGCACTCCTCGACCAGTAGGCCCTCCTGCCCGCCGGGCAGTTGGGCCAGCTTGCGGACGGCGGTCTCCGCCTCCTCCCGTGTGGTGGCGATGATGACCCCTTTTCCCCCGCACAGCCCGGAGGCCTTGATCACGACCGGCAGGAGGCAACGCGCGACGTCCCGGAGGGCATCGCCAGGATCTTCGTGGATGCGGGCTGGTGCCGTCGGGATCCCATGCCTCTGGCAGAATCGTTTACAGGCGATTTTCGACCCCTCCAGTCGGGCGGTATCCTGCCGGGGGCCGATGACGGCGGTCCCTTGTGCCTCCAGACGGTCGGCCAGACCGAGAACAAGAGGCGCTTCGGGCCCAATGACCACGAGATCAATGTGTTCCTGGCGTACGAAACCAGTCAGGGCATCGACTTCGTGGGGTTCAATCGGAATGTTCCGAGTGCGAGGTTCCATCCCGGTACCGGCATTGCCCGGCGCCACCCACAGTGCACGAGCCCCGGGGGAACGGGCCAGGGCCCAGACGAGGGCATGTTCCCGTGCGCCCTGCCCCACGACGAGAATGCGTGCACAGTCTCCAGTCCCCCGATGGTTCATGTCACTCATGCGCAAGCTCAGTGGCGGAAGTGGCGCAGACCGGTCAGGAGCATGGCCATGTTCCGTGCGTCCGCGACTGCAATCGTATCCGCATCCTTGAGGGCTCCTCCCGGCTGAATGATGGCAGAAATACCAAGGGCCGAAGCCGCCTCGACCACATCCGGAAACGGCAGGAATCCGTCCGACGCCAAAACCGCGGATTCCAGTGAAAATCCGGCCCGCCCGGCCTTTTCCCTGGCAATCAGGAGACTATCCGGGCGGTTGGGCTGCCCGCCCCCGATGCCCAGTGTCCGACCCTGTCGGACGAGCACGATGGCATTGGACTGGACCGTCTGGGCGACGTGCCAGGCGAGGCGGAGGTCGGCCCATTCGCCTGCACTGGGCTGGCGACGGGTGACGCACCGCAGCCGGGCCTCGTCGAGGAGTAACTGGTCCGCCTCCTCGATGACCAATCCCCCGCCGACGGACCGGAGAATCTCAGCCGAGGGGGGGGTCTGGCCTGCGTCATGGAGACGGATGGTGCGAAGCTTGGGGCGTTTGTGGATCAGGGCCAGCCCTTCCGGCGTGAATCCGGGTGCCACGAGGATTTCGACAAACTGCCGGGAAAAAATGGCAGCCAGGAGGTCGGCGTCGACCGGTTGGTTGAATGCGATGATGCCTCCGAATGCGGAGACGGGGTCCGCCTCGTAGGCTTTTTCATAGGCTTCGAGTGGATCGTTGGCGAGTGCCATTGCACAGGGGCTTGCGTGCTTGATGATGGCGCAGGCGGCCCCGGGTGCCTGCCGGATACAGGAGGCGGCGGCATCGATATCCAGCAGGTTGTTGTAGGAAAGCGGCTTGGTGTTGCCGGCAACCAGGGTCCACGGCGGACGGTGCATGGGGTCACGATAGAAGGCGGCCCGCTGGTGGGGATTGTCCCCGTACCGGAGATCCATGGCATATTCAAGTGCCACCGGAAAGTATTCCGGCCATTTTGCATTTTGGGTAGGCAGGGGTGGGGCAAGCCAACGGGCGATCAGGGCATCGTAACTGGCGGTCAGCCGGAAGGCTTTGGCGGCCAGTTGCCGTCGCTCAGCCGGGTTTAGGGTGCCCGCATTCCGTATGCGTTCGCCGATCCAACCATAATCCGTCGGATCGACGATGACGGTGACCCGTTCATGATTCTTGGCTGCGGCACGGATCAGCGCGACCCCTCCCACATCGATCTGTTCGATCAGTTCCCTTTCAGGGGGCTCGCGACTCCAGGTTTCCTTGAAGGGATAAAGGCTCACAATCACGTAATCAATGGCTTCGACCCCGAGGTCCCGGAGACCCGGAAGATCTCCGGGACGGGCCAAAATGCCGGCATGGAGGGTGGGATGCAGGGTTTTCACCCGCCCCCCCAGGAGCTCGGGGGACCCAAACTGTTCGCCAATCGACGTTACGGCAATCCCCCGGTTCTTGAGGTCGGTTGCAGTTCCTCCGGTTGCCATGAGGGAAACCCCGGCCTTCACTAGCAGTTCCGCAAAGTCCGGGGCACCGGATCGGTCGGAGAGGCTCAGGATCGCCCACGATTTCATGGGATCGCGATCCGCACCCGTCCCGGAGCCATCCCTGTTTTCCGGATGCCGGTCATGCGGTTCGTGAGGTGCTGGGCAGGCCGTGTGCGCGCAACTTTTTACGGAGTGTGACCCGGCTGAGGCCCAAAAGCTTGGCCGCTTCCGTCTGGTTGCCCTGGGTATGCTCCAGAGCGACCAGGATCAGGGGTTGCTCGATTTCTTTCAGAACGAAATCATAAAGGTTGCGGGGCTTGTTTCCGTTCAACTCCTTGAGATAGCGCCGGAAAGCCTGCGCGGCGATGTGTCTTAGCGATTGGCTGGTAGGCGTTTCTTCGTCGTTGATTGGGCCATGGAGCGTGGGTACTGTTCGTTTTTTTTCATTCGAGTTCATGACCGAGCTCAACCAGACTGCGGGCAAACATATTACCCCCACTTTGGCGCGTTCGGCCACTTGACAAAAAAGAAATTAGGTGGAAGCGCACAACTCAAAACCGGAGAATCCCGTCCCGAACCTCATGCCGAATCGTCCATGTCCGTGTAATTCATTGACTCCGATCGAAAAGCAGCTCTCGCCGGTTCCGTTTCTCCTAGAGGTCCCCGCAGTATGTGGTGTTCCCCTTGGGTGGCAAACAGGATCTCAGGTTGAATCCCACGGCCTGCTGTCCGGGGTCGACGACCCGGATCCTGAATGCGACTGCGCCATGAGCGGGAATCACCGGGTTATGGGGTCGGGCCAGGAGATAGTCGACCGGCGGAAATAGACCTTCGACCAGAATCTGGCCTTCGAGGTTGGTAAACCGGATGAGCAGTTGTGGGAAAGCCAGTCCATGGGAAGATGCATTGAAGAGTGTCCCCTCGACTTCGAGCACACCTGGCGTGTGGGGCGTCTGTCTGACCTCCGCGGAGAGAATACGGACCCGGGCCGGTGATAGAGGAGCCCGGCCGGAGGATGGGGATTCCAGGGTGGGGCTCAGGGATGCGAGGTCCGGTGTTCCGCCATGGCGACTGATGGCCAGGGCCTCGATGACGATAAGCCCGGCAGCTAGGATGGAGCCGATGGTCCAGATGACGGATGCTCGTCGGCCGGGGGGTGGATTCCTAGGCAGGTCCACCGGTTGGATGTCCAGGTCGGATGCGGCGTTAGCGGTCGTCTCTCCCGTTTCGGACTCGAACGGAACCGACGGGTGCGCCCGGGACTTCCCACGCGTTTCCTCGACAGTCGGGGAGAAGTCTTCGTCGGAGGGTGCGCCGGCCGGCTCGATTCCGGATCCGGGATCGAATGTCGAAAGCGGTTCCTCCGGGTCCATGGCTTCAAGACGAAGTCCAAGCGTCGGGTCCGGTTCCGGTTCTTGGTGGCGCTCGACTGGGGCCGGCGGGGTGGGCGGGCTCGGATCCTGTGACAGGGAATCGGAAGGTGGCAATGACCGGATGCGATCCCTTGAACCGAATTCCTCCACGAGGGAGGCTTCGGCCAGAAACGTCTGGCCACAGTGCCCACAGCGCACCCACCCATCTGCGACCGCAAGCTGTTCCTTGCGCACACGGAACCAAGTTCCACAACCGCTGCAACGGGTTAACATCGCTTTGGCCGGAGGGGCTTCATGAAATCCCGTTCTTCAGGGAAGGGGATTTTTGCCGGGGAGCCGGAATCGGATGGCCAGGGGTGGACGGGGGGCCCTGGATCTCATTTTGCCGCCATGCGGTTTTCCAGTTTCCTGGTCAGGAAGTGGATGTCAAGGCCACCCTGTCTGACTCCTTCGTCATGCAATAACTCGAGATGGAGGGGAATATTGGTCGCGATACCCTCCACCACGGTTTCCTGAAGGGCCGCCTGCATGCGCACAACGGCCTCATCACGCGTTTCGCCGTAGGCGATGATCTTGGCAATGAGGGAATCGTAATAGGGGGGAACCCGATAGCCGGAGTAAAGGTGGGAGTCCACCCGGATGCCGGGTCCTCCCGGGGGCACCCACTGGGAAACCAGTCCCGGTGATGGCATGAAGTCGGTCGGCGTTTCGGCATTGATCCGGCACTCGATGGCGTGCCCGCGGAATGTGATATCCCGTTGGCGGATCCGCAGGGGCTCGCCCGCGGCGATCCGGATCATTTCCTTGACGAGATCCACGCCCGTGATGGCTTCGGTGATCGGGTGTTCAACCTGGATTCGTGTATTCATCTCGATGAAATGAAATGCACCGTTCTCATAGAGAAATTCGAAGGTGCCGGCCCCCCGGTAACCGATTTTCTGACAGGCCTGGACGCAGCGCTCGCCGAGTTGGCGCCGTTGTCGGTCGGAAATTCCCGGAGCCGGGGCTTCTTCGATGATTTTCTGGTGGCGCCGTTGCATGGAACAATCGCGCTCGCCCAGGTGAACCGCGTTGCCCTGCCCGTCCGCCAGAACCTGCACCTCAATATGGCGCGGGGCCGATAAATACCGCTCCAGGTAGACGTTCGGGTTGCCGAAGGCTGCCATGGCCTCGGCCCGGGTCAGGTCGACGGCATGGACCAACGCGGCATCGCTGTGTACGACCCTCATGCCCCTTCCGCCGCCCCCTCCGGCGGCTTTGATCATGACCGGGTAACCGATGTCCCGGGCGATCCGGTGGATTTCCGACGGATCCGTGCCCAGAGGACCATCGGACCCCGGGATCGTTGGGATGCCCGAGGTCTTCATGTTTCGGATCGCAGAGACCTTGTCGCCCATGAGCCGGATCGTTTCGGGTTTCGGACCAATGAAGATGAAACCACTGGATTCGACGGCCTCCGCGAAATCGGCATTCTCCGAGAGAAAACCGTAGCCGGGATGGATGGCCTGGACATCCAGGACCTCGGCGGCGCTGATGAGCGCCGGAATGTTGAGATAGCTTTTTGACGATGGGGCGGCCCCGATACACAAGCGCTGGTCGGCCAGCCGGACATGCTTCAGATTCTGATCGACGGTGGAATGTACCGCCACTGTTTTAATGCTCAACTCCTGACAGGCTCTCAGAATACGCAGCGCAATCTCGCCGCGGTTGGCAATCATCACTTTTTCTAGCATGGAGAGGCGCCCGGATTACTCGATGATGAAAAGGGGCTGGTCATACTCGACAGGAGTCGCGTTGTCGGCCAGAATGGCCTTGATGACACCCTCACGGTCACTCTGGATCTGGTTCAGCATCTTCATCGCCTCGATGATGCACAAGGTATCGCCGGCCTTGACCGTCTGGCCGACCTCGACGAAGGGAGGTTTGTCCGGTCCCGATGCACGGTAAAAGACCCCGACCATGGGAGCCTGAATCGTGTGGCCGCGGGGAGGCGGGATGACCTGAGGTTCGGGTGCGGCTGCTGGAGCCGGTGGGGAAGGGGGTAGGCTGGATGGTGAGGCGGGAGGAGAGGCGGGTGCCGGTTGATGGCTGAGGCGGCTGATCCGGACCCGTTCCTCACCTTCGGTGATCTCGATTTCACTGATCCCCGAAGTTTCGAGCAGTTCAATCAGTTTCTTGATTTTACGGATGTCCATGCGATGCCTCCCGCGGAAATGAGGATGGATGGTGGAGGAAATGCAGTGCCGCATCGAGGGCCAAGTCATAGCTCAGGGGGCCGAACCCGCTCACGAGCCCGATGGCCAGATCGGTGAAATAGGAATGGGTTCGGATGCCCCCACGTTGTGCGGGATTGCTGAGATGAACCTCGATGAAGGGAAGCCGGACTGCCAGCACGGCATCGCGCAGGGCCAGGCTGGTATGGGTGAAGGCACCCGGATTGAGAAGGGCGATCCGTTTTCTTTCGGCTCCGAGGGTATGGATGTGGTCAATGATTGCACCCTCGGAATTGCTCTGGAAATGGGAGGATCGGTGGCCCGCTTCATGGATCCGGCGGGTCAGTCGCGCAACGATCGAGTCGAGGGACTCCGTACCGTAGAGTTCCGGCTCTCTCGTGCCCAGTAGATTGAGATTGGGGCCGTTAATGACCGTGATCAGGGTTTCCACGCCAATTTTCCTCTGTGGAAAATAGACCAAATGACATCAGAATCCACGAAGATGATGGTTTTTCCTTGCCAAGAGTACCGATATCATGACATTTTGCATGATCCCGGACTTTTTGTCCATGATCATGAGGCTTGACCTTTCGCCGCTTTGCCTCAGATCCGGGTGATCGGCTAGTTTGCGGTCAAGAGGGTGGCTAGGCTGCGCGGGGTGAGCTGGCCGAGATGCCGGGCAATAATCCGGTTCCGCCGGTTGAGAAGAAGCGTGATCGGCAGGCCGATCAGGGTGACGTGAAAACGGGCCATGAAAGCCGCAGTTCCCCTCGGAACGATGAAGATGGGGTAGGACAACTTTTCCTGGTCCAGAAACCGGTTGACTGGACGTCTGGCATCGAGTGCGATGCCAACGACGGCCAGACGGTGATCGCGAACTGCGCTGGAGGTTCGGGCCAGATGATTGAGGAGAGGGAGCTCTTTGCGGCAAGGTTCGCACCAAGGTGCCCAGAAGTTGACCAGTGTTCTCGGACGGGGGGGTTGCTCGGGAAAAAAAACTTCCTGTCGATTGACGCTTTGGAGGTGCACTCCTTCCAGGTGGGCCAGTTGCGGCAGTCCGTTCCGTGGTGGGTGCGCCAACAGCCGGATGCCGATGACCGCCAAGGCTGCCGGAACTGCGATCCAAAGGACTTTTGGAGCACGGAGTTTCAAGGCACGATCCCAGGACTGACGGAGGACTCGAGCCAGCGCCGGTAGTTTGGCTCCAGATCGCGCAGAGTCAAGGAAATGATCTCCGGAGTGGAATAGGCGTGGTGATCACGAATGTGACGCTCGATGGCTGGATAGTGCTCGGCCAGGGTTTTAATGAGCAGCAGATATTCTTGGGCCACTTCGGTTGCACCGTTCCAGCGGTAGGTCGATCGCATGGGTCCGATCCGGTTCACGCAGGCTGCCAGACGGGATTCGACGAGGGATCTGGCTAGGCGATCGGCCTCCGAGGAGTCCGCGACGGTTGTGAGGATCAGGATTGCGTTCATGAGCCGGTCTGGTGCGACACGTGCGGCCTTTCCCGCTCTCCGGGCAGGGCCGTGCGTTCAGGGCGGGGGCAGTATAGCACCCATGTTCTGGATTGCCGGACGATCCAGGTCAGGGCGACCCGGTCGTGGGATCCTGCTTCCGGCCTAGGAGTTCTCGTCCGGCGTTTCCAGCCCCCACGGGCTGGTCGCGGTTTGTGCCCGGGCCAAGGTTTCCCGGTTGCGCTGTTCATCGGCCCGATACCGTTCCAGAGCCTGCCAGAGGGTGCGTTCCGGACGCAGCTGCCACAGGGGCACTTCCGGGTCTTGGTCACGGAGGCGTTGCTCCCGCTCCGATGGGGTCAGCGAAAGGAGCCCGATGATTTGAGCCTGAACGCACTGGGGTAGGAGTGTTGGGTGGAATCAGGCGACAACCGCCAGCATTCCGCCAGCCCATGGAGCAGATAACGATTGATATCCTGGATGAGCCCAAGATAAAGCGATTGCACATCCTTGCCCTTTCCTTGAAACATGGAGCCTCCCCGGAGCGTTAAGGTGGTGATGGCACCCAGTCTAGGGGAAGGTCGCACGCCCCTGTAGTCCTTTCACGGAACTAATTGTCATATTTCCATCTTTGGCCCATTGACCCAAGGGGCGATCCTGCCATGGACCGCCCCTTGGGTCGGAATCAGCGAAGCGTCGTGAAGAAAGTGCCGGAACCGCGCTGCACAGTGAGCAGCAGGATTCCGTGATAGGATTCGAGCGCCTGCTTGAACTCGGCCAGATTATCGATTGGGTGCTGGTCGATGGCGACAATGACGTCGCCCGGTTCAAGTCCTGCTTTCGCCGCCGGACTCCGCGGAGCCACGGCGATGACCATGACCCCCTTCACCTTCCCATAGAGCGGCGAACTCGGATTGAGGTTCGACAGTTGCGCTCCAATGTTTTTGTTGGCGAAACGGAAATTGCGCTTGCGCTTGTGGTGCTGGTTGGGTCCGATGACTGCAGTGGTGGTCATGGCATGTCCGTTCCGGAGAAATCCGACCCGCACATGGGTTCCGACACGCATTACCGCAATCGTGCCCCGTAAGGTACTGACATCATGGACCGGTTGACCATTGATGCTCGTGATGATATCCCCGGCCCGTAGTCCGGCCCGGGCGGCCCCCGAGTCGGGTTCCACCTGGGCAATGAGTGCACCCCGCTGCCCAGGTGCCAAACCGAAGGCGCGCCGCAGGCGTGGGGTCACGTCCTGGACCAGGACGCCGAGCACTCCCCGTTCCACCCGCCCGTAGCGGATGATCTGGTGGACGACAGCCTGTGCCAGGTTGACCGGAATGGCGAAGCCGATACCGATATTCCCGCCGTTGCTTCCCGTGGTCAGGATGGCCGTGTTGATCCCGACCAGTTGCCCCCGGAGGTTGACGAGTGCTCCACCGGAGTTCCCCGGATTGATCGCGGCATCGGTCTGGATGAACGTCCCGATATGGTTCTGTTCGACGTCGGTCCGGCCGAGGCCGCTCACAATGCCGAAGGTCGCCGTATGGCCCAAGCCGAACGGATTGCCGATGGCCACGACGAAATCACCGACTGCGAGCTTGGCTGAATTGCCGAACGCAATTTGGTGCAGGCCGGGGGCATGAATTTGGAGGACGGCGAGATCGGTTTCCTGATCCTTGCCGACAACACGGGCTGGGTAGTGCCGATGATTGTAAGTGGTGACCACAATCTTGGTGGCATGTCGGATGACATGATCGTTCGTGAGGATATAACCCTTGCGGGCATTGATGATGACCCCCGACCCGAGCGCCTGGAAGCGTTCATGGCTTGGTCCCTGTTGTTGGAGCGGGTTCATTCCGAAAAACTGGCGGAAGAATGGGTTGTTGAGGAATGGGGCATAGATCTGGGAATGGATCGGAATCTCTCCCCGTGTCGAGACGTTGACGACGGTGGGCATGACCATGCGGATCATGGGAACCAAGCTTGGCACCGGGGTCCCGTCCTGGAAGACCGGCAAAACTGACTTCGCGTGTGACGGCATGCTGGAGTTGGCCAAGGTCAGACCGACGTTAACGACGGAGAGGGCGCCGACAAGGGCGACGGCAAACCAGATGGAGCGCTTCACTTGTTTCATCGGATCGATTCCTCGTGACTCAGTTTCCTGAAGGCGCCTCGCCCAATAAGGACCGGGGCACCCTCTGATGTGACGGTTGTTTGGCTTGGCAAGGGCGGGCAATCACCATAAAGACCGCCGCTACAAGGCAATCTTTATTGTAGCGGTTTGGGTTTGCCCTGTCAGTCACCCAATAGACCCGGCACCCCGGCCGAAGTTCCCGGCCGGGCACCGGGAAACGTAAAATCCTGAAAATTCGCTGAAGTTCAACAGACACAAGCGGTTGTGGTCCGGGAAGCGGATGACCACTAAATCTTGTGGTATGGTGTGGTATCCAACTCCGATTCGCCACTCCGATTCGCCACTCCGACTCGCCACCTAAAATGAACTCTAAAGTGAACCCCCAACCCCACCCATGCCCGATCACACCCGGCTCCGAGACGGTCCCCGAGCAGGAAGCCTCCTTGGATATCTGGGACAAGAAATACCGGCTCAAGACCAAGACGGGTGCCATTCTGGACGCCACCATGGATGATACCTACCAGCGCATGGCCCGGGCCCTCTCCTCGGTCGAGAAACCGGATGAACAGGAGCACTGGCACGAACGCTTCCTCTGGGCCTTGCGTCGTGGTGCCATTCCCGCGGGGCGCATCGTCTCGAATGCCGGCGCGAGAGAGCATAAACCTGCGACTTCGACGATCAACTGCACGGTTTCGGGAACCATCCGAGACTCCATGGATGACATCCTGTCCAAGGTTCATGAGGCCGGATTGACCCTCAAGGCTGGCTGCGTGGCCCCCGGGACATGGGTCAGGACGGAACGGGGTCTGGTGACAGCCGAGCGGGCGGTCGAGGAGCGGCATGCCCGGATCCTGAGCTACGACCGAATGGCCGGCCGTTTCGAAATGCGTCCGATTCTGGCCCACCTCAGGGTGCGGGTCCCGCGCACCGAGAATCTCGAGATCGGGGCAGGTGGTGTCTGCCTTCAGACCTCAATCAAGCATCCGGTGCTGGTTCACCGCGAGGAACGGCTCCAGTACGTGCGGGCGGACGAGGTTCGCCTGGGGGATGCCTTGGTCCAGCACCGGCTGGACTGGACGGCGGATGCGGCAGGCGCACGCATGGCCCGACTGGCCGGTACCCATCTGGCCAAAACCTTGCTCGGACAACGGGGGATGGGAAGGGTTCGCTCGTGGGCCCGATTCCTCTGGCCGGACTGGTGGGCGCCCGCAACGCGCACCGGCTGGATGCACCGGATGGGTTTCGGATGGGGCGGGGGACCCGTTTTGGCCGGAGTTGCAACGGCCTCGGGTCCGGCCTGGAACGAGACCGGGTTTGAACAAAAGGTCAGAGAGGAGCCGGCAGTGTCGCAAGATCCGGCCACCGCAGTGCCACAAGGGGTTCGCTTGGAGCCGGAGCGGTATTTCCTGCCTTTCCTCGCCGGACTCAGCGATGCGATGGGAGGCTGGAACCCAGGCCAGGGCCGGCTTGTGCTGCGTTTGCCGGACCCGCTGGCCCGGGAACTCCAGGCACTGGTGGGTTGGTTCGGTGTTCCGGGTGCGATCCGGCCGGAAGGCGAAGCGGAACGGGTGCGATTCGAGATCGAACATGCCGCGTTCCTTGCCGCGGTGCTGGGGTACTCCGCACAGGCCCCCATCCGCGAGCGATTCCGGGTTCTGGCAGAGTCCGGACGGGGTGGAAGAGCGGATCAGCGCTACTGTTTGCCGAGGCCCCTGCGCGAACGGCTCGAGACCCATGCCAGCCGACTGTCGCCGGCCGAGTGCGTAGCGGCCGGTCTCGGTCTCGAGAAGGAAACGGATTGGACGGCCACCCGCGCGGAGCTCGATCGCTGGGCGGTCCGGTTCCCCGATCTCGCAGAGTGGGTTGACCTGGCCCGCACCCTGGTCCCGGTTGAAACCCTCCGCCGCGACTTGCCCTTGCCCGAATCCTTCTATGATTTCCACGTCGCCGACCATAACAACTATCTGGCCGGACGGGGTGGTCTGGTGGTGATTCACAACTGCGGGATCGGTTATGAGTTTTCGACCCTCCGACCCCGGGGAGCCTACGTCTCGGGTGCCGGGTCCTATACCTCCGGTCCCTTGTCCTTCATGGATATCTATGATCGCATGTGTTTCACGATTTCCTCGGCGGGAGGACGCCGCGGCGCGCAGATGGCCACCTTTGATGTCAGCCACCCCGACGTCCTTGAGTTCATCCGCGCAAAACGCGAGGACGGACGCCTGAGACAGTTCAACCTGTCCCTTCTCATCACCCGGGACTTTATGGAAGCCGTCAGGGGGGATGCCGAATGGCCGCTCGTATTCCCATTCGACGAGAAGGAAGTGAAGTCCGGAAGCGTTGATCTCAACAACCCGGATCAGGTGGTCTGGAAAGAATGGCCGCAACTGGAGGGCTATGTCCGGAACGGTGCTGGCTTGGTGGCGTGCAAGATCTACAAGCGGATTCGTGCGCGACGCCTGTGGGACCTCATCATGGCCTCGACCTATGATTTTGCCGAACCGGGTTTTGTTCTGATCGATAAAGTCAACGAAATGAACAACGACTGGTGGTGCGAGAACATCCGCGCCACCAATCCGTGCGGCGAGCAACCCCTCCCCCCCTACGGTTCCTGCCTGCTGGGTTCGGTCAACCTGACCCGCTTCGTCCGCGACCCGTTCACTCCGGAAGCCCGGTTCGACTGGGCGGAGTACCGCGAGGTCGTGAAGGTATTCACTCGGATGCTGGATGATGTGGTCGAGATCAACGGCTTGCCGCTCGGGCCCCAGCGGGCGGAAATCCAGCGCAAGCGCCGTCACGGCATGGGCTACCTCGGACTGGGTTCGGCGCTCACCCTGCTGGGGCTTCGCTATGGATCGCCCGAGTCAGTCCGGTTTACCGAAGACGTGTCTCGCGAGATGGCCATTGCTGGCTGGGAAGAGGCACTGGAACTGGCGCAGGAAAAGGGGCCGGCACCCATCATGCTGGAGGAGTTCTCTGTGACCGAGGACCTGTTGCGCAAGCGACCCGAAATGGTCGGTGATGGGTGGAAAGTGGGCGACCGGATCACGGGGCGGGAACTTCATGCCCGCTACAGCCGCTACATGCAACGGGTCGCCGAAGTCGCGCCCGAACTGGTTGCAGCTCTCTCCAAAACCGGTGCCCGGTTCACTCATCACACCTCGATCGCTCCCACGGGGACGATCTCGCTCGCCTTGGCCAATAACGCGTCGAATGGCATTGAGCCTTCCTTTGCCCACTATTACTTCCGCAATGTGATTCGGGAAGGGAAAAAAAGCAAGGAAAAAATCGACGTATATTCCTTCGAGCTTCTGGCCTATCGGACGCTCGTCAATCCGAAAGCGGCACCGGCGGCGGAGCGGCCGGAGAACCGTCTACCCGAATATTTTTCGACCGCCGAGCAGGTGACCCCGCGGGAACACGTGGACATCCAGGCTGCCGCCCAGAAATGGATCGACTCCTCGATCTCCAAGACCGCCAATGTACCAACCAACTACCCCTATGACCAGTTCAAGGACATTTATCTTTACGCCTACGAGCAGGGACTCAAGGGCTGTACGACATTCCGGTTCAACCCCGCGGCGTTCCAGGGTGTTCTGGTCAAGGAACAGGATCTCAGGAACACACAATACCGTTTTACGCTTGAGGACGGCACCGTGATCGAGGCCCGCGGCGATGAGGAAATCGAATACGACGGCGAGATCCACACGGCAGCCAATCTCTATGATGCGCTTAAGGAAGGTTACTACGGGCGTTTCTGAATCTCCACACACGTTCTGATGGCTAGATCCTCATGACGATCAAGATTGAAAAGAAAATCACCCAATATGCAGTGCAGAAGCCGACAGAGGCACTTGAAGTCCCGTCGGACCGGAAAACGGACGTTCCGTCCTCACCGGCCAGTCCGTCGACCCGAACCGGGGAGACCCCTGGGGTCGAGCGGCGTCCCAAGGGTGAAGTTATCCGGATGCATGAAAAGCTCGAACGGCCGGACCTTCTGCTGGGCTCGACCTACAAGGTCAAAACTCCGGTCTCCGACCATGCCATGTACATCACCATCAACGACATCGTGCTCAACGAAGGGACTCCCCATGAGCAACGTCGGCCGTTCGAGATCTTCATCAATTCCAAGAATCTCGATCATTTTCAGTGGATTGTCGCTCTGACGCGGATCATCAGTGCCGTATTCCGAAAGGGTGGTGATGTGACCTTTCTGGTGGAGGAACTCAACGCCGTTTTTGATCCCCGCGGAGGTTACTGGAAGCCGGGCGGACGGTTCATGCCTTCGCTGATCGCGGAAATCGGCGACGTCATCGAGAAACACCTGGTAAGCATCGGCCTCATGCGGAAAGAAGAGCCGGATGAAGCCCAACTCAAGTTGATTGCGGAGAAACGTGCGGAGTTCGAGGCCGCCCGACAGCAACAGGATGCTTTTGCCCATTCCAGCTTCCCATTGGGGGCCCAACTTTGCGCCAAATGCAAGACCGCAGCGGTCGTCATGATGGATGGCTGCATGACGTGTCTGAACTGTGGTGACTCGAAATGTCAGTAACCGGTATCCGGGGGGTCCGGGTCTGGGAATGAACGCCAACCACGGCTCCATGTCGTCCCCCGCGATTCGTATCTGCTACGCAGGTGATTGCTGCCTCAGGATTCGTCCGTCCGGAGGACAACATGCATCATTGGTCGGGTTTCGGTTCATCCCCACGCGCGTGGGAAACACCGCGGCATCTCGGACATCGACGCCGCCCACGCCTTCCTGCCCGAGTTCATGGCCGACCTCAACACCCGTTTCGCCCTCGCCCCACCAAGCCCGGTTGATGCCCATCGGCCCGTGTTGCACAGCGCTTGGGAGTTGGCCCTCATCCTCTGCCTGCACCAGACCCGCACCCTCTCCAGGAACCTGACCTTCCAGTTCAAAAACCGCGAGTATCAACTCCAAGGCCAAAGCTATCGCCTGAACCGTGCCGCCGTCACCGTCCTGCACCAGGGCCGCAACCTGCCTTGGCGCCTCCTGGCCGAGGGCGAATCTCCCATCCCCCTGGATGACGAAAAAAGCGTCCACCACGCCGTCGAGCAGGCCAAGGCCAGACCAGCCCGCCAGACCCGCGCGCCAGCCCACCCCTGGCGT
This sequence comes from Pseudomonadota bacterium, assembly GCA_021810635.1. Taxonomy (GTDB): domain Bacteria; phylum Pseudomonadota; class Gammaproteobacteria; order JAKAQQ01; family JAKAQQ01; genus JAJZIH01. The sequence goes on along the minus strand of JAJZIH010000012.1, from coordinate 36,026 downwards.
CGCAAGGCCAGGATCGCCGCCGCACAGGCCCAGCAACAATAACCCTGCACCCACCAAGGGGACATATTTCTGATTGGATTGACACCCTCCAGGTGATGACGACAACGCCTGGCTTCCTTGTTGGGGCGGGGCGGATATCCCCGCATCCGGGGGCACCCAGCCCGTTCATGCGATCATGGGGGGGCCAGACGGGAGTGCTCCATGCCGATCAGTCCGCCAATTCTGTTGATCGGGGCGGTCGCCCTGGTCGGGATCCTGCATACCATCGTGCCCGATCATTGGGGTCCGATTGCGTTGCTGGCCCGCCAGGAACACTGGCCATCCCGAAAAGTCGTGCGGGTCGCCCTCGGCGCAGGAACGGGGCACGTCCTTTCAACCCTGCTCATCGGTTTGGTCATGTGGATCGTCGGTGTCGCGGTCGCGCAGCGTTACGGGACTCTCGTCTCGCGCATTTCCAGTTTTGGGCTCATCCTGTTCGGAGGCTGGATGCTGTTTTCGGCCTGGCGTGAACTCGGAAGCCATGACCCGCATGACCCGTCCAGAGTCCCGCAAGGCCCCGCACTCCATCCCCGCAGGCGCTCGCGGACGATGACCCTGGTCCTCGTTCTTGGCTCTTCGCCCATGATCGAGGGACTCCCGGCCTTCTTTGCAGCCGGGCGGTATGGTCCCTGGCTGCTCGGAGTCATGGCTGTTGTTTTTGCCGCGAGCACCATTGCCACCTACATCGTCATGTGCGTGTATTCGGTCCGGAGCCTCCGCCAGATCGGGGCGCACTCATTCGAACGCTATGGGGAAGTCCTGAGTGGCGGATTCATTGTGCTTCTCGGTCTGGTCTTCCTCATCTGGCCGGTTGTCTGACGGGTCGCGAAGCTCCCGGGAGCGTTCCGACCCGTCCGGCGTGATCCGCTCTTCGTTATCGACGACGGATGGTTTCCTGGGGGCTCGGATTGGCCGGTCACTTGGACGGACCGGGGGAGCCCCTGTTGGTCGTGTTCGAGCGGCCGGTCGTCCTGTTCGGTGAAAGCGCCGACGAAAACCAGGTTCTTGTTCGGAATATCGGCGAGATCCAAGTCGGAAGAGTCGCCCGAGTGGAGTCCTGGTGTGACCGAGTTCAGGCCATTGCCGGGATTCTCGCTGGATTCGAATCCAGCGAGACCCGCCGCTGCGAAGCCCGGAATCCCCCGCCTGTGTGGTCCGCTTTCCGATACAATGGGCCGTAACTCGAGGTACGGGGAGCTGGCATGGGCAAGGGCGACAAGAAAAGTTTCCGGGGCAAAATCTGGCGCGGCAGCTACGGGGTGACCCGCCCGCACCACCCGCCTGCGACCGGCCGGACCACCGTCAGGCGTGGTGGCCGCAAGGGGCCGACTCGCTGAGTTCCCGTCCGACGGAAGATCCCGCCCCCGCCGTCCGGATCCAGGGATTGGTCAAGCGCTACCGCGATCGCACCGCCGTCGACGGACTCGATCTGGAAGTGGCGCGCGGGGAGTGTTTCGGGCTGCTGGGGCCAAACGGAGCCGGCAAGACCACCACCCTCCGCCTGCTTCTGGGTTTGACTTGGCCATCGGCGGGTTCGATCAGCGTTCTGGGACTTCCGGTTCCTGAAAATGCGCGGATCGCCCGGCGCCGCGTCGGCGTGGTGCCACAGGCGGATAACCTGGATCCCGATTTCACGGTCGAGGAGAATCTTGAGGTTTATGCGCGTTATTTCGGGCTCGAGCCGGCTGCCGTGCACGAACGCATCCATGCGCTGCTCAAGTTTGCGGAGCTGGAGGAAAGGCTCCACAGTCCCATCCGCGAACTGTCGGGAGGCACCAAACGCCGCCTGACCCTGGTACGTGCACTCGTCCAGGATCCTGACCTCGTCATTCTGGATGAGCCGACCACCGGACTCGATCCCCATGCGCGCCAGCATCTCTGGAACCGACTGGAAGAACTCCGGGCGGCCGGGCGGACCCTCATTCTGAGCACTCACTATATGGAGGAGGCGGAACGGCTCTGCGACCGGGTCGCCGTCATGGACCATGGGCGGATCCAGGCGCAGGGCACCCCCCGTGCTCTGGTCGAACAGTTCCTTCCCCGCTACGTGCTTGAGATCCGCGAACCAGTCGCAAGACGCGAGTTGCTGGATGCCGGCCGCTGCCGGATCGAGGAGATCGGGGCACTCACGCTGGTCTATTCCAACGAACGTGAATATCTCGCGGCATTGATCGACCATCTCGGGATCAGCCGATATCTCGAGCGGCCCAGCAACCTGGAGGACTGTTTCTTGCACCTGACCGGGCGTGGACTCCGCGAATGATGCGTCCCATTTGCTGGATGCCCAGCCGGGGCTCTGGCGCCGTCTGGATGCGCAACTTCCTGGTCTGGCGGAAACTCCTGGTTCCGTCCCTGATTGCCAACTTCGGCGAACCGCTGCTCTACCTTCTGGCGTTCGGATATGGTTTCGGGCACTTTGTGAAAACCATGGATCACCTGCCCTATCTGGTCTTTTTGGCCAGCGGGATCGTCTGTTCGAGCGCCATGAATGCCGCAAGCTTCGAAGCGCTCTATTCCGCCTACACCCGCATGGAAATGCAGAAGACCTGGGAGGCGATCCTGAGTGCCCCGCTTGAGCCGGCCGATGTCATTTTCGGGGAGGTGAGCTGGGCCGCAACCAAGGGGCTCATCAACGCTCTGGCCATCGTCGTTGTGGGTTTCGTACTCCAGCTCTGGTCGGGGTTGACGGCGCTCTGGGTTTTCCCGGTCATTTTTCTCATGGGATTCGCCTTTGCGGCGATCGCCATGATCATGACGGTTCTGGCCCGGAGCTATGACTTTTTCGTCTACTACATGATCCTCTTGTTGACGCCCCTGTTGCTCATCTCCGGAGTGTTCTTTCCCCTGAGTGCACTGCCGGCGCCGGTGGTTTTTGTCGCCCGGCTCCTCCCCCTGACGCACGCGATCGAACTCATCCGGCCGCTCTTGACGGGCCGGGTTCCCCATGCGGTTTTCGAGCATGTCGCCGTCCTCGTCGCCTATGGGCTGGCCGGGTACGGCATCGCCACGGCCATTGCCTATCGGCGTCTCCGGACCTGAGGCCGGGGGGAGCCGGCCGTTCAGTACCGGTAGTGGTCCGTCTTGAACGGACCGTCCTTGGACAGGCCGAGATACCGTTCCTGCTCCGGCGTGAGCACGGTGAGTTGCACGCCCAGCCGACCGAGGTGGAGACGCGCCACTTTCTCGTCGAGTGCCTTGGGCAGGACACGCACCCGCCGCTCCGTCCTGAGATCGTGTTCCCAAAGGGCCATCTGCGCGAGAACTTGGTTGGTGAACGAGGCGGACATCACGAAGCTCGGGTGGCCAGTGGCGCATCCGAGATTGACGAGACGCCCTTCGGCGAGCAGGATCAGTTCGCGGCCATCGGGCAGTCGCACCAGGTCGACCTGAGGCTTGATGGAGGTCCAGGGATACTGACGAAGCGAGGCGACGTCGATTTCCGAATCAAAGTGGCCGATGTTGCAGACCACGGCTCGGTGCTTCATGCGCAGGAGGTGCTCATGGCCGATGACCCGAAGATTGCCGGTGGCCGTGACGAAGAGGTCGACCGTCTCCACGACTTCTTCAATCCGGACCACCCGAAATCCTTCCATGGCCGCCTGCAGCGCACAGATGGGGTCGATTTCCGTGACCCAGACGGTGGCGCCGAGTCCCCGCAAGGCCTGGGCACAACCCTTGCCGACCTCGCCGTAGCCGAGCACCAAGGCCACCTTGCCGGCGATCATGAGATCGGTGGCCCGCTTGATGCCATCGATCAGGGACTCGCGGCAGCCGTAGAGATTGTCAAACTTGGATTTGGTGACCGAGTCGTTGACATTGAATGCTGGAAAGGGCAGTTCCCCACGCCGTTCAAGATCGTAGAGACGGTGGACGCCCGTCGTCGTCTCTTCGCTGACGCCGCGGATGGCCCCGAGGCGCGTGCTGAAAAATCCGGACTCTGCCGCCAGCCTTTTCCGGAGGGTTGCATGCAGGGCCGTCTCTTCCGGGTTCTGGGGATGGGCGAGGACATCCGGATTTCGTTCCGCCTGGGAGCCGAGTACAAGATAGAGGGTGGCATCCCCACCGTCGTCCAGGATCAGGTTGGGCCCGTCCCCGTCCGGCCATTCGAACAGTTCGGCCACGGCTTCCCAGTATTCTTCTAGGGATTCCCCTTTGTGGGCAAAAACCGGAATGCCACGGGCCGCGAGCGCGGCTGCGGCGTGGTCTTCGGTGGAGAAGATGTTGCAGGAAGCCCATCGGACCTGGGCGCCGAGGGCGATCAGGGTCTCGATGAGAACGGCGGTTTCGATCGTGAGATGAAGGCAGCCGGCAATGCGTGCGCCGTGGAGGGGCTGGCGGCTTGCGTATTCCTGTCGCAGGGCCATGAGGCCGGGCATTTCGTGCTCCGCGACCGCAATTTCCCGGCGTCCCCAGGGAGCGAGGGCCAGGTCACGAACGCGGAAGTCCTGCCGGATGGTTCCAGCGGTCGGTTCGGTCGCGCGGGAGCGGGCGGAGGGCACCAGATGGATGCTCAGCGGATGCGCTGGACGCGGCGGGTGCCGGCCGCATCCTTCAGGATTTCGACCTTGTCGAGGCGCTCCCAGGTGAACTCAGGTTCCGTGCGTCCGAAGTGTCCGTAGACGGCGGTTTTCTGGTAGATCGGGCGGATGAGGTCGAGCTCCTGGATGATTCCGTTGGGGGTCAGGTCGAAATGGTCTTCGATGAGCTGGACCAGATGATGGTTCGGGACGCATTCGGTGCCGAACGTCTCGACCGCGATGGACACCGGTTTGGCCACGCCGATTGCGTAGGAAAGCTGGATTTCGCAGCGTCGGGCCAACCCCGCGGCGACGATGTTCTTGGCGACGTGGCGGGCGGCGTAGGCCGCCGACCGGTCCACCTTGGAGGGGTCCTTGCCCGAAAAGGCACCGCCACCATGCCGTGCCATGCCCCCGTACGTATCGACGATGATTTTGCGTCCCGTGAGACCGCAATCCCCGGCGGGCCCGCCGGTCACGAAGCGGCCGGTCGGATTGATGAGAATCCGGGTTTCCGGGCGGATCCATTCAGGGGGCAGGGTGGGTTTGATGATGAGTTCCCTGACCGCCTGCCGCAGGTCCTCGTTCGAGACATCCGGGGCATGCTGGGTGGAGACCACGATGGCGGTGCAGTAGCGAGGGACTCCGTCCACATAGCAGAGGCTGACCTGGCTTTTGGCGTCCGGTCTCAGCCAGGGCAGCGCTCCGGACCGCCGGAGTTCGGACTGCCGTCGCATGAGCCGGTGCGCGTAAGTGATGGGGGCTGGCATGAAGACGTCGGTTTCGTCCGTGGCATAGCCGAACATGATGCCCTGGTCACCCGCTCCCTGGTCTTCCGGCGTGGCCCGGTCCACGCCCTGGGCGATATCGCCCGACTGCTTGCCGATCAGGGAAATGACCCCGCAGGTGCCGCCGTCGAAACCGACTTCGGAACTGGTATATCCGATGCCGGTGATGACCCGGCGAACCAGCTCGTCGAGGTCGACCCAAGCCTGCGTCGAAATTTCCCCGGCGATAATGGCGACCCCGGTTTTGACCAGGGTCTCACAGGCGACCCGGCTGCGGGGATCTTGGGAGATCAGGGTATCGAGGATGGCGTCAGAGATCTGGTCGGCGACCTTGTCGGGATGGCCTTCGGAAACAGACTCGGAACTGAAAATCATGGTATTCGTGGTCACGGCGGCAATCCTTCTCTGGATCCGGCCATTATACTTGCCTTCAGAGTCGGGAGTGGGGTGAGGAGGCGATCAGGAAACGAGCCAGCAGGTTGATCAGCAGGATGACGAAGGTGATGAGAAAGGCGGCGACGTAGGCCAAGGCGTGGGCGGAGTGGAAGGGCTCGCCGATGAAGCTCCAGATGACGTAGGTGAGATACGCCACCGGTTCGTGGATCAGGTGGCCGGACCAGCCGTAATTCGACCAGCCCGCGGTATAGAGCAGGGGAGCGGTTTCGCCCGCCGAAATCGCGAGCGCCAGGAGAATGCCGGTGCCGATGCCCGGTGCGGCGGCCTTGAGCAGGACCTTGAACACCACCTGATGGTCCCGGCATCCCAGGGCATAGGCGGATTCGCGGATGCCGGAGGCGACCCGCCGCAAGGCGAGTTCGGTACTCCGGACGATGTAGGGCAGCATGAGGACTGCAAGCGTAATGGCGCCCGCAGCAAGGGAAAACTGCCAGCGCAGCCAGACGGTGAGAATCACATAGCCCACAAATCCCAGCACGATGGAGGGGACGCCAACCAGGACATCGCTCAGAAACCGCGTCAGGCTACCCAGCCGGCCCTCACCGAACTCGCTCAGGTACAAACCCGCCGCGACTCCGATCAGCGCGGAGAGGATCATGGCCGACCCGGACAGAAGGGCCGTTCCGAGAATGGCGTTTCTGAGTCCGCCGCCCACCCCCACGGTATCTTCCGTGAAGATTTTGGGTGTCAGGCTGTGGAAACCTTTCAGGAAGACATAGAGGAGGATCTGGACCATAGCCACGGACAGGATCAGGAGGGCCGTCCCGGCCAGTGCCCAACCGATCGCGCTTTTGATGCGCCGGTACCGGATCCAGCCGGGCGAGGGACGTGGCGGATGAACCGCCCGGATCCCGCTCATAGCGTGTGCTCCTTGAGCGTGCCGATCAGGAGTCGGGCCGCTCCGTTGATGATGAATGAAATCACGAGCAGCAGGACAGCAATTTCCGCCAGCGACCGCATGGCCATGCCGGTCGGATCCGCCAGCGCACTGTCCAGCTGGGCCACGATGAACGCCGCCATGGTGGAGATGGGACTGTAGATGTTGTGGGGCAGGTAGTTGAGTGCGTTTCCGCTCACCATGAGCACGGCCATCGTTTCACCGAGGGCCCGGCCGAAGGCCAGCATGGTGGCGCCGACCAGGGCGGTTTTCTGTCCCGGGAGAAGAATCCGGGTCGCCACTTCAAAACGGGTGGCGCCGAGGCTGATGCCCGCCTCGCGCATTTCGGTGCTCTGGCTGCGCAGGGCATCGCGCAGGGTGGCTGCGATGAAAGGGACGATCATGAGGCACAGCACGAGGCTCGACGTCAGGAGGCCATAACCGGAACCCGTGGGACGCGCCAGGAACGGGATGAAGGGGAACATCCCGGCCAGAACGGGGAAGATGTGGTGGCCCAGAAATGGAATCAGGAAGACGATGCCCCAAAGGCCGAAGACGACGGAGGGGATGCCGGCCAGGAGTTCGACGAAAAACGAGACCAAATGGCCGAAGCGGTGGGGAACCACCTCGCTCAGGAAGAGGGCGGCACCCAGACCGAGTGGAAAGGCCATGAGCAGGGCGAGGAAGGCGCTGCCCAGTGTGCCCACGATCAGGAACAGGATGCCGAACCGGGCCCCGGGCATGACGGTCTCGCCATGGCGGTGGACGGGATTCGCATACTGGTTGCCGATGTTCCAGGTCTCCCGCCACAGGAAATCGAGGCCGTTGTAATGGATGGCGGGCCAGGCGTAGTAAGTCAGGAAAACCGCAATGGCCAGGAGCACCAGTGGGACCAGCAGGCTAAAGACGGCCAGCAGACGTCGGAACCACATGGATTCGTCTTATCTCCCGATCCGGGGACAGGGGAGGTCTCCCCTTGTCCCTGCGGAAAACTGGTTTGCCCGAATGGGGCCAGTTTAATGGATTTTCACGATCTGCCGACGGCTCTGGCGGATGGCTTGCGCTGGCAGCGGAGCGAACCCGACCCGGTTCAGGAACGAGGGTGCATTGCCGCCGGTTGGGGCAATGGCCCATTCGAGGAACCGGCGGATGGCCAGCGCCATGCGGCGGGAGGGCTGGTGTTCCTTGACGATCACATATTCGTAGTTGATGATCGGGTAGGCATTTGCCCCCGGAGCGAAAACGAGGCTGATGCTCTGGTCGGGCGGTGTGTGGGGAGCACGGGCGGCGACGGCCGCAGCGACCGTGGATCCGGTGAGCGGAACAAACCGCCCGGCCCGGTTTTCGAGCTGGGCCTGCCCCAGATGGTCCTTGAGGATCGCCGAACGGTAGCTCACGCCGATATAGGCGATGGCATAAGGATTAGTGGCTAGGGCCTGCACCATCCCCGGGTTCCCCGTGGCGCCGATTTCTCCGCGGATCGCGGGCCAGCTCACGGTTGTTCCATAGCCCGTGGCATTCATCCAGACGGGGGTTGAGAAGCTCAGGTACTGGGTGAAAATAAAGGTGTCGCCGCTGCCGTCACTGCGGTGGATCGGCAGGATCCGGTGGTGGGGAAGCGGCAAGCCCGGGTTGAGTGCGCGGATCGCCGGGGCATTCCAGTCGCGGATCCGGCCTGCATAGATGGCGGCCAGGACAGGGCCCGACAGGCGCAAGGACCGTCTGTTGAGACCCGGCAGGTTGTAGTTGACCATCTGGCTCGAGATGGCGAGCGGAATGTTGAGCAGTCCCGGGTGCAGACGCTGCAGGGTCGGGCTCAGGTAGGCATCCGAGGCGCCGAACTGGACGAGACCGGCCACGGCCTGGGCGATTCCAGTTCCGCTTCCCGTCGCCTCGGTGGTGATGCGGATGCCGGGATGGGTGGCGGTGTAGGTTGGTACCCACAGGTTGAAGAGGGGGTAGAGCAGCGTGGAACCGGTTTCAATGAGATGGGTTGTCCGGGCCTGAACGGGCACAGGAGCCAGGGCACAAAGGCCGGCTAGGACAACCGCCGCGAGTGCGGTTAGGCGGACAAGGGGGCGGGTTCTCAGTTTCGACATGGCAGGGCTCCTTATGGGGTCAGACATTGAGCGTGCTCCAGCCTATACCGGAAACATGGCATTTCTGTGACAGGCCCGAGACAGGCCCGGCCGTCCGCGTGAAAACCCATCGGGTCCGGGCGGGTCCTCAGCGGGCTGCGGCGCCAGCCCGGAGGTGGGGAAGGCACATCCGTTAGGTCGGCGCAGAGCACCACCGTCCAATCGGATGCTCCCGTCTCCTCCGGCATCCGGCGGATGATCCGCGCCCGTGACCGGGGGTTGGGGGCGTCGCCGTCGTCATGGCCGGTACCCCTGTGAATCAAAGGCAGGACCGTCGATCGTCGTAGGGCGTGCGCCGTCTCCGACCCCTCCGGCTGGATCCGGCCGGAGGAGGGGAACAATGATTGCCGACTTTCGCCCCATTTGCATTTTTTACCTTGGGGATTCGATAATGCACGCTTTCTTTGTTGCCGTAGGGTCTGTTCAGGGAGAGGCCTCCCGCCGGACCCACCCCGTGAATTCCATGCCCAGCCGTTCGACCCCATCCGATTCCCCGTTCCCCCCGGCTGCCGCGGGCCGGGGGCCCGGCCCTCAGGCGCCGGTCGGATGGCCGTCCGGACCCGAGACGGTTCTCTGGCCGGATCCGGGCAATCCGCGGGCGGCTCTCTATGTGTTTTACCGGGTTGGCAGTGCCGATGAGCCTCCCGCTCCAACGGGACTCGCCCATTTTCTGGAACACATGATGTTCAACGGTAGCGCCCGTTTCCCCGATGGAGACTTCGACCGAATCCTGGAAGCGGCGGGGGGCAGCAACAATGCGTATACCACCGAGGAGTTCACCGTTTATCACGAACAGTTTCCCGCAGCAGCGATCGCCACCGCCTTCGAGCTTGAGATCGACCGCATGCGCGCTCTCCTCATCGATGCCGGGCGGGTCGATCGCGAACGGGGGGTGATTCTGTCCGAACGCGAAGCCGGTGTGGACAACGATCCGGTGGCGCAGTTTCTCGAAGAGATACAGGCGGTGGCCTGTGCGGGGACCTCCTATGCCCATCCGGTGATCGGATGGTCCGAGGATATCGAGCGCATCGACCCCGAATTGCTCGGCCGGTTTTACGACCGTCACTACCGCTGTTCCCGTCCCACGGTCATTGGGGTCGGAGGGATCGACCCGGGGCACTGGAACCGGCTGTGCGTCGACATGGGGCTCGATCAACCGGCGCCTGGCTGCCCCCCACTCCCGAGCATGCCTGGATCGGCCGGCCAGCATCCGGCCGGGGAGCGGCGCATCGAGAGTGCAGCGGCCGTCGGGTCCCCCTATTTGGCACTGGTGTTCCCCGTCCCGGCGGCGACGGCCGCTTCGGCTCTGGCCGACGAGCTGCTTTGGACGATCCTGGTCGGCGGCGTCGCCTCCCGCCTCCAGTCGCTGCTGGTGGAACGCAGGGCCGCGGCCATCGCTCTCGAGACTTACCGGATTGGTCGCCTGGTGCCCGGACGCCAGGTCCTCCTCGTGACGCTCGCCCCGAACAAGCGACCGCAAACGGTGGAGCGCCTCCTCCGTGAGACGCTTGAGCAGCTGACCGAAGCCGGCCCCACCGAAGCGGAACGGATCCGTGCGGTGAACCAAAGACTGGCCACCTACTATCGCCATCTCGAGTCGGTCTCCGGGCGAGCGGAACTGCTGGGCCGAGCCTGGACCCTGCACCGGGATCTGTCCCGGATCGGGACCTATCCCGGTCTGCTCGAGGCCGTGAGTTCCACCGAGATCCGGGATGCCGCACGCGCCGCCTTCGGGCACGGCGGATGGACGGTGGGAACTCTCTATCCTGAGGGGCAATGAGCGGGACCGGACCCATGCCGGGCATCCCCCCGTCTCGTCATCGGGACTGGAAATCCACGGCCGGGATCTTCGAGGAAACCCTGGAACCGGGAGTTGAACTCATCCTCCACCCCCGTCAGGAGGTTCCACTCGTCACGGTCGCCTGTCTCTGGCAGGGGGGAGCGCTTCTGGATGCTATCGGCTGTTCCGGCCAGGCCCAGGCGGCCGCTGAACTGCTCGTCAAGGGGACGCGGGAGACCGATGCGGTCACGCTGGCCGCCCGTTTCGAAACTCTGGGGGCGGATTTTGAAACCTGGGCCGGACGGGAATGCCTGGGAATGACCCTGTCGGCCCCGAGCCGGGTTTTCCCGAGGCTCTGGGATCTGCTCTCCGAAGTGTTCGAATCTCCCCGCTTTGCCACCTCCGAGCTGCACAAGATTCAAAAGCGCTCCATTGCCGCAATCCGGGTTGCCAAGGATGGCGATCCCCGTTCCCTGCTTCCACTCTATGCCGAGGGCTGGATGTATGGGACCGAGAGTCCCTACGGGCATCCGGTTGGAGGGGACGAGACGAGTCTGCCCCGGCTTGAGACGGGTGTGCTCCGGCGGTTCTGGTTTGAGCATCTGCGGCGGCGGAGAGCCGTGGTGAGCGTGGCTGGCGACTTCGATCCGGACGGGTTTCGTGCAGCCTTGACCCGGGTTTTTTCCTCCCGCCGGGGGGCCCCACCACAAGCGTCCGATGCTCCCCTTCCGATCGAATCTCCAGCCGGTGCGCGGAACCTCTTCATCGACCGACCTGGAGCCACGCAAAGCTATTTTTGGATGGGGGGATTGGGCGTGGATCACCACTACCCGGAACGCATCGGACTGGAACTCGTCCAGTCGGTTTTGGGTGGCCGGTTCAATTCCCTTCTCAACCGGCGTCTCCGAATCGAAGAGGGGCTGACTTACGGCGCCCATGCGGGATATACCCTCCCCAGCTTTCGTGGCCTGAGCTACCTCACGTCCCATACGCCGACGGAACGGATCCGCAGGGCTTTTTCGGCCACTTTCGAGGTGCTCGGGCGGGCACGGGAAGAAGGTTTGAAGGAGACGGATCTTAAGGCCGCGCGTCTCTACCTCAAGGGCCAGGAGGCCTTTCGCTACGAGACCACGGATCAATGGGCCCTCCGCCTCGCCCTTCGACGCTTCCATCACCTGGACTTGGCCGACTGGGTCAGGTATGCCGAAGGTCTGGACCAGGTTTCCCCGGCCCAGGCGTCGGCAATCCTGCGCCAGGTATTCCCGGCTCCCGAGGAATGTTTTCTTGTGGTGATCGGGGATGCCCGGATGCTCCTTCCGGATCTTTCGGATCTGGGGGAGTGGAGATACGAAAGCCTGTCTTCGGCGGGTTTCGGCCCGGCGCGGCCGGATCTCCCGGAATCGGGGGTGGGCTAGGCCGCCCCGGTCGGCTGGTCGTTCTGGTTGAGGATCCAGGCGGCCAGGGTCGAAGCCGGCATGGGCCGCGAAAAAAGAAAGCCCTGCACCGCATCACAGCCGGCGTTTTCCAGATGCTCCAGCTCTTCCCGGTGTTCAACGCCTTCGGCGATGACCCTGAGTTCCAGGCTATGGGCGAGATCGATCACCGCCCGTGCGATACGACGGGCAGACTCCCGGGTCGGCAGGGGCTTGATCAGGGCGCGGTCGATCTTGAGGATCTGGATCGGCAGCTCCTGCAGGTAGGCCAAGGAGGAGTAGCCAGTCCCGAAATCATCCAGGGCGACTGAAACTCCCAACTCCCGCAGCTGGTTCAGGATCTTCCGGCCCTGTTCCGGATCGTTGATGAAGGTCGACTCCGTGATCTCGAGGCTCAGCCGTTCAGGTGGAAAACCCGTTTCGTCCAGTATGGCCTGGATCGACGGCACGAGGTCCCGATGGGTGAACTGGAGGGCGGACAGGTTGATGGCCAGCGAGGGCCGGATGGATTCCGGAACCGACAGTTGCCCGAGTGTCCGAATGGATTCCTTCAGTACGAAGCGGCCGAGATCGTGGATCAGGCCGATCTGTTCGGCCGTCTGGATGAATGTGTCTGGAGGGATGAGCCCCAGCGCGGGATGCTGCCAGCGCACCAAGCTCTCCACCGCTAACAGTCTCAGACCGGGCAGGCCTAGGATGGGCTGGAAATGCACGATGAACTCGTGGCGCTCGATGGCGAGACCGAGATCCGTTTCGAGACGCAGGGCCGCCAGGGTGGTTTTGGCTGCCGTTTGGCTGTAGTAGGCCAGGTGGCGGTCCGGATTCAGCTTGGCCTGGTCGAGCGCGATCGTGGCCAGCGTGAACAGTTCGGAAATGGAAACAGCGTCCTGGGGTGAGCGGCTGATGCCCATGGCGAAGGAGAAACGGAAGCGGTGGAGCCCGATATGGACCGGATGGCGGCTGGCCTGTGAGAGGTCCTCAAACAGGCTCTCGAGGGCGCTTTCGGGGTGGCCCGGCAGAAACAGCGCAAACCGGCTGGCATCGCTCCGTCCCAAAACATCGCCGGGTTCGAGATGGTGCTGGATGAGATCGGCCATGTAGCGGAGAATGAAGTCTCCGGCGGCCGTGCCGAAGGCGCCGTTGATGTAGCGGAGTTGGCTCACGTCGATGAGCACGATCGTGGCGTCGTTCCGGTCCTGCTGGCGCAAGGCATCCGTGCTGGCTTCAATCCAGGCCGGGTGGTTGAGGAGGTGGGTCAGGGGATCGTGACGGGCAAGGTATTTCTGGAAAGACGTTTCATTGGAGATCCGGGTCAGCCGGTGGAGCAGGAAATAAACCATGAGCGCTGACAGCGCAATGAACAGGTCGCCTTTCACGATTTCGACCAGGGTACGTTCCGTCTCGGGGAGATGGAGGCTCGCCACCATCAGGTCGGAGAGGGTGATCCACAGGAAACCCCCGGCAAAGTAGACGAGCGTTGCGATGAAGGGCAGTTTTCTCGAAAGCAGTTTCGATCGCATGGCGCTGTCCGGTTCAGGCGGGCAAGGGTCGGCAGGGATCGGCCGGGGGCGGCACGAGGCTGGAGGGTCGCGTCAGCGACGCGATCCCGGCGGGATCGGATCGGGGATCGCCCGGCCGTTTTCGAAGCGCGCCCAGAGCAGGCGTCGATGGATGCGGCCGTTGCGGCCGGCACTCAGGAGACCGGTCGCGCTCCAGAGGGGAGGACGCAGGGACCTATGGAGGTTCCTGAGCCAGGGGACCAGATGATAGGCATCGAAACCGAAGGCCACGAGCCGGGTCTCGCGGCGCTCACGGTTGGGCCAGAGGCGGGCCAGCATCTGACGAACGCCGTGCCATGTGGAGCGCGTATCGAGCAGCCAGGGCATCGCGAGGATGTGCAGCCCGTTGAGGTCCGGATGCAGGCTGTCGGGGACGTCATCGCGGGACAATCCATAGACGGGGACCCGACTGGCCCCGAAATACCTGAGCTCCGGAAGGATTTCGCGGGCTTCCAGGGGGGCTGCGGCCACCAGGATAAAACGGAGATCGGAACGCGGTTCGGGGACGAACTCAAGCGGCATGCCCAAGGTATCGGCCAGCGCCTGCTCCCGGATCACACTGGTATTGACCCTGAGCAAACTCCGGATATCGTGGGCATAGCTCCGTCGACCGGGGGTATACCGCACAACGGACAGGAGCCTGCCGTCGGCCGGACGCAGGGCCTTTTTCAGATCCGAGACCAGGGACCGTCCCCAAGCCCCGTGCGGGATGAGCACAGCGCCGAACCGTTGGTGCCGCCGGATCAGCCGTCTCGCGATCTGCCGGATCTCATCGCTCGGAGACAGCGAGAACTCGTGAAACCGAGGGGGTCGAACCATTCCCGGCGGCAGGTCGTTCAGGGCCAGGACCGGAACCGGGGGACGGAGTTTCGCCAGTGCGGCGACCTGGGGGGCGAGCAGGGGGCCGATGATCCAGCGGGCCCGCTGGGCGAGCGCTTTTTGGTAGGCGCGTAACAGTCCGGAGCGGTGGCTTCCGGTGTTGTCGAAAAAGATGCGGGGTGCTGTGGTACCCGGGCTGGTGGCGAAGCGGGACGCCAGGATCCCGTCTTCGATGGCCCGGCCGGCGCTGGCATAGCGGTGCGTGAGCGGCAGCAGGACCGCAACCCGGGACGGGTAGGTGCCGATCCGTGAGAGCGCGCGAAGAAGTTCGGGGATCACGGAGGTTTCAGCCGGGTGCTGGGGATACCGTTGGCGCCAGCGGGCCAAGGCCTGCGGGAAAAGACCCGGATTCTGCCAGGCCGCCCGGTACAGGTTGGCGAGCTGGATCCAGCCCCGGGCGACTGGGTGGGTGCTGGCGGGGAGAGAGAGCGGACGGGTACTCAGAAGAGCCGATCGGGCCAGTGCCTTCCAGAGCCGGCGTTGGTTGGCCATCCGGGTGCGGGCCCTGGTCAGCAGACGGTCCCGGGTATCGAGTAGGTCAACGCCTCGCCGCACGGCGCCGTTCGCGAACCAGACTTGGGCTTCCCGGGCGAGAAAGGCCTTGGCCACGTCCGGTTGCGGGCGGGGCGCCGCCTGCATCAGGGCCTTCGCCAGGGCCGGCCGTTTTTCGGCCAGGAGATGTTGGAGACGAGTATCCAGGGCGGCAAAGAGAAAGCGCTGACCGATCTGCTGCTCCACGGATCCGCGCAGCAGCCGGCGGGCCTCCCCGACCTGTCCCGCCTGGAGAGCGTCCTCGCTGGCCCGGATTAGCTCCCGGCCGCCCCCGGGACGATCCAGCTCCAAACGGGCGAGGGCCACGCGCGAACGAACCGCCTGTTGCCAGTGATGCTCCCCTTCGGCACGACGGGCTGCACTCCGCAAGGATGCGACCGCCGCGACCGATGGGTGAGGCGGAAGGGTCGCGCAGCCCGTGACCGCCAGCGCGACCAGAAGGAGGGGACCGAGGACGCGGGATCGTGAAGACATTGGCGTAGAATCACCCACAGTTACACCGGCCGTCTGTCACATTGTCGCAGTTTCCGAACCGATTGTCCCAACCGGGTGCATCCGGTCAACTGGCTGTCGTGGCCACCCCGATCGGCCATCTGGGTGACCTCACTCCGCGCGCCCTCGAGGTCCTCCGGGCGTCCCAAAGGATCGTTGCCGAGGATACGCGCCATACCCGCAAGCTTTTGGCCCATTTCGATCTCCACGTGCCGCTCGTCTCCTGTCATGCCCACAACGAGAGGGAGCGCATTCCTTTTTTACTCGACTGCCTGAAACGGGGCGAGTGGCTGGCCTTGGTTTCGGATGCCGGAACGCCGCTTCTCAGCGATCCCGGCGGCTGGCTGGTTGCGGCGGCGCACGAGGCGGGTTACCGGGTCACACCGGTTCCGGGACCCTCCGCCGCCCTGGCTGCCCTGTCGGTTGCCGGATTCCCGGGCGCCCGGTTCCATTTCGAGGGCTTCCTGCCGCCCCGGGGATCCGCCCGCAAGGCCCGTCTGCAGACCTTGTCCCGGATCGATGTGCCCCTGGTTTTCTTTGACTCCCCACGGCGTCTTTTGCGCCTCGTCGACGAACTGGCCGTGACCTTTGGGGCAGAGCGAATGGCGCTTCTGGCACGCGAGATGACCAAGCGGCACGAAAGCATCCACCGAGCCACTTTGGGCAAGCTCAGGGCACTCCTCGCGGCACAGGCGGAGGCGGTCCGGGGTGAGGTGGTTGTGGTGGTGGCGGGGGCGGACGAGGCCGAGCAGGAGCCTGTCCGTCCATCGGCTCCCCGGCTGGATCGCGTGCTGATGCTGCTTCTGGATTCGCTTTCGCCCTCTCACGCGGCCACGGTGGCGTCGGCCCTCCTGGACATCCCTCGTTCCCAGGCCTACCGCCGGATCCTTGAACTCAGGAGAACAGCTCCTCCTTAGAGGATCACAGGTGGGGCTGGAGATCAGCGCAGCTTCTTTCTTTTGGCCTTGCCGCTGGCGGTTCTGCCGGCCGGGCTCTTCCGGGATTTCGGTTTCGCTTTCCCCAGGGCGGGTTTTTTCCGGCTGGGCCGCTCCCCGGCCGGAGGCTTGACCCGGGGGGTCTTCGGACCGCTTTTCCGTCGCGCGACGGAACGGTGCCGGCGTTCGTTGATCACCTGCCGGATCTGCCGGAAGATGCCTTGGATGGTCCCGTCTCCGTTGATCTCGGCAAGGAGACCGCGCGACTGGTAAAACCCGATGAGCGGTTCGGTCTGCGCCTCGTAGACGCGGAGCCGGTTGATGATCGTCTCCTCGTTGTCGTCGCTCCGGTGACGCAGCAGGGTTCCACAGTTGTCACACTGGTCGTCGAACCGGGGCGGAGAGGTATAGCGGTTGTAGACCGCTCCGCACTGCGGGCAGGTCAATCGGCCGGAAAGGCGCTGGATCAGGTACTCGGTATCCACCCGGAACCGGATGGTGACCGTTAGAGGACGGCCCAGAGTGTTGAGAAGCGACTCCAGTGTCTGGGCCTGTTCCAGATTCCTCGGGAAGCCATCGAGCAGAAAACCGGACCGGGTATCGGCCTGGGACAGCCGGTCGCGGATGATCCCCATCACGATGGCATCGGAGACGAGCAAGCCCTGATCCATGGCGGCTTGGGCCTCAAGCCCCAGGGGCAACTGGTTTTTGATGGCCTGGCGGAGGAGTTCGCCGGTCGAAATCTGAGGAATCCCATAGTGCCTGGACAGCAGGCTGGCCTGGGTCCCCTTTCCCGAACCGGGAGCCCCGATCAAAACGATTTGGATGGGTGACTGCATGGATGGGCCCAGATTGAGAGGGGGACTTACTGCGGGTGCTGGCCGGTTTCCGGTCGCCGCGCTAAACTACCGCGAGCGGTGTACGGCGTCAACCGGAGAAGCCCCGAACGACACGGGCAGTGGGTCCTGCATGGGGTGAAAGAGGGGAGTCATGATAAAAAAATCCTTGCCGATGAATGTGTTATATGCACAGTCCGGTGGCGTGACGGCGGTCATCAACGCCACGGCCTGGGCGCTGATTGATGAGGCCCGCAAAAAATACGGATTGATCGGCGATGTTTACGTCGGATCGAATGGGATCGTCGGTGTTCTCGAGGAAAATCTCGTCGATACGAAGAGAATCCCGGAGTCGGTCCTTGCCCGGCTTCCCTACACTCCGGCTGGTGCTTTCGGTTCCTGCCGCTTCAAACTGGATCCCCCCGACAAAAATCCCGGCCCGTACGAAAGGCTTCTCGCCCTCTTTGCCGCTCACCGGATCGGCTATTTCTTCTACAACGGGGGAGGGGATTCGCAGGATACGGCCCGTAAAATCGCCGATTACTGTCACGGACGAGGCCATCCGGTCCGGGTTGTGGGATTGCCTAAAACGATCGACAACGACCTTTACGGCACGGATTTTTCGCCGGGGTATGGTTCGGTCGCCAAGTACATCGCGATCTCGACTTTCGAGGCCGCTTTGGACGTGGCTTCGATGTCTGCCACCTCCACCCGGGTTTTTATCCTCGAAGTCATGGGGCGGCACAGTGGCTGGATCGCCGCCGCCTCGGCCCTCGCCCAAAAGCGACCGGGGGATCCTCCCCACCTCATCCTTTTCCCGGAGCGGCCGTTCGAGGCCGAGGACTTTCTGGCGCGCGTGCGGGAAACGGTCGAGTCCCGCGGCTTCTGCGTCATCGTCGCCTCCGAAGGGATTCGCGACCCGGGGGGGCGGTTCGTCAGTGAAGGAGGGGGAAGGGACGCTTTTGGCCACGTGCAGCTCGGGGGCGTGGCACCGGTATTGGCCCAGCTGGTCGGGATGCGTCTGGGTTACAAGTCTCATTGGGCGGTCTCCGATTATCTGCAGCGCGCTGCCCGACACTTGGCCTCCCGGACCGATTGGGAAGCGGCCCTGGCGGTTGGGCGGGCGGCGATCCGCAAGGCCCTTGCAGGTTCGGACGGGGTCATGCTCACCCTGGAACGTGGTGCCGGTCCGCACCCCCGCTTCCGGATCGGGGAGATTGCCCTGGATCAGGTCGCGAACCGGGAACGGGTGCTTCCCCCCGAGTTCATCCGGGCCGGGGGCTATGGCCTGACGCCGGTGGCCCGCCGTCATCTCCTGCCCCTGATCCAGGGGGAAGCCCCGCTGCTTTATGCAGACGGGATCCCGGATTATGTCCGGGAACTTCCCCGGCGATGGCTCAAGAAAAGGTTGCCGTCTTTTGCCGCACGCTGAGCCTTCCTGGCATCATCATTCGTTCGCGGGCGGGGCGGTGGATTCGCGGCGACGGCTCGCGATGTGCCTCGGTCTCACGATCCTCTACGCGTTCATCGAGTTTGCGACCGCGCGCTGGGCCCATTCCCTGACCTTGCTCGGCGATTCGGGTCACCTGCTGGTCGATGCGCTGGCACTGGGCATTGCCATGGCCGGCGCGAGCCTGTCCCGAAGGCCCCCCTCCGAGCACCAGACCTATGGCTGGGGCCGTGCGGAAGTCATCGCTGCCGCCATCAATGGCCTCCTCATGCTGGCCCTGTCCGGCCTCCTCGTCACCCTGGCCATCCAGCGGCTGATCCGGTCGGAGCCGGTGCCGGTCACCGGATGGGCCGTCTTGCTCGTCGGCGGGGGCGGGCTCATCCTCAACCTGGCCCTCGCCCGGATTCTTTATGTGCACCGTGGCTCGCTCAACGTTCGCATGGCCCTCTGGCACGCCCTGGGCGATCTTCTGGGATCGGTTGCGGCGATCGCGTCCGGGGCGGTCATCGTGATGACCGGCTGGATGCCGATCGATCCCCTTCTGTCCCTGGTCATTGCGGCACTCATTCTCGTTGCCGGGCTGCGGTTGTGCAGGCAGGCCGTCCGCGTCCTCCTCGAAGGGGTCCCCCCCGGGCTGGATGCCGTCAGGATCGGGGAAACCCTGTCCCTGCTGGAAGGGGTGCTTTCCGTCCACGATCTCCATATCTGGGCCTTGTCCTCGGAACAGGTGGCGCTGTCGGCGCACGTGATGGTCGAGTCTCTGGGGGACTGGTCGACCGTTCTCGAGCGTCTGGTCCAACATCTGGAAACCCGCTACGGGATCCGGCACGTTACCCTCCAGCCCGAGTCCTGGGTTCGGAAAGTGCCGGTCGGATCGGTCGCCCGGCGCCGTTCCGGGGCCGGCTGAATCTGTGTAGAATCCCTCTCAGGTCCGCGACCTAACGGGCCCCAGCTCGAACCGAAACGGAGGTGCCCCGTGCTTGCCACACAAGTCCGCCAGAAAGACAGTCTGTTCTACTTCGTCAACTACGCGGCCCAGGATCTCCTGAACCGAGTCCGTTTTGTCTCCCGGTTTTACGGGGAAGGCGGGCAGATCCGGCCGGAAGACGCGGATTCGGAAGACGATATCGTGCGGTTCATTACCCGGGTCGAACGGAGCGACGGGGCCTTTCAGCGGGAGTTGTCCCGGGCCAAGGTGCGGGCCCTCCAGAATTTTTACGAGACCGCAATTTCCCAGCCGCCGATTCCCGGGACCCTCCTGCTCTTCACGAACGAATCTCTGGCCTTCACGCCCCTGTCGAACGTGAGCCAGGTCGGGAATCTGAGCGAACCCCGGGAGCGGTTCCTGATCATCGATGGCCAGCACCGGTTGGCGGCGCTGCATTTCTACCTCCAGAAAAAACCTGAGGAGGCCGACTCGCTGCACATTCCCTGCATCCTCTTTGACGGGCACAGCGAGGATTTTGCAACCGAGATGTTCGTCATCATCAACTCCACGCCGACCCGGATCAACAAAAGTCATCTCATCGACCTCTACGAAAAAGTGTCGTGGGCGGAACCCGACCGCAAGTTTGCCGCCCGCATCGCCGATGCCCTCTACAGCGCACCGGACAGCCCGCTCCGCTATCGCATCAACCGGCTTGGGGGACGCAGCCAGAAGGAGAAATGGATTCTCCAGGCGGAACTTTTCAATGAACTGCATCGGTGGGTCCGCGCCCGCTGGCAGGCCATCGAGAGAGCAGGCACCAATGCCCGCGAGGTCGAACGCCACTACCGGGTGATCCGCGATTTCCTCAAGGCCGCCCAGAAAATCTTCGGGGTGGCCTGGGGCAACAATACCCGTTTCATGGTGACTCGCCCCGTGGCCCTCAAGGCACTGATTCGGGTGGCGGCCGATCTAGCCGAAAGCGACCGCGAGCCGGAGGAGGGCCGGGTCGAACGCTGGGAAGCGCGCTTGGCGCCCTGGCGCAACCTCGTGCCGGACTTCCGGACGGAAGGGTTCTACGAACGCTATGCCGCGAAGGGTCAGGTCGAGCGGGTGGCGATTCTGCATCGCCACCTCAACCAGAGCGCCCATATCCCCTCTGCCGTCAAGCCCACGGCCGGGAAATCGCGGAGGTAGGCGGTCCGAGCGGCGCCGGGAAGCGTAGAATCCGGGATCATGAGAAGGGTCCCTCGCCGCTGTCTCTTGCGCTGGCCGGTCGGCTGGCTGACCGGGGTGGTGTTCGCGGGACTGGCCGTGCTCTCGCTCGGGGTCGCGACCCTCGGGGCCGCAACCGCAGCCCCGCGGAGCGGGGGAGTGGTCCCGGTACGGATCTATGAGTGGACGGGGCGAGATGGCGTGACGCATTTTTCGGGAACCCCGCCTCCGAAGAACAGCCCCGGGGTGAGTCACCTCAGACGCAAGATCCTTGAACTCGCACCGGTTTCCGCGCGCCAGGCGCGCCGGGACTACCGGGCCACCCTGCGGGCCGCCCATTCCATGGAACAGGGTTTGCGGGCGCTCGAGCGGGAACAGGCCGGCCGGGTGGTCTCCCAGCCCCCCTACCCGGAAACCGGATCGGCACCGGTCGCTCCCGTGGGCTACGCCGACCAGGGAGGCGCGTTTTACCCGCCCTTGGGATTCTACCCCGTGGGGCTCGGGCCCCCGCCCGGCGCCACGCCCCCCCATCAGGCTCCCGACTTATCCCCACCGGGTGCCGGCTTCGGCATCTGTGGCTATGAGATCACATGCCCAGGGACGAACACGCCGCCGGTCGTGGGCATGACGCCGCCCTTTTTCCCGCAGCCGCACCCCGCCGCCCCGCCTCCCCCACCGCCGGGCGGCCCGCCTCCCCACCCGCCCCACTAGGAGTGGTCCGGCTGGCGGAAACGGCCCCACCCCAACCATAAATGGGCCGCCACCGGGGGAGGGGCCGCCCAGTGATCAAGTATCTCGGGTCCAAGCGCCTTATTGATTCCGAAAATCCTGGAACAGGTCCGTCTCGTGCGGTCGGCCCGGTCCGTGATCGACTTGTTTTCCGGCACGTCTCGGGTCGGCTATGCACTCAAGGCCGTCGGTTACCGGGTCCTGGCCAATGACCACACTGCCTATGCTGAGGTGGTGGCCCGCTGCGACATCGAAACTGACGCCGGTACCGTCTTTCGGGAGGCCGGGCGGCTTATCCATGAACTCAACGCCCTGCCGGGTCGGCCGGCTCCGGGACCGGGAAATCCTCTATACGCGTTCGGTGCACCGCTCCGTAACCGGTATCCCGGCCGGTCTGATTCAGGACCGTTCGCCGGAAGGGCCTGTGGTGCCGACGGAGAGGATTTCCGCGACGGCGTTGCGAACCTCGGTCACGGATTCAGGGTTGGCCAGAGTGGTCACGTCTCCCGCCTCCTCTCCACGGGCCACCGCCCGCAGGACCCGGCGCATGATTTTCCCGGACCGAGTTTTGGGCAGGTCGGCCACGGGGATCACGGCGTACGGGCGGGCGATCGGACCGATGGCCTCGACTACGGCCCGGCTCACGGCGGCCGCGAGGTCGCGGGCGGGGCCGCAGGTCTTCTGCGTGGAGATGAACAGCAGGGGGACTGCGCCCTTCACCGGATCCGGGTAGGGGACGACTGCCGCCTCGGCGATGCCGGGAACGGTGAGTGCCGCCGACTCCATCTCTTTGCTGCCCAGCCGATGCCCGGCCACATTGATGACGTCGTCGGTGCGGCCGAGGATCCGGAAATACCCATCGGCGCTCCAGGTGGCGGCGTCATGGGTGCAATAAATCCAGCGGTCGGCCCAAACGCCCCGCCGAAGCGGTTCGAAGTAGGTCTTGCGGAAACGGTCGGGGTCGTTCCAGATCCCGAGCATAAGCCCGGGCCAAGGATGTTCGATGCCCAAGATGCCGGCCCGGCCTGATCCGGGAGGCAGCTTCCGGCCGGCTTCGTCGTAGATGGATGCGGTGATTCCCGGCAGCGCCGGCCCGGCGCTGCCGGGTTTCATGGCCTCGATACCGGGCAGGGTCGCGAGCAGGTGGCCCCCGGTTTCGGTCTGCCAGTAGGTATCGACGACGACGGCCCGGCGGTGGCCGACCATTTCATGGTACCAGTGCCAGGTTTCGGGCTCGATGGGCTCACCGACGGTGCAGAGCAGGCGGAAGGGGGCCCCATACCGTTGGGGCAGGTCCGGATCCAGCCGGCGCAGCGCCCGGATCGCGGTCGGGGAGGTGTGCAGCACCGTCACTCCCAGGTGTTCTGAGATCCGCCAGGGACGGGCGGCGTCCGGCCACTGGGGGAGCCCCTCGTAGAGGACGGAGGTCGCCCCGACCAGGAGCGGACCATAGACGATGTAGGAGTGGCCGGTGATCCAGCCGATGTCCGCCATGCACCAGTAGACATCATCCGGACGGAGGTCCAGCACGTAGCGCGTTGTGGCACCCACCCAGCTGAGATAGCCGCCGGTGCCGTGGAAGCAGCCCTTGGGGCGCCCGGTCGTGCCGCTTGAGTACATGATGAACAGTCCGTCATTGGATTCACGCGAAACCGGCGGGCAGGGATCCCCGGAGGTGGTCTCGAGCAGGGGGGTGAGGGCGATTTCCTCCGGGGCGCGGATCCGGCTTGTGCTCTGGTAACGGCCGGGGGTCCGTTCAAAGACCAGGACTCCTTCCAGAGAATGGTTCCGGGCGCGGCTTTCCCGGGCGGCCTGGTCGGCTTGGGCCTTGAGATCGATCCACTGCCCGTTGCGGAAGTATCCGTCCATGGTGATGAGGAAACGGCTGGTCGAGTCGACGATCCGTTCGCCCGCGGCCTTGCCGGAGAAACCGCTGAAGACGACGGAATGGATGACTCCGAGCCGGGCGCAGGCCAGCATGGCGATCGGAAGCTCGGGGACCATGGGCAGATACAGGGTGACCCGGTCGCCAGCCGTGAGGGCGAAGCGGTCCTGGAGGAGCCGGGCCAGGCGGTTGACCTTTCCGGACAGCTCGCCATAGGTGATGGCTTCGATCGGTGCCGATTCATCCTCGGGCACGAAATGAAAGGCGACCCGGTTGGCGGCACCGGGCAGGTGCCGGTCAATGGCGTTGACGGAGGCGTTGAGGGAGCCTCCCGTAAACCACCGGTAGAAGGGCGGATTGGAATCATCCAGTACCCGATCATAGGGCCGGTCCCAGGTGAGCAGGTCGGCATAGGCCCGGAACCCATCCGGCCCCCGCGAGGGGTCGAGCTGCTCGCGCAGGGCGGGGTCGCGGATCTGTGCGTGATCGGAAAATGACGGTGGAGGGTCAATACGCGACTCTTCCCGCCAGTGGACGGCAATCTCATCTTCGGTGGGGACGATCTCAGCAGGCATCCCGGGATCTCCGATTGCAGGTCTTAGCATAAACCGGTTCAGGCTCGGCCGGCGCCGCGATGGGTTGTGCTGCCGAACCTGGATGGAAAGGGGCGCCCGATGCGTTCCGGGTCTTGGCGCAGTCACCCCGTCGAGGGCTTCGGGACCCCCAACGATCCGATGGTCCTGACGAGCGAAGAGCGCCACCGTCTGGTGGAGTGGACGAGGGCGGCACGAGACCTCGCGGGGCCGCCCATCCGCGACGACCTTGCTGCCGACAACCGCAATCTCAAGCTCTTCATCTGGGCCCGGACTGCAGGCCAGATCCTCGAGAGCATCCAGCGGTTCGGCGTGCGGACTTCTCATCCAGAACTCGAGTAGTCAGGTTCTCTCATGCTCCGCTGTTGAATCTCGAGGGGCGTGCCGGTCATGGGCGGAAGACCGCCGGAGGCCCCGATCTTGAGGGGGCCACCCCTGGCCCGATGCGGATTGGGTAGAATCCTCCTTTCCATTCACTGAAGCCATTCACTGAAGGGGGTTCTGGGTGCCGGAGACACGGGATCCTGACGTGCCCAAAGGGCTTGCCGGTCCGGCGGGCGGATACTTCCGTCTCGTCCAGATTTCCGACCCCCACCTTTTGGCCGAACCGGACGGACGGCTGCCAGGCGGGGTCCGACCCGAGGCCCGCTTGGCCCGGATCTGTACGGCCGTGGCGGAGGGGGAAGCGCCGGACTGCCTCCTCGTGACGGGGGATCTGGCCCATGAGGGAACGCCGGACAGTTATGAGCGACTGTCGCGTCTTCTCGCGGTGACCGGCGTTCCCTGGTACGTCCTGGCCGGCAACCATGACGACGAGGAGGTGATGCATGGGTTTTTCGGCGAGTCCCTCATGCCCGGATGCATCCGGGCCGGCGGCTGGCGCATCCTGCTCCTGAGCTCGGTTCTGCCCGGTCAGGTGGCCGGGCGGATTGGTGTGCGTGCGGGCCGGGATCTGGCGGAAGCGCTCATGGAAGAGCCTGCGGGACCGACGCTCGTGGCTCTCCACCATCCTCCCGTGGCGACCGGCACTCCCTGGCTCGATGCCATGGGTCTTGCAGACGGCCGGCAGTTCACGGGCCAGCTCGCGGGATCCTCGGTGCGGGGGGTCCTGTTCGGGCATCTCCATGCACCCTTCGAGACGTCCCTGGATGGAATCCGCTACTACGGGGCCCCATCGAGTGCGATGCAGTTCGTTCTGGGCCAGGCGAACCCTTCGATCGAGACCGGGTGGGGGGGCTGGCAGAGCTACCAACTCTGGCCCGACGGGCGCATCGACAGCCGGGTTCACCGGATTGAATTCGAACAGGGGATTTGAGATGCCAGCCAGAGGCCGGAACCCCATGACACCAGGCGACCTCGTGCGGATCTACCGCCGCATGAGGGAATACGGACTCAACGACCCCCATAGTGGGAATGCCTCCATCCGGCTCGGGAGGAGGGTCTGGATCACCCCCCATGGAGCTTGGGCGGAGGAACTGATCGAGTCAGAACTGGTCGTTGTGGACCTCGATTCGGAGATTCCCGCCGGAGCCTCCTTGGATGCGCCCCTGCATTGTGCGACCTATCGCGAACAGGGGACTCATGGGGCCGTGCTCCATGGACACGGCCTTTACAGCGTGGCCGTGAGCCTGCAGGGAGCAGCCTCTTTCGAACCGTTGGATTTCGAAGGTCAGCTCAGTTTCCCCAGGGTGCCGATCGTGGATGCTTCCCGGGAGACTCCCTTCGAGGACGCGGCCCGTGCGGTGTCACGGGCCTTGCGGGATCATCCCCTGGCGATTGTGCGTGGCCACGGCGTCTACTCGGCGGCCGGGAGCCTGGAGGAGGCGTGGCATCATCTCGCGGCCCTGGAATGGTCCGCCGAGCTGGCCTGGCTCTGCCGGACGGACCCCCGGCACGGGGGCCGGTGAGGCCACCGCGCGCGGGCCCGGATCAGCGGAACCGGGCAAAGCCCCAAGCGACCACTACGATCATGATCACGATGTAGATCCGGAGCCCCCAAAAGACGGCCCGTTGCCAGCCTGTCAAGGGAATGCGTCGCACCGGAGGCAAGGGATCGAGCCAGTGTTCCTGCTCGAGCAGGGAGCGGATCTGCTGGGGATCATATTCGTCGAGTTCTTTCATGGCAAGGGACCTGGCTTAGAACGGAGGGACATGAAACGAGGCGAGCCCGTAGAGTGCGTTGCACAGGATGAGCAGGCCCATGAGACCGATGGAGAGTGCGTTGCGGACGGGGCCGTTGACCTCGTTTCCCATGAGTTCGCGATCGTTGAGCAGCATGAGCAGGAACAGCAGGGCGGCCGGCATGAAGATCGTGGCGACGACCTGGACGGTGAGATTGAGGAAACCGAGCGGGATGGCGTGGATGATGACCACCCCCGCGGCGATCAGCACGCTCACGATTCCGGGTGCATAGAATCCCCAGGCTCTCCGGGGTCGGGCATTGAGGGAGCGCGGAATGTCGAAGGCCTCACCCATCGCCCACGAGGTGCTGGCGGTAATCACGATCGAGGCAATGAGACCGGCCTCGAGAAGCCCCAGGGCAAACAGCCTCGCCACCCAGGGGCCGAGCCTGAGTTCCAAAAGATGGATCATGGTTCCGATGTTGAAGTGGCCGGCTCCGGGCTGTCCGTGAATGTACTGCCCGCTCAGGATGATGAGGGCCATGGCCACAAGAACCATGCCGATCACGCCGAGCATGAGGTCGCGGCGCCCGGCGTCGATGTCTTTTTCAAGAAGGCCCTTGTCGACCACGCAGGACTGCTGGAAAAACAGCTGCCAGGGAGCGATCGTGGTTCCGATATTGGCGGAGAGAAGCATCAGGAAAGCAGGGGCAAGAAGTCCACCCGTCATGGCCCAGTTTCCGCCGACCAAGCTGCCGCCAATGGCAGACCAGTCGGGATTCGAGAACAGGGTGATCGGAATGAAAACCAGGTTGAAGGCCGCGATCAGGAGGCTGATCCGCTCCCAGGTCCAGTAACGAAGGTAAACGAGGCACAGGATGACGAACAGGGCGCCCAGGGGAATGGTCACCGCATAGGACCACCCGAACACCGCGCTCGCGACCCGGATGCCGATGAACTCGGTCATCAGAGTGAGGACATTCGCGACCACGAGGTCAAACAGGGAAAAGGCGCCCCAGAAGGGGCCGTAGCGCTTCCAGATGAGTTCGGCATGTCCGCGCCGGGTGACGGCACCCAGACGGATGGTCATTTCCTGGACCAAGTAGGCCACGAATCCCAGGAGGATCATGAGGGGGAGGAAAAAGCCGATTCCGTACCGGGCGCCGGTCTGCATGTAGGTCACGACCCCGCCCGCGTCGTTATCACCGAGCATGACGAGAAGGCCGGGCCCGATCAGGGTCAGCCCCAAGAGCAGGCGGTTCCAGAGAGTGGCCCGCCCATGTCTCAGCGCATGGACGTGCAGCCGGTCCGCGAGCCTCAGGGAGACATCCTCGGGCAGGGCGAGTGTATCCGTCACCGACGACGAGCGCACCGGGGCGGAACCCTTCATCGGTTTCCCCCACCGGCCCACCGGGATTGGAGTCTGGAAATCGCGGCCTGCATGGCACGTCTCCGGGCGCTCACCCCCGACGCATCCGGTGCCCACGGCCGCATGGCCTGGGTCCACCTGCTTTTCCGGACGGCCGGACCGCGGGGCCTGCCTTGCGTGGGGGCCCGCCTGACCTTAGCCTGACGATGCGGTTTCGTCTGTCGTGGCTGGTGCGGGCGCACCGCCCACGGTCAGGACAACCGCTTGCGGGGCCGCACCGAGCCACTCCGGAGGATGATGGGGCGACTACTGCCCATGGGTCTCCCTTGTGGCCGGGACAGGGGGAATTCTAGTCTCGGATCCGCCGCTGTCAAGGCCCGGACGGGGTCGGCCCTGGCCCTGGCCCTGGCCCTGGGACGGGACGGGACGGGTCAGAACTCGAGACCGAACCCGGCACCCACGTAGTGGGAATAACCGCCGAGGTTTCCCGACAGGCGCGTGCCGGCTTCGAAATCGATTTCCATATTGCGGCTGAGGAGAATCTGGATTCCTCCGTCGGCGTCGTAACCGCTGCCCTCCCCGACGGCGGTATGGGTGGCGCCGTAGACTTCGACATAAAACTGCCAGGGTGGGAGAAATTCCCAGGTCACGACGCCATCGGGGTTGAAGCTGGTGTAGCGGCCACCGCCCAGGTTCGAAGGCTCGGTCTCCGACGTAAAGCCGGCCATGAGGGACAGTCCGACCGTCGAACTGGGGCTGTAACTCGCGATGCCGTTGATCGCGACACCGGTTCCTGCGCTGCCCTGATTGGGATCCCCGGAGGGGAGCGTCACCAGGCTTTCCGCAGCGAACTGCCAAGCTGGCGAGACGTCGAACTCGTGCTTGATTCCAACCACCGAGGCCGTGTACCCGTTTGCCCCGGGAGCCATCACCCGGTTGGGCGGGAGGAAAACCAGTTCGTTGTCGTGTGGCAGTCCGAACCGGAGTTCGAGTTCGGGGGCATCCCAGCCGTGTCCGCTGCCGGTGGGGTAGAGGGCCGCATGGGCGTAACCGGCCTCGATGACCACGTGGTCCGGCCGGACGACACAACTGCTGTCGGAGACAGTCGGCCGGTCCAGGACGTCCAGGAGCGCGTAACGTCCCACACAGGGATTGGAGGGAAGGGTCGATGCCGTGGGCTCCCCGAACGCGCGGGTCGGCCCCGCCAGGGCACAGAGCGTAACAAACACGCCAACAGCCACTCGGTAACCGGGAGAGGCCTTGGTGGTGCTGGGTCCGGAGGGGGTTTCAGGGTTCATGGAGGTCACCACGGGTACGGAAGGGGGGAGAGAGGGGGAGCCTGCGAATCTCGAGGGCAAAGGATCCCATGCCCACGCCCAGAACGATGACGATCACGAGCAGGAAAGCAAGGCCCAGGTGTGCCAGGTTATGGACCCGGATGCCGGTCGAAATGGCCAGGTGCCCGGCTGCCGGGATGAGCAGAGTCACCGCTGCGGCGGCAATGAAGGCGAGTCCGCCCCACTTGAGGGTACGCCCCGCCGTGCGCAGAGCGGCCCTGCGCAGGTCTTCGGCCGAGACCCCGCGGCTTGCCGCCCACCAGCCGAAACCCGCCCCGGCCAGCGCCTGGACGAGTGTCGTCCCGAGGCCGAACAGGGCGCCCGGTACCCATCCCCACGCGGCCGATGGCATGGCCGGAGCCAGCACCGTGTAGATGATGAGCGCAAAGGCGCCGAATCCCCAGCCGGCAACAAAGCCATGGACGAGCGGCATCCAGGGTTTGGCGTCCCGGAGCACCGGTTCGGGCGGCATCCCGGCTGCCCGAGGACGGGGGCTCCGGAAGATGCGCCATCCGCCCCACAGCATGACCACTCCGACGGCAAGCCAGACCCAGGAGTTGGTTCTCACGGCCATGAAGGACACGAGACCCAGGAAGGCCAGTTCGCTCGCGAGTGCCCGTTGCAGGGTGAAGGCCAGCGAAAACAGCAGTCCCATGCGCAGGCCGCGCCGGGTGGAATAACCGCCGATGGCGTAGCTGAAGGTAATGGGCCAAGTATGCTCGTCGGGAGTGAGACCATGGATGATGCCCAGAACAAAAGCCGTCACGAGGGCAAGCCCCATGGTCAGATGTTCGGGATTCCAGAGGTTCATCGGGAAGGGTGGGCGCCGGACGGGAGGGGAGGGTGGTCGTGGGCACGGCGGCTCCGGTTCCGGATGCAGCGCGGACAGGTGCCTTCCCAGACCATGGAATGATCATGGATCCGGTACCCGGTGCCCCGTTCGATCCGGTTGTGCAGGGACAGGGCGAGCCTGCAGGGAACCGCTTCGAGTGCCCCGCAGGATTGGCAGAAGAGGTGGTCATGGTGGCCGCCGGACCACTCGAACCGGGTCTTGCCGTCGCCCACAACGACGGGCTGCCAGTCGCCCTGGGCGACGGCCTGACGGGCCGTACGGAAAATGGATGAAAAAGCGGAACGCAGCCCGCGCCGACCCAGCGCCTCCCGGAGCTCCTCGAGCGTCCATGCGTGCGGTTGGCGGTGGCTGCGCAGGAGGGCGTCGAGCTGGGGCCGGATTTTGGAGGGACGTGCCATGCCCGCAGGATAGCCGGCCTCCCCCTGAAACGCAAATAACTTGCGTTATTCGGGTGAAACCGACATCGGCCCGGGTCGCCCGCGCGGATGGTCCTTGAAGCGGTCGTGGCTCCAGAGATACTGCTCCGGCATCATCCGGATGTACTGCTCGAGAAGCCGGTGTACGCGGTTCGCGTCCTCCACCGGATCGGGGCCCGGGAAGTCGGACAGGGGAGGGGCGATCAGGACCCGGAATCCGGCCCGTCCCGGCAGCCTCCGGACGCAGAAGGGAACGACCGGGGCGCCGCTCGCCCGGGCCAGTCGGCTCAATCCCAGGTGGGTCGGGGCGGGGATGCCGAAGAAAGGAACCAGGGCGCTGTTTTTGCCCGTGTAGCCTTGGTCGG
Organism: Pseudomonadota bacterium; assembly: GCA_021810635.1. GTDB lineage: Bacteria > Pseudomonadota > Gammaproteobacteria > JAKAQQ01 > JAKAQQ01 > JAJZIH01. The sequence goes on along the minus strand of JAJZIH010000012.1, from coordinate 5,488 downwards.
TGGCATACCAGACCGGGATGTTCCCGGCGAGGGTGCGGAGCAGCGTCCGGATGTCGTCCCGGGGAATGGCAATCCGGGTCCGCCGCTCCCGTCCCCGCCGCATGAGGAGATCCAGCACGGGGTTGTCCCCCGGACGATAGAGGGCCCCGACTGCGACTTCGCGGCTGATGAATCGGGCACCGATTTCGAGCGCGGTGAAATGCGCGGTGAGCAGAAGGACTCCCCGGTTGTGGGACAGGGCTTCCCGGAGGTGCCCGAGTCCTTCGATCACGACGGGCGGCAGGCGGTCGTCGGGTCTCCACCAGCCCATTGCCGTCTCGATGAATCCCATGCCGAGCGCCCGGAAGTGGGCACGGGCGAGACGCCGGATTTCCGCCGGTGATTTTTCCGGGAAGCAGCGTTTGAGGTTGTCGCGGGCAATGGCCCGCCGCCTTGGCTGGAGGGCTGCGTAAAGCAGGCCGAAACAGGAACCGATGGCCGGTTCGCAGGCATAGGGTAGGTGCGCTGCCGAATAGACCAAGCCCACCGCGGCCCAGAGGGGCCAGTACCGCGGTTTCCACAATTCATGCGGGGAGTCTTTTTCCATGAACTCTCCCGCCGCTAAACCATCTGCACGGTTGTCGTGGGGGGTTCTTCCCTCACGAAAAGAATTTCCTGGTTCCTTCCCTCCGGTAGAGGGTGTCCCGTCCCCTGCGTCCGGCCGTTTCCGGCCATACGACTTACGATGGACTCCCCAGGCGTGAATTCGGACCGCACCGGCCCTATTGCCTCATTGGCTTTCCGCCGAAAGATCCCGCAGCGCTTGACTTCCTTCGGCGCGTAGCCGCCGGAAAGCAGCAACCGCACGCCCCGCCGGGCGATGACTCGCCCCGCGTTGTGATCGGCATTGTCCTGATGCCCGCAGGCCTGACAGACAAACTCGGATTGCGAAACCCGGTTGTCCGGATGGATGTACCCGCACTCGGCACATTCCTGCGAGGTTTGATAAGGATTGATCGGGATACAGAGCTTGCCAGCTTTGATAGCCTTGTATTTGGTGAAAGTAACCGTTTTACCCCATGCCGCGGTGAGGATTTTCTTGCTCAAACCGGCTTTCGCCGCCGCCTGGTTTTTGGCCCATTTGCCGTTTTCATCCTTCTTCGCCTTGGGCTTCTTCGTCATCCCCTTGACATTCAGATCTTCGTACACCATCAGCAAATGGTCGGGATGATGCACAATGGCCCGGCTGGTCTTGTGGGCGAAGTCCTCCCGGACGTTCTTGCCATACTGGCAAGATTTGGCGAAACGCTTTTTGGTCTTTCCATAGTTCGCGCCGGACGGACGCTTTTCCTTGACCGCTTGGGTGCGCTGCCGCGCCATCTGGCGCTGATACCGTTTCGCCTGGTGCGCCTTTTTCTCCATGCGCGCTTTCTGGACGGGGTCGAAGTCGAAGGTCTCTCCATGGTTGCCCGCCAGCGGGATCTCCACCCCCCGATCACCGCCGAAGGTCCTGGCCCGCAACTCTTCCTCAGAGAACTTCCGCAGCCATTCCACGGTTTCCGCCTCGTCGGGTACCTGGCTCAGGCATTCGTTGCTGAACGAAAGAAACCATTTTCCGGCTTCCACGCCGATGCGAATGGAGTTGGGGATGCGATAGTCCCTGTGCGCGTTGAACAGGATATCGCCCACCGCCATCTTTGGGGTCCCCACCGTCAATCGGTTCCCCAATATCTCGCCGGTTTGCGTGTCCACAATCGGCTTGAATGCGAAGAGTTCTGAGGTGAGCCACACGGCTTGCCGCCCGATTTTCTTTCGGATCACCGGGCGTCCGCCCAGCCCCTGGAAGTATCGGGCAACCGCCTGCCGCCATCGCACCGCGCCATTACGTAATACCTGAGAGGGTACATCCTTGAGCCAAGGGGTTAACTCCTGATCAATGTAGCGGCTGTACTGCTGGTCCACGGGCGGATACTGCTCGGGCAAACCCAACGCCTTCCTGGCAAACTTCCGGTAATACCGGTCTTCCGTCACCTTGGCGTTGTCGATGAACCGCTGGCACCCCATCCAGCGCAACAGGACTTGCGCCTGCGCGGAGGTTGGATAACAGCGAAATCGGAAGCCGGTTTGTACTTGCATGGTTCCATGCTACCGTTGGCCGCATGGACAATCAAGTAAACAAATCATCCTCTCATGCGGTATATTCGCTCAAACCACAGATCGTGTTCGTGACCAAAGATCGACGCAAGACGTTGACGACGAAACCACTGGATGACTTCGTGAAGCCTTTACGGAAATACGGGAAGGCTGGCGATGCGCACTTCTGGAATTCAGCGGTGAAACCGATCATGTACATTTGCTGGTGGAGATCCACCCGGCGCTCAACATTTCCACCCCGATCAACAATCTGAAGACCGCCAGCGCCCGCCGCGCAAGGAACCGGTTCGCTGAACGCCCTCAGCAGGGTCCACCTATCCCACTCGGAAATCTGTCCGAGGGACCCGAGCCACCCCACTTTGGGGTGCAATTCATCAGTATCTGGCTCAGATATCACTCAATATAGAGTCATTTTGATCGAGGATTTGCGGTATTTGAGTCAACGCTTGCGCGTTAACATAAGCTCCGTCGCTCGATACTATTTTATGTTTTGAAAGCCATATAACTACGCCACAACCCGCGTGAACTGCACCAAGAACATCCTCCTCGAAATTATCTCCCACGTATGCAAGAGAGCCAACTGTTGAAAGTTTAAGGCCCTTGGTAAGGCTGCGGAATGCTTCCGCTTTTGGCTTCCTGACTCCCAAGTCGCTTGACCCAAGAACGCATGAGAAATATGAATCTAAGTCGTGAACAGTAAGCCATCTCTGTAAAACGTCGGTCGGGAAAAGCCAATTTGATAAAAGCCCTACACGAAAACCCGTGCTGATTAGGCGACGTATTGTAAAATGTACTTGGCGGCGAGGTTTAATCTCTGTGGCAAGTCTCTCTGCTATAACAGCCACTACACGACGGAGTTTTGTAATGGGTAAATTTGCTCCGACTGTTTCTGCCGCTTCAATAAGCAGGTCAAGTGCAAGATTTGCTGTTTGCCGTTCTTTCTGTTGATGCCAGTAGATCTGCTCCTGTTTGATGAATGACGAGAAAATCTTGTGTGCTTGTTTGATGTCAACCTCACAGCATAAGGCTTCTACGAAAATCTGATTAAACAAGTTACGAATAATGGGAACAATCGTACCTCCGAAGTCGAAACCTACCGCTTCAATCATATACTCGGCTGTCTTACTTGACGTTCGCCTTCGCAATTACGGTCTCTAACATGTTGGGCGAGATTGCAGTCACATGCTGACGGGTATAATTCGCAAGGTACTGCCATGTCATTATTCTTTTGGCATGTATTGGGTGTTCTTCCAGAAGCTCGGCTATGCAACTAGCCCAGGGGTAATGTGATATTGTGCTTAGTGCGCATTCTGTCACAAAGGCATCGAACTTTAGTTCAGAACCGACTTTGACATAAAATGCCCGCCAAAATGCACGACCGCCGATCCGTTCAGCGACAGCTTGGTAACGCTCAGGGACAGCCGTTCGGAGCCATAGTAGGCTCACCTTTGCAAGGTTGTACATATAAAAATGGCTGCCTCGCACAGCTTGGCCAAGGAGATAAGTCGCTAGAAGGTTCGACTCATCAAGGCTGATGTGCAACTCATATCGTTCGTTTCGACGCGAACAGCGTATTTTGTTTGTGATGCCAGGTACTGACACAAGTTCGGCACCGAGTTTGCAACCTGCCGCACAGAAAACATCAATATCACTAAAGCTTTCATGCGTCATCGTATTCAAGTGATAGTCGTCATGTGCCCAGGATCCAACGAGCATACACGATCTGCACAAAAGACAGATTTGCGCGACATTTTTTCGCACCCTCTGACGGTACGCAACTTCATTGGCTCTGCTCATAGTTTATTATTCATCAGACCACTGTCCGGTTAAGATTCGAACAAACTCAGTTGGTTAGCGTCGATGGGCATTTCTGGAGCCTGGGGATCGAGCTGCAAGGCGCATGAAATCTCGGTTTTCTCGAAAACGGAGACCGAAAGAATCTGTAGAAGCGTATAGAGCGAGGCCTCGAGTTGAAGCTCTTTCTTGACGATAGCGATGAGCACGTAGGTCGACACGGCGCACCAGATTTGCGTCTTGACGGCGTTCTCGCTGGTGCCGAGGAATTTCTTGATGCGCAGGTGCTGCTTGATCCATTTGAAGAAGAACTCGACCTGCCAGCGGCTTTTGTAGAGCGCAGCGATGGTCAGCGGCGGCAAGAGCATGTTGTTGGTGAGGAACACCAAGGTCTTGCCGGATCCGGGATCTTTGAAGCGGATGCGGCGCAGGTGTGCGGGATAATCCTGGGATGCGTAAAAACCGTTCCAGGCGACCCGCGGATCGCACATCACACCCGTTGCTCTGTCGGTGGCGGTGGAGTAAACGCGCTGGGCATCCATGCCGCGCTTCGCCCGCGTGACGAAGAACGCGCGGGCCTGGTCCATCTGGTAGAGTCGGGCGAAATCGAGGTAACCGCGATCCATGACATAGAATGCGCCCGCCTCGACGGGCAGGATGTCGAGCACCTTGACGTCGTGCAGCTTGCCGTCGCTGATGGGGATGAAGGTCGGAATGACGCCTCGCAAATCCAAAAGCGTGTGCATCTTGATGGCCGCCTGGGTCGAGCGAAACGGCGCCCAATCGAACAGGCTCAAGCAGAGATCGATCGTGGTGGCATCGAGTGCTCAGTCTCGTAAAAACGAACGGGAAGTCTCGTCATGGCGAACGCCGAGTCTTGCTCATCGCGAACGGGCCTTCTTGCCATGGCGAACACCCCTCGTTTCCTCAGAGGTCGTTTCCCTGTTCAGGGATCATCGAGCGGTTTTTACTCCTCCGCCCGAAAGGAGTCAAGTCTTGAGTCGTTTTCGCATGGAGTCTCCTTTGAGGGTGATCGTATAGGCGTTGTGGACGAGCCGGTCGAGAATGGCGTCGGCCAGCGTAGGTTCTCCGATACGCTCGTGCCAGAGGTCGACCGGATACTGGCTGGTGACCAGGGTGGAGCGGGTCTCCCAGCGGTCCTCGAGGATTTCGAGGAGATCGTGGCGCTGGTCCTGGGTGAGCGGCAAAAGACACAGATCGTCCAGGAGCAAAAGATCCATCTTGGCCCAGGCGGCCAGGAGGCGGGAGGCCTTGCCGGTCTCCCGGGCCAGGGCGATCTCGGGGAAGAGCCGGGGAGTGCGGAGAAAGAGACCGGAGAAGCCCAGAAGGCAGGCCTGATGCCCGAGGGCCCGGGCGAAAAAGGTCTTCCCGACTCCGGTGGGACCGATGATCAGGAGGTTTTTGTGGGTCCGGAGCCTCTTCCAATGGCATATGAGGCTGAACGGGTTCCGTATTTCCAACGGCATATGAGGCTGAAATAGGGATTTGGGTCGATCATCTACCGACTAGGGTGATCGACATGAATGACTCAAGGCTCAAC
>JAJZIH010000033.1 GCA_021810635.1 Pseudomonadota bacterium | reverse complement strand
GCGGCCGATCAGGCGCTGGATCTCGTAAGCCCGTGTGTCGGGCCGCGAACGCAGGCTGGCTCGTTCATGCCGGGTGTGCGTGGAGCGCGGCAGCATGGCGTATTCGGCAGTGACCCATCCACGGTTCCGGCGTTTGCGGGGCAGGCGTACCGAGGAACAGGATCAGATCCAGAGGCGCTTGCGGGAGGCCCAGCAGGAAATCCGGAACTACCGTCGTTTCGACTATGTGATCGTGAATCAGGACATCGAACGAACGGTCACCCAGATCCGGGCGATCATGGACCAGTCTGGAGAGATGCCGTGTGCACCGCTCCCGGACCTCGATCGGAGGGTTGCCGAACTTCTGGGCGATCGGCCGCCAGGCTGAATCCGCCGTGCATGACCGACGGGGGTGGAAAGCTTTTGTGTCCGTCCGGGCAAACCCATCCAATCAATCCGCTGTTTTGCCCGGGCACCGCCGGATTACTGGGGCCGTCGATCCGTTGGCACGAAAATCGCCCAGGCATGTCTCACCGGCGCGCCCAGACAACCATTGGCCACGGCCTTGTAGCCCGGCTTGGTGTGCCACGGAATCAGCAGGAGCCCGTTGGCCCCGAGACGGGCGGCGTCGCGGAGATCCAGTCTCAGAACATAAGAGCTAGGTTTAGTGTAATAGGTACATCCGCCCACGGTGAGTCCCACCGGATCGAGTCGGGCCACGACCGTGTAGTGTTTCGGGACCAATGGGGGGACGAAAATCATGACCGACCGGGGAGCAATCGGCGTATGGATGGGTCCCACGATCCGGGGTGGGGCGACACAGGCGGTGAGCGCCGTCAGGGCGATCCCGAGCACCGCTGCGTGACGGGCGAGTCGGGCGGCCTGACGGATCCCGCGCATCCTAGTGGAGGGCCCCCGCCGCGATCATCTGGAGCGTCAGCCGCACCGCCTGGGCCACGCCCGGAACGGGATGGCCCCGGCGCAGGGAGAGCAGGACGGCCAGGGGATGATGGCCCCGCAGGGGATACAACAACCACTGCGGCATTTGACGATCCCCCCTGAGGATCCCACAATACACCCACCAGGAGGGGGCAAATCCTAGTAGGGGTTCCCACCAGACCACTTCAACAATACGGAACCAGGTGGGATGCCCATTCATCCGGATGGGGATAAACCGGTCCCCGCGAAGATCCCCCACGCTTTTTCTCATCTCGCTTTCACTTGCGTCCGTACGCAGCACGGATACCGAAGCGACCTGCCCCGCCCGGTTGACCCGGCCCACGAGCCAAACATATCTGTTGTTCCCTAGACCTCCAACCAAACTACACCCGCCGAGCTTTCTTTGTTCCACCCGAAAGGGCGTAGCCGGCAGTCCACCGGAGCCCGGGATCAGAAAGCTGACCTGCAAACCCCGTCTGGCTAGTCTGCGGCCGAGCCCGGCAGATGCCCGGATACCGGGCAGGCGCAGGGTTCCCGCACGGGGCATGCGCACTGCCGCCACCTGGGCTAGCACCTCGGCCAGCAAGGATCCGGGGAAGATCTCAAGGGGGGGTGGCCGAACCCCTGTATTCGGGATTCCGGATGGCTGTGCGACCGGACGCTCTACGGGAACCTTCGGCCGATGCGCCAGCCAGTGAACCGCGACCGGGCGCAGGACCGCTGCCCGCCGTGCGGTGGGACGCATGCTCCAGAGCCAGAAGCTCAACCCCATAAGCAAGCAGGCTTCCACACCCGCCGCCAGAACCAGCCGTACCCCACGCCCGCCCCAATGTGCAGGCACAGTAGGCCATCCACCCCGAACGGTGGCTGGGGACTGCTCCCCACTCTTGCACTCCCGGAGTCGACGCGGCATGGTGGCATCCCCTCCTCACGCCTTCAATCATACGGCAGGACCTCCCCCTGGGGAGTTACGACGGACCTGTACACTACGGCGCGTGCACATCCGGCAAGAACGTAAAATACGACGATAAATCAAATGTATAAATCCCTGTTTCCGCATCGTAAGTGTATGTGTTCTCCTCACTGTACAGTAACGAATTCAGACTTTCGACAGCACCCCCATCGCCCCCTCTTGAGAGCGCCAGTTTGACTTGGGCGGCTTCCGCCTCCCGACTGTTGGTGACCCCGATGAGGTCCTTCAGGTTAAAGATGACCGACGAGGTGACTGCCGTATAGGCCGGTGGGGTCTCCAGTTCCCCCGAGTCGTTCTCGGGTTCCCCATTGGCGGCATGACCGCTATCCAGCACGAAACTGAAAGTGAGCGGGTCGGTTCCCGTGACCGAGTATTCCGCATTCGATCCGTCCTGGAAGAGGGTCAGGATCACGAAACCCAGAGGGGGATTGCCGGAGGCCAGATTGCTGTTGAGCCAGGCACTCACGGCCGCGGCCTGGGAGGTCCCGGTAAACGTGCTGGCCACGCTGGAGGGGATGTGCACCGCCATGGTGGGGGCCAGAACAGAAAACAGGCCCTGTTCCTCGGAGATCGTTCCCGTCAGGTTATCCCAGCTGATATCCCAAGTGCAGGGAGCGCCGTCGGCCGTCGAAATACAGGGCCCGTGGGCCGTGATGTCCGAAGCGAGCGAATCGTCGGGGTTGACGATCACGAACTCCACCTCCATTTTCGGACCCGTCGCGGTCTCGAAATAGGCTCCCGACGGGATGTTCGATTCGGCGAAGGTCTGGAACTGGGCCGCCGTGGTACAGCTCGTGCAGAGGTCGGTCGCGAGATTGTTGACAGCCCAAGCCGAAGCCGTTAAGCAGGCGAACAGGGCCAGTCCGAGGATGAGGGATAGTGAGAAAGTGGCGTGTTTCATTTTGTCGTTCCTCCTGTTGAATCCGACAACGCGTAGAGAACTCTAGGCATTCGCCTCGAGGTCTTTCCCAACCCTACCCCCCCCCCCCCCGAGATTTGTCAAGCGGGCAGAATCCAGCCTCCGGATGGAGTCTTGACAACCGAGGGGATCCTGATTCCAGCCCAAGAGGCCGGTGTCGGTGGGGGCTTCCGGATGCTACCGGCACTACATTGTCGGGGCCCCGAATCGCCCTTTCGCACGAAACCCATGGGGATAGTCAATTCCAATTCAGGTTTGATCCTAAACGAAAGACATGGGTAATAGAACCTGAGGTCAGGCCGCATGTCTGGATCGACGGTTGATGGATTGGAAGAGTTTCTTTCGTGCCGCGTTAAGCCGTTC
>JAJZIH010000032.1 GCA_021810635.1 Pseudomonadota bacterium | reverse complement strand
TGTTCAGTGCTTGTTCGTTCATGTCGATCACCATGGGGGCAATGATCGACCCAAACCTCAGCCTTCAGGCTCATACCTTGTTGGAAATACGGCCCCCGTTCGGGATCAAACCATATTGGAAGAGACTACAGCTTGACAGGATTCCCAGAAAATCAATAAAATGGGCATTTTCGCCGCTTGTGGTTCAAGGCTCGGGTCCTTTCCGTCCCCGGCGAGCCGCAGGCGGCTCTGAAATCGACGGTCGCAAGTCCCTCCGGGAGTTGCGACCAGGTGAGGCAGTATGGCAACCGTCAATCAGTTGGTCCGAAAGGCACGGCACAGTCCACAGTTCAAGAGCAAGGTGCCGGCACTGTCCGGGTCCCCGCAACGCCGGGGCGTGTGTACCCGCGTCTATACGACGACACCCAAAAAGCCCAACTCGGCGCTGCGCAAGGTGGCGCGCGTCCGGCTGACCAGTGGCTATGAGGTGACGAGTTATATCGGCGGGGAAGGACACAACCTGCAGGAGCACTCGGTGGTGTTGATCCGGGGCGGACGCGTCAAGGACCTGCCGGGGGTCCGCTACCACATCGTGCGTGGAGCCCTGGACTGCTCCGGCGTCAACGAGCGCAAGCGCAGCCGGTCGAAATACGGCGCCAAGCATCAGAAATCAGGCTGATCCAAGGGGGGATCCACATGTCGAGACGCCACCAGGCCACGATGCGGGAAGTACTGCCCGATCCTAAGTACGGCAGCCTCAAGCTGGCTAAGTTCATCAATGTCGTGATGACGAGTGGGAAACGCTCGCTGGCCGAACGGGTGGTCTACGATGCGCTGGCCCAGGCGGCCTCCCGCCGCGGGCTCGAGCCCGCGGCGCTCCTCGATTCGGCACTCGAACGGGTGCAGCCCATGGTGGAAGTGAAGTCCCGCCGCGTCGGCGGGGCGACCTACCAGGTTCCGGTGGAGGTCCGTTCCGCCCGCCAGATGGCGCTCGCCATGCGTTGGCTGGTGGATTCCGCCCGCAAGCGCTCGGAAAAATCCATGACCGATCGGCTGGCGTCGGAACTGCTCGAGGCTGCGGAGGGGCGGGGTGCGGCGGTCAAGAAGCGGGAAGATGTCCATCGTATGGCCGAAGCCAACAAAGCCTTTGCGCACTACCGCTGGTAGGCGCCTTCTCTGACGGAGAATTTCCATGTCCCGGAAAACCCCGATCGAACGCTACCGCAACATCGGCATCATGGCGCACATCGATGCGGGGAAGACCACAACCACGGAGCGGGTTCTGTTCTATACCGGGGTTTCCCACAAGATGGGAGAGGTCCATGAGGGAACAGCGGTCATGGACTGGATGGAACAGGAACAGGAGCGTGGCATCACCATCACGTCGGCTGCGACTACCTGCTACTGGAGCGGCATGAGCCAGCAGTTCCCGGAACACCGGATCAACATCATTGATACGCCCGGGCACGTCGATTTCACGATCGAAGTGGAACGATCGCTGCGGGTGCTCGACGGTGCCATTGCTGTGTTCTGTGGCGTCGCCGGGGTTGAACCGCAATCTGAGACCGTCTGGCGCCAAGCCAACCGATATGGGGTGCCGCGTCTCGCCTTCGTGAACAAGATGGATCGCGTTGGAGCGAACTTCCTGCGCGTGGTTGACCAGATTAAAAGCCGGCTCGGGGCCCACCCGGTGGCTCTGCAACTGCCGGTCGGTGCCGAGGACCAATTCCGCGGCGTGGTGGATCTCTTGAACCTTCGGGCCGTCTATTGGGACGAGTCGGACCAGGGTGTGAGTCACCGCGTGGCCGAGATCCCACCCGAACTCGAGGCCCAGGCGCGGAAACTCCATGAGGTCCTCGTGGAGGCGGCGGCCGAGGCGAACGAGACGCTCATGAACCGCTATCTCGAAACCGGAACTCTTTCGGTGGAGGAGATCCAACAGGGGCTCCGCGCCCGCACACTGGTCTCCGAGATCGTTCCGGTCTTGTGCGGATCCGCTTTCAAGTACAAGGGTGTCCAGGCCGTTCTTGACGCGGTCATTGACTTCCTTCCGTCCCCAGCCGATCTGCCGCCCGTGGAAGGCAACCGGGACGACGAGGCCCGGACTCGGGTCACACGCGAACCCCGGGACGATGCGCCCTTCTCCGCTCTTGCCTTCAAGATCGCGACCGACCCCTTTGTTGGAACCCTCACATTCTTCCGGGTCTATTCTGGCCAGGTGCATGCCGGCGACAGCGTCTACAACCCGATCCGGTCGCGGCGGGAACGGATCGGCCGTCTGCTCCAGATGCATGCCAACCACCGGAACGAGATCCGTGAGGTCTATGCCGGTGATATCGCGGCGGCCGTGGGGCTCAAGGACATCACGACCGGGGATACCCTTTGCGCCGAGAAGGAAGTCATCGTACTCGAACGGATGGAGTTCCCCGATCCAGTCATCTCGGTTGCGGTCGAACCCAAAACCAAGGCGGACCAGGAGAAAATGGGCATCGCGTTGCAGAAGCTGGCCCAGGAGGACCCCTCCTTCCGGGTCCGGACCGATGAGGAAACCGGGCAAACCATCATCTCCGGCATGGGCGAGCTCCACCTCGAAATCATCGTCGATCGAATGCGCCGCGAGTTCAAGGTCGAGGCCAATACCGGCCGTCCCCAAGTGGCGTACCGGGAAACGATCCGCACGCCGGTCGAGCAGGAAGGAAAGTACATCCGGCAGACCGGTGGCCGGGGCCAGTACGGCCATGTCTGGATCCGCCTTCAGCCGCTGCCGCCGGGTTCGGGATACCAGTTCGAGAACGCGGTCGTGGGCGGAACCATCCCCCGCGAATACATTCCGGCGGTCGACAAGGGCATCCGCGAACAGGCGGAAAATGGGGTCCTGGCCGGTTTCCCCGTCGTCGACTTCCGTGTGGAACTGTTCGACGGTTCCTACCATGACGTCGATTCCAGCGAGATCGCCTTCAAGATTGCGGGCTCCATGGCCTTCAAGGAAGCCGTCAAACGCGCTCGCCCGGTTCTGCTCGAGCCCATCATGAAGGTTGAAGTGGTGACCCCGGAAGATTTCATGGGCAACGTCATTGGTGATCTCAACCGCCGCCGCGGCATGGTCCAGGGCATGGACGATTTGCCGACCGGAAAGGTCATCCGGGTTGAGGTTCCGCTGGCCGAGATGTTCGGGTATGCCACCGACCTCCGGTCCGGCACGGAAGGGCGGGCCACCTATTCGATGGAGTTCAGCCATTACGCCGAGGCGCCGAATCACGTTACCGAGACCGTCATCAAGAAAGCGTCGTAAGGGCTTTCCTGATTTCTTTTCCCACCACCAGCCATTCAAGAGGTAGAGTCACATGTCGAAGGGGAAGTTTGAGCGGACGAAGCCGCACATCAATGTGGGGACGATTGGTCATGTGGATCATGGGAAGACGACGTTGACGGCGGCGATCACGAAGGTGATGGCG
>JAJZIH010000023.1 GCA_021810635.1 Pseudomonadota bacterium | reverse complement strand
GCCTTGAGTCATTCATGTCGATCACCCTAGTCGGTAGATGATCGACCCAAATCCCTATTTCAGCCTCATATGCCGTTGGAAATACGGAACCCGTTCAGCCTCATATGCCATTGGAAGAGGCTGTCCCTTGGAAGAGACGGACGATCGGCCTATACTTTCCAGGTTCCCCGCCTCTGACGGAGTTTCCCGATGATGAAACGGCTCGCCTCTCTCGTGATGTGGTCCGGCGCACTTCTGATGCCGCTGGCTTGGGGACACCCCGCGCCCGCGATCCCGACAGCGGTCCATGGCCGTCAGGTTTCGACCCACCACAGCGTGGTCGTGGCCGGACACCGCGACCGTTATACGGCAACGGCCGGGACCCTCATCCTGCACAATGCCAAGGGGAAGCCCACGGCCCGCATGTTCTACATCGCCTACACCCTGGATGGGGTGCGCGACGAATCGCGCCGGCCGATCACCTTCGCCTATAACGGCGGTCCCGGATTCGCTTCCGCGCTGGTCGACTTCGGCGGCTTCGGCCCGCGCCGGATCATCTGGCCACACCCGGGTCCCGGAGCCGCCCGCTCCATGGCCCCGCCCTACCGGATCGTGCCCAATGCGGATACCATCCTTCCGGCCACCGACCTCGTTTTCATCGACGCGGTGGGAACCGGGTACAGCCGGATCATCGGCGTCGGCAAGCCCAAGGATTTCTACGGGGTCAATGCCGATGCGCGGACCTTTACCCGGTTCATCCAGCAATACCTGACCCGGACCGGGCGGTGGAACTCGCCCAAATTCCTTCTTGGCGAGAGTTACGGGACCACCCGTTCGGCGGTCCTCGGCCAGTCCCTCGTCTCGGACGGCATCTATCTCAACGGCATCATCCTGTGCTCGACGGTACTGGATTTCCCGACCATCAATTTCGCGCCGGGGAACGACCTGCCGTACGTGCTCTATCTTCCCTCCTACGCCGCCGTGGCGTGGTATCACCACCGCATCCATCCCCGGCCCGCCGATCTCGCCACCTTTGTCCGCCAGGCGGAACGGTTCGCCGCCGGACCCTACAGCCGGGCGCTCTTCGCCGGGGCACGCCTTCCGGCCGCCGCCCGGCAGCGGGTGGCCGTCTCCCTGTCCCACTTGACCGGCATCCCGGCTGCCTTCTGGCTCAAGGCGGACCTCCGCATTCCGCTGCCGGTCTTCATGCGTCGCGTCATGGGTTCGCAGCAGGCCATGACCGGACGCTACGATGCCCGTTACACCATCCCGGAACTGCAGCCGCTCCTCCCGGTGGGCGGGCGCAGCGATGTGGGAGCGACCACGGCCAACATCTGGGGGGCCCTGAGCGCCACGTTCGAAAACTACGTCACCCGGCATCTGGGCTTCCGGACCCACGAGATCTACAAGCAGGACAGCGGCCGGGTTTTCATGGACTGGAACTGGAAATACTCCCCGCCCCTGCGTGAACTCGATGAGGACGTGGGGACGATGGGCTATCTCAACGTGGCCCCGGCTCTGGCCCGTGCCATGACCAACGATCCCGCGCTCCAGGTGATGGCCAACAACGGCTACTTTGACCTTGCGACGCCGTTTTTCGCTACCCACTACACGCTCATGCACATGGGGCTCCCCACGGCCGATCTCTCCCATCTCCACTTCGAGTACTATCCGACGGGCCACATGCTTTATCTCAATCCTCAGGCGCTGCCCGAAATCGCGGCGCGGATGGAGCACTTTATCGCCATGGCGGACGCACAGTGAGCGCCGCCCGGGACTGGATTGGGGGAGGCTCAATCCCCATCTTGGATGGTGGGTGGGTGCCGGGCGACCGGCGAGGAGGTTTGGGGTATGCCGATCTATGAGTACCGCTGCGAGGCCTGCGGCCGGACGACCGAGTCGCTCCAGAAGCTGAGTGAGCCACCGCTCGAGGAATGCCCCCACTGTCATCGCCCGGCCCTCAAGCGGCTCGTCTCCGCTACGGTCTTCCGTCTCAAAGGCAAAGGCTGGTACGAGACGGACTTCAAGTCCAGCCAAAGGCGCAACGTGTACGACGCTCCTGAGGGCGGGGGTGCCAAGGACGCCGACGCCGCTCCAAAACCGGCCGCTCCGGCGGCCGCGGCGGGGGAGAAGGATGGTCACGCCAAAAAGGAACCGGCATCCACCCCGCCCCTCGCTCCGGCGGCCGCTTCCCCGGCCGTTCCCGCCGCTCCGGCCCCGCATTCCTGAACCTCCGATCCCCCCGGACGGTTCCTTAGGATGGGGGGAGGGTGCCTGCGGTTGAGTGAATGGGGGCCACCGGCTACAATCGCCCCTTCGAACACTCGGGGTCCCTCACCGCTCTCATGCGCGACTATTCCTGCGGTCTGATCCCGGAACGGGCTCTCGGCTGTGAAATCTGGCTGGCCGGCTGGGTGCATCACCGGCGCGACCACGGCGGCGTCATTTTTCTGGATCTCCGGGATGCGACGGGCCTGGTCCAACTGGTTTTTTCCCCCGGCGAACCCGCCCTGTTCGCGCAGGCCGAGCGACTTCGTTCGGAATTTGTCATCCGGGTGCGGGGCGCCGTCACGCGCCGTCCTCCGGGAACCGAGAATCCGGCACTGGCCACGGGCGGAATCGAGGTCCGGGTGGGGACGCTTGAAATTCTGAACCCCGCCGAACCCCTGCCCTTCGCCTTGGATGAAACCGGGACGAGCGAGGAGGTCCGCCTCCGGTACCGGTACCTGGACCTGCGCCGCCCGGAGATGCAGGGACGGCTCCGGATGCGCGCACGGATTGCCCGCGAACTCCGGAACTGGCTGGATCAGGCGGGTTTCCTGGAAGTCGAGACCCCGGTACTCACCCGCGCCACTCCGGAGGGGGCCCGTGACTATCTCGTCCCCAGCCGCACCCAGCCGGGCCACTTTTTTGCCCTGCCCCAATCCCCCCAGTTGTTCAAGCAGATCCTCATGATCGGCGGGCTCGAGCGCTACTATCAGATCGTCCGCTGTTTCCGGGACGAGGACCTCCGGGCCGACCGCCAGCCCGAGTTCACCCAACTCGACCTCGAAACCTCCTTTCTCGACGAGGAATCCATCCGGGACCTCATGGAAGCCATGATCCGCCACTTGTTCCGGGTGGTGCTCGACATCTCGCTGCCCGAGCCCTTCCCCCGCCTGACCCATGCGGAGGCCCTTGCACGCTACGGCTCAGACAAGCCGGATTTGCGCAATCCGCTCGAGCTGGCCGAACTGTCGGATCTGGCCCGAGATCTCGACTTCCGGGTGTTCCGGGAGGCGGCACGGGCTCCGGGGGGACGGGTGGCCGTTCTGCGCCTGCCGGAGGGAGGGCGCGTCAGCCGCAGCCAGATCGACCAGTTGACCGAGTTCGTCAGGGCCCGGGGGGGGGCGGGTCTCGCCTGGATCCGGGTCCTCGACCCGGAAGCCGGCGCAGCGGGATTGAATTCCCCGATCGTGAAATTTCTGAGCCCGGATTTCATCGACGGACTCGTGAAGCGCACGGCCGCCCGGTGCGGCGACCTCTTGTTCTTCGGTGCCGGCGAGCGGGCCACGGTCAACGAGACGCTGGCCCAGCTGAGGATCCGCCTCGGAGGGGACCTGGGACTCCTCCGTCCCGGATTCGAAGTGCTCTGGGTGACCGACTTCCCGATGTTCGAGTGGGATCCGGACGGGCAGCGCTGGCAGGCCCTCCACCATCCGTTCACGGCACCCCGCACGGCCGACCGACCCCGGCTGGCCACCGATCCCGGCAGCGTGCTGTCCCGCGCCTATGACCTCGTCCTCAACGGCTACGAAGTGGGAGGCGGGTCCATCCGGATCCATGATCCGGAACTCCAGCGTCAGGTTTTGGGCCTGCTCGGGATGAGTGGGGAGGAGATGCAGGAGAAATTCGGTTTCCTGCTCGATGCGCTCGGGTGGGGGGCCCCGCCCCATGGCGGGATGGCCTTTGGCCTGGACCGGCTCGTCATGCTCATGACCGGTGCCGCCAATATCCGGGAAGTCATTGCGTTCCCCAAGACGCAGTCGGCGACCGATCCGTTGACCGGAGCGCCCGGCACCGTCACCGAGCTCCAGCTCCGAGAACTGGGCATCGCCCTGCGCAAACCGGCCCATTCCTAGAAGGTGCCGGATCTCGGGTAAAATACAAGGGCGCCCCCCACTCCCCACCCGTGATTCCAGTCCATGCCCACCATCCAGACGGATTTCCTGCCGATCGGAACCCCCCTGCCCACATTCCGACTGAAGGATCCGGAACGGGGGACGGAGTTTGCGTCGCGTGACCTGCCGCCGACGCCGGGCCTCCTGGTCATGGTGATTTGCAACCATTGCCCCTACGTCGTCCATCTCCGCTCACAGTTCGGACCCTTTGCGGCCCGATATGCGGCCCGTGGCATCCAGTCGTTCGCGGTGAGCGCCAATGACCCTTTGGCCTATCCGGAAGACGCCCCGCCACGGCTGGCCGCCGTCGCCCGTGAGATGGGGTTCGGGTTTCCGTATCTCTACGACGACAGCCAGGCGTTCGTCCGGGCGCTCCGGGCCGTCTGCACACCCGAGTTCTACCTGTTCGACGGGAAGCGGCACCTTTACTACCATGGCCGATTTGACGGATCGAGCCCCGGAAACGGCAAGCCGGTCACGGGCGAGGATCTCGCGGCGGCGATCGAATCGCTGCTCGGGGGCGCTCCGCCGCCCGCCCGCCAGCAACCGGCGATGGGGTGCAGCATCAAGTGGCGGTCGGGAGACTGAAGCCGTGATTCCGACTCGCCGATCCCGATGGCCCGGCCCGTGAAACCCGCCGTCCCGCGTTCCCTCTACCGGGTCTCGTTCCTCCACCAGGGCCGGATCTATGAGGTTTTCGTGCGTCAGGTCCATGATCAGGGCCTGTGGGGTTTTGTGACCCTGGAAGATTTCGTGTTCGGCCAGAAGACCGAACGGGTCATCGATCCCGGGGAGGAACGGCTGCGAGACGAATTCTCGGGCGTGCGCCGGGCCCTGGTTCCTCTGCACGCCATCTTCCGGATCGATGAAGTCTCGGAAGAGGGCACCGCCCGGATCATTCCGTCCGAAGGCAGTAATGTGACCCCGTTGCCTTTTGTCTATCCGGCCGGGCGCGAACCGAAAAAATAAGAATCGAGGTGCTCCTCCAACAAGGGAGGGCATTCCAACGGCAGTCCACACCAATCCGAAGTCTCTGCGCCCGGCCCGCCTCCCATTTGCTCCCGAAAGACCTTCCGGCTTGACCGGATCTGCCGCGCCAGCCCCTGGCTTTAGACATGGGATGAGCGGCAGCCGATTTGTGATCTGATACGCTTCTTGCATAATTGCTTTATGTCCGAATACAGTCAGATACAAGTCGAACCACAACGTGGTATTCTCGTGCAAACACCATGTGATACGGGGTCGGAAGTGCCGACGCGACGTATTGGTCAACGGTGCGGATACACGGCTCAAGGAAGTGATACGGCATGTGTAGGAATTTCTCGCCCCTTTACAGGATCGATCCGAGGCACATGGAAACAGGGGGGTCTGAAGCTACGCTTCCATCCCATCGGGGAAGCAGAGGAAAGCGGGTGGGATCACCTCGCCGAAACGTTGAGCGCGCCGTTCGAGGCCGGTGAGTACGGACCGGTTGCGGTGAAGGTGATTGATGATCGGGGTAACGAACGGCTCGTCGTGAAGAGCCTCAAGGAGGCCGAGGGATGAAACAGCTTGCCTCGCAGCAATTACTCTCGCACGGGCTTGAAGACACACTGCGGCGTGACAACGTTTGGTGGCAGGGTGAACGTCTGTTTGGACTTCCGCCGATACGGCGCTGGGCCTTCCCGCACGTGCTATCGAACGTCACCGGTGGTGGGCTGGCACCCATCACGGTTGTACGTGGACCGCGCCAAATCGGCAAAACCACCCTGCTGAACCAGGTCATTGATGATCTGCTGACGCAGGGAGTTGTCCCAAAACGGATATTCCGGGTGCAGTTCGATGAACTGCCGGAACTTGCGAAAGTTTCGCAACCTATTCTCGA
The DNA here is from genome assembly GCA_021810635.1 of Pseudomonadota bacterium. Classification (GTDB taxonomy): domain Bacteria; phylum Pseudomonadota; class Gammaproteobacteria; order JAKAQQ01; family JAKAQQ01; genus JAJZIH01. The sequence goes on along the minus strand of JAJZIH010000023.1, from coordinate 15,238 downwards.
CCTGGCGTGGTGGTATAGCGATAATGTCCTGGATAAATCCTTTCATCAGGCGGCGCGGGACGGTGAACAAGCGCTTCTATTCCTCGATGAGGTACAGAACCTCCCGAACTGGGCGCCGCAACTTAAACATCTCGTTGATCATCAACCCGTGCGGGTTGTGGTCACTGGTAGTTCAGCGCTGCGAATTGAGTCTGGTCGCGACAGCCTTGCAGGACGCATCACCACCCTGGAAATGGGGCCGCTCTTGTTGCGCGAAATCGGCGAGATCCGGGGTTTCGGCAAGATCGACCCGTATCTTCCGTCGAATGGGCTCGGGCCCCTCAAGGACAAGAGTTTTTGGCTGGAACTGCGTGAGTTTGGCGAGAGGAACAGGAATTTTCGTCTGCTTGCGTTCGCCGCGTTCTCTGAACGCGGTGCATATCCAGTCGCGCAAGCGAGCGCCGATGTGCCGTGGGAACAGATTGCAGACCAACTGAATGAAACCGTAATTCGCCGCGCCATCCAACACGACCTGCGCATGGGCGCAAAAGGAAAACGGCGTGACGAACATCTGTTGGAAGAGGTCTTCCGGCTTGCCTGCCGGTATGTCGGCCAGTCGCCGAACCAGACCCTCTATCTTGACGAGATCCGCCGGACTATGCGCGCCAATATCGGCTGGCAACGAATCCTCACGTATCTAAAATTTCTGGATGGCACCTTGTTGCTACGCCTGATCGAACCGATGGAGCTGCGGCTTAAGCGTCGGCGCGGGGCACCAAAGCTCTGCCTATGCGACCATGCGCTGCGCGCCGCGTGGCTACAAGAAGTCGTTCCCCTCGATCCCAGCGAACTTGAACGGAAACCGCATCTGGCTGATCTGGCCGGACGCATTGCCGAGAGCGCGGCGGGATACTTCCTGCGATCGATTGTCAATCTCAATGTTGCGCATTTTCCGGAGCGGAAAGCGGAACCCGAGGTAGACTACGTCATAACCATCGGAGAGCAGCGCATACCGATCGAGATAAAGTACCGACGGCGTATCGATCACCGCGATTCGATGGGATTACGGGCCTTCATCGAGAGCGCAGTCTATAACGCGCCTTTCGGGATACTCGTGACTCTGGGGGAGGAGGTTGCGACTGATGATCCGCGCATCGTATCCATGCCGTTATCCTCCTTCCTCATGATGTGCTGAGGGGCCCGCACAAGAGCGAAAACGTAACTACTCACCCCTTTGCAGGATCGATCCGAGGCACTATGAGCCCACAAGGACTGGTGCGCTGTGGAACCGCTGCTGGAGAAAGTGGTGTCTGGTGTCGGACAAGCCGCGAGGGGCGGGCCGTTGTCTACCGGCTTTGGCATTCGGGCCAGAGACCGAGCGGCCCTTTCTCAAACGATGTAGACACAGGGGGAAGATTTCGGATGTTGTAACCACGTCGCTTCCGCGAGAGTGGTGAGAGCCGGAAAGACCTCTGCCGTCAGTACCAGAGCCCCCCGACTTGAGCGGTGAGGAGGTTTAGCACCGCACTTCCCAGTGGTCGCCATGTGATCCGTCGATGAGGCGGGGGGGGATCTTCTGGTGCCGTGGTGGAGAGGATGATGGATTGGGTCCATTCATGTGCCCACCCGTGGTGGGAGCCGGGTCCAGGCGGTTTCAAAACCCATGGTCCCATGGGGCGTGGCCGTGCACGGGTCAGGTTTCGCCGGCTGCCCTCACCTCGTTCCCTGATGGTGCCAGTGCTTCGGGAAGGAAGGCGTACGGGACAGCGAGGCGATTCCGAGCATCCCGAGGGGCTCACGGCAATCGGAACTCGGACTGCCCGCGCCGTTCTATAATTTCCCGGTAGCCGTTTGGGCCAACCCTTCGGAAGTCCGTTGCGTGCTTATCTGGGCGGTCCCGCCCTCTCGCCATTCCGGCTCAGAAAGATCGAGGAGCGATGGGTTCCGGATCAAATCCGTCTGGCCGATGCCCGCTTTCTCTACCTGACCGAGAAGGACAGCCCCGGTGCCGCTTTCGAGGAGCAACTGATGACGCTCCTGGGCGGGGCCAGGAACATTTCGGGGGCTCTCCCGGATCCCCCCCGCGACCTCATCATCGTGCCGCGGCTGGGTACGGTGTCCCCTTGGTCCTCCAAGGCCACGGACATCCTCGAACGCACCGGGCTTGCAAATTTCGGTCGGATCGAGCGGGGCGTGGTCTACCAGGCTCAGGACCCCCTGTCCGGAGCGGAGCGGGAGCATCTGGCCGGGCAGATCGCGGATCCCCTGACCGAGAGCGTGCTTCCCACGCTCGCGGAGGCCCGCCTGGTTTTCAAGACCCCATCCCCGCGCCCCCTGGAAGTGGTTCCGCTGCTCGAAGGGGGGGGCCAGGCTCTGTGGGAGGCCGACCGCCGATTCGGTCTCGGTCTCGCTGACCGCGATGCGACTCATCTCCTGGCCGTCTACCGACGCCTCGGCCGGAACCCCACCGATGCAGAACTCATGATGTGGGCGCAGATCCATTCGGAGCATTGCCGGCACCATCTGTTCCACTCGCCGCTCGAAGCCGGCGGGCAGCGGCTGGGACGGACACTCTTCTCCTGCATCCGTGAGACCTACCGGAGTCATCACGGCCCCGTGCTTCTGGCCTACCGCGACAATGCGGCCGTGATCCGGGGGGGGGTGGCCAGCCGGCTCGGAGCCGGCGTCGCCGATCGGGTCTACCGGGTGCACCGGGAGCCGGTCCATGGCGTGATCAAGGTCGAGACCCACAATCACCCCACGGCTATCGCCCCCTTCCCGGGTGCAGCCACCGGCAGCGGGGGCGAGATCCGTGACGAGGCGGCGACGGGTCGGGGGGGGCGACCCCGTGCCGGATTATGCGGTTTTACGGTCTCCGACCTCCACCTTCCGGGACTGCCCCGCTCCTGGGAGCGGAAGGATGGGGTGCGGGTGCCCGGCCTCGCGACGGCCTTTGAAATCATGCGGGACGGACCGATCGGCGCGGCGTCCTACAACAACGAATTCGGCCGGCCCAACCTGGCGGGATATTTCAGGAGCTTCGAAGCGGGTCCGGATTCCGTCTCCCGGGCGGCTTATGGCTATTTCAAGCCGGTCATGCTGGCCGGGGGGATCGGTTCGTTGCGGGGCTTGGCCTGGCGCAAACGGCGGGTTGGTCCGGGACTCGCGATCATCGTTTTGGGAGGACCGGGCTTCCTGATCGGTCTCGGCGGCGGGTCCCAGTCCTCGCGGGGGGGCGGCCTTGCGGACGGCCTCGACTGGGCGTCGGTGCAACGGGGCAATCCCGAGATGGAACGGCGGACCCAGGAAGTCATCGACCGGCTGGTTGCGCTCGGCCCGGATAACCCAGTGGTCGCGATCCACGATGTCGGTGCCGGCGGACTGGCCAATGCAGTGCCCGAGCTGATCTGGTCCGGCCGGGTTGGCGCCGTGATCGACCTCGGGGCCATCCCGCGCGGGGATCCCAGCCTGTCGCCGATGGAACTCTGGTGCAACGAGTCCCAGGAACGGTATGTACTGGCCCTCGTACCCGGAGCCCTGCCGATCCTCGCTGCGATCGCGGGACGCGAGCGCTGCCCGTGGGCCCGGATCGGAGAAACGACCGCCGAGCCCAGACTCGTCGTACGCGGGCGCAACCCGCCGGAATGCGCCATCGATCTTGACCTCGCCTTCCTGTTCCGCGGGATGCGGCGGCGGCGGAGGAAGATTGAGGTCCCGCCCCCCCCGCGGGAGGAGACGGACGGACTGGTCTGGAGTCTCCCGGTTTCATCCCTGCTCCGGGAGGTCCTCAAGGCGCCGGCGGTGGGCGACAAGAGTTTCCTGGTCACGATCGCTGACCGGACGGTCGGTGGACTTTCGCTACGCGATCCGATGGTGGGGCCCTACCAGGTTCCGGTGGCCGATGTCGCGGTGGTGGCCCGGGATTTCGCCGGTCTGGCCGGCGATGCCTTTGCCCTCGGCGAACGACCGCCGGTGGCTCTCATCGATCCCGCGGCATCCGCCCGCCTGGCCGCGGCCGAAGCCCTGACCAACCTCATGGCGGCTTCCCTCACCGGTCCCGAAGGCGTGGCGCTGTCGGCGAACTGGATGGCCGCCTCTGGTGATGCCGGCGAGGAGGGGGCACTTTACGCCGCGGTGGACGCGCTCTCGGCGTGTGCCCGGGCCTGGGGCATCCCCATTCCCGTCGGCAAGGATTCGCTGTCGATGCGGGTCCGGCTGCGGGAAGAGGGTCGGGAAACCGAGATCCGCTCACCCGTCACCGTGGTGGTTTCGGCCTTCGGATCGGTCACCGATGTCCGCCGCACGCTCACCCCGGTTTTCGATCTGGAAGAAGGTGCACCCGTCCTGATCCTCGTGGAGCTCACGAAGCGCCGGGGCCGGCTGGGTGGCAGCACGGCGGCCCAGGTCATGGGCCAGCTCGGTGCCTTGGCTCCGGATCTCGAAGATCCGGGGGCCTTGATCCGTTTTTGGCGTCTCCTGACCCTCCTCAGGGAGCGGGGTTGGATCCGTTCCTATCACGACCGCTCGGACGGCGGTGCGTGGGTTGCGGCCCTCGAGATGGCGTTCGCGAGCCGCGCCGGGCTCGACTTCGAGACCCCGCTCGAGGGTGAAGCTCTGCTGCGCTTCCTGCTGGATGAAGCGCCGGGCGCGATCGTGGCCGTGGATCCTGCCCGTGCCGAAGAGACTTTGGCGCTCTTCGAAGGCGGAGGATTGAGCGGTCAGGTTCACCGCCTGGCCGAGGCCCATGCGGAAGACCGGATCCGCATCCGGGCCGGATCCCGGATCCGGTTCGAGGCCAGCCGTTCCGAGCTGCGGCGGATCTGGTCGGAGACCACCTACGCCATGAAGCGCCTGCGTGACGACCCGGAATCCGCCGCGCAGGAGGAGGCCGCGCGCGAGGACCCGGACCGCTACCGCCTGTGGGCCTCACCGCCACCTCCCCCGCGGCCATCGGCCCGTCCTTCGCGCTCCGGCCAGCCACGGGTGGCAGTCCTCCGCGAGCAGGGGGTGAACGGCCAGATGGAAATGGCGGCCGCCTTCATGGCTGCCGGTTTCCGGGTGTCCGACGTGCACATGAGCGACCTTGTTTCCGGTGATGAGACACTCGAATCCTACGACGTCATGGCCGCCTGCGGGGGGTTTTCCTACGGAGACGTCCTGGGGGCCGGGGCCGGCTGGGCGCAGGCCATCCGCTTCGATCCCCGTCTCCGTGAAGGGTTCCGGGACTTCTTCGCCCGCCCCGGGACCTTGGCCCTGGGGGTTTGCAATGGCTGCCAGATGTTCGCCAGACTCCGCGATCTCATTCCGGGTGCGGAGGACTGGCCGCAGTTCGGGCCGAACCGCTCCGAACAATTCGAGGCCCGCCTGACCATGGTTCGGGTTGGATCCGGTCCGTCTCCCTGGCTCGCCGGGCTCGCGGGCGGGGAATGGCCGATCGTCGTGTCGCACGGCGAGGGGCGGGCCGAGTTCGCCCCCGGAACCCTCGACCGGCTGAGGGCCCGCGGGGGAATCGCGCTCGAGTACCTGTCCGGGCGGGGAGAGCCCACCGAGGACTATCCCGCGAATCCGAACGGTTCTCCCGCAGGCGCGACCGCATTCACGAACCGGGACGGGCGGGTGCTGATTGCCATGCCGCATTTCGAACGCTCGTTCCGGACGGTCCAACTCTCCTGGCATCCCGAGGAATGGGGGGAGCCCTCGCCCTGGGCCGTCCTGTTCGACAATGCCCGGCGGTTCGTACAGGGCCAGCGGTGAACCGATGCGCGGACCCGCGGCTGTAAAATGACGGCGGGGGCGGTTTTTGATCCACCTCCCGGAGACCTTGCCCATGCCCACCCGACACCGATCCACCACCCTGCGGGCACCCCGCGGTCCTGAACGGAGTTGCGCCGGATGGGTCCAGGAGGCCGCGCTGCGCCTCCTGCACAACAATCTCGACCCGGACGTCGGCGAGAAGCCCGAGGAACTGATCGTCTATGGCGGCATCGGCCGGGCGGCGCGGGATTGGGAGTCGTTCGACGCCATCGTGGAAACCCTGCGCCGGCTCGGCAACGACGAGACCCTGCTGATCCAGTCCGGTAAGCCCGTCGGCGTCTTCGAAACGCAGGCCGACGCGCCCCGGATCCTCATCGCCAACTCCAATCTCGTGGGTCGGTGGGCGACTTGGGAACACTTCGAGGAGCTCGACCGGAAGGGACTCATGATGTTCGGCCAGATGACGGCGGGATCCTGGATCTACATCGGATCGCAGGGGATCGTTCAGGGAACCTACGAGACCTTTGCCCAGGCCGTGGCCCGGCATTATGGCGGGGATGCCGCCGGCCGCTGGCTCCTCACCGCCGGTCTCGGCGGGATGGGCGGCGCGCAACCGCTCGCTGCCGCTTTCGCCGGCCTGTCCTGTCTCGCGGTCGAAGTCGATGAAAGCCGCATCCGGCGGCGGTTGGCGGGCGGATACCTGGACCGGGTCGCGGCCAATCTGGAGGAGGCGCTCGGGTGCATCGAAGAAGCTCGAGCCCGCCACCGGCCCGTCTCCGTGGGCCTCCTCGGCAATGCCGCCGAGGTTTTCGAGGCGGTTGCCCGAAGCGGTGTCCGGCCGGATCTCGTCACCGATCAGACGTCGGCCCACGACCCCCTGAACGGATATATCCCGGTCGGGCTCTCGCTCGCCCAGGCCGCGGAGCTGAGGCAGGCTGATCCGGACCAGTACCGAGTGCGCGCCCGCGAATCGATCGCCCGCGAGGTGCGTGCCATGCTCGAATTCCACGACCGGGGAATCCCGGTCTTCGATTACGGCAACAACATCCGGGCCGAAGCCCGGCAGGCCGGTGTCGAACGGGCATTCGACTTCAAGGGATTCGTTCCCCTCTATATCCGTCCGCTTTTCTGCGAAGGCCTGGGCCCCTTCCGATGGGTCGCCCTGTCCGGGGATCCCCAAGACATTGCCCGGACCGATGCCAAGGCGCGCGAACTGTTCCCGGACAACCTGAAGCTCAACCGCTGGCTCGACATGGCCCAGGCCCACATCCGGTTCCAGGGCCTGCCGGCCCGGATTCTCTGGCTGGGCTACCGGGAACGCGACCGGTTGGGTCTCGCTTTCAATGAAATGGTGGCTCGAGGCGAACTCCAGGCCCCGATTGCCATCGGCCGCGATCATCTGGATGCCGGTTCCGTGGCCTCGCCGTACCGGGAGACGGAAGGCATGCGGGATGGGTCCGATGCCGTGGCCGACTGGCCCATCTTGAATGCGCTCCTCAATACGGCGTCCGGGGCCTCGTGGGTCAGTTTCCATCACGGCGGCGGAGTGGGTATGGGTTATGCTCTGCATGCCGGGCTGGTCGTGGTCTGTGACGGCTCCCCGCGTGCGGCCCGTGCTCTTCGTCTGGCCCTGACCAATGATCCCGGAACCGGCGTCATGCGGCATGCGGATGCCGGTTACCCGCGGGCCATCGAAGTGGCCCGCGAACGGGGTGTGGACCTGCCGATGATTGACGGCGCCCGCTCCCCGCGCCGCCCGGGATGAGGCCGGCCCCCCCCCGCTCGGATCCGGGTTCCGAGAAGCGTCTGCCCGGCACGGCCCGGGCCCTGATAACCCTGCGCGGCGCCCGCAGCCTGGGCCAGGGGGCGTTCTTCGTCGACCTCGCGCTCTATCTCGCGCGGCTGGGATGGTCCGGTACCGAGATCGGGCTGGTTCTCACGGGCGGCGGACTCTTCACCGGCGCGCTCTCCCTGGCCGTCGGGTTTTCGAGCGACCGCCTGACGCGCAAGCCGTTCATCGTCGCCAACGAGTGCCTGACACTTGCCGCCGCCGTGACGGCTTTTCTGGCGCAAACTCCCTGGCTGCTCGCGGTTCCCATCGTCTTGGCCGGGTTTGGCCGCGGCGCCAACGGCTCGGCCGGTCCTTTTGCCTCGGCGGAGCAGGCGTGGCTGGCCCATCTCATCCCACCCGAGCGGCGGGGCCGCATTTTCAGCCTCAATACCGCGACGGGCTTCTTCGGCATGGGCGCAGGAGCGCTGTTGGCGGTTTTCCCGAGCGTGGCGGGCCTCGGGCTCATGGGCTACCGCCTGCTCTTTTTCCTGCCGGTCGTGGCCAGCCTGTTCAATCTCGCCGTGCTGTCCTTCCTCCGCGAGGTCCGCCCGCCGGCGCCCCCTCCAAGTCCCACCCACCACATCCGAGCGCAGAGGCGGAACGAGAACCGGTCCCTCACCCGGCTCGTGCTGCTCAACTCCATCAACGGGTTTGCCGTGGGGCTGATCGGGCCCCTCATGTCCTACTGGTTTGCGGTCCGCTTTGGGGTGGGCCCCGCGGTGATCGCACCGGTAATGGCACTGGCCTTTGCCATCACCGGTGTGTCTTCGCTGGTCGCCGGACGGCTCACGGAACGGCTCGGACTCGTTCGTTCGGTGGTCGGCATGAGGAGTCTGGGACTCATCCTGCTCGCCATCCTGCCGATCATGCCCACCTACGCTCTGGCCGCACTCGTCTACTTCATCCGCTCGGCGCTGAACCGGGGATCCGTCGGAGCCCGTCAGGCGGTGGTCATGTCGCTCGTGGGCGATGAGCGGCGGGGGTGGGCGACCAGCCTCAACGCCACCTCCTTCCAGTTTCCCCAGGCCATCGGCCCGGTGCTGTCGGGCGCCCTGATCGACCAAGGCGATCTCGTCCTGCCGTTCTATCTGGCCTTCATCCTGCAGTTGGCCTATGTGGTGGGGTACTGGCGCCTATTCCGTCACCTCGAATCCGCACCGGCACCGGCACCATAGAGGGGCCGGGCCCGGATGGCGGTTCTGAGCAGCCACTTCTCGCCCTGTTCGATCGGACGGCCTTCGTGGCGGGTCCGGGGATCGGGCCCGCCGTCGGCCCCCACGTTGCTGTGCCAGACGGCAAGCCCCGGCCGGCCCCGGATCCTGAGGCCGGTTTCGGGATAGTGGGTCTCCCCGCCGGCTTCGGGTGCGCGCAGGTAGATCAGAAAGGTACCCACGCGCTGCCCGCCGGGATCTCCGGAACGGGCGTATTCGGCAAGGCGGGCGGCATTGAAGTAGTCGACGTGTTCGGCGTAGCGGTGCCCCGTCCGGTAGCGAAGCACTGAAAAGGGTTCGATCCGCTCCGGAGGAACGTCGAGTGCGGCGGCGATGCGGGCCGCGATCCAGTGGACAACCACGTCGGCTTGGGGGAGACGGAGCATCGCCACTTCCCCGTTGAAGGCGTCGGTTTCCCCGGACAGGGTATCGGCGACTTTCCGGCTGGCGGGGCCGAGTTCATGCCAGACGAGTTCCATGACGTGGGCCAGGGTCTCGAGATCGAGGAAGTTGGGATATTCGCGGACATGAGGTGCGAGCGAACGGTCGACTGCGGGGGCAGGGGGGCGGGCCGAGCGGGGCAGGGTCCGTTGCGCATCCGAGAGTGGCGCCAGGGAGAGGAGGGGATCCAGTGCGAGCGAGGGGTGCCGGATCATCCGCTCCCAGTGTTCGCGGGCCATGGCGTTGAGGAAGCCGCTCCGCCCGAGTTCGGGCGCCTGTCGCGCTTCGAGTGCTCCCACGGCGGCTTCAAAGCCGGCCCGGTGGCGCGCCAGCGAGTCGGCGAGCACGTGGGCAGCCTCCTGCTCCTTCGGCGTCAAATCCCGTCCGCATCGTTCGAAAAGGTCTCCGGCCAGGGGATAGCCCAACGCGGCCGCCTGGGTGGCGAGTGCCCGGGCCGCCGCCCGGTCTTGGGGCGGGTTGTGCATGAGGTCGAAGGCCGCGCTGAAGTAGCCTCTGGGGTAGGCCAGGGCGGCCTGCCAGAGACGGGCAAGGCGGGCTTGGCAGGGATCGGGGGCGATGCCGATCCCATGGTCGAGGCAGAAGGCCAGGTGCCCGAATCCCACGGGATAGCCGAGCCCTGCGGTTTTCTCGTAAAGGGCGAGCGCGCGTGCCGGATCCTGGGGGCACCCCCAGCCGAGGAGGGAGAGATCGCCCAGTCGGTCGAGCGCCGCCGGGACATCCGCTTGGGCGGCCAGCCGGTAGGCGGCCGCAGCCTGACTGAGGGATTCCACGCCGAGGATCCGCTGGCTGTGGAAATCGCCCAGGGCGAGCTGGGCCATGGGATGCCCCAGGCGGGAGGCCTCCTCGAGCCACTGGAGCCCTTCCGTCTCCGCACGCTCACCGTGCCGGCTGTGGGCCAAAAGCGTCTGGCCGAGCGCCAGCATCGCCTCGGGATCGCCCCGCCGCGCCCGCTCTTCAAGAGTTGCCTCGAAGGGCCGGTTCATGACGAATCTCCGCGGGGGTCACCGGCTTCGGCCACGGGCCAGAGGTCGGCCCAGGTCGCGGGATCAGCGGCGAGTTCGGCGAGTGCCCGGATGTCGCGGTCGAGACGCCGGTCGCCGGTCTGGGCGGGGACCCGTTCACGGGCTTTGCGGTAGAGCGACTCGAGAGGGGGGGTGGTGGTGAGCGGGCGCAGATAATCCAGGGCCGCGGCAGCGGTGAGCCACTCGATGCCGAGGATGGTGTTTACGTTCCGGGCGATCATGAGCAGTTTGTAGCCGGCCCAGGGCGCCATGCTCACGTGGTCTTCCTGGCCGGCGGAGGTCGGAAGCGAGTCGATCACGGCGGGATGGGCCAGTGTCTTGTTTTCCGAGGCCAGGGCGGCCGCGCTCACGTGCGCGATCATGAACCCCGATTCGACTCCCGCCTCCCGCGCCAGAAACGGCGGCAGTCGCGGGTTGATCTGGCGCATGAAGAGGTCGATGCGCCGTTCGCTCAGGGCGCCGATTTCCGCGAGCGCGATGGCCATGAAATCGGACTGGGCAGCCACCGGTTCGGCGTGGAAGTTCCCGCCCGAGAGGATCGTTTCGCCGAAGACCAGGGGGTTGTCGGTCGCGCCGTTCATTTCCCGGGTGAGAATGCCCCGCGCCTGTTCCAGGGCCTCGTCCGCCATCCCGAGCACCTGGGGTAGGCAGCGGACGGAGTAGGGATCCTGGACCCGGTTGCAGTCCCGGTGGCTTTCGTGGATCGACGACTCGGTCAGGAGCGCCTCCAGACGCCGCGCTACGCGGATCTGGCCGAGCTGTCCGCGTGCCTCGTGAATGCGTCGGTCGAACGGAGCGTGACTCCCGCAGAGGGCTTCGGTGCTGAGAGCGCCGATGGCAATCGCTCCGGCGAGGAGGGTCTCGCCCTGAAAGCAGCCTTCGATGGCCAAGGCCGTGGACAGCTGGGTGCCGTTCAGGAGCGCGAGCGCTTCCTTGGCCTCGAGCGTGAGGGGACTGAGACCGGCGGCCCGGTTGACCTCCGGACCCTCGAGCCGTCGCCCCTTCTGGGTGGCCTCTCCTTCGCCGATCAGGGCGAGGGCCAGATGGGCCAGGGGAGCGAGATCGCCCGAGGCGCCGACCGAACCCCGTTCGGGAATCTCCGGCAGCACGTCGTGGTTCCAGAAGGCCAGCAGGTGGTCGACCACGAGGCTGCGGACACCGGACAAGCCGAGCGCCAGGCTGTTGGCCTTGAGGAGGAGGATGCGGCGCACCAGCTCCGGAGCGAGCGCAGGCCCGGCCCCCGTGCTGTGGCTGCGGGCGAGGTTGTACTGCAGTTCGATCCCACGGTTGCCGATCTGCCGGTTGGCCAGCGCACCGAACCCCGTATTGAGACCGTAGTAGGGCCGCCCCGACCGGGCCAGCCGACGGACGGTCTCTGCGCTCGCCTCCATGCGTCGGCGGGCGGCATCGGCCAGTGTGAGTTCCGGCCGCTCGGCCTCCCACGTGCGCAGGGTGGCGAGGCAGAGGTGTCCACCCTCGAGGACTCCGGTTTTCATCGTGGCTCCCCCCGATAGAAACTCATCGACGGACGGGACCCGGACGGGGCATAGAGCAGGGATTCCGGCCGGGGCAGGTCCCACAGGTTGAAGTCCGCGCTCTGGCCGACCGTGAGGGTTCCGAAATCGGGCGTGGGGTCGAGCGCTCGGGCCGCGTTTTTGGTAATTCCGAGCAGGGCTTCGGCCGGGGTGAGCAAGAAGTGCCGGACCGCCTCCTGGGCAGCTCGGAGCAGGCTTGGATCCGGCGCGGTTCCCGGATTGAGGTCGGAGGCGATCGCGATCGGAACTGCGGCCTTTCGAAGCGCCTCTACCGGAGGCTTGCGGGTCCGCCCCAAAAACAGGGAAGCGGTCGGCAGGAGAACGGCCACGGTGCCGCTTTTGGCCAGTGCCGCCACCTCGTCGGGTCCGCTTTCGTCCAGGTGGTCGCAGGAGACGGCACCCCACTCCGCCGCCCGGGCGGTCGCGCCGAGGCGGGTCAGCTGATCGGTATGGGCATGCAGCAAGCAGGAACAGGCGGTGGCCTTTTCGAACAGGCGGTCCAGATGCTCCGGGCCGAAGGCAATGGTATCGACGTAAATGTCGACGGCGCGGGTCAATCCGGCTTCGATGCAGGCCGGCAGCATGTCGTCGGTCACCCGGGAGAGATAGGCCGACCGGTCCTCGCCGGGCGGGGAGACATGGGCACCCAGGAAGGTCGGTACAATACGGGTCCTGAGAATGGGGCCGAGTGCGCGGGCCGCCTCAAGCAGGCGCATTTCGGTTCCGCGTTCGAGCCCGTAGCCGCTTTTGACTTCAAGCGTCGTGACCCCTTCGGCAATGAGCGGAGCCGCATGCTGGACACCGAGATCGACCAGTTCTTCAAGCGAAGCCCGGCGGGTGGCCTGAACCGTGTGGAAAATCCCTCCCCCGCCCTGCTGTTGCGCTTCGTAGCGTTGACCGGAAAGCCGGGCCAGGTATTCATCGAGCCGGTCCCCGGCGTAGACGGCGTGCGTGTGGCAATCCACGAAACCCGGGAGGAGCAGGCGGCCGCGCCCGTCGAGATGCCGCCGCCGGGACGCCTGCGGAGGAGGGTCGAGGGCGGCAATCCGGCCGTCTTTGACCCCCAGGGCTGTTTCGGGGCGGCAGGAGAGGTCCCGTTCGCAGGAATAGATCCGGATGTTGTCGATGACGAGATCAAACATGGATGAGCGGAAATCGTCCAGGCGGCTCGCGTTCCGCTATGTTCTCACATCCGGGGGCTGGCTTCGGGATCAATCCCTGGGCATCGATCCCGAGGGCCGTATTACGGATCTGGCCGCCTCTTCCGGTCCTTGGGACGGGAGGGTCGCCCTGCCCGGCATGCCCAATGGTCATAGCCACGCCTTCCAGCGGGCCTTGGTCGGGCTGGGGGAGAAGACCCACGGTGGGGATGACTTCTGGAGCTGGCGCGCCCTCATGTACCGGGTGGCACAGCGCATCGGGCCCCAAGCGCTGGAGTCGCTCGCGACGCTCGCGTATTCCGAGATGCTGGCGGCCGGATATACATCCGTCGCCGAGTTTTTCTACCTCCACCATGAAGTGGGGGGCGCCCCCGGAACCGCCATGGCCGAAGCCGTCATCCGGGCGGCCCGGACCTCCGGGATCCGCCAGCGGCTGGTTCTGGCCTATTACGAGCGGGGCGGCATCGACCGTCCCCTGGAGCCGGTGCAACGCGACCGGTTCGCCCACGCGTCCCTGGCGGCCTTTGCGGACTACGCCCGGGCCCTTGCCATCCACCCGATCGCCATCGCCGCCCATTCGATCCGGGCCGTTTCGCCTGCTTCCCTCGCGGCTCTGGGCGCACTCGCCGACGAGTTGGCATCCGGTCTGTTCCACATCCACGTGGCCGAACAGGAAAGCGAGGTCGCCCAGTCGCAGGCCGCCTATGGCGTGGGCCCCATTGCCCATCTGGACCGCCTCGGCCTCGTGGGGGAGGGCCTCCAGGCGGTCCATGCGACCCATGCCGATGCGAGTGAACGCAGCCTCCTCATCGAGCGGGGCGCGAATCTGGTTCTCTGCCCGATCACCGAGGCCTACCTCGGCGACGGCCTTTTCCCGGTGGGCGAGTATCTGACGCGGGGCGGCAGCTGGGGAATCGGTTCGGACGCCAATGTCCGTATCGACGCACTGGAGGAGCTCCGCCTTCTGGAATACGGGCAACGGCTCCGTTCCCGGCGGCGCAGCAACCTGGCCGGACCCGGCGGTCTGGCCACCCGGCTGTGGCCGGAGGCGGCCCGCGGCGGGGCCCGGGCCGTCGGGTTCCCGGTCGGCCGGATCGAACCGGGTGCCTTCGCCGACCTCGTGGTTCTCGAGGATCCGTCCCTTTTCGATGGGGGCGATCCGGAAGTCGGGTTCGACGCCTTTTTGCTGGGCGGCTCCCGGGAAAGCATCCGGCGGGTCTACATCGGCGGGGAACCGCGGTGGCCGATCGAGTCCGGGCGGTACGGGATGTTGCGGGGGGAGGCGGGTGACTGGATCCGGGCCCTGCGCGAGGCGGTGGCCCATGGGTGACCCGAAGTTCAGGTTTGCCGGGGAACCCTGGCGGCTTCGCCCGGCCCGGGAACCCGTTCGGCCGGTTGTGGCCTCGATCCCCCATGCCGGGGTTGCGGTCCCCGCGGCCATTGCCGCCCGCTTCGCCTCGGAGGCCATCTCCGGGCTGCCGATGACCGACTGGCATCTCGACCAGCTCTATGATTTTTTGCCGGACCTGGGCATTGTCACGCTGATTGCCACCCAAAGCCGGTTCGTGGCCGACTGCAACCGGCCGCCGGACGGAGGGGCCCTCTACCCCGGACGGTTCGAGACGGGCATGATCCCGACCCGGACGTTCGATGGAGATCCGGTCTGGACCGAGGTGCCGGATGCGGAATGGATCGCAGAGGCCCAGACCCGGGTCTGGCAACCCTACCACGACCGTCTGGAGGCCCTGCTCGGGGAGTGGCGGCGGCGCTTCGGGAAGGTGGCCCTTCTGGACCTGCATAGCGTAAGTTCGCAGCCCAACCTGATTTCCCCGCGCCTCGAGCAGGATGTTTTTCTGGGGGACCGTGAGGGGCGGAGCGCGGAACCGTGGGTGCGCGACGCCGTCCGTCAGGCCTACGAGACCGGGGGTTTCACGGTCGCCGTGAATCGTCCCTACAAGGGCGGTTACATTACCGACCATTATGGCCGTCCGCCGGTCGTCCAGGCGCTCCAGATCGAGATGGCGGAACGGGTCTATCTCGATGAGCGCTGTCCGAAGGAACGTGACCCCGTCGTGTGGCAGGGGGCCCGGGAGCGGATCCTGGGGGTCTGGAAAGCCTTCTTGGGCGCTTTCGAGTGAGGACGGCGGGGCGGAGTCACAGTATTTTCCAATCCTTAAATGAGTCTGAAGAGTGAGTGTCAGGGATCATTCTCAGCCGGATTTGAGATCCTGTTCACGAATGGTGTGGAACAGCTTGTGGCGGGCCTTCTGAAGGCGGTCCGCCG